>JBBCHF010000001.1:0-31034 GCA_037201645.1 Caulobacteraceae bacterium
GTGGGCGACCTCAACGGCTGGGATGGCCGCCGCGCCCAGATGCGCAGGCGGGTCGACAGCGGCCTCTGGGAGATCTTCGTCCCCGGTGTCGGCGAAGGCGCGGTCTACAAATACGAGATCATCGGCCAGGGCGGCGAGCTGTTGCCTCTGAAGGCCGACCCTTTCGGCTTCGCGTCCGAGATGCGGCCGTCCACCGCCTCGGTGGTCGCGCGCACCGACCACTTCGTCTGGCATGATGAAATCCATCTGCAGGCCCGCCGCGCCTATGATCCCCGCCGCGCGCCGATCTCCACCTACGAGGTCCATCTGGGGTCCTGGCGCCGCCGCGGCGACGGCGGCTTCCTGTCCTATGACGAGATCGCCGACGCCCTGATCCCCTATGTGCTCGATCTGGGGTTCACCGACATCGAGCTGATGCCGATCACCGAGCATCCTCTGGACGACTCCTGGGGCTATCAGCCGATCGGCCTGTTCGCCCCGACCCGCCGCTTCGGCGACCCGGCCGGCTTCGCCCGCCTGGTGGACCGCGCCCACACGGCAGGGCTCGGCGTGATCATGGACTGGGTGCCGGCTCACTTCCCCACCGACCAGCACGGCCTAGCACATTTCGACGGCACGGCCCTCTATGAGCACGCCGACCCTCGCCAGGGCCTGCACCCGGACTGGCAGACCGCCGTCTTCAACTTCGGCCGCCGCGAGGTGGCGAACATGCTGCTGGCCAACGCCCTCTATTGGCTCGAGGTGTTCCACATCGACGGCCTGCGCGTCGATGCGGTGGCCTCCATGCTCTACCTCGACTACTCGCGCAAAGCCGGCGAATGGCTGCCCAACGTCGAGGGCGGCCGCGAGAACCGCGAGGCCGAGGCCTTCCTCAAGCAGCTCAACGTCCTGGTCTATGGCCAGCGTCCTGGCGCGATCACCATCGCCGAGGAGTCCACCAGCTGGCCAGGCGTCACCCTGCCGACCGACGTCGGCGGCCTTGGCTTCGGCTTCAAATGGAACATGGGCTGGATGAACGACACCCTGGCCTACATGGCCGAGGACCCCGTCCATCGCCGCTATCACCACGACAAGCTGACCTTCGGCCTGCTCTATGCCTTCAGCGAGAACTTCGTCCTGCCCCTGTCCCACGACGAAGTGGTGCACGGCAAAGGCTCGATCCTCGCCCGCATGCCCGGCGACGACTGGCGGCGATTTGCAAACGTCCGCGCCTACTACGGCTTCATGTGGGGCTATCCCGGCAAGAAGCTGCTGTTCATGGGCCAGGAGTTCGCCCAGCGGCGCGAATGGGATTTCTCGTCCCAGCTCGACTGGGGCCTGCTGGATGCGCCGGCGCACGAAGGAGTCAGGACCTTGGTCCGCGACCTGAACCGGCTCTACCGCGACAACCCGGCCCTCTATGTCCGCGATTGCGAGGGCGAGGGCTTCCGCTGGATCGTGGTCGACGACGCTCACCAGTCGGTGGCCGCCTGGCTGCGGTTCGGCGCGCCGGGCGATGCGCCGATCGCCGTGGTCTGCAACTTCACCCCCGTGCCGCGCAGTGGCTATCGCCTCGGCCTGCCGGGTCCCGGGCGCTGGCGCGAGGTGTTCAACTCGGACGCCCGCGAGTACGGGGGCTCAGGCATGGGCAACTTCGGCGAGGTCGTCGCAAGCCCCGTCCCGGCGCATGGTTTGGATGCGTCCGCCGAAATCGTGCTGCCCCCCTTGTCCACCCTCTATTTCCGTCGCCAAACAGATGCCTGATCGCGTTAGGGTCAAACGCCCGCGGGTGGAAAGACCGACATGACGAACACGCGCAATCCCAGCGGCCCGCTCTCGCGCCAGGCGATGGCCTATGTGCTGGCCGGCGGCCGCGGCAGCCGGCTGCTGGAGCTGACCGACGTCCGCGCCAAGCCGGCGGTGTTCTTCGGGGGCAAATTCCGCATCATCGACTTCGCCCTGTCCAACGCCCTGAACTCGGGCATCCGACGCATCGCCGTGGCCACGCAGTACAAGGCCCACAGCCTGATCCGGCATCTGCAGCGCGGCTGGAACTTCTTCCGCCCCGAGCGCAACGAGACCTTCGACATATTGCCGGCCAGCCAACGGGTCTCCGAGGAGAAGTGGTACCTCGGCACCGCCGACGCGGTGTTCCAGAACCTGGACATCGTGCAGGAGTACCAGACCCGCTTCGTGATCGTGCTGGCGGGCGATCACGTCTACAAGATGGACTACGAGCCGATGCTGCAGCAACACGTCGAGCAGGGGGCCGACGTGACCGTCGCCTGTATCGAGGTGTCCCGCAGGGAGGCCTCCGGCTTCGGGGTCATGCACGTGGACGCCCAGGATCGTATCCTGGACTTCGTGGAAAAGCCCCTCGACCCGCCGGCCATGCCGCACGATCCGGAACGGTCGCTGGCCAGCATGGGCATCTATGTCTTTGACACCAAGTTCCTCGCCGACGAGCTGCGGCGCGACGCGGCCGACCCCGACTCCAGCCACGACTTCGGCAAGGACATCATCCCCAGGCTGGTGAAGCTGGGCAAGGCGGTGGCCCACCCGTTTCAGCCGTTCCTGCATCCGCTCGACCCCCGGCGGCCCGGCCTATTGGCGCGACGTGGGGACCATCGACAGCTATTTCGCCGCCAACATCGACCTGACCGAGGTGGTGCCGGACCTCGACCTCTACGATCGCACCTGGCCGGTGTGGACCTACAGCGAGATGAACGCGCCGGCCAAGTTCGTCCACGACCATCCGGGCCGGCGCGGGGCCGCCACCGCCTCGCTGGTCGCCGGCGGCTGCGTGGTGTCCGGCGCCTCGGTCTGGCGATCGCTGCTGTTCAACGACGTGCGCATCAATTCCTACAGCGCCGTGGAGCTGGGGGTGGTGCTGCCGGGGGTGGAGATCGGTCGCTCGGTGCGGCTCAGGAACGTCATCGTCGACCGCGGCGTGCGCATCCCCGAGGGCCTGATCGTGGGCGACGATCCCGTGATCGACGGCCAGCGCTTCCGCCGCTCGGAAGGCGGGGTCTGCCTGATCACCCAGAAGATGATCGACCAGCTGGGCGTATGACGCAGACCGACGTTCTCTCCGTCGCCTCGGAAATCTATCCGCTGATCAAGACGGGCGGCCTGGCCGACGTAACCGGCGCCCTGCCCGCCGCCCTGAAGCCCGAGACCGTGCGGGTCCGCACCCTGGTTCCTGGCTACCCCGCCGTGACCAAAGGCCTGCGTAGCGCCGAGGTCGTCCATGCCTTCGCCGACCATTTCGGGGGCCCGGCCCGGCTGCTGTCGTGCCGGAGGGCGGGCCTGGACCTGTTCGTGCTCGATGCGCCGCACCTGTTCAACCGGCCCGGCGGCCCCTACGCCGGCCTGGACGGCCGCGACTGGCCGGACAACGCGACCCGCTTCGCCGCCCTGGCCCGCGCCGGCGCCGACCTCGGCGGCGGGCTGCTGCCGGCCTACGCCCCCAACGTCGTCCACGCCCACGATTGGCAGGCGGGGCTGACCGCGGCCTATCTGGCCTATGACGGCGGGCCGCGCCCGGGCGTGGTGATGACCGTGCACAACCTGGCCTTCCAGGGCCAGTTCGATCGGCGGCTGCTGGCCGCGCTGCGCCTGCCGGCGACATCCTTCACCGCCGACGGTGTCGAATACTACGGTGATATCGGCTTCCTGAAGGCGGGACTGCGGCTGGCCGACCGGATCACCACCGTCTCGCCGACCTATGCCGCGGAGATCTGTACGCCGGAAGGCGGCATGGGGATGGACGGCCTGCTCCGCAGCCGAGCCGACCGCCTGCGCGGCATCCTCAACGGCATCGACGTCAAGGTCTGGGATCCAGGCGCGGACAGCCGCATCGCCGCCCGCTACGACGCCGCCGACCTCACGCCGCGCATCGTCGACAAAGCCCGCCTGCAGACGTACTTCGGCCTCGAACACGACGCCGAAGCCCTGCTGTTCGCCGTGGTCAGCCGGCTGAGCTGGCAGAAAGGGCTGGACCTGCTGCTGGAGGCCCTGCCCGTGCTGCTCGCCGAGGGCGCCCAGCTCGCCCTGCTGGGCTCGGGCGATCCGGGCCTGCAGGCAGGCTTCGCCGCCGCGGCCGCGGCCAACCCGGGGCGCATCGGCTGCGCCTTCACCTACGACGAGGATCTGGCCCACACCGTCCAGGCGGGCGCCGACGCCCTCCTGGTCCCGTCGCGATTCGAGCCCTGCGGGCCTGACGCAGCTGTGCGGCCTGCGCTATGGCGCCGTGCCGGTGGTGGCGCGGGTCGGGGGGCTGAGCGACACGGTGATCGACGCCGGGCCGATGTCGCTGGCGGCCGGCGCGAGCACCGGGGTGCAGTTCGCCCCCGTCAGCACGCCGATGCTTGAGAACGCCATCCGCCGCACCGCCGTCCTCTACCGCGATCCCACGGTCTGGCGGCGGCTGCAGGCCAACGGCATGGCGACCGACGTTTCCTGGCGTTCGCCGGCGAAGCTCTACGCGGAGCTCTACCGCGGCCTCGTCGCCGACCGCGCGGCCTGACGTGGCGCCCTCCGATCCCGCGGCCCGCGTCGCCGAAGGCTCGCCGGAGCCGCTCGGCGTCAGCCTGACCCCCGGCGGGATCAATGTCGCGGTCTATTCCGCCCACGCCGAGGCCATCGATCTCTGCCTGTTCGACGCCGCGGGGGCCGCCGAGATCGAACGCATCCGTCTGCCTGGACGCACCGGGCCGGTGTTCCATGGCCATATCGAGGGCGTGGCGGAGGGCGCGCGCTACGGCCTGCGCGCCCATGGCCGGTTCGCGCCGGCCGAGGGCCAGAGGTTCAATCCGAACAAGCTGCTGGTGGACCCCTACGCCCTGGCGATTGACCGCCCCTTCGTCCTGCATCCGACGATGTTCGGCTTCGACCACGACGACCCCAAGGGCGGGGACTCGTTCGACGAGACCGACAGCGCCCCGGCCATGCCCAAGGCGATCGTTGTCGCCCCGTCGCTGGATCTCCCGCCCGCGACGCCCGCCATCCCCTGGGGCGAGACGGTGATCTATGAGCTGCATGTGCGCGGCTTCACCCGCACCCACCCCGGCATTCCGGAAGCGCTGCGCGGCACCTTCGCCGGCCTCGCCCATTCCCGTCGCCATCGATCATCTGAAGCGGCTGGGCGTCACCACCGTCGAGTTGCTGCCGGCGGCCGCCTGGGTCGACGAGCGGCATCTGCAGAAATTCGGCCTGACCAACTACTGGGGCTACAACCCCGTCGCCTTCATGGCGCCCGATCCGCGACTGGCGCCCGGCGGCTGGGCCGAGGTGCGAGCGTCCACCCGGGCCCTGGCCGACGCCGGCATCGAGACCTTGCTCGACGTGGTGGTCAACCATTCGGGCGAGTGCGATGCGCTGGGCCCCGTCCTGTCGCTGAAGGGCCTCGACAACGCCGACTACTATCGCCTGCGGCCGGGCAATCTGGCCGACTACGTCGACGACGCCGGCACCGGCGACACCCTCGCGCTGGACCGGGCCCATCGGGTGCGCCTGGTCATGGGACGCCCTGCGCGCCTGGCGCCGGCTGGGGGGCATGGGGGGGCTTCCGCTTCGACCTGGCCACCGTCCTGGGCCGCCGTCCCGACGGCTTCGATCCCCAGGCGCCGCTGCTCGCAGCCATCGACCAGGACCCGGAGCTGCGGGGCCTGAAGCTGATCGCCGAGCCCTGGGACTGCGCGCCGGGCGGCTACCAGCTCGGCCGCTTTCCCCCGGCCTGGGGCGAATGGAACGACCACTTCCGGCGACGCCGTCCGCGGCTTCTGGCGGGGCGATGCGGCGTCCCTGGGCGGGACTGGCGCGCCGGCTGGCTGGGTCTGAGGACGTCTTCGCGCAGCGACGGCCCACGCGAAGCGTCAACTTCGTGGGTCTCCCACGACGGCTTCACCCTCGCCGACCTCGTCGCCTTCACCGCCAAGCGCAATCTCGCCAACGGCGAGGACAACCGCGACGGGACGGACGACAACCGCTCTGGAACAACGGCGTCGAAGGGCCCACCGACGATCCGGCGATCCTGCGGGCGCGGCTGAACGACCAGCGGGCCTTGCTCGCGACCCTGTTGCTCTCGCGCGGGACGCCGATGCTGGCCATGGGCGCCGAACTCGGCCACAGCCAGGGCGGCAACAACAACGCCTACGCCCAGGACAACGCCATCGGCTGGCTCGACTGGGTCCGCGCCGACGGCAGTCCTCGCGGCCTTCACCGCCCGGCTGGTCCAGATCCGGCGCGACCATCCGGCCCTGCGCGCCGACCGCTTCCTGGACGGCGAGGCGGAAGGGTCCGGCCTCTATCCCGACGTCGCCTGGCGCAAGGCCGATGGCGCGCCGCTCGCGCCCGCCGAATGGGACGACCCCAAGGGCCAGACCCTGGTCATGGTCCTGGCCGAGCCCGCCGGCGCGGGCCTGGACCGGGCGGCGGTGGTGGTCCATCGCGGGCCGCAGCCGATCGACGTGGTCCTGCCCGAACCCGCGACGGCTTCGCCTGGACCATGTTGGCCGACAGCGACGACGACGCCCGGACCGGTGCGGCGGGCGACGCCGCCGTGGCGGTCGCCTCGCGATCGGTGGTCGTCCTGGCCGAAACTCCCGCGCCCGGCCGTCGTCCACGCGGGGTCGATCCCGTGATCCTCGCCAGCCTCGCCGAAGCGGCCGGCATCGCGCCGGACTGGTGGAGCGTCGACGGCGAGCGCCACCCGGTCAGTCCCGATACCCAGCGGTCGCTCCTTGCCGCCATGCGGCTGCCCGCCGATACGTCGCAGCAGGCGCTGGAGTCGCTGCACGGCCTCGCGGAGGATCAGGACCGACGGCCCCTGCCCCATGTGCTGGTGCGGCGCACTGGGGAACCCGCGCGGGTCAGGCTGGGGTTCGGCGCCGGCGCATCAGGGCCGCGCACCTGGGTGACCGTCAAGGGTGAGGATGGTCAGGTCCTGCGCCTGCGCGCGACGCCGGAGACCTGCCCTGTGATCGAATTCACCGGCCGTGACGGCCGGAGCGGACACGCCCTCGGCCTCGAGCTGCCGCCGCTGGCGCCCGGCCGCTATCGAATCGCGCGCGAGGACCAGCCGGACCTCGCCGGCGCGCTGACCATCGCCCCGCGCGCCTGCCACATGCCGGAGGCGTTCAAGGCGGCCGGCGGCTGTTTGGCCTCTCGGCCCAGCTCTATGCGCTGAAGCGCCACGGCGATCAGGGGATCGGCGACTTCACCACCCTGGGCGAGCTCGGCGAGGCGGCGGCGCGCGAGGGCGCGGGCGTGCTCGGCCTCAATCCGCTGCACGCCCTGTTCTAATGACCAGCGTGACCGCGCCAGCCCCTATTCCCCCTCCGACCGCCGGTTCCTGGAGCCGCTCTACCTCGACCTCGGCCAACCGGCGCCCGCCGTGGACGGAGCGGCGGTCGACTATCCGGCCGCTGGGCGCTGAAGGCCCAGGCGCTGGAAGCGGGCTTCGCCGCGTTCCAGGCCGCGCCTGAATTTTCCGCCTTCGTCGCCGCCGGCGGCGAGCCCCTGCGGCGCTTCTCGACCTTCCAGGCGATCTGCCGAAAGGTCGTCCGGGGGAAGGCTGGCGGCGCTGGCCGGCGGAGCTGCAGGACCCCGACGGCGCAGGTGTGCGGGCGTTCGCGGCCGCGCACGACGACCGTCCTGCGCTTCCACCACTATGTGCAGTGGCTGTGCGAACGGCAGCTGGCCGGGGCGGCCGGCAAGGCGTCGGGGCTCGCGCTCGGCTTCTGCCGCGATCTCGCCGTGGGCGCCGCGCCCGACGGCGCCGAGGCCTGGGCGGAAGGATCGCGACTGGCGCAGGGCGTGTCGATCGGCGCCCCGCCCGACCCGCTGGACCACAAGGCCAGGTCTGGGGGTTGCCGCCCTTCGATCCGCACCGGCTCCGGGCCGACGCCTACCGCAGCGTGGCCGATCTCTATCGGGTCAACATGCGCCACGCCGGCGCCCTGCGCATCGACCATGTCATGGGCCTGGCGCGGCTGTTCTGGGTCCCGGAAGAGGCCGACGGATCGGACGGCGCCTACGTCGCCTATCCGCTGGACGACCTGCTTGGCGAGCTGGCGCTGGAAAGCACGCGGGCGCGATGCCTGGTGATCGGGGAGGACCTCGGCACAGTGCCCGATGGCCTGCGCGAGACCCTGGCTACGCAAAATGTCCTCAGCTACCGCGTGCTGCCGTTCGAACGGGATGGGACCGGCGTTCAAGCCGCCCACCGCCTATCCGCCCCTGGCCTGGGCTTTGCGTCGCCACCCACGACCTGCCGCCGCTGGCCGGCTGGTGGGGACGGGCTCGACATCGCCGAGCGGCTGGAGCTGAAGCTGATGACGGCGGCGGAGGCGGACGCCGCCCGGCAAGAGCGGCAGGCCGGGGTGCGCGCGCTGATCGAGGCGCTGATCAAGGCGAAACTGATCTCCGCGGCGCCCAATCCGGCGACGGGGCTGACGCCGGAATTAACGCCGGAATTGGCGGCCGCCATCCATGCCTATGTCGCCGCGACCCCGAGCGTCCTGGCCGTGGCCCAGGTCGAGGACCTCGCCGGCGAACGCACCGCGGTGAACCTGCCCGGCACCGACCGCGAACGCCCCAACTGGCGCCGCCGGATCGCGACGCCGCTGGAGGAGGTGCTGGAAACGCCGTCCGCCCAGGCCATCCTGACGGCGATGCGCGCCGCGCGAGACGGTTCCTAGGCCGCGCTCTGCGCCTTGCGGGCGGTGGTGTGGCGGTTTGACCGGGAACGGCAGGCCAAGGTTCTCGCGAAGGGTCTCGCCTTCGTAGTCCTCGTGGAAGAGGCCGCGGGCCTGAAGGATCGGCACGACCTGGTCGACCAGGATGTCCAACTGGCCCGGCAGGGTTTCGAAGACCACATAGCCATCCGCGGCCTGGTGCTCGAACCAGCGCTGCAGCTTGTCGGCGACCTGCTCGGGCGTGCCGACGAAATCGCCGCGCGGCGAGGCGATGCGCTGGGCGATCTGGCGCAGGGTGAGGTTCTCGGCGCGGACCTGGGCCAGGATTCGGTTGGACGAGCTCTGGTTGCTGTTGCGGCCGATGGCCGCGACGTCCGGAACGGCCCCATCGAGGTCGTAGCGCGAGAAGTCGTGATCGCTGAACGAGCGCGACAGCATGCCCAGGCCGGTCTCCAGCGAAGCCAACGACTCCAGTTCCCGCTGCTTGACCTCGACCTCGGCCTCGGTGGACCCGATGACCGGTCCGATGCCGGGCAGTACGGAAAGCTCGTCGGGATTGCGGCCGAAGCCCCGCGCCCTCGCCTTCACGTCCCGATAATACTCCTGGCTCTCCTCGAACGTCTGGCCGCCCGGCGAAGATCGCCTCCGCCCGCTTGGCGGCGAAGTTGCGGCCGTCGTCGGAGGCGCCGGCCTGGAAGATCACCGGCTGGCCCTGGCGCGAGCGCTTGATGTTGAGCGGTCCTCGCACCTGGAAGAACTCGCCCCTGTGGTCGAGGCGGTGCAACTTTGTCGGGATCGACGAAAACGCCGCTTTGCTTGTCGCCGACGTGGGCGTCGTCCTCCCAGCTGTCCCAGAGGCCCTGGACTACGTCGAGATATTCGGCCGCGATACGATAGCGGACGTCGTGGGCGGGATGTTCGGTCTTGCTGAAATTGGCGGCGGTCTCACCGAGCCAGGAGGTGACGACGTTCCAACCGGCGCGGCCGCCGCTGATGTGGTCCAGCGAGGCGAATTGGCGCGCCACGTTGAAGGGCTCGGAATAGCTGACCGTCAGAGTGCCCACGAGACCGATCTTCGAGGTCACGGCCGCCAGCGCCGACAGGATGGTGATCGGCTCGAAACGGGTTCAGGTAGTGGGGGCTGGACTTCTCATTGATCGACAGGCTGTCGGCCACGACAGGAAGTCGAACTTGCCCCGTTCGGCGGTCTGGGCCTGGCGGGCGTAGAGGGCGAAGTCGGTGCTGGCGCCGACGTCACGGTCGGGATGACGCCAGTCTTCCCAGGTACGGCCGACGCCGTGAAGAATGAAGCCCAGCCTGAGTCTGCGCGGCGCGGTCATGTGCGGTGTCCCGGGGGAAATGGTCCGCCAGCCATAAGCTCCTGCCCCGCCGGGACAATCTGGCATTTCCAATATGCATATTGCCCGCAGCAATGCCGGACGGGTCAGCCAGGCGCGGTCAAGAACTCGGCGGCCGCGCCTTCAAGCCAATGCCGGAAGCTCTCGGCGTAGCTGCGGAACACCGCGATGCGGAAGCCGTCGTCCGCACGCCAGAGGTTCACGCCCATGTGGGCGACCAGGGTCGCGGCGGAGGAGTCCAGGCCGAACACCGCAGGATCGATGTCGACGGGAACCCCCTTGGCCAGGACGCGGCGGGCGGCGGGGCCGGTGACGGCGAACACGGCATAGGCGTCGCCCTGATCGCATACCGCGGCGAGTCCAGCGAGCTCCAGTTCCAGGGCGGTCAGCGGCGGCGAGACGCCCTCGCGCACGGCCAGCCAGCGGTCTGGGCCGACCGCCGAGCAGGGAGACGCCCTCCGCCCAGCCCCGGCGGGGACCCTCGGGCGGTTCGATCTGGAGCAGGGATCGCAGGCGGTCCTTGAGCTCGCCCGCCTTGCCGCGGCGGGCGGCGATGCTGAGGATCTGGATTTCGTCGACCAGGCTCAGGCTCACCACGGGGATCTTGGAGGGGGGGTCAGCCACGCAGCCGCACCCCTTCCGGATCGACGAACACCGGCGGGCAGACCTCGACCTCGACATCGCCCTGGCGGACTGGATCATAGGCCCGCACGCGCTCGCCGTGGCGCGACGGACCGCGCTTCAGCAGGCCGAGGCCGATCCAGGCGCCGAGCGCGGGGGAGAAGGCGACGGAGGTCATGTGACCCTCGTCATTGTCCGCCGTGGCCTTGGCGCCGAGCGGCAGGAAATGGGCGCCGGCCCGCAGGCGCTGCGAGCGGTCGACGGGCTTGAATCCGACCAGCGTCGGGCGCTCGGGATCCACCAGGCCCGGCCGGCCGGCCATCACCCGCCCGATGCAGTCCTTTTTGGACGACATCATCCGCCCGAGCCCCAGGTCCGCGGGCGGTGGTCTGGCCGTTGAGCTCGGCGCCGGCGGCGTGGCCCTTCTCGATGCGCAATATGGCGAGGGCCTCGCTGCCGTAGGGCGCGATGCCGAACGGGCGGCCGGCGTCTACGATGGCCCGGATCAAGGCCTCGCCCGGCGGGCCGCAACCGCCAGCTCATAGGCCAGTTCGCCCGAGAACGAGACCCGGAACAGCCGCGCGGGCGTCCCGCCGCAGACGGTCAGGGGGCGCGGCGGCCATATAGGGGATGGCGTCGTTGGAGAGATCGAAACCTGGTCCGCCCAGGGCGGCCACGACATCGCGCGACCGCGGCCCGGCGATGGCGTACTGCGCCCACTGCTCGGTGACCGAGACCATCTGCACGTCGAGTTCCGGCCACAGCACACTGATGGCAATATTCCAGGTGTTGCATCACCCTCGCGGCGTTGAGCGTGGTGGTGGTCATCAGGAAGTGCTCGTCGCCGAGCCGGGACGTCGTGCCGTCGTCCATGACGAAGCCGTCTTCGCGCAGCATCACGCCGTATCGCGCCTTGCCCACCGCCAGGTTGGAGAAGGTGTTGATGTAGACGCGGTCCAGGAACGCCGCGGCGTCAGCGCCCTGGATGTCGATCTTGCCGAGGGTCGAGACGTCGGTGACGCCGACCGCGCCGCGGACCGTCGACGCCTCCCGCGAGGCGCTCGCCAGCCAGTCCGCCTTCGCCCGGGCGCGGGAACCACTGTGCACGCAGCCACTGGCCGGTCTCGGTGAACACCGCGCCCTGTTCGCTGGCCCAGTCGTGGGCGGCGGTGAGGCGACAGGGGCGGAAATGCCGGCCGCGATGGGGCCCGGCCAGGGCGCCGATGGCCACGGGGATGTCGGGCCGCCGGGCGATGGGGGTCCCGCCTTCGGCGAGCGTGCGGCCGGTGAGTTCGCCCATGATCGCCTGACCCAGGATGGCGCTGGTCTTGCCCTGGTCGGTGGCCATGCCGAGGGTGGTGTAGCGCTTAAGGTGCTCGAGCGACCGGAAGCCCTCGCGCGCCGCGATTTCGACGTCCCTGTCGGTGACGTCGTTCTGGAAATCGACAAACGCCTTGCCGCGTGATCGCCGCGACCGCCAGAAGGGCTGGAGCGCGGAGGATTCCTCGCTGGCCTTGGGCGCCGCCGCCACCGCGGCGAAGCCGAGGGCGTCCGCCGCCCGCGCGCCGGCCTCCGCCCCCGCCGCCAGCGCCTGTTGCAGGGGGTGAAGGCGCCGGCGACCGCGCCCGCCACACTCATCCCCGGTGGAAGTTCGCCTGGCAGGAAGGCGGCCGCCTCGTCCGACCAGCGCGGCCGGCCGCCGAGGTGCGAGGTGAGGCCCAGCGCCGGATTGAAGCCGCCGGAGACGGCCAGTCCTTCGGTGCGCACAGTCTGCGACGACCCGTCAGCCAGACGGACATCGACCGCCCGGACTCCCCTGGCGCCGCCGCGCGCACGGGCCACCTCGGCGCCCAGCAGCACCCTCGCGCCGGCCCACTCGGCCATGGTCCTGAGCGATTCCGCGACATCCGGCCGCGGATCGATCACGGCGTCACCGCAACGCCCGAGGCCTGCAGGTCGGCCGCTGTCGCCCAGCCGTCGTCGGTGCAGGTAAAGACGCTGAGGGACTGGGCCGGCGTCACGCCGAAGCGGTTCAGATAGGTCCGCACGGCCGACGCCAGCATGACGCCCGGCCGGTCGTTGCCGCCGAAGGCGATCGGCCGCTCGAGCGCGCCCGTGGCCACCACGACCTGGCGGGCGACAATCTTCCACAAGCGCTGGCGCGGCAGATGCGCCCGGCGGCGCCAGCAGGTGGTCGCAGACCCGTTCGAGCGCCGCATAGGTCCCGCCGTCATAGACAGCGAAGACCGCAGTGCGCGGCAGGATGGTCACGCCCGGCAGCGAACGCAGCTCGGCCTCAACGCCGGCGATCCAGTCGATCGCCGGCCGCGCAGCGACCACGAACCGCTCCGACAGCAGACGGCCGCCCAGGCGGGCGTCGTCCTCACACAGGATCACCCGCGCCCCAGCGCGCGCTGCGGTCAGCGCCGCCATCAGGCCGGCGGGACCGGCGCCCGCGACCAGCAGATCGCAGAAAGCGTGGGTCTTCTCATAGGCGTCAGGATCGGGCTGGCCGCTGGCGCGGCCGAGCCCCGCCGCCCGCCGGATCAAGGGCTCGTAGACCTTCTCCCAGAGGCCGCCGGCCACATGAAGGTCTTGTAGTAGAAGCCCGCCGTCAGCATCGGCGCGGCCAGCGAGGTTGCGGACATCAGGTCGAGGTCCAGCGATGGCCAGCGATTCTGGCTCGAGGCCTCCAGCCCTTCATAGAGCTCGATGGTTGTGGCCTTGGTGTTGGGCTCGCGCCGGGCGCCGGTCCGGAGCTCGACCAGGGCGCTGGGCTCCTCGGACCCCCGCCGTCATCACGCCCCGCGGCCGATGGTATTTGAACGAGCGTCCGACCAGGCCGACGCCGTTGGCCAGCAGCGCCGAAGCGAGGGTGTCGCCGGCGAACCCCTGCATCGACCGCCCGTCGAAGCGGAAGTTCAGCGGCCGGTCGCGATCGATCAGGCCGCCCGTAGGCAGGCGGCCGGGCCCTCCAGGCGCGCTCATGACGCCGCCAGGGCGGTGGACAGGATCTCGTGGGTGCGGGTGTCGCGCACCACCAGCAGCCACCGCCGGCAGCCGGAGGCGTGATACCAGTGTTCGCGGTGCGGCCCGGCCGGGTTTGTCGCGCAGATAGACATAGTCGACGAAGCGGGCCTCGGCGTCGGGGGCGCCCGGATCGGGACGCGGCGGGGCGGCCTCGCCCAGGATCGAGAACTCCTCGGCGTCGCGGTCTCCGCAGAACGGACAGGTCAGCCGCATGGCGCCCTCAATGCAGGTTGGCCTGGGCGCCCAGGCCGTTCTCGTCGATGAGATGGCCGGTGGCGAAGCGGTCGAGGCGATAGGCCGCCGCCGTGGCATGAGGCGCGTCGCGGGCGATCAGGTGGGCGAAGCAGGCGCCGGCGCCCGGCGTGGCCTTGAAGCCGCCGTAGCACCAGCCGCCGTTGAAATAGAGACCCTCGACGGGCGTCCGGTCGATGATCGGCGAGCCGTCCATGGTCATGTCGACGACGCCGCCCCAGCTGCGCAGCACGCGCAGGCGTCCGATCATCGGCATGATCGCCATGCCGCCCTCGCAGACATCCTCGATCACCGGCAGGCCGCCGCGCTGGGCGTAGGAATTGTAGGCGTCGATGTCGCCGCCGAAGACCAGGCCGCCCTTGTCCGACTGGCTGATGTAGAAATGGCCGGCGCCGAAGGTGATCACGCCCGGCAGCAAGGGCTTGATCCCCTCGGTGACCATGGCCTGCAGCACGCAGCTCTCGATCGGCAGCCTGAGCCCCGCCATGGCCCCCCAGCCGCGAGGAGTTGCCGGCGACCGACAGGCCCACCTTGCCGGCGCCGATGAAGCCGCGGGTGGTCTCCACGCCCTGCACCCGGCCGCCTTCGATGCGGACGCCCGTGACCTCGCAATTCTGCACTATGTCGACGCCCCGCATGTCCGCCCCACGGGCATAGCCCCAGACCACGGCGGTCATGGCGCGCGGTGCCGCCGCGCGGCTGCAGCAGGCCGCCCCTGATCGGGAAGCGGGCGTCGTCGAATTCGAGGAAGGGGGGCGAGCTTGCGCACCCCCTCGACATCGAGCAGCTCGGCGTCGGCGTCGTGCAGGCGCATGGCGTTGCCGCGGCGGGCGTAGGCGTCGCGCTGGGCGTCGGAATGGCAGAGGTTCAGGACGCCGCGCTGGCTGACCATGACATTGTAGTTCAGCTCCTGCTCCAGCCCCTCCCAGAGCCGCATCGAGTGCTCATAGAACACCTGGTTGCCGGGCTCGCGGTAGTTTGAGCGGATGATGGTGGTGTTGCGGCCGGCGTTGCCGGAGCCGATCCAGCCCTTCTCCAGCACCGCGATATTGGTCAGGCCATAGGTCCTGGCGAGATAGTAGGCCGTGGCCAGGCCGTGGCCGCCGCCGCCGACGATCACGACATCGTAGGCCGCCTTTGGCGAGGCGTCGCGCCAGGCGGGCTTCCAGCCCTTGTCGCCGGTGAGGGCGTTGGCCGCCAGGCTGAGGAAGGAATAGTGCATGGGGTCCGGGGCCCGCCTCAGCAGTCCAGCGTGGTGTCCCCGCTCCCACTCCGTCAGGTGGCGCGTATATTCGTTCCATTCGGCGGACTTGAGCTTCAGGTAAGATCCGACGAACTCGGCGCCGAGGCCGGCCTTCAGCACCTCGGAGCCTTCGAAGGCGCGCAGCGCGTCCAGCAGGTTCAGCGGCAGTTTCTTGACCCCCTCGACCAGATGGCCATGGGTGTACATGTTGATGTCGAGGCGCTTGCCCGGGTCCTTGGCGCCCAGCATGCCGTCCAGTCCCCGCCGCCAGGATCGCCGCCTGCAGCAGGTACGGGTTGGCGGCTCCGTCGGCCAGCCGAAACTCGAACCGCCCCGCCTCGGGGATGCGGATCATGTGCGTGCGTTGTTGCCGGAATAGGTGACGGTGTTCGGCGACCATGTCGCACCGGAGAGGGTCACCGGGGCGTTGATCCGCTTGTAGGAGTTCACCGTGCCGTTGGTGATCGCGCACATCGCCTCGGCCGCGCCGATCACGCCGGCGACGAAGCTGTAGCCGAGCTTGGAGACGCCCAATTCGTCGGCGTCGTCCTCGAACAGGTTCTTGCCGCCCTTCCATACCGAAACGTGGGTGTGGCAGCCGTTGCCGGTGAGGGAGGTGAACGGCTTGGGCATGAAGGTGGCGCGCAGGCCGTGCTTCTCGGCGATCGAGCGCGCCATGAACTTGAAGAACGAATGCCGGTCGGCGGTGACAAGGGCGTCGTCGTATTCCCAGTTCATTTCGAACTGGCCCGTTGGCGTCCTCGTGGTCGTTCTGGTAGGGCCGCCAGCCCAGCTCCAACATGGCGTCGCAGATCTCGGCGATGACGTCGTAGCGGCGCATCAGGGCCGACTGGTCGTAGCAGGGCTTGGCTTGCCGGTCGGCGTCGTCAGAGACGGCGGTCCCGTCGGGATTGATCAGGAAGAACTCGCATTCGACGCCGCACTTCATCTGCCAGCCGTGCTTGGCGGCCTCGGCGATCACCCGCTTCAGGACGTTGCGGGGGGCGTGATCGACCGGCTTGCCGCTCATCCAGGGATCACCGGCGAACCAGGCGACTTCAGGCCGCCAGGGTCATGGCCGTCTTTGGCGTGTTACCCGCCGACGACGGGGCCGACGCGCCGCCGCCGGCCCTCGCCGCGCTCCGCTGCGCGCGGGCGCTGCTGGCCCAGGGGGGAAGCCTTCGTCCCGTCGTCGTCGGCCTGCATTTCGGACAGGTGATCTCGGGCGAGATCGGCAGCGACCGCCAGAAGGCCTTCGGCGTGGTCGGCGATAGCGTGAATCTGGCGCGGCGGATGCTCGATGCGGCGCGCGCGCGGGGCGGCGGCGGCTTGGCCACCGCCGATTTCGTCCACCAGATCCAGTCCGGCGGCGAGACCGAAGATCCCCGCCTCGACGACGCCGGGGTCACCGCGGTCCGGGGGTTCGCCGACACCGTCTCCGTCTGGGCGCTGCGGCCGTGACGGCGTCCGCCGCCGTTTCCGGCCGGACGGCGCTGGACCGGTCCGTCCTGGCGCGCGCCGGGGTCGCCCTAGCCATCGCCGCGATCGTCCTCGTCTGCTTCGGAGTCGTCCCCGCCGCCTTCGCCCTCCTGGCCGGCGCCGCCGTGACGGCCCTGGGCTGGGCGCAGACCCGGCTCGTCGACGGCCCGGCCGCGACCGCCCTGCGCCTGCTGCTGATCGCCGGCGAGGTCGGGATCGTCACCGTCGCCGTCTTCGCCGGCGACCCGTTGGGGCCGCGCCTGCCGGCGCCGCTGGTCTTCGCCAGCCCGGGCCTGATCTGCCTGCTCGCGGTCATCACGGTGAACGCCGCCACAGTGCGGCCGCTCGCCGTCTGGTGGGCCGGCGGCTGCGTGGCGGCCGCCTGGGGACTGGCCGCGGCCCTCACCCGCGCCGACCCGACCACCGTGACCAAGTTCCAGATCAACGACGACAACTATCCGACCTGCTCTCCTATCTGGAGGCGGTCACCCAGCCGCATTTCTTCAGCCTCGACGCCCTGGCGCTGCAATTCGCCGTCATCGCCGGCTGTACGGCGGTCCTGGGCGTCGCCGCTCACCGCATGCGGGCGTTGGCGAGGGCCGCAGCGGAGCGCCACGCGGCGCGCTTGCGGCGCATTTTTCATCCTCGGTGGTCGACGCCCTGCTCAGCTCGCGCGACGCGGGCGGCGCCCGCCTCCGTCTCGTCGCGGCCATCGACTGCGATCTTGTGGGTTTCACCGCCTGGGCTGCGCGGACCGAGGCCGGCGAGGTGGCCAGCGCCCTTCGCGCCTATCACGCCTTCGTCGAGGAACGGGTGTTCGCCGTGGCGGCGCCGTGCTGAAATACGTCGGCGACGGCGTGGTGGCGGTCTTCGCCTGACCGGACCGGCCGAGGGCGTCGCGGGTTCGGCGCTCGACTGCGCCAAGGCCCTGGCGAGGGAGTGGCCGTCCGTGGCGCCGGACCTGTTCGGCCACGACTATGCGGCGTCGCTGGCGGGTCGGGGTCGATTACGGCGAGGCGCTGGCCGGGCTGGCTGGCGAAGGCCGGGCCATGTGCCTGGTGGTCGTGGGGCGCGCCCCTCGATTCGGCGGCCGAGCTGCAGGCGTCGCGGCTGGCGCGCGCCCCGGTGGTGGTCGGCGCCGCGGCCGTCACGGCGGCGCGGGCTGACGATGCCTCCAGTCTCGACGGCTTCGAGCCTTCGCCCGCAGCGCAGACCCCATCCTGGCGGCTGGCGCCGGCCATGGCCGAGTCTTAGCAGCGCCCTCGGCCAGGGCGCCAAATGCGTCCGGGCGCGTTGACCCATCGCCCGCCCGATCGAGGCGGTAGCTGGATCGGAGGAAACATGGCCCGGCAATCGGACGACGCGGCGCGACCGCGGAACAAACGAACATGAGAACCAGCAACCCTTGGGCCGCCCGCCCCGGCCGGCGACCGAGCCGGCGGGCAGCGCATGGTCCACCAAGACTCCGGACACCAAGACGGACCCGGCGACCGGAGAGCCTTCCCGCGCAACCAAGCGCGGCGCAGTCGGCAAGATATCCGACGTTGATGGGCCGATGCCCGACTGGCAGGTGGCGCACGACCCTGTCCGACGGTCAGATCTGGGTCCTTGCCGCCTTCCTGGAGGCGCTACCCGACCTGTTGCAGGCGGCCTATTTGCCCACGAAGGCGCCCGAGCCATTGCCGGATCCGAAAACGGGCGCCAAGCCAGATGCCGGCGGCCTTGGATAGCCTTTGGTTGGGTCGGAAGCGGGGGGGGCGACTATATTGCCGACCTCGACCCCGCCAGAGCCGACGCATGACGCGCATTCTCGCCATAGAGGACGACGAAACCACGGCGCATGAGATCGTCTCGGAACTGACCCGGCACGGCTTCGACGTCGAATGGGTGGCCGACGGCCGCGAAGGTCTGGTGCGGGCGGTGAGCGACCGCTTTGACGCGGTGACGCTCGACCGCATGCTGCCCAACGTCGACGGCCTGACCATCGTCAGCGTCATGCGCAGCAGCGGCATCGACATCCCGGTGCTGATGATCAGCGCCCTGACCGAGGTCGACGAGCGGGTGCGGGGCCTCCGGGCCGGCGGCGACGACTACATGACCAAGCCCTTCGCGTCAGAGGAGATGGCCGCGCGGCTGGAGGTGCTGCTGCGCCGCCAGAATGCCGGCCCCCGCCAGTCGATCCTGCGCGCCCAGGACCTGGAGTTGGACCTGATCACCCGCGAGGCCCGCCGCGGCGGCCGTCAAGTCGGCCTGCTGCCCACCGAGTTCAAGCTGCTGGAATTCATTGATGCGCAACGCCGGCCAGGTGCTGACGCGGACCATGATCTTCGAGGCGATCTGGGGCTACCACTTCGACCCCGGCACCAACCTGATCGACGTTCACATCGGCCGCCTGCGCCGCAAGGTCGACACCACGGGCTTCACGCCGATGATCAAGACCATCCGGGGCTCTGGATATGTTCTCAGTGCGACGCCCTGAGCTCTGGCGCACCACCACCTTCCGCCTGACGCTGGTCTATGGCGCAGTGTTCGCCGCCGGCGTGGTCGCCCTCTTGGGGCTGATCTACTGGAGCGCAGCCGGCTACCTGACCCGCCAGATGGACCTGATTGTCATCGGCCAGGCCCATGCCTGCAGTCGATTCCTGTCCGGCGGCTGCCGCAGGCTGTCCGCGACGCCGAGGCGCAGGACGTCCGCAACGTCAACTTCTACGGCCTGTTCGACCCTCAAGGCGCCTGGATCGCCGGCAACGTCCGTCATCTGCCCGCGGGCGCGCCGCTCGACGGCGTTCCCCGTGAGTTGCACGAGCACGGCTTCCAGCCCGGCGCCCGGGGATTGGCCGGACGGCTTTCGTCGGGCGACATCCTGTTCGTGGGTTTCGACGCCAAGGTCCTGGCGGGCCTGCGCGGCATCATCCTGCAGTCGCTGTTGTGGAGCGGCGCCCTGATCATCGTCATGGGACTGGCGCTTGGGGCCGCGCTCAGCCTCGGCCCGCTGCGCCGCATCCGTCACGTCCAGGCGGCGAGCCTGCCCATATTGGACGGCGACCTCAGCGCGCGTCTGCCCGTCTCGGGGCGTCCGCGACGAGATCGACATGCTCGCCGGCATCACCAACCGGATGATGGACGAGGTCGAACGGCTGCTCTGGGCCGTCAAGAGCGTTGGCGACAACGTGGCCCACGACCTTCGCACCCCGCTGACCCGGCTGCGCGCCCTGCTCTATCGCGTCCAGACCCCGTTCGCCGAGGGCGATCCCCAAGGCCTGATGCTCGCCCAGGCCCTGGCCGAGACCGACGCCCTGCTGGTCCGTTTCCGGGCCCTGCAGCGGATTTCGGAGATCGACCGTCGTGAGCGGCGCGCCGGCTTCTCGCCGGTGCGGCTGGATCGGCTGGTCGAGGAGATCGGCGAACTCTACGAGCCCCTGGCGGAGGAGCATGGCCTGCATCTGACGGTGCAGACCGAGGCCGGGTGCGAGATCCCTGCCGACCGGGAGCTTCTGTTCGAGGCCCTGAGCAATCTTCTGGGCAATGCGGTGAAGTTCACGCCTAATGGCGGCGAGGTGAGGCTGCGCCTGAGCAACATGGCCTCGGGCCCCCGTCTGGAGATCACCGACACAGGGCCAGGCGTGGACGAGGGCGAACGCGACGCGGTGCTCGAACGGTTCTATCGCGGCCGCAGCGGACGGAGACGCCGGGCTCGGGCCTCGGCCCTCAGCATCGTCGCAGCCGTGACCCGCCTGCACGGCTTCGCCCTGTCCCTCGGCGACGCCCGTCCGGGACTGAAGGTGACGATGGACTGCTGGCCCGCCGACGCGGGCTTCTGACCGGCATGCACCTGCTCTACGCGACGGATCATTCCTTGACGCCTATCTGGTCAAGGCGCTGCGCGAGGTCGGTCATGTGGTCGAGATCGCCGCCGAGCCTGCCGACGGCCTGGCCATGGCGAGCGGCGGGGACTACGGCGGCATCATCCTGGACTGGACGGCGCCGCCCGCCGGCTGGGCGTCGCGGTACGCGCGGGCGGCGCCCGGCGCCTTGCTGCTCGTGATCTACGCCGCGGGCGACGAAGGGCGGCACGCGGACATGCTCAAGTCCGGGCGCCGATGCCTGTTTCGTGCGTCCCCTGCAGTTCATCGAGGTGGAGGCGCGGCTGGAGGGCCCTGGCGCGGCTGATGCATCGCAAGGCGACGGACCAGGGCGGGGACGCCATCGAGTTGACCGCGTCCGAGCGATCCGTGCGGCTGGGCGGCGTCACGCTTCCGCTGCCGCCGCGCGAGTTCCGCCTGCTCGAGCACCTGATGGCGCATCCCGGCGAGGTGATCGGGGTTGAACGCCTGCAGGAGAACGCCTGGGGCGAGGCCTCCGAACCCCAGCCCGAGCTGGTGCGCGCCGTCGTCTCGCGGCTCAGGCGCAGGCTTCGCACCCTGTCGCCGCTGCCGATGATCGTCACCGTCGCCGGTCACGGCTACGTCTTCCGGGCGCCCGAAACCGCCGGCGGGACGAAGATGAAAAATCTCTTCATCCTGGCGCACGCCGCCGTTTAGCCGCCGAGGCCTAAAGGGGGCGCCGTACAGCTCAGTCTGTGCTGTCTCGCGCGCGCCCCGCCGCTCCCCCCCACCCACGCGGCGGAGTGCGCGCGAGACCAGTCTTCTCGGGCGCAGGCCGACCACGGCCGCCCCGGCCCCAACGCAATAAGGAAAGCCGAACCGCATGATCTGGCTCGTTCGCGTTGCGTTGCAGCGGCCATACACCTTCATCGTCCTGGCCATCTTGATCCTGATCGGCGGCGCCCTGGCGGCGGCGAGGGACGCCCACCGACATCTTCCCCGACATTCGCGTGCCGTGATCGGGGTGGCGTTCCAGTACACCGGCCTGTC
Source organism: Caulobacteraceae bacterium (assembly GCA_037201645.1). GTDB lineage: Bacteria > Pseudomonadota > Alphaproteobacteria > Caulobacterales > Caulobacteraceae > JANWHQ01. The sequence continues at coordinate 21,536 of JBBCHF010000001.1, forward strand.
GCCGGACGACATGTCCGGCCGCATCATCACGCCCTACGACGGGTGCTCACCACCACCGTCAACGACATCGAGCACATCGAAAGCCAGTCCCTGCCGGGGATCGGCATCGTGAAGATCTACTTCCAGGCCGAACGTCGACATCCGCACCGCGACCGCCCAGGTCACCTCGATCTCCCAGACCGTGCTGAAGCAGATGCCGCCGGGCATCACCCCGCCGCTGATCCTGAACTACAGCGCCTCGACGGTGCCGATCCTGCAGTTGGCCACCTCCAGCAAGACCCTGTCGGAACAGCAGGTCCTCGACCTGACCCAGAACTTCATCCGCCCGGCCCTGGGCTCGATCCCCGGCGCCGCGATCCCCTACGCCTACGGCGGCCGGGTGCGGGAAGTGCAGATCGACCTCAATCCCCAGGCCCTGCAGGCCAAGGGCCTGTCGGCCCAGGACGTCGAGAACGCCATCGCCGCCCAGGACCAGATCCTGCCGGGCGGCACCGTCAAGATCGGCGTCTCCCAGTACACCATCAAGTCAACCGACCTCGGCCTCGCGGAGACCATCGACGAGCTGAACGACCTGCCGATCAAGTCGGGTGAACGGCGCGACCATCTACATCCACGACGTCGGCCACGTCCGCGACGGCTCGCCGCCGCAACAGAGCATCGTTCACGTCGACGGCTCGCGCGCGGTGCTGACCACCATATGAAGGCCGGCTCCGCCTCGACGCTGGCCATCGTCCAGGGGGTCAAGGACGCCCTGCCGAAGCTGAAGGAGACCTTGCCGGCGGACTTCGGATCGTGGCGCTCAACGACCAGTCGCTGTTCGTCAAGGCGGCCATTTCCGGCGTGGTCAGGGAGGGGGCTGATCGCCGCCGCCCTCACCAGCCTGATGATCCTGCTGTTCCTGGGCAGCTGGCGCTCGACGGTGATCATCGCCACCTCGATCCCGCTGGCGATCCTCTCCGCCCTGGCCTGCCTGTCGGTCGCCGGTCAGACCTGAACATCATGACCCTGGGCGGGCTGGCGCTGGCCGTCGGCATCCTGGTCGACGACGCGACGGTGACCATCGAGAACATCAACTGGCACCTCGAACAGGGCAAGGAGGTCAAGACCGCCATCCTGGACGGCGCGGCCCAGATCGTCACCCCGGCCTTCGTCAGCCTGCTCTGCATCTGCATCGTCTTCGTGCCGATGTTCGCGCTGAAGGGCGTCGCCGGCTTCCTGTTCGTGCCGATGGCCGAAGCGGTGGTCTTCGCCATGATCGCGTCCTTTATCCTGTCGCGGACGCTGGTGCCGACCATGGCCATGTACCTGCTGAAGCCCCACGTTCCCCGCGACGAGGCACATGCGGCCCCGGTCTCCCGCAATCCCCTCGTCCGCTTCCAGCGCGGGTTCGAAACCCGGTTCGAGCGTTCCGCGAGGCCTATCGAAACCTGCTCGCCATGGCGCTGGAGCGCCGCCGGGTCTTCGTGATCGGCTTTCCTGGTGGTGGTCGTGGCCCTCGTTCAGCCTGGCGCCATTCCTCGGCTCGAACTTCTTCCCGTCGGTGGATTCCGGCCAGATCACCCTGCACGTGCGCCCGCCGGTGGGCACCCGCATCGAGACCGCCTCGGCCATGTTCGGAAACATCGAACAGCAGATCCGCCAGACCATCCCGCCGTCCGAGCTGTCGTCGATCGTCGACAACATCGGGCTGCCCACCAGCGCCATCAACACGGTCTACACAACTCGGGCCTGATCGGTTACCAGGACGGCGACATCTTCATCAGCCTGAAAGAGAAGCATCATCCGACGGCGGACTATGTCCGGCGGTTGCGCAAGCGCCTGCCCGCCGCATTCCCCGGCGTCACCTTCTCGTTCCTGCCGGCGGACATCATCAGCCAGATCCTGAACTTCGGCTCGCCGGCGCCGCTGGACCTGCAGATCACCGGTCCCAATGAGGCGGCCGACGCGGCCTACGCCACGTCGCTGCTGCGCCGCCTGCGCGACATCCCCGGCGTCGCCGACGCCCGCATGCAGCAGTCGACCGACAATCCCCAGCTGCGCGTCGACGTCGACCGGTCGCGGATGGCCCAGCTCGGCCTCACCGAGCGCGATGTGACCAACAGCGTGGTGACCTCCCTCGCCGGCAGCGGCCCAGGTCGCCCCGACCTATTGGCTCAACCCCAAGAACGGCGTGTCCTACCCGATCGTGGCCCAGGTTCCGGAATATCAGGTCGCCAACCTGTCCGACCTCGAGAACGTCCCGATCACCGGCGCCAGTCCGACGACCGGCCTGCAGGTGCTGGGCGGCCTGGGCAAGATCACGCGCGAACAGTCGAGCGCGGTGGTCACCCACTACAACATCCAGCCCGCCATCGATCTGTTCGCCACCGCCCAGGACCGCGACCTCGGGGGCATCGCCGCCGACGTCCGCCATCTGATCAAGGCCACCGCCGCGGACGCGCCGAAGGGGTCCACCGTCATCCTCCGAGGCCAGGTCACCACCATGGACGCGGCCTTCTCGGGCCTGTTCCTCGGCCTGATTGGCGCCATCGCTCTGATCTACCTGTTGATCGTCGTGAACTTCCAATCCTGGCTCGATCCGTTCGTGATCATCACCGCCCCTGCCCGCCGCCCTGGCGGGGATCGTCTGGACCCTGTTCGCCACCCACACCACCCTGTCGGTGCCGGCCCTGACCGGGGCGATCATGTGCAGGGGGTGGCCACCGCCAATTCCATCCTGGTGGTGAGCTTCGCGCGCGAGCGCCTGGCCGCCACCGGCGACGCCGCCGTCGCGGCGGTGGAGGGCCGGGGTCACCCGCTTCCGGCCGGTGTTGATGACCGCCCTGGCCATGATCATCGGCATGGCGCCGATGGCGCTCGGTCTCGGTGAGGGCGGCGAGCAGAACGCCCCCCTCGGGCGGGCGGTGATCGGCGGCCTGATCTTCGCCACCTGCGCGACCCCTGATGTTCGTGCCCGTCGTGTTCAGCATCGTCCACGGCCGCCGTGCCGCGCGCCCCGCCGGCGCAGCGCCCCCGGCCGTGCAAACTTCCGGAGAAGCCTATGCCTGACCACCCTCCCGACATCCTGCGTCACACGCCGCCGCGGCGGCTGAAGCTGGTGGGGATCATCGCCGGCTGCCTGGCCCTCGCCATCGCCGCCATCGGACTGATCAGCCGCGTCCACGCCGACCAGGCGCTCAAGGCGGCGTCCCAATGCGAACTCGATCCCCATTGTGAAGGTGATCAATCCCGCGACCGGCGCCGGAGATCGGACCCTGGTCTTGCCGGCCGCGATCCAGGCCTATTACGACGCCCCCTATCCACGCCCGGGTGCCCGGCTATCTGAAGCGCTGGTACACCGACATCGGCGCCCCGGTGAAGGCGGGGCAGCTGCTCGCTGAAATCGACACCCCCGACCTCGACCAGCAACTGCTGCAGGCCAAGGCGGACCTCGCCACCGCCGTCGCCAACCAGAAGCTCTCGCAGACCACGGCGGTCCGCTGGAACGACCTCCTGACCCAGGACGCGGTCTCCCGCCAGGAGACCGACGAGAAGAACGGCGACCTGGCCGCCAAGGTCTCGCTGGTCAACGCCGCCCGCGCCAATGTGAACCGGCTGGAGGCGCTGGAATCCTTCAAGCGCATCACGGCGCCCTTCGACGGGGTGGTCACCAGCCGCTCGACCGACGTCGGGCGCCCTGATCTCGGTGGGCGGTCCCGCGGACATTCCGCTGTTCAACGTCGCTGACGAGCACCGCCTGCGGATCTATGTCCGCGTGCCCCAGAGCTATTCCGCCCGGGTCAAGCCGGGCATGACCGCGGCCTTCAGCGTGCCCGAGTATCCCGGCCGCACCTTCACGGGCCAGCCTGGCGACCACGGCCGACGCGGTGGACGCACAGTCGGGCTCCCTGCTGGTCCAGCTGCAGGTCGACAACCCCGACCACGTCCTGAAGCCGGGCGACTATGCCCAGGTCCGCTTCGCCCCTGCCGGCGGCCGGCGGCGTGCCATTCCCTCCAGCGCCCTGATCTTCAGCGGGTCCGGCATGGCGGCGGCGACGCTCGGACCGGACGCCGGGTGGCGATCAAGCCGCTCGTGATCGCCGCGACCTTGGCTCCATCGTCGAGATCGTCTCGGGCCTTTCGCCCACGGACAAGGTGATCGACAACCCGCCGATTCGCTGCGCCAGGGCGATCCGGTGCATGCGATGGGCGCCGCCGGAGCGGATGTGCATGCCCGCAGCTAGCCGCTTCGCCGCTGCGGCGATCGCCTTGGGCCTCGCCGGCTGCTCCCTGGCGCCGGCCTACGCCCCGCCGCACCTGTCGGTGACCCCCACCGCCTATCGCGAGACCGGGCCCTGGACCCCGGCCAGCCCGGCCGACGCCGCGCCCGCGCGGCGACTGGTGGCGGATGTTCGACGACGCGACACTGAATGGGCTGGAGAGCCGATCGAGCACGGCAATCCCGACCTGGCGGCCGCCCTCGCCCGCTACGACCAGGCCCGCGCCCTGCTCAGCCAAGCCCGCTCGGCGCTGGTCCCGGAGCTTGACGCCAGCGCGACCACCACCCGCAACGACAGTCGGAGAACAAGCCGCTGCGGGTGGGCGGACCGAACCTCTACACCGAGGACCTGATCACCGGATCGGTCTCCTACGAGCTCGACCTGTGGGGGCGGGGTGCGCAACACCGTCGCCGCCGGCAAGGCCGAGACCCAGGCCAGCGCCGCGGACGTCGCCTCGACCCGGCTGAGCCTCGAGGCGCAGTTGGCGGACGCCTACCTAAACCTTCGCGGCCTCGACGCCCAGACGCGTCTGCTCAACGACACGGTGGACGCCTATTCCCGCGCCCTCGACCTGACCCAGGCCCGCCACACCGGCGGCGTGGTGTCGGGCCTCGACGTCGGCCTCGCCGAGACCCAGCTCGAGACGGCCCGCGCCCAGCTGGTCGGACGTCGGCGCCCAGCGCGCCCTGTTTGCAGGACGCCATCGCCAGCCTGGTTGGCGAACCCGCCTCGACCTTCTCGCTGCCGCCCGCAACCGGGCTTCCCCAGCCGCCGGTGGTTCCGGTGAGCGCGCCGTCGCTGCTGCTGCAACGCCGGCCGGACATCGCCGCCGCCGAGCGGCGGGCGGCGGCGGCCAATGCCCGAAATCGGCGTGGCCCGGGCGTCTTCCCGAGCATCTCGCTGGGCGGCGCAGGGGGTCTGGAAACGGCCGGCCAGGGCGTCAACCTGCTCACCGCCGCCTCGAGTTGGTGGACGCTCGGCCCTACAGCCGCTTGACCCTGTTCGACGGCGGCCGGCGCAAGGCCGTGGTCACCCAGGCCCGCGCCCGCTTCGATGAGGTCAGCGCCGACTATCGCTCGACCGTGCCTCGCGGCCTTCCAGGCTGTGGAGGACAACCTCGCCCTCTGCAACCGGCTCGCCGGGGAGGCGCTGCAGCAGGACGCCGCCGTGCGGGCCGCCCAGCGCACCGAAGCCCTGTCGCTGATCCGCTACCGCCAGGGCGCGGTCACCTATCTGGACGTGGTCACCGCCCAGACCGCGGACCTGCAGGCGCAACGGGCCGCCCTCGTCCTGGCGTCGCGACGGCTTCAGGCCGGCGTCGACCTCGTCCGCGCGCTCGGCGGCGGCTGGAGCCAAGTCCCAGGCGCCGCCCCGCTCGCAGCTAGGCATCGGAAAGGCGCGAGGGCCGATGGGCTTGGGATGGAACCGCCCTGAAAGCGAGGACCCCCAGGACGATGAAGGCGAGGAGCACGATCCCCTGGGCGATGCCGAACGGCGGCTCGCTGCCCTTCGGGCCAGGGGCGTGGAGGGCCGGGACCTTCTGAAGGCCTGCGCCACCAGCACGAAGACGTTCAGGTACAGCGTCACCACCGCGCCAATCACATAGACGCCGCGCCACGCCCCGGCGAGGTGGAAGACGTAGAGGGCCGCGATCGTCGCCACGAGCACGACGGTCGAGACGATCCCACCACGATCGCCGGATCGACTCCGTGGAAGGGGAAGCCGAAGCCGGTGAGGTCGGTCGCCAGCGCCGTGGCGAGGAACACAGCCGCCCAGGCCGGCATGCGTTCGCCCGTCAGCAGTCCATAGAGGACCACAAAGCCCGACAGGATATCCGCAAGACTGATCAGAACATGCACGAAGGTATAGGTCGTCATCCCGAAAATCATGACTGCGTCCTCCCTGTTCCGAGCCGCGGAGCTTACGCCAAATTGCGGCGGCGACCATGGCCCAGTCCTCCGCGCCGAGGGCGTGATCGCCGCGGTTTTGACCAGTCGGCGCCCGCTTTGCAGCCAGAACGGGATTGCCCGCGAGCGAGCGATGCGCACGGAGCGGCCATCTGGCTCAGCTGGCGGAACAATCCGGGGCGCCCCTGGCCGACCCGGCCTCGATCACCGTATGATCGTCCGGGATTTCCCTCAGGTGGAGCTGTTCCGCCGCGACCGGGCCAGCGAGGCCGATGAACTGCTCCGGCGAGGCCCGCACCTCCGCCGGCCGGGTCGTCTTCGTGGCCTGCGCCATCGCGGTTGACGCGCCGACATTCGGATCAAGCCATGCCCTCACCCTCGTCTCCCGCGGTTTCCACCGGCATCACCTCCCGGATCGCCCTGCCGTCCGGAGACGAGGATGTCGCCACCCTGCGCCGGGCGCTGGTCGCCAAGCTCGCCTACGCCGTCGGCAAGGACCCGATCGTCGCCAGCAACCATGACTGGTTCATCGCCACCGCCCTGACCGTGCGCGACCGCATCGTCGACCGCTGGTTCCCCTCGACCCGCGCCATCTACCAGGAGAAGCGCAAGCGGGTTTACTACCTGTCGCTGGAGTTCCTGATCGGCCGGCTGCTGGCCGACTCCCTCAACAACCTCGGCCTGACCGAGACGATGCGCGCGGCGCTGGCCGAGCTGGGGGTGGACCTTGAGCGGCTACGCGCCATCGAGCCCGACGCCGCCCTCGGCAACGGCGGCCTGGGCCGGCTGGCCGCCTGCTTCATGGAGAGCATGGCCTCGCTGTCGGTGGCCGCCTACGGCTACGGCATCCGCTACGACCACGGCCTGTTCCGCCAGCTGATCAAGGACGGCTGGCAGTCGGAAGTCCCTGAGAACTGGCTGACCTCGGGCAACCCCTGGGAGTTCGAGCGACCTGAAGTGGTCTACCAGATCGGCTTCGGCGGCGCGGTCGAGCAGACCGAAAGCCAGCCAGGCGCCATCCGGCACCAGTGGCGTCCTGCCGAGATCGTCGAAGCCCAGGCCTTCGATACGCCGGTGGTCGGCTGGCGCGGCCGCAATGTGAACACCCTGCGGCTATGGTCCGCCCGGGCCCCCGATCCGCTGGGCTTGGAATCCTTCAATCGGGGCGACCACGTCGGCGCCCTGGCGTCGCAGTCCCGCGCCCAGGCGATCTCGCAGGTGCTCTATCCCAGCGACGAGACGCCGGCCGGCGAGGAGTTGCGCCTGCGCCAGGAGCATTTCTTCTCGTCCGCGGCGTTGCAGGACATCCTGCGCCGCCACCTGCGCCAGCACGACGGCGACGTGCACAGCCTGCACGAGCACGTCGCCATCCAGCTGAACGACACCCACCCGGCCATCGCCATCCCCGAGCTGATGCGGCTGCTGGTCGACGTGCACGGCCTGGAATGGGCGGAGGCCTGGAACATCACCACCCAGACCTTCTCCTACACCAACCACACCCTGCTGCCGGAAGCGCTGGAACACTGGCCGGTGCCGCTGATGGAGCGGCTGCTGCCGCGCCACATGCAGATCATCTATCTGATCAACACCCTGAACCTCGAGCAGCTGCGCTCCACCGGCAAGATCTCGGAGAGCGAGGTCGGCGAGGTGTCGCTGATCGACGAGAACGCCGGCCGCAAGGTGCGTATGGGCTGGCTCAGCTTCATCGGCGCGCACAAGGTCAACGGCGTCTCGGCCCTGCACACCGAACTGATGCGCCAGACGGTGTTCTCGATCTTCAACCGGATCTATCCCGACCGGATCGTGAACAAGACCAACGGCGTCACCTTCCGCCGATGGCTGATGGAGGCCAATCCGGGCCTGACCCGCCTCCTGGTGGAGACCGTGGGCGAGAAGGTGCTGGACGACCCGATGGCGCTGGAGGGCTTCGCCCCCTTCGCCGACGACGCCGGCGTGCAGGAGACCTTCGCCGCCATCCGGCGCGACCGGAAGGTCACCCTGGGCCAGCTGATCGGAGAGCGCCTGAACATCCGGGTGGACCCCGACGCCATGTTCGACGTTCAGATCAAGCGCATCCACGAATACAAGCGGCAGCTGCTGAACATCCTGGAGACCATCGCCCTCTACGACGCCATGCGGGCGCAACCCACCCGCAACTGGACCCCGCGGGTGCGGATATTCGCGGGCAAGGCGGCCGCCAGCTATCAGACAGCCAAGCTGATCATCAAACTGATCAACGACGTCGCCAATGTGGTGAACAACGACCCTACCCTGCGGGGGCTGCTGAAGGTGGTGTTCTTGCCCAACTACAACGTCTCCCTGGCCGAGGTGATCATCCCCGCCTCCGACCTCTCCGAACAGATCTCCACCGCCGGCATGGAGGCGTCGGGCACCGGCAACATGAAGCTGGCCCTGAACGGCGCCCTGACCATCGGAACCCTCGACGGCGCCAATGTCGAGATCAAGGAACGGGTCGGCGACGACAACATCTTCATCTTCGGCCTGACGGCGGAGGAGGTGCTGGAGCGTCGCCAGAAGGGCATCGGCACGCGCGACATCGTCGCCGCTTCGCCGGCGCTGCAGCAGGTGCTCGACCAGGTGGGCAACGGCGTTTTCTCGCCGGGCCAGCACGACCTCTATCGCGGGCTGGTGGACACCCTGCTGGACCACGACCACTTCATGGTGCTGCCCGATTTCGACGCCTACGCCAAGAAGCAGCGCGAAGTGGGCGACAAGTTCCTGGACAAGAAGGCGTGGCGGCGCTCGGCCATGCTCAATGTCGCCCACGTCGGATGGTTCTCGTCCGACCGCGCGATCCGGGAGTACGCTGAAGACATCTGGAACGTGCCGGTGCTGAAGACTTGAAGCCAAGCAGATCCGCCGGCTGGCGTCTCGGGGGGGACGAGGTCGCCGCCATCGCCGAGGCGCGCCACGGGGACCCGTTCGCCGTGCTGGGTCCGCACGTCGTCAAAGAGGGGCTGGCGATCCGCGCCTTCGCGCCCCATGCCGCCTCGCTCGAGGCCAGAGACGCCAAGGGCGGCCTGATCGCCGCGCTCGAGAAGCGCCATCAGGACGGGGTGTTCGAGGGCCTGGCCAAGGGGCTGACGTCGCCCATCGCCTATCGGCTGCACGCCGCCAACGCCGGCGGCGCCTGGGACTTCGACGACCCCTATCGCTTCGGCCCGGTGCTGGGCCAGACCGACGACTATCTGCTGGTCGAGGGTACGCACCGGCGGCTCTACGAGCGGCTGGGCGCCCATCAGATGGTGCACGAGGGCGCCGAGGGGGTGCATTTCGCGGTCTGGGCCCCCCAATGCCCGGCGGGTCTCGCTG
>JBBCHF010000002.1:0-39934 GCA_037201645.1 Caulobacteraceae bacterium
ATGGCATCGAACACCAACACGACGACCAACACCCCGCTCCATAAGGCGCTGCGCCTGGCGACGGCGCCGCTGGTGACGGCGGGCGTGTTCAGCTTCGCCAGCAACATCATGTATCTGGCCCTGCCGATCTTCATGACGCAGGTCTACAGCCGGGTGCTGTCCAGCGAGAGCCAGGAGACCCTGTGGGTCCTGACGATCGGCGCCATCGCGGCCTTCATGGTTTCGGCGGTCCTCGAATACTTGCGCGCCCGCGTCCTCATCAATTTCGGCGTGGTGTTCGACGAACGGATCTCCGGGGCGGTGTTCGTCACCCTGTTCGACGCGATCGTTCGCGGCGACCCGTCGGCGCGGGCCCAGGGCCTGCGCGACGTCGACACCGTGCGCCAGACGGTCACCGGATCGGGCGCCACGATCCTTTTCGACCTGCCGTTCATGCCGATCTATCTCGGCCTGCTGTTCGTGATCGACCCGTTCGTCGGCGGCCTGACCCTCGTCGGCGGCCTGATCCTGCTCTCCCTGGCGCTGCTGCAGGACCGCTTCACCCGCAGGCGGCTGAAGGAATCGAACGACGCCGCGCTGCAGAGCTACACCTTCACCGACGCCTCGCTGCGCAACGGCGAGGTCGTCCGCGCGCTCGGCATGCTCCCGAGCCTCGGGCGGCTCTGGAAGCGCTTCCGCCGGATCACCATCGAGGACAGCGCGGCCGCCAGCCAGGCGGCCGGCCTCTGCGCGGCCGCCACCAAGGCGGTGCGGATGTCGATCCAGATCCTGATCATCGCCCTCGGCGCCTACCTCGTGCTGCAGCACAAGATCGGGCCGGCGGTGCTCTATGCGAACATGATCCTCGCCTCGCGGGCGCTCGCGCCGATCGAGCGGGCGGTGGGCTCCTGGAACAGCATGATCGGCGGCTACCAGGCCTACGAGCGCCTGTCCAAGCTGCTCCAGTCCTATGAACCGTCGCAGCCCAAGACCCAGCTGCCGCGCCCGCTGGGCGCCCTGACCGTGGAGGGCATGAGCTACGCCGTCCCGCGGCCCAACCAGCCGCTGCTGCTGAACGGCGTCAGCTTCGCCGTCCTGCCCGGCGAGACGGTCGGCGTGGTCGGCCCGTCCGGCGCCGGCAAGTCCACCCTGGCGCGCCTGCTGGTCGGCGTCTGGAAGCCCGTGATCGGCCATATCCGGCTGGACGGGGCGGACGTGTTCACCTGGGACCGCGCCGCCTTCGGGCGCTTCGTCGGCTACCTGCCCCAGGACGTGGAGCTGTTCTCCGGCACGGTCCGGGACAACATCGCCCGGTTCCGGTTCGACGCCGAGGATGCGGCCGTGATCGACGCGGCGATGATGGCCGGCGCGCACGAGCTGATCCTGACCCTGCCCAAGGGCTATGACACCGACCTCGGGAGGGCGGGGTCGTGCTGTCGGCCGGCCAGCGCCAGCGCATCGGCCTGGCGCGCGCCATGTTCGGCCGTCCCGCCTTCGTCGTCCTCGACGAGCCCAACGCCAGTCTCGATTCGGAAGGCGAGGCCGCTCTGATGGGCGCCCTGGAGAGCCTGAAGGCGGGCGGCTCCACCGTGGTCATCGTGTCCCACAAGCCGAACGTCTTCCGCAGCGCCGACAAGATGTTGCTGCTGCGCGACGGCCGCGTTGCAGATGTTCGGTCCCCGTGAGGCGGTGATGGCGCGGCTGCTGCAGCCCGCCCCCGCGATTCCCGCAGCCCCGCAGGCCGCCGCTGGAGGCAACGCATGAGCCGGGAAATCATGGCGCGGGAGCTGACGGACGAGTTTCCGATCGACGTTCCCGCCGACGCCCCGTTGACCAGCGAGCAGAAGGCGCGCGTCCGCCAGCCGATGATCATCGGCGCGGTGGTGGTCGCGGTCTTCGTGGTCGGCATGCTCGTCTGGGCCGGCGTGTCCTCGATCGCCGAGGCGGTCCCCGCCCCGGGCTTCGTCGAGGTCGCGGTGAACCGCAAGACCGTCCGCCAGCTGGACGGCGGCGTGATCCGCTCCATCCTGGTCCAGGAAGGCCAGTCCGTGCACAAGGGCCAGCCCCTGATCATCTTCGACGACACCCAGGCGAGGGCCCAGCTGGACGTGCTGCAGAATCAGTACGACGCCGACATGGCCCAGCTCGCGCGCCTCGAGGCCGAGGTGTCCGGCGCGACCTCCGTCACCTTCCCGCCCGAGCTGACCTCGCGCCAGTCCGACCCGGCGGTGGCCAAGCTGATGAAGAGCGAGCAGACGCTGTTCGCCACGCGCCTGCTGCTCTACCAGACCCAGTCGCGGGTGCTGACCCAGCGCATCGCCCAGCAACGGGCGCGCGAGGGCGGCCTGCAGGCGCAGGTGAAGGCCCTGGACGCCCAGTCGGGGCCTGATCCAGGACGAGCTGAACGGCGTCCAGAGCCTCTACGACCAGGGGCTGGCCCCCAAGAGCCGGCTGAGCTCCCTGCAGCGCAACGCCGCCAGCCTCGGCGGCGACCGCGGCGCGCGCATCGCCGACATCGCCCAGGCCCAGGAGGCCGGCGGCGAGGTCGAGATCCAGCTCGCCAGCCTGCGCGACCAGCGCGAGAGCGAATCCGCCAGCGACCTGAAGGACGTCCAGACCAAGCTCGCCGACGTCGTGCCGCGCCTGCGCGCGGCCCAGGCCACGCTCGACCGCACGGTCGTGCGCTCGCCCGCCGACGGCGACGTGCTGCAGCTCAGTCAGTATACGGAAGGCGGCGTGGCCAACGCCGGCGACACCCTGATGCAGGTGGTGCCGACCAACAGCGCGATGATCATCAAGGCGCAGGTCAAGCCGAACAACATCGCGCACGTGCGCGACGGCCTGCACGCCCAGGTCCGCCTGACCGCCTATAACCGGCGCACCACGCCGCCGCTGGACGCCAAGGTGATCAACGTTTCGGCCGACCGCCTGCTCACCGAGAAGGGCGATCCGTACTTCGAGGTCGAGCTCGCCGTCGATCCGAAGGAGCTCGGGGGCCCTGGGCAGCAAGGTCGAGCTCACGCCCGGCATGCCGGCCTCGGCCATGATCATCACGGGCCACCGCTCGATCCTCGACTATCTGGTCGGCCCCTTCACCGCGGCCTTCGACCAGGCCATGCACGAGGAATGAGCGCGGCCAGGTCGGGTTCTCGGCAAATGCCTCGTCCCGAGGCGCCGCCTGCACTCGATCAGTGTCGCACCAGTGTCGCGAGGCCGGTATATTGATCGACGTTCAGGAGAGTCTTCCCGTGCCGCGGGAATTCTGAATTCGACATGTTCAACGCCGAGCTGAGTGCGCGGCTATTCATGAGCCCGTTGCGTGATCCACGGCCCTTTCAGCGCCGCCGGGAGGCGGCTTTCTTGTGTCGATTCCACTACTTTAGGCAGGCGCGACCGCTTGCCGCGCGCCCCGGCTACAGCCACGCTCCTTTCCTCTTGCACCTTCCGATTGTTCGGTTATCACTACACGGCAGAGCCTCTCGTTTGCGGCCCGCGCTAGGCGCGGGATGCGGGGAGTGGACGAGGTTCTGTAAATAAACTTTCGGGCTCCCGTGGGGGGGCCGGGTTGAAACCGGTCACGGCGCACGCTGCGGCCATTTGAATGGAGGGCCCGATGGCTTTGTATCACTGGAGTACGATGGATCAGTCGGAGGCGAATATTTTCACCGCCGGCGACACCCTGTTTCTCGACACTGCGTCCAACGCGAACCTGGTCGGCGTTGAGGTCACTGAAGGCGACGGCGGCACGACGACCCTGAGCTACCTCGGCAAGTCGCTGACCTTCGGCAACACCGACTTTCAGGGCGGTGTCGGTCAGCTTTATGCGGAAGACGGCTCGGACCTCGTCATCGACACCGATGCGGCCGGCATCAACAACTCGAACCTGGCGCTGACCAACTTCAGCGACCAAGCTTATCTCGGCGGCGGCGACGACACGCTCAGCGGCGGCAACGGCAACGACTTGGTCTACGGCGCCGATGGCAACGACGACCTGAGCGGCGGCGCGGGCAACGACACCCTGGACGGCGGGGCCCACAACAACACCATCGCGGGTGAAGGCGACAACAACACCCTCGACGGCGGCTCCGGCGACGACTCGCTGCTCGGCGGGACACCGGCCACGACACGCTCACGGGCGATGACGGCAACGACACCCTGATCGGCGGCGACGCGACCGACTCCGGCACCTTCCTCGGCGACCACATCCACGCTGACGACTATCTGTCGGGCGGCGCTGGCGCTGACTCGATCGACGGCGGCGGCGGGGTCGACACCCTGTTCGGCGGCGCGGGCAACGACACGAGAACGGCGGCACGGGCGACGACTACATCAACGTCGACTTCACCGGCGGCGACGGCAACGACCTGCTCTACAACGTCGCGACCAACGCCGAGACGAACGAAACCGGCAACGACGTGATCAGCGGCGGCGACGGCAACGACTGGATGGCCGGCGGCGCGGGCAACGACACGATCGCGGCGGCAACGACGAGGACATCCTCGCCGGCGGCTCGGGCCACGACTGGCTGAACGGCAATGACGGCAACGACACCGTTGTCGGCCAAGGCGGCGGCGACACGATGTTCGGCGGCAAGGGCGACGACTACGTCACCGTTGGCGAAGAAGTCGGCTACATGTTCGGCGGCGACGGCAACAGCGTGATGGAAGGCGCCGACGGCAACAACTCCATCAACGGCAACCTCGGCGACGACACCCTGGTCGGCGGCGTCGGCGCTGACTCCATCTTCGGCGGCCAAGGCGACGACGTCATCTTCACGGATGGCGCTCAGGAATATGTGAGCGCGCCTCCTCCGGGGGCTCCGCTGGACGCGCCGATCGTGGAAGCGGGCGACTCCGTCGCCGGCAACATGGGCGACGACGTCATCTTCGGCGGTGGCGGCGACGACACCCTGATGGGTGGCAAGGGCGACGACGACATCTACGTCTACGCGCCGACCGGCGATCACTCGCTGACCGGCGACCTGGGCGACGACCAGATCATCAGCTGCAGCGAAGGCAACGACACCCTGCTCGGCGGCGACGGCAACGACTGCCTGCAAAGCGGCGACGCCACTGTTGGCGGCGACAGCCTGTCGGGCGGCGATGGCGTCGACCACCTGGTCGGCGGCTCCGGCGCCGATTACCTCGACCTCGGCACCACGGGCGTCGACACTTACGGCGAGCCGCTTTCCGGCGAATCCGCCGACGGCGGCGCTGGCGACGACACCATCGATGCGAGCCATGCCTACGGCGCCGAAATCAGCGGCGGTGACGGTGAGGACTCGATCCTCGGCAGCACCGGCTACGATCAGATCGACGGCGGCAGCGGCGACGATGTGATCGACGCGAGCAGCACTCTCGGCGCCTGCATCACCGGCGGTGACGGCGAGGACTCGATCCTCGGCGGCACGGGCTCCGACCATATCGACGGCGGCTCTGGCGATGACACCATCGACGCCAGCCAAACCGACGGGTCCACCCTGGATGGCGGCGACGGCGAGGACTCGATCCTCGGCAGCACCGGCTACGACGATATCGACGGCGGCAGTGGCGATGACACCATCGACGCCAGCAGCACCGTCGGCGCCGACATCACCGGCGACGACGGCGAGGACTCGATCCTCGGCGGCACCGGTTATGACGACATCGAAGGCGGTTCCGGCAACGACGTGATCGACGCCAGCCATTCGGACTGCTCCTACATCGAAGGTGGTGCGGGCGCCGACACGATGACCGGCGGCGCCGGCGCCGACGAGTTCGCTTTCGCCGACACCGACATGCCGCTCGGCGACGGCCTCGGCGGTGGCATCGACGTGGTGAACGGCTTCACGACCGGGCTCGACTCCATCGACCTCGGCTGCGGCGCCAACGTGTCGAACTACACCGAGCTGGCCAATGAAGGGACCTACGGCGACGCCCTTCAGGCCGCCGACTGGGCCTTCCAGCACGGCGACCTCTACCATGGCGGCGGCGACCTGAACTACGCCACGGTCACGGTGGGCAGCGACACCTACCTGTTCTACAGCGCCGAGACCTACGACGAAGACACGGAAACCTACTCCAACACCGGCACCGCCACGGGTGTGATCGAACTCACGGGCATCAGCTCGGACGAGATCGCCGCGGGCGACATCTACAGCTACGACGAGGCCTAAGGCCTAGCCGAATACCTTCTGCGAAGGGGCCGCCCTCGGGCGGCCCCTTTTTTCTTGGGCGGGACTCCGGCGTCGCCTTTGCGGCCAAGCCTTCCGGTCCCTCCAATCAGCTACGCCGCCAGGCTGTCATCAGGCTCAGCATGATGATCCGCCGGCCGCTGTCGGCGACGCGGAAACGTGCGGCCGGGCCACCATGATTCGCCCCACGTCCGTCCTACCGCGCGCCGAGCCGGGGCGAAGCCGGTCAGCCGATGATCGATCGGTTAGGGCGGGATGCGGTCTGACGCCGTCGGAGTGTGCGCTTCAGGTTCGCGGCGCGGCGTGGACGCAGGCGACGCGCCAGGCATCGCCGCTCCTGTCGCCTAGGTCCGAGACAATCACCGCTCGGAGGGCCCCACTGGCGGGTGGAACGCGGCGTCAGTGGTCAAGCCCGCCGGCGCTCGGCGCCGCGCCCGCGTCGGAGGCGTCCTTGGGCTTGCGCGTGGGTGTCGGCCATGATCTGGGCGGCCGAGCGGATCGGCGTCGCCTTGGCCGCCGGGGTCGGCGGCGGCGGCAGGGGCGGGGCCTCGTCCGGATGCGCCGACGGGATCAGGGGCGCGAGGCCGTGCGGCGCCCGATAGGGGATGTTGTCCCACGAGCTTCAGGGCGGGCGTCCACGGCATCAGGAAGGTCTGCTTGGCCCGGCGAAGGTCCTTGTCCGGATCGAACATCTCGACGTCCGGGACGATCGCCTTGGCCTCCAGAAGACCGGACGCCGCCAACAGCGCGGTCTGGGCGGCGTAGGCGTTGTAGCGGTCGCGCACCACCTGGGCCTGGGCCGCGATCAGCTCCTGCAGGGCGTTCAGCACCTCGATGGTCGAACGCAGCCCGACCTCTCTCCCCTGGCGCTCGCCCTCGAAGGGCGGTCTGGGTGGCGTCCACCTGGACATCGTCGGCGGTCAGGGCCTTCCGCGCGGGAAACGACCTGGTTCCAGGACTGGGCGACGTTGTCGATCAGGGTCCGCTGGGCGTTGTCCGCCGCCAGCTTGTCGCTTGTCGTTCTGCGCCCCGCGCCTGGCGCAGCGCCGACACCCGCAGCCCGCCCGAGAACAGCGGCTGCGTCAGGGTCAGGGCGCTGGTCACCGCCTCGATCTGTGGGGAGGGCAGAAGCGTCGAGCTCGGCAGCCGCTGGCCGGTGATCTGCAGCCCGACGCTCGGATTGAACTCCGCCTTGGCCTCGGTCACCTGCGCGCGCGAGGCGAGCTCGGTGAAGCGCGCCGTGCGCAAGACCGGGCTGTTCTGCTCGGCCACGCCGATCGTGGTGTCGAGGTCGGGGCGCGGGGAAGGGGCAGCTCGGGGTTCGGGCGCGAGGTCGCCGGGGTTCTGGCCGACCGCGTCGAGATACTGCGCGCGGCTGATCGCCAGATTCGCCTCGATGGTGGCGAGCTGCGACTGGGCGGCGGCCAGCCGCCCCTGGGCCTGGGCGACGTCGGTGCGGGTCACGTCGCGCACCGCGAACCTCTGCTCGGTCTCGCGCCGCTCCTGGTCCAGGACGGTGACCTGATCGGCGTAGACCTTCACCAGGGCCTGGTCGCGCCGCACGGCGACATAGGCGTCGATCACCCGCTGGATCAGCTGGATCTCGCTCGAGCGCAGCCGCTCGCGGCCGGCCATGATGTTGGCGTCGGCGGCGGCGATCCTGGCGTTTGATCCGCCCGCCGGTGAACAGCGGCTGGGAGAAGTTCAGCACGGTGGTGAGTGGTCGACAGGGCCTGCTTCGGCGCGCCCGAATAGAGCTGGTTGGCGGTCTCCTCGATGCTGGCGGTGACGGGTCGGGCCATAGCCGGCGCGCGCCTGGACGTCGTTTTCGTCGAGGGGCGCGCAGGGCCGCGCGCTGGGACTGCAGGCCGGGATTGGTCTGATAGGCCAGGGCCACGGCGTCCTGCAGCGTCTCCGCGCGGGGCTGCGCCGGCCCCCGCCGCGCCGATCCCGAGCGCGAGGCAGACGAGGGCATTGGGAAGAGCCGGCCGTGACGACATCAGTATAGCGCCTTGGAGTCGTTATGGGAATCGGGGAGAGCCGCACGGGACGGCGAGCGCTGGGCCACGCGAACGGACAGGCCGGACCTGCCGCGCACTGGGCGGTTCTAAGCGGCGCCATGAACGGGTGTCCCCCACCGAGACCGGCCTCCATGCATATGGACGCCAATCGGTCATTAATGTGACCGGCGCTGCTGAAACGCGGCGCCGAGTGTGCAGGCGCGACTTAGCAGGAGTCCTTCGTCGCGTCAGGATGGACCGCGGCCATTGCACAATCGCGGGGCGGATTTGACGCAGCCGCGGGTGCTCCGAGACCGGACGGTGCGCGGCCGTCGGCTCACGCCGTCGGGGGGGCGGCGAATTCCACCAGGCCCATCTTGGCCAGCGGCGCGAGGCAGAGGATGGCGGGACCGAGCTTGACGCCGAGCTGCGCCGCGAGGACGGCGACCGTGCGCTCGCCCGTCATCGCCGCGAACAGCCGCTCGACCATGTCCACGGCGGGCAGGGCCCTGGAGGCGTAGCGGAACAGCGGGTCGCCGGCCAGGGGCCTGGTAGGCCGCGACGCTGGCGCCCTCGGCCAGGCGCACGCGCGTGGCCGGCGCGATCAGGGCCGTCGGATAGTGCCGAAAGCTGCGGTATGGGTCGAGCCGGCTGGGGGGCGCGGCCGGGGCTGCGCGGAGCCTGGCGACCCAGTCGGCGTCAGCCAAGGCGGCCCGGCGCATCCGGGCCAGCTCGGCCCACAGCGCCTGATACTGGCGATAGACCACCGGCCAGTCGAACACCTCGCGCGCGCGGCGGCGTCCGGCCTCGCCGAGCGAACGGCGCAGGTCCGCGCTCGACGCCAGCGCCGTCAGGCCGTCGCTCAAGGCGCCGAGGTCGAGCGAGACGGTCTGGCAGACGAACCCGCAATAGCGGTCGTAGTCGTCGACGCCGGGACTGGTGGCCCATGGCGAATCGGTCGCCTGCTCCCGGGGGCGGCATCCAGGTCGGGATGCGGTAGCCGTCCACGCCATGGCGCACCGTGTCCTTGTAGCCGTCCCAGTCGGTCACCACGACCGGCAGGCCGGCCGCCATCGCCTCGACCGGAGTCAGGCCGAAGGTCTCCTGGACGTTGTCGGAAAGGGAGATGAACAGGTCGGCGGCGGCCCAGCTGCGCCGCCGCGCGTCCGCGTCCTTGCCGTCGGTGTAGAGGCACCGGCACGTCGGGGCAGGTGTGCTCGGCGCCTGCCTTGATGCTGGCCTCGATGAACTCGCTTGCGAACCAGCCGCACTGGATCAGCACCAGCTTGCGGCCGGAGCGCTCGGCCGCCTTCTGAAGCCCCACGTACATAGGATGCGGATGGGCCTTGGCGTGGAAGCTCAGCCGGCCGACGAACAGGGCGACGACCTCGTCGGGCGCGACGCCCAGGGCGGCGCGGGCGGCGGCGCGCTCGTCCTCGGCGATCTCGAAGTCGGCGCAATGCACGCCCAGGGGGATCACCGGCAACTGCGGCCGGGTCAGCTTCGCCTCGGGTCCGAACCGCCATCGCAGCGAGGCCGCCTCCGCCTCCAGCACGACCTGGACGGTGTCCAGCACCGCCGACGAGGTGCAGATCAGGGCGTCCCACGGCATCACCGGCGCGCTCAGCAGGTCGGTGATCGCGTCCATGGCGGCGTGCGAGGCGGTGGTGTGGGTGACGCCGCAGAGGGAATAGGCCGCCGGGCCCACGCGCAGCCGCAGCCGGCTCCATTGGCCAAGGTCCCGGCCCCGGCAGGTACAGCAGGCCGAGCTGCGCCAGCAGGTCCAGCCGGTCGGCCCGGCACCAGCGGGGCGGGGAGCGCCAGGGTCCAGTTCCTGCACGAGCTCGGCGAACGCGCGGGCGGACTTTTCGAAGGGCGTATAGGCCCACATCGGCTGCTCGCCCCGCCCCGCCACCGCCGCGCGCAGGAAGGCGTTGCCGGCGACCTGGCGGCCCATCAGGCGCGGGCCGTTGAGGACATAGCCGTCCGGCTCGAACCGGATCGCGGGCGTGACGGCGGCGGGATCCACGGCCTGGCCGCCGGCGGCCGAAAGGCCCGGCGCAGCGGCGGGCTGGGACGGCGCGTCGTCGTGTGGCGGCATGGGAGCCTTTATCCGTCGTGGGCCTGCGGCAATAGCTAACAGTCCTTTCCGGGCAGATGAAGCGCCGTGCGCGGCCAGCTCGATTGACCGGGCCGAAGCGCTTCTGTTAGCTGCTTCGCAGCGGAGCTTCCTGTCGAATGACACCACCGCCGGCCCCATTCATCGTCGGCGTCAGCCGGTCGGGCACGACGTTGCTGCGGATGATGCTCGACGCCCACCCGCAGCTCGCGATCCCGTTCGAGACCCACTTCCTGAACCGGCTGGTCCTCGCCGGAGACGGCCTGTCGCCGGCGCAGTTCCTGGATCTCGTGGTCGGCACGCCGTCCTGGCCGAACCTGGCGCTCGACGCGGACGAGGTCGCGCGCGCGCTCGGCGAGATCACGCCCTTCTCGGCCACGGAAGGGGTCAGGACCGTCTATCGGCTTTGCGCCGCGCGCGCGGGCAAGGCGCGCTGGGGGGACAAGACCCCGTCGTATCTCGCCATCATGCCCGCCATCCAGCGCCTGCTGCCGGAGGCGCGGTTCGTCCATATCGTGCGGGACGGCCGCGACACGGCGCTGTCGTTCAAGGGGCTTTGGTTCGGCCCGGGCGACGACGTCAAGGCGGCCGCCCGCTTCTGGAACGAGCGGGTCCGCAAGGCCCGCGCCCAGTCGGCCGAACTCGGCCATTACATGGAGGTCCGCTACGAGGACCTGGTCCTCGATCCTCGCGCCGTGCTGACCCGGATCGGTGACCAGCCTCGGCCTGGGACTTCGACCCCGCCATGCTCGACTACGAGCGCACCGCCTCCGAACGCCTGGCCGAGATCGTCCGCCCGTTCGGTCCGAACGGGGCCGAGAGCCTGGACCTCGACCGCTTCAAGGCGATCTACGCCAATGCGCAGCGGCCGCCGGACCCGCAGAGGATCGGCCGCTGGCGCACCGAGATGCCCGAGGCGGACCAGCGGGCCTTCGAGGCGATCGCGGGCGAACTCCTGGCCGATCTCGGATACGAGACGCGGTTTCCGGCAGGCCGTCGGCGGCCGCGGCGCCGGCGTCGTAGGGCGCGCGTGCCGACGGCCACCCCCATCTTCGTGATCTCCTACAATCGCGGCGCATGGCTGGCCAAGGTCGCCGACGCCTACCGCCGCCAGAGCCTGCCGGTGGAGATCGTCGTCCACGACAACGGCAGCGGACGATCCCGACACCCTAGCCACGCTCGACGCGCTCGGCCGGGATGGGGTGGACGTGGTCCGCAACCCCCCAATCGCCACCGCCGACGACCTGAACGCCGTCGACCGGACCGTGCAGGCCTATTTCGCCGGCCGGCCGGCGCAGGTCCCCTATGTGGTGACCGACTGCGACGTGGACCTGTCCGCCGCGCGGCCGGAGGCGCTGGCGGTCTATCACGAGTTGCTGGAACGGTTCCCGGACGCCGCCTGCGTCGGGCCGATGCTCAGGATCTCCGACATCCCCAGAAGCTATCCGCTGTTCAACCGGGTCATGAACCGGCACATCGCCCAGTTCTGGGGGCGCAGCCCGGCCTGGACCACGACCAGCTTCGGCGCCGTGGCCTACGCCCGCGGGCTGATCGACACCACCCTTCGCCCCTGCACCGGGCGGGCGAGGCGTTCCGCCGCAAGAAGCGCGGCCTGCGGGTCTACCATCCCTACGAGGCCAGGCACCTGGACTGGTATCCGGGGCCCGAGACCAGCGAGGCGTATCACCGCACCTCCTCGCCGCAGATATCGCACTGGAACAACGCCGAGCATCAGGGCGTCCACGCCGGCGACCCGCTGGAGGCGCACAGCTATGTCGTGGTGGAGTCCGACGCCATGGGCAACCTCTTGACCCGTCTGAAGCAGCCGCTCATTCACAATCCGCGGTGACGGCGACGACCTCCTTGCGCCACGCAACCCCGCCCGGCGAGCGCCCATGATCATCTGCAACTCGCGGGCCTTCGTCTTCATCCACATCCACAAGGCCGGCAGGCACCAGCATGGAGCGGGCGCTGGACCCGCACCTGGCGTGGAACGACCTCGTGCTCGGCAGCACGCCGCTCGGCACCGCGATCAACGTCGCCTTCAAGCGCCGGTTCGGCCCTGAACAAGCACAGCTCGGTCGCCGACGTGCGCGAGATCTGCGGCCCCGCGATCCTCGACAGCCACTACGTCTTCGCCCTGGTGCGCCACCCGGTCCGACCGGCTGTGCTCGCTCTACAACTTCGTCGGGGCGATGATCAGCAAGCGGGCGGCGCAACTCGGCGTCGCGCCGGCGGATGTCGCCGGCCTGCTGGACCGCGAGCCGCATCTGCGCGAACAGGTCCCCGGTCTGGCCTTCCCGACCACCCGCGCCTTCCTCGAAACGGCGGGATTCTCGGAATTCCTGCACAGCCCCCACGCCGAACAGGACCGGTCGCGCCTCACCCAGCTCAGCCGCCTGCGCCTGGCGCCGGATGCGCCGCCCCGCGGCGGACGCCTACCGGCTGGAGGACATCCAGGCGCAGCTTGGCCGGCTGCAGGCGCGCATCGGGGTCGAATTCGACTTCCCCCACATCAACAGGAGCCGCCCCGATTTCGTCTCTCCGCGCGACCTTTCGCCGGAGGACCGGCGCTTCATCGAAACCGTCTATGCCGAGGATTACGCCGCCTTCGGCTATTGAGCGCCCGCAGGCGAGGCGCCTTGAAGGTAAGGCCGCAGGCAAGCAACGGAGGCGCTACTTGAAGTTGTCGCCCGCTCCGCGCGCGTCTATCGTCGGCGAAACGGCGGGGCGTCGATATGCGCGGCAGCGTTCAATCCCATGGTCGCGGTGTTTGAGCAGGGCGTGCGCCTGGGGCTGGCGGCCGCCGTCGGTCTGGCTGCGATGAGCGCCGGCGGAGCGGACGCCGCCGGAATGCCTCCCGCCGTCTATCGGCTGGGGACCGCCGCCGCCGCCGGCGCTTTCGCCGTCACCGTGCTGTCCGTCGAGCCCTCCCGCGCCGCCAGTGGATGCGCGAGCGATGCGGCGCCCTGCGTCGCCGTGGTGGTGCGCAGCTCCATCCAGAACGTCTCGCCGGCGCCCGAGGCGCTCGCCGACATCCCCTCGCTCCGACTGCTCGCCGCGGACGGCGCCATCGTGGCCCCCGGTCGAGGACGACCTGCCGGCCGCGCCGCCGCTGGCGCCGGGGCGGAGCCTGGAGCGCACCGTGGCGTTCAGCATAGGCCAAGAACAGTGGGCGGGGGCCGACTGGCTGTTGCTTGTCGGAGATGAGAATGGTCCCAGGATCACCCTGCGTTAGCCGCCCAATGATAGATTCCGATTGCATCCACTGACACCCAGGGACCTCACATGGACAGCAGCCTGGCGATCTTTGAATCCGACGCCGCGCCGTCGCCTTCCGACCTTTCGGCCGGTCCGGTGGACGGGGCCTCCGGCACGCCGGTTATGGACATCGACAACACCACCTCGGTGGGAACCACCGGGGGTGTTCACCAACCAGGACATCAACGGCCTGCTGTCCGGGGTGGCCTGGGCGACGGACAGCCTCACCTACAGCTTCCCGACCTCCCCCACGGACTACGGCTCCAGCTACGGCGACCCCGCGCCGGCCCACGGCTTCATGACCTTGACCGCCGCCCAGCAGGCCGTGGTGCAGTACGCCCTGGGCCTGATCTCGCAGTACACGCCGCTGACCTTCACCGAGATCACCGAGACGACGTCGACGCACGCGACCCTGAGGTTCGCCGACTCGTCCTCGCCGAGCACCTCCTACGCCTATTACCCGAACGCCGTCTCCACGGGCGGCGACGCCTTCTACGGCAACATCCGGTTCCAGACGCACGACCAAGGCCGGCTACGCCTTCGACACCATTCTTCACGAGATCGGTCACACCGTCGGCCTGAAGCACGGCCAGGAGGACGACGGGGAGCACGGCGTCCTGCCGGACGACCACAACTCCACCGAGTGGTCCCTGATGGACTACCACGCCTATATCGGTTCGGGCCCTGACCTATACGAACGCCGACGGCAGCGGCAACCAGGACCTATATGATCGATGACATCGCCGCGTTGCAGTACATGTATGGGGCCAATTACACGACGTACTCGGGCGATACGACCTATACCTGGAGCCCGACGACCGGCGAAGAGTTTCATCAACGGCGTCGGACAGGGCGCCTCTTCGACCAACACCATCTATGAGACCACCTGGGGACGGCGGCGGCGTCGATACCTATGACCTGTCCAACTACACGACGGACCTGCAGATCGACCTGCGGCCCGGCTATTGGTCGACCTTTTCCACGGCCCAGCTCGCCGATCTCGACACGGCCCATCCCGGCGTCCATCACCCGCCGGGCGAGGTCGCCAACGCCGACGAGTACGAGGGCAATCCCCAGTCCCTGATCGAGAACGCCATCGGCGGCAGCGGCGACGACTCGATCATGGGCAACGACGCCGACAACGCCCTGAAGGGGCAACGACGGCGCCGACAGCCTCACCGGCGGGGTGGGCGACGACACCCTCTACGGCAACGCCGGGGCCGACCGTCCTGAACGGCGGCGACGGCGCCGACGTCGTCTACAGCGGCCCTGACGCCGACACCGTCTACGGCGGCGCCGGCGACGACGACATGAACGGCAACGCGGCGACGATACGATGAACGGCAACGACGGCGACGACAGCATCTACGGCGGCCAGGGACGCCGATTACGATCCGCGGCAGGCGCCGGCGACGACGCGCTGTACGGCAGCCTGGGCGACGACCAGGTCGGCGGCGATCTCGGCAACGACGCCCTCTATGGCAACGCCGGCGACGACCTCCCTGTCGGGCGGGGCGGGGGACCGACACCCCTGATGGGCGGGCAGGGCCTCCGACACGCTCGACGGCGGCGACGACGCCGACGTCCTGAATGGCAACCTTGGCGACGACGTCCTGACCGGCGGGGCCGGGGATCGACACCTTCGTCTTCGACGCGGCCTTCGGGCACGACACGATCCAGGACTTCGTGGACGGCGACGGCGCGTCGCACGAGTTCATCGACTTCGCCGCCAGCCTGTTCGCCAACTACGCGGCGGTGGAGCGCACATGGCGCAGGTGGGCGACGACGTGGTGATCAGCGCCGACGCGTCCGACGCCCTGAACCATCAAGGACGCCCTGATCGCCGACCTGACGGCGTCCGACTTCGCCTTCCACTGACGCCGCGGGCGCGGCGGCGGGCTAGGCGGGGCTGGACGTCGAAGGCGGCGCGGTAGGTCGCCGCCACGCCCTCGGCGAGGCCGATCTTCGGCCGCCATCCCATCCCGGCCAGGCGCGAGACGTCCAGCAGCTTGCGCGGCGTGCCGTCGGGCTTGGAGGCGTCGAAGCGCAGCTCGCCCTCGAAGCCGACGACCCGGCAGACCAGCGCCGCCAGGTCGCGGATGGTGAGATCCCTCGCCGGTCCCGACGTTGACGTGGCTCTCGCCGGAATAGCGCTGCAGCAGGAACACCAGGGCGTCGGCGAGGTCGTCCACGTGGAGGAACTCCCGCCGCGGCGAGCCCGAGCCCCAGACCTCCAGCGCCGGCGCGCCCCGCCGCCTTGGCCTCGTGCGCCTTGCGCATCAGGGCGGGCAGGACGTGGCTGGACTTCAGGTCGAAGTTGTCGCCGGGGCCGTAGAGGTTGCTCGGCATGGCGGAGATGAAGTCGCAGCCGTACTGGCGGCGGTAGGCCTGGCAGAGCTTGATGCCGGCGATCTTGGCCACCGCATACCACTCGTTGGTCGGCTCCAGCGGCCCGGTGAGCAGGGCGTCCTCCGAAATCGGCTGGGGCGCCAGGCGCGGATAGATGCAGGACGAGCCGAGGAACAGCAGCTTCTCAACGCCGCAGCGATGCGCCGCCTCGATCAGGTTCGCCTCGATCATCAGGTTGTCGTAGAGGAATTCGGCCGGCCGGGGTGTCGTTGGCGAGGATGCCGCCGACGGTGGCGGCCGCCAGCACGAACCGCCTGGGGCCGGTTGCGCTCCATCCAGGCGTCCACGGCCGCCTGCCGGCGAAGGTCCGCCTCGGCCCGCGTCGCGGTCAGGACCTCGCAGCCCTCGCCCTGCAGGCGCCGCACCAACGGCCGATCCGACCATGCCGCGATGGCCCGCGACGAAGATGCGCTTGCCCCTGCAGCGGATAGAGGATCGGCGCGGGCTCGGTCATCGCGGTTCCTCCGTCCTTTCGGCCGTCCTCAACGCCGGCCATAGTAATCGACATACCAGTCCACGAACTTCGCCACGCCGTCCTCGACGCCCGTGGTCGGCTGGTAGCCGATCGCGGCGCGGGTGTCGCTGATGTCGGCCTCGGTGCCGGGTCACGTCGCCGGCCTGCATGGGCATCAGGTGCAGCGTCGCCTTGCGGCCGAGCCGCTGCTCCAGCACCTCGATATAGCGCATCAGCTCCACGCGCGATCCGGCGCCGAGGTTCAGGATGCGCCAGGGGGCGGACGCCGCTGGTCGACGGGTCGGGCCGGCGGGCGTCCCAGGCCGGATCGACGGCCGGCGGGCGGTCCAGCGCCGCCAGCACGCCGGCGATGATGTCGTCGACGTAGGTGAAGTCGCGCTGCATGTCGCCCTCGCCGTAGACGTCGATCGGCCTCGCCGTCGAGGATGGCGCGGGCGAACTTCATCGGCGCCATGTCGGGCCGGCCCCACGGCCCGTAGACGGTGAAGAACCGCAGGCCCGTGCACGGGAAGCCGTAGAGGTGGGCGTAGGCGTGGGCCATGGCCCTCGTCGGCGAGCTTGGTCGCGGCGTAGAGGGTCAGGGGATGGGGCGGTCCCCTGGTGGACCGAGAAGGGCAGGGCGCGTTGGCCCCGAACACCGAGCTGGTGGACGCGAACACCAGGTGCGCCGCCTCCACGCCCGGGCAGCCTTGCAGCACGCTGAGGAAGCCGACGACGTTGCTGTCGACATAGGCCTCGGGGTTCTCGAGGCTGTAGCGGACGCCGGCCTGGGCGGCGAGGTGAACCACCCGGTCCGGCCGCTCGGCCGCGAACAGCGCCGCCATCCCTGGCCGGTCGGCGAGGTCCAGGCGGGCGAAGCGGAAGCCGGGCCGGCCCTCCAGCCGCGCCAGGCGGGCCTGCTTCAGCGAGACCTCGTAGTAGTCGTTGAGGTTGTCCAGCCCGACCACCGTCTCGCCGCGGTCCAGCAGGGCGGCACAGGTGTGGAAGCCGATGAAGCCGGCCGCGCCGGTGACGAGGATCGTCATGTCGCCGCGGCCGCGCCCCTCATCGCCCGCCCGACCCTGCTCGCGCCTTCGCGACGCGGCGGTGGGCGTGCAGCAGGGGCTCGGGTATAGCCGTTGGGCTGCTCGGCGGCCTTGAACACGAGGTCGCAGGCGGCCTGGAAGGCGACGCTGCCCTCGAAGTCGGCCGCCATCGGGCTGTAGGCCGCATCGCCGGCGTTCTTGGCGGTCGACCACCACGGCCATCCGCCTCAGCACGTCCAGCACCTGCTCGCGCGAGCAGGACGCCGTAGCATCAGCCAATTGCCGATGTGCTGGCTGGAGATGCGCAGGGTGGCGCGGTCCTCCATCAGGCCGACGTCGTGGATTGTCGGGCACCTTGGAGCAGCCGATCCCCTGGTCGATCCAGCGCACGACATAGCGAGGATGCTCTGGGCGTTGTTCTCCAGCTCCTGGGCCACCTCCTCGGCGGACCAGGCGGGTGTGGTGACCGGGATCACGGTCAGCTCGTCGCGCGATGGCGCCGGGCCGTTGGATAGGGCGCGCTGGCGGGCCGCCACGTCGAACCTGGTGGTAGTGCAGGGCGTGCAGCACCGCGGCGGTGGGCGAGGGCACCCAGGCGGCGTTGGCGCCGGCCATCGGTGTGGGCGGCCTTGGTCGCCAGCATGTCGGCCATGCGGTCGGGCGCCGCCCACATGCCCTTGCCGATCTGCGCCTTGCCGGCGAAGCCGCAGGCCAGGCCCGTGGCGACGTTCCAGTCCTCATAGGCCTTGAACCAGCGCTGGTCGCGCATGGCGCCTTTGCGCACCATCGCCCCGGCCCGCATGGAGGTGTGGATCTCGTCGCCGGTGCGGTCGAGAAAGCCGGTGTTGATGAAACACGATCCGGTCGCGCGCGGCGCGGATGCATTCCTTGAGGTTGATGGTGGTGCGCCGCTCCTCGTCCATGGACCCCGATCTTCAGGGTGTGGCGGGGCAGGCCGAGCAGGTCCTCGATGCGGTCGAAGGCGCCGTTGGCGAAGGCGACCTCCTCCGGCCCATGCATCTTCGGCTTGACGATGTAGATCGAGCCGGCCGGGCTGTTGCGCCAGCGCGGACTGGCCGCGCAGGTCGTGCACGCCGATCAGGGCGGTGACGATCCCTGTCCATCAGCCCCTCCGGGGCCGCCTCGCCGCCGGGCATCAGGATCGCGTCGGTTGGTCATCAGGTGGCCCGACGTTGCGCACGAACAGGAGGCTGCGCCCGCGCAGGGCGAACGGCGCGCCGTCGGGGGCCAGGTACTCGCGGGTCGTCCGCCAGCGGTCCGCTCCATCGTGCGCCCGCCCTTGTCGAAGCGGGCGGACAGCTCGCCCTTGGCCAGGGGCCAGGCCGTTGCGATAGAGCGCGACCTTGTCCGCCGCGTCGACGGCGGCGACCGAGTCCTCCATGTCGAGGGATGGTGCTGACCGCCGCCCTCGACCACCACGTCGGCGACGCCGGCCGCGTCGGTGCGGCCGATCGGATGCTCGCGGTCGATCACGATCTCCAGGTGCAGGCCGTGGCGCCGTGAGCAGCACCGCCGAGGGCGCCTCGGGGCGCGCCGCGATAGCCGCGCAGGCTGCGCCGGGTCGGCCAGGCCGGTGACCGAGCCGTCCTTCAGCGCGACCTCCAGCGCCCCGCCGCGCAGACGGTAGCCGGCCGCGTCGGCGTGCGAGCCGCCGGCCAGGGGCGCAGCCGTGTCCAGGGCCTTGCGGGCGAAGGCGATCACCCGCGCGCCGCGGACGGGATTGTAGTCGCGCCCGCGCAGGGCCGCGCCCTCCTCGGGGATCGCGTCGGTGCCGTAGAGGGCGTCGTAGAGGCTGCCCCAGCGGGCAGTTGGCGGCGTTCAGGGCGTAGCGGGCGTTGCTGAGCGGCACGACCAGCTGCGGCCCGGCGATGGTTGGAGAACCTCCGGGTCGATGCCGCCCGTGCCGTATCTTGAAGTCCGGCCCCTCCGGCAGGAGGTAGCCGATCTCCGTCAGGGAAGGCGCGATAGGCGGCCGGGGTCGCCCGGGGCCGCTGTGGGCCTCGTGCCAGGCGTCGATGCTCGCCTGCAATCTCGTCGCGGACCTTGAGCAGGCGTCGGTTCTCGGGCGCCAGGTCCTGCAGCAGGGCCGAGGCGCCGGCCCAGAACGCCGCGGAGTCGACCCCCGATCCGGGCAGGGCCTCATCCTGGATGAAGGCGAAAAGTTCGGGCGCGACGCTCAGGCCCTCGATCTCGACACGCTCCAAGCCCCGGGCCCTCCGTGCGCCGTCCACCGGCGCGGGGGTTTTAGGCGCTCGGCGGCGGCGACGCCATCCCCGGCGGCGAGGCTTGGCGCGGACGCCGGGCCTGCTCGCGCGATTGTCACCGGGCGCCCGCGAGGCGGCCATTGCGCGGCCCGCCGATGAGTCGGAAGAATGGCGCCGGGGGCGTAGTTCCTTCAGCACCGGCGTGGCGGTCGTCACGGCCGCCTCGTCCGCAAGACACGAGGAAACGGCCGAGAAGTGACCAAGTCAGAAGGAGGGCTTTGCGCGAGGGATCGCGCTCACGAGGACCCCGCCGGGTCGGGCAAGACCAGCCTGATGAGGCCCTGCTTGTTCACGGCCGGCGCCATCGACCGGCAGGGGGGCCGTGGACGCCGGCGCCAGCGTCGGCGACTCTACGCCCGAGGCGCGGGGCCGCCGCCAGTCGGTGGAGCAGAACGTCGCCTCGTTCGACTACCTCGGCGACCGCTTCGCCCTGATCGACTGCCCCGGGTCGGTGGAGTTCCTGGAGGTCGTCGCGGACCGCCCGATACTTGGGCAGGTCCGCGGGGTTGTAGAACATGTTGTCGCAGAGATCGAACAGCACCCGCTTGCCGGCCGCGCTCAAGCGCCGCGCCAGCGCCTGGTCCTCGGCGCGGAAGGCCTTGGAGAACAGCACCGCCTCGTAGCGGGCGAACCGGTCCTCGTCGTAAAGCTCGACCTGATGGCCCCGCTCGGTCAGCGCCCTGATCGGCGTCAGCACGCGATAGCGGAAGCTGGCGATCGCGGGATCGTTCACGCGGGCCTTGATGGCGATCATGACCTTCCCTAACCCGGGGCGGCGGCCGAAGTCGATACCGCCGAGGTCGAGCCCAGGGGTATGGCTCGCCGCCGCGCCGTGCTTCAAGAGCCTGGATTGCACAGCTAGGACTTTCCGGTAAACCGCCGCCATGACCCCGAGACCCACCTCGAGCGCGCGCGGCCGTCGCGCCCCGGCCCGCGCCGCCGCCGTGGAGAGCCCGGCCGTCGCGCCGTTCAAGCCGATCGGCCTGATGGTGCTGGGCATGCACCGGTCGGGCACGTCGGCGACGACGCGGACCCTGTCGCTGCTCGGCGCGGCGCTGCCCAAGGAACTGCTCGAAGCCAACCAGTACAACCCGACCGGCTACTGGGAGCCGAGCCGGCTGCGCACCCTGCATGACGATCTGCTGCGCGAGCTCGACATCCGGTGGGACGACTGGTCGGCGATCGACGCCGACTGGTTCCGCTCGCCGCTGGCCCGGCGCTATGCGCGTGAATTCGCCGCCTTCCTCGCCGACGAGTTCCGGAACGAGCCGCTGTTCGTCCTGAAGGACCCGCGGGCATGCCGCTTCGTCCGGCTGTGGCGGCAAGCGTTCGACCAGGCGGGCATGGAGCTGAAGCCCGTGCTCGCCCTGCGCAATCCGATGGACGTCGCAAGCTCCCTGGCCGAACGGGACGGGATGCCGGAGACCAAGGCGGTGTTCCTCTGGCTGCGCTACATGCTCGAGGCCGAGGCGGGCACGCGCGGCCTTTCCCGGCCGTCCTGAGCTATGACGACCTCCTCGACGACTGGCGCGTGCGCATGCGCGAGGCCGCCGCGAACCTCGATCTGGCCTGGCCCCGCTGGACCCGGCGCTCCGAGCAGCAGATCGACGCCTTCCTGCAGCCGGAACACCGCCACGGCGCGACGTCGGCCGAAGCCCTGCAGCAGCGTTCGGACATCGCACGCTGGGCGGTCGACGCCTACGGCGCCCTGCGCCGGCTGACCGCGGACCCGCAGGACGCCGCCGCGACGGCGGAGCTGGAGCGGATCCTCGGGGAGTTCGACCGCGGCGCGGCGGTGTTCTGGCCGCTCGTCTTCGACCAGGGGGAGGTGAACCGGCTCTCCCTCAAGAGCCTGCGCAAGGAGACCGAGACCGGCGCCGCCTCGCTCCAGCAGCAGGTCGAGGCTGCGCAGGAGACGATCCGCCGGCAGACCGAGCAGACCGCGCTGCTTGAGGAGGAGCTTCAACGGCTCAAGCCCGCGGCGGCGGCGTTGGAGCGCCAGGCCGAGGCCGCGCAGGAGACGATCCGCCAGCGGACTGAGCAGAACGCGCAGCTCGAGGGTGAACTTCAACGGCTCCAGCAAACCGCGGCCGCGCTGGAGCGCCAGGCCGAGGCGGCGCAGGAGACGATCCGCCGGCAGACCGAGCAGAAAGGGCAGCTCGACGACGAGCTTCAACAACTCCGCTCAAGACAGCGGATCAGGCGGCGGCGCTGCAGGAAAGCGCCGCTTGGCCGCCAGCAGGCGCAGCGGATCGAGGAGCTGAACCAACAACTTGCGCTTCTGGAACGGCGGCTTGAGGACAAGGCTGTCGAACAGGATAAGGCGCTGCGGGAGAGCGCCGCCGCGGCGATCCAGCAGGACCGCCGGATCGAGGCGCTCACCCGGCAGCTGGCGGATGCGGAATCGGCGTTGCGCCAGCGTTCGGACGAGGTGCAGCGGCTGAGCGGCGACTTCGCGGTGCGGACGGAGGAGCTGGAGGCGGAAGCCGAGCGATGGCGTGCCGCCGCCCAACGGATCGCGGACGAGATCGGCGCCAAGACCCGGGATTTCCTCGCCGCCGCCGAACGACGCGCCACAGAGCTGGCCGTCGCGCTGGACGCCGCCCAGCACGAGCTGGACTTCAGCCGCGCCGAAGTGGCGTATCTCGCGCAGCGACGCTCGCTGGCGCTGGAGGAGCTAAGCCGCATGCGCGACCAGCTGGAGTCGCTGGAGCAGACGCGCGCCGAGCTGATCCAGCGGCACGAGGACCTGGAAGGCCGGCTGGCCGGCGCCCTGGATGAGATCCAGTACTGGCGGTCGGAGCGGAAGTGGTTCAAGGGCGAGGCCGGCAAGTTCGGCGCCGAGGCGGCGGAACTGAAGGCGGTCGTTGCGGCTTCCGACCGCAGATCGCAGAACTGAAGGCGCGGCTGAAAGGCGTGGCGGCCAGTCACGAAAAGCTGCTGAATTCGCCGTCCTGGCGGATTACGCGTCCTTTAAGGCGAATCGCGGCCCTCCAGCGCCGCCTGGGCAGGCAAGATGCGAGTAAGCCGCCTGCAAGTGGAGGGTGAGCTGGAGCGTCCGGCCTATCCGTGGTAGTCCTATTTTATTGGAACATGAGTAAAGTCGTCGAGGAACTCTGGTGATACGCGGGCTGGTCACAGGTGTCGCCGATGGCGCGATCGTCGGCTGGCTTCCCGCCGACGTCGCCGAGGAACACCGCGAACTGCAGATCCTGATCGCCGGCGAGGCGCCGCTGCCGGGCGGGGACGGCCGAGCGCCTGGAAGGCGGCCGCCTCTGGTTCTCGCTGCCGCTTCCCGATCACCTCAACGACGGCCGCATCCGCCTGATCGACGTGAAGCCGGCGGGCCAGAACGCGGCCCTGCCGGGCGGGCCGATCATCTTCGACGGAGGCCTCTTCGCCGCCAAGGCCGGCCATGCCGACGGGCGGCCGGGCCGAGCGCCGCTCCATCTGGACGGCGAGGCGGCGCTGTCGACGCCCTCGATGGTCGTCGGTTGGGCGCGCTCGCTGAACGAGCCGCAGCGGCGCCTGGAGGTCGAGGTCTGGCTGGACAACCGCCCGATCGCCTGCGTGGTCGCCGACCAGGCCTGCGAAGGCCGCCCCGATCAGGACGGCCACGGCTTCGCGATCGACCTCGGCGCGCTCTTACGGCGCGGGCCGCATCAGGTCGCCCTCCACGTCAAGGGGTCGGGCGAACCCCTGCCGGGGGGCGTGCTGACCGTCGGCCCCTATCCCGCGGACGGTCGGCTTGGCGGCTCGGACTATCTCGCGGACAAGGACTCGACGGCGCTCCTGGTGTCGTCGCCGTTCGAGCACCTCGCCTACGACGCCCTGCGGAATGAGCGCCAAGCGTCTGGTTCCCCGGTTGACCAACCGGTTGCGGCGGGAGCGCTCCGGCTTCGCCGGCCAGGCCGACGACCGGCGCGCGACGCTCCTGCTGGTCGGCGAGGCGGACCCGGACGACCAGGGGGCCCGGCTCTGGCGGCGCCAGTCCTATCCGGCGATATCCCTCCAGCGGTTCACGGACAGTCCCGTCCAGATCGTCAAGATATCGCGGACCGCGCGGTTCGTGTTCTTCGCCCGGGGCGGGGACCTGATCCATCCGTCCGCGGCCGGGCTGGTCATGGACATGGACGACTGCGACGTGGTCGTCTGGCATCGCTTCTGCGCCGACAGGGCGAGCGCCGGATCGCCCGGCGTGGTGCTGCGGCGCCCCGCCTTCGATCCGATCACCTACCGTCACGGCGCGGCGACCGACACGACCATCGCCCTGCGCGCCGAGGTCTTCGCCGAGATGACGGAGGCCGTGGCGGGCGCGCTGGCCGCGGGCCGCATGCATCCGCTGTTCTTCTGGCTCGCCGCCGCCGCGAACTGCGCTGGCGGCTGCATCCGGAAGCCCTGACCAGCCATGTCGGCCCGCCGGCCCTGCTGGACCGTGCGGAGGCGGCGCAGGACGAGGCGTTCTACGCCGCCACGCTGGTGGAGGAAGGCGAGGCGTTCGCGCCGGCCCGGACGCCCGACGACCATCCCTTCCCCTACGTGCTCCTGCCGAGCCCGCCGGGCGGCCAGGATCTCGGTGCTGGTCTGCTACCGCGACCAGGCCGACGTCACGCTGCGCTGCCTCCATTCGCTCGCCCGCCAGCATGTCACCGGCGAGCTGGAGCTCGTCCTGGTCGACAACCAGTCCCGGCCGGACCAGGCGCAGAAGGTCACGGACGCCGCCAGGGCCATGTTCGGCGACGAGCGCGTGATCGCGCTGCGCTACGACGCGCCCTTCAACCACAGCGCCCAGAACAACCTGGCGGCCGAGGCGGCGACCGGCGAGGTCCTGGTGATCTGCAACAACGACGTCGTGCTCGAGGAGCCGACGGCCCTGGAGCAGCTGGCGGCCTGGGCGCTCCAGGAAGGCGTCGCCACCGTCGGCTGCCGGCTGGAGAACGACCTGCGCGGCGCAGGGTCCTACGGCCACGTCCTCAGGCGCCTGGACGACGATCCGTTCCGCGCCTGCCTGGGAGAGAACCCCGACGCCGCCTTCTCCAGGTTCGTGCACGCGGCGCCCGGCAACACCCTGGCCCTGGCGGCCATCCGCCGCGACCGGTTCTTCGCCATCGGCGGCCTCGACGCCCGGCGCTTCCCGGTGGGCTACAAC
Source organism: Caulobacteraceae bacterium (assembly GCA_037201645.1). GTDB lineage: Bacteria > Pseudomonadota > Alphaproteobacteria > Caulobacterales > Caulobacteraceae > JANWHQ01. The sequence continues at coordinate 24,875 of JBBCHF010000002.1, forward strand.
GACGCCGAGTTCATGCTGCGCGCGGCCCGCGAGGGCTATCGGCACCTCTATCTCGGCCATGTGGCCGCGCGGCACATGCGCGGCCATTCGCGCACCGGCGACAACGAGGACGCCCAGGCCTTTCTGATCAACCGCCTCTATCCGGAGGCGACGGCGGCCCGCTTCGCCCAGCTCGTCCAGGAACGGGTCGAGCCGCCGCCGGAAACGGCCAAAGCGAAGGCCGCCGCGCCGAACCCGCCGCCGGCGGAGGCCGCGCCCGAACCCGAGGCCGACGCGTCCGCGCCTTCCGAGGACGCCCGCCGCGAGGCGGAGGCGCAACGCGCCCGCCTGGCCGCCGTCCTGGCCAGCGCCTCGGACCTGTCACGCCAGCTGGCGGCCGAGCTGACCGCCGCCCAGACCGCCGCCCTCGGCGACTGACGGCCGTCGTGAAGGTCTCGACCCCCACCACGGCGATCGGGCGGCGGGTGATCTGGAAGCTGCCGCAGACCTGGCGGGCGCCGAGCCTGCCGCAGCGGGCGGTCCTGTATCCGCTGCTCTACCTTCGCAGCCTGGGGTTCGACACCCAGGTCAGATGGAACCTGACCCGGCGGGATCTTCAGGAAGCGGACGCCTTCGTCGTGGTCTCGGACGGGGCCCTGACCGGGTCCGACCTGGAGCTTCTCGGCGCGGCGAGCGATCGCGGCGCCCGCGTCCTCTACGCGCCGACCGCCGGGGTGACCGACATGGACGCCCTGCGCATGGCCGAATCGGGCGGCGCGGCCGTGTTCTGGAGCGACGACGGCCCGATGAGCTCCGGCGCCCCCGCCGTCCGCGGCGTCGCGTCGGCCGAGGCGCCCGGCGCCGCCGCCCGCGCCGCGGAGGACGCCCTGCTGGCCGGCGAGTTCGGCGAGGCGCGGGCGGCGCCGGCGGGACGGTTCGTCCCCTCCGGACCCTACGTGTTCGCCGCCGTGGAGGGCGCGGCCGCCCTGATCGAGATCGCGCCGGCCCTGCGGCGGCGCCTGGCCGAGACCGGCCTGGGGCTGTGCGTTGCGGCCGACGAGCCCTTGTCGCTGCCGCTGGAGATGCTGGGCCTGGGCGAGGTCGCGGTGCTCGATTCCCGCGCGTCGGGGGTGCTTGCGGCGATGGCGGGCGCGGACGCGGTGCTGTGCGTCCACCCGTCGCTGCCGCCGTCCTCTCCCGCCCCGGCCGTGTGGGTGCGGACCGCGCTGATGCTTGGAGTCCCGGTGGTGGCGTCCTCGCACGCGTCCCTGGACGGACTGGCCCACCTCTGCGTCCTCGACGACTGGGAGCGCGGGCTGAGCCTCTACCGCAGCCTTCCGGCCGCCCGGCGGGAGGCTGTCGCCCAGGCCCAGACCTTCCTGGCCGAGCGTCTGAGGTCTTCCCACGTGGCGGAAACCTGGCGGCGGGGCGCTCGCGCTCGACGCGGCTGTCGCGCGCCGACGGACCGCCGTGCGGCCGAGCCCGCCGGTGCTGCTGGCCCTGTTCGACCTCGCCCAGGATTCCGACGTGCTCCTGCCCATCATCGCGGCGCTGCGCGAGCGCCGGTCGGTCGAGGTCCGCATCGTGGTCACCGACTGGCTCGAGACGGCCTCGCCGAGGACCCTCCGGGAGATCGCGCGCAAGGGACTGGCGTTCCAGCTGGTCCCGAGGGGCGCGGCCCGGCGGGGCCAGACGCCCTCGCTGGACGGGGTCGACGGGGGTGCTGACCGCATGCGACACGACGGCCGGCCCGCACCGGGCGGGCCACGCCCTGGCCACGCGGGGCGAAGGAGCGCGGCCTGCCCAGCTTCACCCTGCAGCACGGGTTCGAGAACGTGGGCCTGAACTATCGCGATCCGGGGGCGCAGGAGGACATCCGGTTCGCCTCGGACGTCGTCTTCAGTTGGGGGCCCGTCGAAGCCCTGCCGGCGTGGACGCCGGACGACGCAAGGGCGCGCATCATGCCGATCGGCAGCCCGAAACGGACGCCGCCGCCCGCCGCCGCCCTGCGCCTGAGCGACCGCGCCTGGCGGCGGACGGTGGGCGTATTCGAGAACCTGCACTGGGATCGGTTCGACGACGATTACCGCCGGCGGTTCCTGGAGGATCTGGCGGCCCAGGCGGCGGCGCGGCCCGACGAGCTGTTCCTGGTCAAGCCGCACCACGCCGGCCTGTGGCTGATCAAGAACCCCGAGGCGCTGGCCCAGCGGGAGAACCTCAAGGTCGTCAATCCCGCCGATCCCGCCTGGCAGCCCTACACCGCGCCGGCGCTGATCGCGAACATGGACGCGGTGGTGACCACGCCCTCCACGGTGGCCCTGGACGCGGCGCGGGCCGGCCGGCCGGTCGCGGTGGCGGGCTACGGCCTGGACCTGGCCGTCTACGATCCGCTGCCGATCCTGGAGTCCGGCGAGAGCTGGACCGCCTATCTCGAGGGCGACGCCGAAGCGCATCGGGCCAGGAATGACGGTTCATCGAGCGGACTCTCCTGTCCGGCTGCGCCGACCATCGGATCGCGAGCCGCATCGAGGCGGCGTTGCGCGCCGCGCGGCCAAAGGCGCTCCTGGCGGACGTCCCGTCCAGCAAGCCCGTCGCGCGGGAGAAGCGGTCGGCATGAGCGGCGAGATCTCCCGGGTGAGCTTCGCGGTGGCCGGGGCGCAGAAATGCGGGACGACGGCCCTGTACCGCTACCTGCGCGGCCATCCGGACCTGCAGCTGCCCCGCGGCAAGGAGGCGCACTTCTTCGACGACGAGGCCCGCGACTGGCGCGATCCGGCCTACGCCGACTACGAAGGCGGCTTCGCGCCGGACGGACGTCGGCGCGGCGACGCCACGCCGATCTACCTCTACTGGCCGCAGAGCCTGGAGCGGATGCGCCGGTACAATCCGGACATGCGGCTCGTCCTGATCTTCCGCGACCCGGTCGCCCGGGCCTGGTCGCACTGGCGGATGGAATACGCCAGCGGCCGCGAGACCGAGCCGTTCGCCTGGGCGATCCGGGAGGGCCGCGCGCGCGTCGATGATCCGGCCGCGCCCGGCCACCATCGCGTCTTCAGCTACGTGGAGCGCGGCTTCTACGGCCGCCAGCTCGCCCGCGCCCTGTCGCTGTTCCCGCGCGGGCAGGTGCTCCTGCTGCGGGCGCGGGACCTGAAGGATGAGCCCGCCCCGGTGCTGGCGCAGGTGTGCGATTTCCTCGGCGTGTCGCCCCTGGACGAGGTGACGCCGCAACTGACCCACGTCTCGCGCGAGCTGGATTACGGCGCGGCGCCGACCGAGGCGGACGTGGCCCACCTGCGCGCGCTCTACCGGGAGGACGCGGCCCTGTTCGAGTCGCTGGCGGGCTTCGGCCTCGGGGCCGACGACGCGGCCGACGCGGGCGTCTCCGGCTAAGCCCGGCGCTTGCAGGCCGCGGGCGAACCGGCACAATGGCCGCGCAGGAAAACCGCCCCATGCTCCGCGTCGCCGTCGTCACGCCCTATTTCAAGGAGCCGCTCGAGCTCCTGCGGCAATGCCACCTCAGCGTCGCGCGCCAGACCTATCCGTGCCTGCACGTGATGGTCGCCGACGGCTTTCCCCAGGCGGCGCTCGACGGGTGGCAGATCGACCACCTGACCTTGCCCAGGCCGCACGGCGACATCGGGTCCACGCCCCGGCTGGTCGGCTGCTATCACGCGATCGGCCTGGGCTTCGACGCGGTGGCGTTCCTCGACGCCGACAACTGGTACCGCGAGGACCATGTGGAGACCCTGGTCCGGCTGCATGAGCGCACGGGGGCGGCTTCCTGTCGTCCAGCCGGATGCTCTGCCGCCTCGACGGATCGGTGATGGCGCCCTGTCCGAACACCGACCCCGCGCGGTTCGTCGACACCAACTGCATGATGTTCGCCCGGGAGGGCTTTCGGTCCTGCCCAATGGTGCCTGATGCCGGACTACGCCCACGTGATCGGCGACCGGGTGATGCTGCACTACGTCCGCCAGGCCGGCCTGGCGCAGGCGCATTCGCCCGAGACCAGCGTCTTCTATCGCTGCGGCAAGGACGGCATCTACCGGCGCCTCGGCGAGCCGATCCCGCCGGGCGTGGGGCCGCCGCCGGACTACCAGGCAGGTCTATCCCGCTGGCTGGCCGACGGCCACCCGGCCCTGAGCTGAGGACGCCGCCGATGAACGTGCTGATCGCCATGCCCGCCTACGCCGGCATGACCAACGAGACGGTCAGGTCGGTGCTGCGGCTCCAGGCCCACCTGCTCGCGCGCGGCGCGACGGTGAGCACGGCCGTGCACGCCATGGCCGAGATCGCCCGGTCTCGGAACATCCTGGCCAGCCTGTTCTACGAGAACGCCGAGCTGACCCACCTGCTGTTCGTCGACAGCGACATGGCGTTCGACCCCGAGGTCGTGCAGCGGCTGGTCGAGGTCGACAAGCCGCTGGTGGGCTGCATCTATCCGAAGCGCCAGATCAATCTCGACGCCGTGATCGCCGCGGCGCGGACGCACGAGGACCGCGACCTGATCGTCGCCTCGGGCCTGGAGTTCGTGATCCATCACAGCGGCGAGGCGCTGTCGGTGGACGACGGGCTCTGCGCCGTGGACGGCGTCGGCATGGGCCTGTGCCTGATCGCGCGCGAGGTGTTCACGCGCCTGCACGAGACGGGCCGCCTGTCGCAGGACTGGAGCGCCGCTCGCGGACGGCTCAAGTCCGGCCCGGTGTTCGGCTTCTTCGACCCGATCGCCACCGACCGGGGCCTGATGGCCGAGGACCTGTCCTTCTGCCGGCGCTGGCGCACCCTGTGCGGCGGCGAGGTGTTCGGCCTGGCCGACCAGGCGGTGGGGCACGTGGGGGAGATGACCTTTCGCGGCCGCTTCATCGACGCCCTGGAGGCGCACCGGCTCTCCCGCGGCGACTGACCCGCCGTCAGGAGCCTGGCCGGGTCATCGACAGCAGCGCCTGGCGCACGGCGGCGACCAGGTAACCGGGGTTCTGGTAGGGCACGTTGTGGCCGGTCCCCGGGACCTGGTCCACGCGCAGGCCCGGCAGGCCTTGGAGGAACCGCCGGTCGGCCTCGCCGACCAGGCTCGGCAGCCGCTCGACGGCGCGGTGCGGCTCCAGCGGGTCCTCGCCCAGCAGCACGCGGACCGGAACCCGGACCGCCTCGACCAGCGGCCGGTAGTCGCGCGCGATGACGCCCTGCTCGGTGATGCCGAACACCTCGACGATCCAGTCCCGGAACCGGGGTTCTTCGACCATCTGGCGACGGAAGCTGTCGTGCAGCGGCCAAAGCCCCGCGGTCGTCAGCGGCGGCTCCACCGCCAGGATCGAGCGGATCTCGGGCCGGCGCAGCAGGAAGGCTGCGAGGGCGCCGGTGGACAGGCCGAGCGCCAGCGTCCTGCGCCCGGCAAAGGCCGCGGCGATCACCTCGTCGAGCGCCGTGGCGAACGTCCCCAGAGCGTGGTCCTTCAGGAACGGCCCATGCATGCCCGGCAGGTGGGCGAGCACCACGTCGGCGAAGGGGACGAAGCGCGGCAGCAGCGTCATGTTGTCGAGGTCGGCGAAGGCGCCGCGCACCACGAGCATCAGGGGCCTGGCGGCGTCGAACGACTCGAACGCGCCCCACAAGGGAACCTGGCCCTGCGCCGTCTCGAAGATGCGTGGCTGCACGCTCGCGCTCCGCCGCCGCGGCGACGCTCCCCACTGGGGCGTCAGCCTACACGGGCCGGCGGCCGCACCAAACGCCTCAGAGATCGACGGCGAAGCTGCGGCTGATCACCGCCTGCCCGGCCCGGTAGACCTTGAACTCGGCGACGTAACGGCCCTTGGGCCAGCCGGCGGCAGGGCGCTTCTTGCCGACGAACATCAGCCAGGTGGCCTTGTCGTGGTCGAGCGGCGGCTGCCGCGAGGTGGCGATCGTCCCGCCGTCGCGGCCCTTCAGGGTCAGCTCGGGCTGGTCGCCGGCCTCCAGGCCGATGGCCTGCGCGAAGGCCACAAGCGGGTGTCGGCGTTGGGCGGCGGCTGATTGGCGCCGTTCTGGTCGACCATGTCGCTGGTGACGGCGCCCTGGGCGAAGCCGACGTTGAGCACCTCGCCCCGCCGGTAGGCCAGGCTCGGCTGCAGGTCCGCCCGCCAGAGGTTGCGCCCGCCGCCGCAGGCTCCCGGCGCGGCGCCGTAGGCGAACGGGTCCACCGCCTGGCCGTCATGGCGGACGGTGATGTGCAGGTGCGGGAACTCGGTGTCGCCCGACAGGCCCATCTCGCCCAGCGGCTCGCCGGCCTTGACCTCCTGGCCGGGATGGACCCGGAAGCGGCCCGCCTCCATGTGGCAGTACTGGGTCTCCCAGCCGCCGCCATGGCTGATCATCATGCCGTTGCCGCACTCCTTGCCCTTGACCGCGGCGACGCCGGTCTGGCGGACGTTGGCGTCCGCCACGCCGTCGCGCATCCTCTCCACCCGGCCGTCCGCCGCTGCGAGCACCATCACGCCCGCCCGCTGGATCGCCAGGCTGGGCGCGCGGATGTCCACGCCGTCGTGGCCGGCGTAGGTGCGGTGGCCGCAGCGATAGTCCAGCACGCCGGGGGCGGGGGCGCGGTCGAAATAGTTCTGGATCTCGCAGGTCTTGCCCACCTCGCACCGGAGGGGCAGGGCCAGGGTGAGGGGGCGGCGGGGGCGTCTGCGCCTTGACGGCGGCCGCGCCCGCCGCCAACAGGACGCAGAGGCCCAGCAAGGTACCGTGTCGCATGCGATCTTCTCCTCCGCCGCATCCTACCCCACAGGCCGGATGGGACGAATCTATGGCGCTGGCCGGCCGGGCGACCCAGCCTGAGCCTTCGCGGCGCGGGACGCACTGATGGACCCCCGCTTCGCCGAGGCGGCCGCGGCCCTGCAGCAGGGGCGCGACGAAGAGGCGGAACGGCTGGTCGACGCCGCCCTCGACGACGGGGCCACGCCCGCCGTAGCGGTCTGCGAGTCCCTGGCGGCCGGGCTGTTCCAGGCGAAGAGGATGAAGGCGGCCGAGCGAGTCGCGCGCGCCGGCGTGGCGCAACAGCCCAAGAACCGCACCTTGTGGAACACGCTCGGCGTCGCGCTGCGTCGGCAGAACCGGCTGGCCGAGGCGCTCGAAGCGATCGACCGCGCCATCAAGCTCGCCCCGAAGGAGGCCGGCGCCTGGAGCAACAAGGGCAACATCCATCTCGACATGGGCGACGACGCCAAGGCCATCGAGGTGTTCACGCGGCTGATCCGGCTGCACCCGAACGCGGCGGAGTATCACCGCATGCTGGGCGTGGCGCATCGCCAGGCCGGCGATCTGGCCAAGGCGGAGGCGAGGCTGGCGGCCGCCGTGCGGATCCAGCCGAAACTCGTCGCGGTCTGGATCGACCGGATCGCCATGGCCAGCTCGGTGCAGAAGTTCGACGAGGCCCTGGCCATCGTCGACAGGGGCCTCGAGGCCAATCCCGGCGCGCCGCGGCTGATGGAGGCCAGGGCGCAGCTCCTGCGCCGGTCGGGCCGCCGCGCCGACGCCGAGGCGGAGCTGCGGGGCGGTCCTGGCTGCGGACGGCGCGGCCGCCTGGGCGCACCACCAGCTGGGCCGCTCCCTCGCCGACACCGACCGCCGCGAGGCGAACGCCCACTTCGAACGGGCGGTCGAACTGGCGCCGGACAACGTCGGCTTCCGGATGTCCTTCGCCGACAGCCTGAACCGCTCCCGCTACGATGACGAGGCCGTCCACATCCAGCGGGCCTACGACATCATCGACCCCGTGGTCGCGGCCGGGCGCGTGCCGGTGGGCTGGACCGATCTCGTGCAGCAGATCCTGATCCGCGCGGCGCCTACGACCGCCTGACGGGCATGGGCGACTTCGCCCAGCGCGGCCGCCAGTGGGCGCGGGCGGGCAAGCACGCCGCCTTCCTGCAGCACATCAGCCGCGTCCAGTCCCTGGAAGACCGGCTGGAGCTGGTCGAGCAGCATCGCATGTGGGGCCAGGTGATCGAGCGGCAGGCCGCCAAGCACCCGATCCGTCGCCCGGCCTCGGCCCGGGCGGGCGGCAAGCATCGGATCGGCTTCCTGTCCTCGGACCTGCGCAACCATCCGGTCGGCTATTTCGCCCTGCCGGTCCTGGAGTTCGCCGACCGCGAGCGGTTCGAGGTCTACTGCTACTCGTTCTACACGGGCCAGGAAGACGGGACCCAGAAGTACATCGCCTCGAAGATCGACCACTTCCGCTGGCGCAAGGACATCTCCGACCGCGACGCGGCCCAGATGATCGCCGACGACGACCTCGACATCCTGTTCGAGCTCGGCGGCTCCACCCACATGAACAAGATCGACGTGATGGCCTATCGCCCCGCGCCGCTGCAGGCGAGCTGGCTCGGCTATCCGCACTCGGTGGGGCTGTCGACGATCGACTACCTCTTGACCGACCCCTACATCACCCCGCCCGACGCCAGGATGCTGATCGAGCAGCCGCTGATCATGCCCAAGACCTGGATCGCCCTGGGCCGCCTGCCTTCCGCGACCAGCCGGCCGTCGATCCGACGACGCCGGAGTCGCGCAACGGCTTCATCACCTTCGGCACGGCCAACAACCCGCATAAATACTCCGCCGAGATGCTGGCCATCTGGGCCAGGGTGGTGGCGGCCGTGCCCGGCTCGCAGTTCCTGTTCGTGCGGCCCGAGGGCGGGGGTGCGGACCTTCCGCGAGAACATGCTGGCCGCCTTCGCCGCCGAGGGGGTCTCGGCCGACCGGGTGCGGTTCGAGGCGGTGCGCGGGGCGCACCTGCCGTTCTACAACGAGATCGACATCAGCCTCGACAGCTTCCCCCTGACCGGCGGCACCACGACGTGCGAGGCCCTGTGGATGGGCGTGCCGGTGGTCAGCCTGGTCGGCGAGGCGTTCTTCGAGCGGCTGAGCCACTCGATCCTGAACAACGCCGGCCTCGGCCACCTCAGCACCCGGAGCATCGAGGCCTATGTCGAGGCGGCCATGGCCCTCGCCGCCGATCCCGAGCAGCGGCGGACCATCCGCGAGACCCTCCGCGACCGCATCAAGGCGGGGGCCGCTCGGCGACACCCGCGCTTACGCCCGCGATTTCTACGACCTGATGGCGCAGACGATCGAGAGCCGCCGGCCCGCCCTGACCCGCACGTGAGTCAGCGGAAGATCTGCCCGAGGGCGTCGGGCCCGGCCGGGGCGAAGGTGAGCCCGCCCTTGCCGTCCGGGAAGGCGTAGCAGCGGCCGGGCGTGTCGCGGTTGATCACGCTGGTTCCCTGCGACACCACCGTGCCGTCGCCGATCCGGCAGCGGCCGATGACGGCGGTGTTCGGGTACATCAGCACGCCTTCGCCCAGCACCGGCGCGTCCGCGCCCTGCCGCCCCACCGTGGAGTTCTGGTAGACCGCCAGATAGTTCCCGTAGGTCGCCTTGGCGAACACCACCCCGACCGAATGGCCGAGGAAGAACACCGCCGGCATCTCGATCTCGTAGAACAGGTCCACCCCGTTCAGCGCCTTGTTCAGCAGGAACAGGCGCGTGCAGGCGCCGGCGTCGCGCTCGTTCCGCCAGATCGTGTTGGCGAGGTAGTAGAGGTACTGGCAATACTGCGACGAGTGAAGGTGGTTGAACTCGCCGGGCCGCCACATCTTCACCGCGTCGATGCAATGGCCGATGCGCGACAGGGCCTCGTCCGCGTGCCGCTCGATCGCGGCGCGCACGGCGTCGGCGCGGCCGTCCGGGATCAGGTTGGCGACCTGGGCGCAGGTGTAGTCGACCAGGCCGTCCCTGGTCTGGTCAACGAGCTTCACGGAAATCCTCCCGGGCCAGGGCCTCGTCCAGCACCGCGCCGACGCTGCGCGGCGTCATGCCGAGCGACCTCAGGCGCGTGATGTCGCAGACCGGCGCGGCCTGGCGCGGCGCGGTCCGCGCGAACGAAGTCCGCCAGCCATGCCGGGCGAAGATCGCCGCCAGGTCCTCGTTGGAGAGGTTCTCGCCGCTGGCCACGTTGACGATCCGGCTCTCGCGGCTGTCGAGGATCGCGCGCAGGGCCGCGGCCGCGTCGTCGAGGTGGATGTAGTCGCGCACGACCCCTGTCGCGGAGTCGAGCTCGACGGTGCGGCTCGCGCGCGCCTTCTGCAGCCATTCGGACAGGAACCCCGGCGCGCCAGGCCGCCAGTCGTAGACGCCCGACAGGCGCGCCACCGCCGCCCGGCCGCCCGACTGGTTGAGGCACAGGGTCTCGCCCAGCGCCTTGGAGAGGTCGTAGAGGCTGCGCGGATTGGCCGGGTCGAGCCGCAGGGCGTCGTCCTCGCGCCCGCCGTCCGCGCCCAGGCTGTCGTAGAGCCGCGTGGAGGACAGATAGACCAGCCGCTCGAACCGCGCCTCGGCCAGCAGGCGGGCGAGAAGCGTGACATGCGCCTCCACCGTCTCGAACGGCCGCGCGGCGTAGTCCGCGGTCAGGCCCGCGCAATAGAACACCCGGCCGAGGTCGCGCTCGAACAGCTCGGGATCGCCCGCGCGCCGGGGCGTGGGCCTCCGCGCCCTCGGCCCGCAGCCCGTCCAGCAGGCGCGAGCCGACGAAGCCGGATGATCCGATGACGGTGTAATGGGCCACGGCCGCGGCTCACTCCCCCCGCGCGCCGATGCGGCGGGCCGGGACGCCGGCGTAGACGCCGTAGGCCTCCAGCTCCCCACGCACCACCGAACCGGCGCCGACGACCGCGCCCTGGCGGATCACCGCCCCGTCCAGCACCACCGTCCCGGCGCCGAGCCAGACGTCGTCCTCGATCACGATGCCGCCCTTGCTGGGCAGGAAGCCCTGGTCCTTGATCCGCCGGGTGCGGTCGGCGAAGGCGTGGTTGGTGGGGGCGAGGGTGCAGTTGGCGGCGATCGCCACCGCCTCGCCGATCATCACGCCGTTGCCGGTGTAGATCACCGTGCCGGAGTTGATCACGCTGTCGGCGCCGATCACCAGGGCGCCTGATCCGCCGGCCGGCTTGATCTTGACGAAGGAGTCCACCACCACCCGCGGCCCGATCTCCATCGGTGTTCCGCGTACGGACGGTTCGATGTCGGCCAGGGGCGAGATCCTCGCCGATGGGTCGATTTTCAGCACGGCCGGATTCGCCCCCTCCGCTGACGCGCGCACTGTAAGGCCGCCGCCCGCAAACGCGAGCCGCCTTCGCGCTCAGCCGGCATGGTCCGGATAGGCCGCGTCGCGGGGGGAGATCACCGTCGGCTGCATCGGCCAGTCGATGGCGAAGGCCGGGTCGTTCCAGCGGACGCCCGCCTCGAAGCCGGGGCGGTAGGCGGGGGCGATCTGGTAGAGCACGTCCGTGTCCGGCTCCAGGGTCAGGAAGCCGTGCGCGACGCCTTCGGGGACCAGCACCGCGCGGCCGGCCTCGGCGTCGAGTTCGACCCCCACCCAGCTGGCGGTGCGTCGGGCTGTCGGGACGCAGGTCCACGGCCACGTCGAAGATCCGGCCCCGCACGGCGCGCACCAGCTTGGTCTCGGCGTGGGGCGCGGGCTGGTAGTGCAGGCCGCGCAGGGTCCCGGCGGCGGTGTTGCGCGACAGGCTGGTCTGGGCCGGGACGAAGGGGAAGCCGGCGGCGGCGAACTCCTCGGGGCAGTGCAGGCGGGCGAACAGGCCGCGCCCGTCGCGGGCGGGCTCGATGTCCACGACCACGACGCCGGCGATCCGGTCTTGGCGAACTTCACGCGCCGATCACCCGCGTCTGCGGCGCGGCGGTGACGAAGCGGCCGCCCCAGCCGCCGATGAAGGCGAGCTGGGCCATGATCTCGTCCTTCAGGTTCCACGGCAGGATGACGACGTAGTCCGGCTTCAGGTCGGCGATCGCGTCCGGCGACAGGATCGGCACGTGGCTGCCGGGCAGGAAGCGGCCCTGCTTGTGCGGGTTCAGGTCGTAGACGGCGCGGATGTCGTCCGGCCCGACGCCGGCGTAGTTGAGGAAGGTGTTGCCCTTGGCCGCGGCGCCATAGGCGGCGACGGTCTTCCCCTCCGCCTTGGCCTTCCGGAGGAAGTCGAGGAAGGACGCGCGGACCGCCTCGGCCTTCTGGGTGAAGCCGGCGTAGCCCTCGATGCGGTCCAGCGCCGCGGCGCGCTCGGCTTGGCGCAGGCGCTCCACCGCGGCCGTCTCGGCGTGGCCGGCGGCGGCGAGGCGGCAGAACAGCCGCAGCGACCCGCCGTGCGTCGGCAGCTCCTCCACGTCGAACACGCGCATGCCGGCGCTGGCCAGCACCCGCTCGACGGTCAGCATCGACAGGTAGGAGAAGTGCTCATGGTAGATGGTGTCGAACTGCACGCCCTCGATCAGGCGCAAAAGGTGCGGGAACTCGAAGGTCAGGACGCCCTCGGGCTTCAGCACCTGCGGGAAGCCGGCCACGAAGTCGCCGATGCGCGGCACGTGGGCCAGCACGTTGTTGGCGGCCATCAGGTCGGCGCGCACGCCGCGCGCGGCCAGGGCCTTGCCGGTCTCCTCGCCGAAGAACATCACCTCAGTGGGAACCCCGATGGCGCGGGCGGCCTCGGCGCAGTTGGCGGCCGGCTCTATGCCCAGCACCGGCACGCCCATCTCCACGAAGTTGCGCAGAAGGTAGCCGTCGTTGCTGGCGATCTCCACCACCAGAGAGCCGGGGCCGAGGCCGAACCGCTCGGCGGCCATCCGCGCATAGCGGCGGGCGTGCTCGAGCCAGCTCTTCGAATAGGAGGAGAAGTAGGCGTACTCGTCGGTGAAGATGTCCCCGGCGTCGACGGGGTCGTCGACCTGCACCAGGAAGCAGCGGTCGCAGACCCGCGCGTGCAGCGGCCAGGCGCGCTCGGTCCCCGCCGCGAGCGCGTCGGCCGTCAGAAAGGCGTTGGACAGCGGCTGCTCGCCGAGGTCCAGGAAGGTGTGGGTCAGGGGCGCGCCGCAGAAGCGGCAGGCGGGCGTCGTCATGGCAGGCTTTCGTAGAGGGCGATCTGGTCCAGCGTCAGGCGGCGCGGGTCCGCGCCCCGCGCCTGGTCGCGGTACCAGTCCATGGTCATGGCCACCGCCTGGCCGCCGTCGAGCCGGCTGGAAAAGCCGAGGGCGCGCCGGGCCAGGGTGGTGTCGATCGACAGGTGGCGCGCCTCCACGGAGGCCGGGTCGGGCGTGTGACGCCAGGGTCGGTCGACGCCGAACGCCTTCAGCGCCGTGTCCGCCAGGGCGCCGACGGTGACGGGCGCGCCCTCGGCCGGGCCGAAGTTGACGGCGCGGGGGGCGGCGGGGTCCTGCGCCAGGGTCTCGGCGTAGACGAGGTAGCCGGCGACGCAGTCCAGCACGTGCTGCCAGGGCCGGGTGGCCTCCGGATGGCGCAGCTCCAGCGCCGTCCCGGCGCGGGCGGCGCGCACGATGTCGGAGATCAGCCGGTCGCGCGAGAAGTCGCCCCCGCCGATCACGTTGCCGGCCCGGCCGGTGGCCACCGGCACCCCGCTGCGGGCGAAGAAGGTCCGGGCGTAGCTGGCGGTGACGATCTCGGCGGCGGCCTTGGAGGCGGAGTAGGGGTCCTTGCCGCCCAGGGCGTCGGCTTCGGCGAAGGCGCGGGCCGTCTCCTCGTTGGCGTAGACCTTGTCGGAGGTGACCACGAGCACCGCCTGCGGCCGCTGGCCGCGCAGGGCGTCCAAAAGGTGCGCCACGCCCATGACGTTGGCGCCGAAGGTGCCGACCGGGTCCTCCACCGAGGCCCGCACGATCGGCTGGGCGGCCATGTGGATCACCAGGTCCCAGTCGCGCGAGCCGACCAGATCCGCCACCGCCGCCCGGTCGCGGACGTCCAGGATGTGCGACTCGATCAGCTCGCCGACGCCGGCGAGCTCGAACAGGCTCGGCGTCTGGTCGGGGGCGAGCGCCAGGCCCGTCGCCAGCGCCCCCATCCGGTGCAGCCAGACGGCGGCCCAGGAGCCCTTGAACCCGGTGTGGCCGGTCAGCAGGACGCGCTTGCCGTTCCAGAACGCGGGATCGGGCCGGCGGCCGCCGCCTTCGCTCACGGCCAGACCCGCCAGGGCGCGGCGCCGGACGCCCACAGGGCCTCCAGGTGGTTCTTGTCGCGCAGGGTGTCCATGGCCGCCCAGAAGCCGGTGTGGCTGTAGGCCATCAGCTCGCCGCCGCGGGCCAGGCCCTCCAGCGGCGCGGACTCGAACGGGGTGGCGTCCCCCTCGATCCGGTCGATCACGTCCGGGTTCAGCACGAAGAAGCCGCCGTTGATCAGGCCGCCGTCGCCGGGCGGCTTCTCGATGAAGCGCTCGACCCGGCCCTCCTGGATGTCGAGCGCGCCGTAGCGGCCGGGCGGAACCACGGCCGTCACCGTCGCCGACTTGCCGTGGCCGCGGTGGTAGGCGGCCAGCGCGGAGAGGTCGACGTCCGACAGGCCGTCGCCATAGGTGAAGAAGAACGGCTCGCCCGGGTCGAGGTGGTCGCGCACGCGTTTCAGGCGCCCGCCGGTCATGGTCTCGGCGCCGGTCTCCACCAGGGTGACCTTCCACGGCTCGCGGTGTGTGGCGTGATAGCGCACCTGGCCCGTCGCGAGGTCTACGGTGAAGTCGGAATTGTGCAGAACGTAATTGGAGAAATACTCCTTTATCACGTATCCTTTGTAACCAAGACAGATGATGAAGTCATTCATTCCGAAGTGGGAAAAATACTTCATGATGTGCCACAGGATAGGCCGTTCACCGATTTCAATCATCGGTTTAGGCCGCAGGTGGCTTTCCTCGGAAATACGGGTCCCCAGGCCGCCGGCCAGAATGACAGTCTTCATGCTGATGCCGAGTTTTGCTGCGAGCCTGGGCGATCGGAGCTGGGCGAAAGTTCGTTTCAGGCCAAGCTGTTACCGAACGGCCGGGCGCCGCGCAAGGCGTGATGGGACTTGTCTGTGCGATGCAATGCGATACAAGCCGCACGGTCTGGGGTCCCAGAAATTGGCATGAATTGCTCGCGCGCCGTCACATGATCGATTGCGCCGGGACGGTATGGATTTTGCACGCTGGCGCGCGCGGACCGCTTGGCCTGTGGCGCTGAGCTTCGCGTGCGTGGGCGCTACGGCTTTGCGCTGGACCGATA
>JBBCHF010000003.1:0-105422 GCA_037201645.1 Caulobacteraceae bacterium
ATGAGGCTTGATCCGCTGCGCCTCGGCCTGGTCGGGGCGATCTGCCTGGGCGAGTGCAGCCTGTTCGTCATGCCCTTCATGGTCGGGGCGATGACCGAGCTCTACCGCATCTCGCCGGGCGAGGCCGGGCTCGTCCTGTCGCTGCAGATGGTGATGATGACGACCGCCTCGCTGGCGATCTCGGCGCTGTTCTCGCGCATCACCCTGCGCCACGCGGCCGTCGCCGGCGGCGTCCTGGCGCTGGTCGGACATGGGATCGCGGCGGTCGGGCCGCCCTGGCCGCTGTTCCTGGCCAGCCGGCTGCTGGCCGGGTTCGGCGAGGGCCTGGTGCTGGCGACCGCCAACGCCGCCGCGGCGCGGACGGCCGAGCCGCACCGGGCCTTCTCCCTGATCACCCTCAGCATGGCGGCGCTCGGCGTGGTGCTCTACGCCGCGATCCCGTGGAGCATCGACCACCTGGGCTACCGCGCCGTGTTCGGCACCATGGCGGCGCTGGCGGCGGTGGTGCTGCCCACGCTGTTCCTGCTGCCCGACGAGCATTGCGCGGCGCCGGGGCGCGCCTTGGCGACATCGGTTCCGGCGCTGGAGGACGCGCGCCCCGCGCTGCTCCTGCAGCTCGGGGCCGTGGTGGCCTTCTTCGGCTTCTACCTCAGCATCAACGGGCTGTGGGGCTACACCGAGCGGATCGGGGCGGAGATCAAGCTGCGGGTCGTGGACATCAGCAGCGCCTATCTGATCGCCTCGATCGCCGGGGTCGCGGGGCCTTACCTCGCCCGGCAGGCGGAACAGCGGTGGGGCCTTCGCCGGCCGCTGGCGCCGGGGGTGCTGGTGATGGTCTCAGGCAACCTGACCATCGGCTACGCCACCTCCTCGCTCGGCTTCACCGTGGGCGCCGTGCTGATCATGCTCGGCTACCTGTTCCTGCTGCCGTTCTTCAAGACGGCCATGGCGCTGCTGGACCCCAGCGGGCGGCTGGCCGGCGCGGCGGCGGGTTTCCAGGCGGCGGGGACGGCGGTCGGCCCCGGCGCGGCGGGCCTGCTGCTGATCGCCGGCGGGCGCTACATCGACATCGTCCACGCCAGCGTGGTGTGCGTGCTGCTGGCCGCCGTCCTGCTGTGGGTGTGCCTGGCCGTGCGGGGCGCGGGGCTCAGCCCACGCCCCGTCCCGGCGGAGTGAGGCCGGCGCCTCCGATCAGCCGCCCTGTAGGTTCTCGCGGAGGTTCTTGCCGGCGTATTCGGTGCGGAACACGCCGCGCTTCTGCAGGATCGGCACCACGCTGCGGGTGAACGCCTCGAAGGTGCCGGGGAACTGCGTCGGGGTCAGGATGAAGCCGTCGCAGCAGCGGGTCTCGAACATCTCCTGCAACTGGTCGGCGACGTGTTCCGGCGTGCCGACGATCTGCGGGCAGAGCAGGCTGGTGCCGAAGCGCTTGGCCGCCTCGCGCAGCGTCAGGTTCTCCGCCTGGGTGGCCTGCAGGAGGATGTCCAGCGCCCCGCGCGACCCCTCCTCGAGCTCCATCTGCCGGATCGGCTGGTCCAGCGGGAATTTCGAGACGTCGACGCCCGTGTGGTTGGACAGCAGCACCAGCCCGGCCTCGGGGTCGGCCAGGTCGTTGACGAAGCTCTGCTTTTCCCGCGCGACGGCGTCCGTCTCCCCGATGATCGGATCGACGCAGGCCAGGATCGAGCACTGCTCGGGCGAGCGGCCCGCCTGCACCACCCGGCCTTTCAGGTCGTCGTAGAAGGTCCGCATGTCGGCCTGGGCGTGCTGGACGGTGAAGACGACCTCCGCCCACCGCGCCGCGAATTCCCGCCCCCGGTCGGACGAGCCGGCCTGCATCAGCACGGGATGGCCGTGCGGCCCCTGCGGCACGGTCAGAGGGCCCGCGGTCTCGGTCCAGCGGCCCTTGTAGTTCACCGCATGGACCTTGGAGGGATCGGCCCACACGCCGGTCTCCTTGTCGGCCACGATGGCGTCCGGCTCCCAGGATTCCCACAGGGCCACCGCCGCCTCCACCACCTCGTCGGCGCGGTCGTAGCGCTCGTTGCGGGGGATCAGCTTGCCCGTGCCGAAGTTGTCGACCTCGAGCTGGCTGGCCGAGGTGACGATGTTCCAAGCGACCCGCCCGTCGCTGACGAGGTTCAGCGATCCCAGCGCCCGCGCGATCTGGAAGGGCTTGAACAGGGTGGTCGACATGGTGGCGCCGAGCCCGAGGTGCTTGGTGACCCGCGAGATCATCGCCAGCAGCAGCAGCGGGTCGAGCATGTAGAGCTGGCCGCCCCGGTTCAGGATCGTCTCGTACTTGTTCTGGCCCACCACCGAGCTGAAGACGGCGAAGAAGTCCGCGAAGAAGACGGCGTCGAACTTGCCGTCCTCCAGGACGCGGCCGAGGTGCTCGTACCACTCCGGATCGAGCAGGTTGGTGTCGGATTCCGGATGGCGCCAGGCGCCGTGGTGGTGGACGGTCGGCCCCGCGATCACGAGCGCCACGAGGTTCATCTTGCGCGTCTGCATGGTGTTTCCTTTGCCTATCCGAATGCGCGCCAAGCCAGCCGAGCGCCCGCGGCCGCCGTCGCCATGAGGCGCGGCGGCCGAAGGCGCCTTCGGGTCAGAAGTGGGCCGTCAGGTGGACGCCGAACGTCCTCGGGGGCGGCGAGAAGATCCGGATCGCGTCGAGCTTGGGCTGGGCCCCCGCCCACGCGGCCTTGTTGGTCACGTTGTTCATGAACAGGCTGACGTCGTAGCGGTCCCACCGGACCCCCGCCCTGAGGTCGAGCAGGAAGTAGGGCGGCAGGCGCGTGTAGAAGTCGCTGACCGCGCCGGCGTTGCCGAGCTGCTCGGCGGTGGTCGGGGCGAAGGCGGTGTACTCGTCGCTGCGGTACTTGAAGTCGGTCTGGGCATAGCCGACGACGCTGTCGCTGATCGGATGCTGATAGTCCGCCCGGCCGGCGAAGGTCACGTGGGGCACGTAGGGCGCCCGGTCGCCCTTGACGCCGGCATAGCCGGAGTTGGTCACCGAGGTGGGGAAGTCCGCCGCCAGCTGCGCGTCGACATAGCTGATGCTGCCCTGCAGCGTCAGGTCCGGGACCGGCTTGTAGGTGGCGGAGAACTCGCCGCCGTTCACCGTCGTCTTGCCGACGTTCAAGGTGTAGCTGTAGACGCCGTTCGCCAGCGCGGTCTCCTGCTCGCCGTCCCAGTCGATGTGGTAGCCGGCCATGTCGAGGTAGAGGCGCCGGTCCAGCAGGTAGATCTTGGCGCCCGCCTCATAGTCCCACAGGCTGTCGGGGCCATAGGCGGCGGGGACCGGGATCCCCTCCTGCGAGGCGATGGTGGCGGCCTGGTTGATGCCCCCGATACGGAAGCCGGACGACGCGCGCGCATAGAAGCTCACGTCCGGCGTCGCCGCCCACAGCACCGCGAAGTTGAAGGTCGGCTTGGTCTCGTGCGAGTGGTTCTGGCTCGTGACCGACGGCGTATCCACGACGCCCTCGAAGAAGTCCGGATAGATGCTCTGCTGGTTGATCTGCTTGTCGTCGAGGTCGGCGGCGAAGTAGCGGGCTCCGACGGTCAGGGTCAGGTTGTCGAAGATCTTGTAGTCCGCCTGGCCGTAGACAGTGTACTGCTTGACGGTGAAGTGGTCTTCGCTAGCGAACTGGATGGCGCTGTTGCCGATGCCCGTCGCAGGATTGACGCCCGGGATGTTCAGGCCCGCGGCGTCGCAGGAGGCGTAGGTGTCGCACGGCGCCGCGCCCGTGGCCGGATCGACGCTGATCACCGCCCCGTCGTAGAGCATGGCGTCGCGCTCGAAATAGCCGCCCGCCACGATCTGAAACGGCCCCTGGAAGTTCGACGAGAAGCGGATCTCCTCGGTGGCGTTGTGGAACTGCACGTGCGGCGAATAGGTCGCCGGCGGATCGCCGTAGTCCGAGCAGAGGAAGTAGGAACAGTCGGACGGGGTGGTGTCCTCGAGCTGCAGCTCGTCCTTGGTCCCATAGCTGCTGGTCGCGATGATGCTGCCGAAGCCGAGGTCGTACTGGGCCGTGATGGTCGAGAGCATGTATCGCTGGTGGTACGGCTCCAGCGACGGGGAGTGGTTCTCATAGGGCGGGAAGGGGCCTTGCTCCGGCCCGCCCGCCTCGGCCGTCGCCCCGAGGCCCAGCGTCCAGGATCCCGAGCCGTCGACCACCGTCGACTGGTAGTTCACCGCGCCCAGGATCGACAGCCGCGGCGTGGGGTTGACCAGCACCGACAGGCGGCCGCCATACATGTGCTCGTCGTTGACGTCCTTGTTCACGTGGCCGGCGATGTACTGGTCGATGAAGCCGCCGCCGCTCTCGCCCCACGCCACCGCCCGCGCCGCGACCTTGTCGTTGACGATGGGGATGTTCAGCACCGCGTCGCCGTCCTCATAGGCGTTGCCGCTCTGGACGCCGGCCAGCGTGCCCTCGACCATGCCCTCGACCTGGTTGAACTTCGGCTTGACCGTGACCACGCGCAGCGTGCCGTCCATGGAGCCGGCGCCGAACAGGGTGCCCTGCGGCCCCTTCAGCACCTCGATGTGGTCGACGTCGTGCAGCCGCAGGCCGGGGATGTTGTCGCCGAAGATGTCGGTGTTGAACCCGCCCTGCAGCGGCGCCTCGTCCAGATAGACCCCGGTGGTCTGGCCGGTGTTCGAGGAGATGCCGCGGATGATGATCTGCTGCTGGATGGCGCCGAAGTGCTGGACCGACACGGACGGGTCGATCTTGCCCAGGTCGTCGATCGACTTGATGTTGTACCGGTCGAGCGTCGGCCCGGAGAAGGCCTCGATCGCCATCGGGATGTTCTGGACGTTCTGCTCGCCCCGCCGGGTGGCGGTGACCACCACCTCCGACAGGCTGGACGCGCCCGCCTCGGCGCCGGGACCGGCGGCCGTCTGTGCGCCCGCCGCGCCCGCGGCCGTCAGCAGCGCCAGCGCGCTGGCGCCCGCCAAACCCCATCGCGTTACCTTGGCCCGGCGATCCGGCATCTCGAGTCTCCTGTGTGGATACCGGCGGATGGCCGCGATCTGCGCCTTTGGCCCCGGTCTGAGCGACCGTAGCAATGGCCTCATTGTCGGACAATTTTGTCCGCAATTGCGACGCACAATTTGTCGCATTAGGCCGCTTTGCTGCTTTGAGGACCGGCCCTGCTCAAATGGTCGGCAGCGGACAGCGCCCACGCGCGTCCCATTACCTGCCGCAGCTCTGTATTGCCGGCGGATGATCCCGGAAGGGGCGGCCCGGTTACGCCGTCAGAACGACGAATCTGCTCCGGAGCGTCGGAACACATCGGCCCGCTGGCGGCTTGAGCAGGCGGCGGGTTCCTAGCAGGGTGGCCGCCCGTTTCGATCGTCGGCCAGCTTCAGGAGCGCGGCCCCTGCCCGCAGACCCAATCCCGGCCCCTGCCGCGCCGCCGCCACTCGCGGTCAAGCGCCTGCTGCCATGGCTCGTGGCCGTCGCCTTCTTCATGGAGTCGCTGGACACCACGATCCTGAACACCTCGACGCCGGTGATCTCGCGGGCGCTGGGGGTAGGCGTGCTCAGCATGAAGTCGGTGCTGGCCAGCTACGCCCTGAGCCTGGCGGTGTTCATCCCGATCAGCGGCTGGATGGCCGACCGGTTCGGCACGCGGCGGGTGTTCGCCTCGGCCATCGGCCTGTTCACCCTGGGCTCGTTCCTGTGCGGCCTGTCGAGCGACATCCACGTCCTGGTCCTGTGCCGCATCCTGCAGGGCTTCGGCGGCGCGATGATGGTGCCGGTGGGCCGGCTGACCCTCGTGCGCACCTTTCCCAAGTCGGAGCTGGTGCGGGCCATGAGCTTCGTGGCCATTCCCGGCCTGATCGGCCCGATGCTGGGGCCTTTGGCCGGCGGGCTCATCGTCGGCTACTTCCACTGGCGGGCGATCTTCTTCCTGAACATCCCGATCGGGATCGCCGGCCTCATCCTCGTCTACATGCACCTGCCGGACTATCGCAGCGTCCGGGCGCCGCCGCTCGATATCGTGGGCCTTATCCTGTTCGGATCGGGGATCGCGCTTCTTTCCTATGTGCTGGAGGTGTTCGGCGACCACACCCTGAGCACCGGCGAAATCCTCGGGCTGCTGGCCGTCTCGGCGGCCCTGATCTTCGGCTACGGCCTGCATGCGCTGAAGACGGACCATCCGCTCCTGCAACTCGGCCTCTTCCGCATTCGCACCTTCGCCGCGGCGGTCAGCGGCAGCTTCTTCACCCGGCTGGGCATCGGGGGCGTGCCGTTCCTGCTGCCACTGCTCTACCAGTTGGGCCTGGGCCTCTCGCCGATCCAGTCGGGCCTCCTGATCACGCCCCAGGCGGCGGCGGCCATGAGCACCAAGTTCCTGATGCCCAAGGTGCTCGACCGTTTCGGCTATCGCGGCGTGCTGGTCTCCAACACGGTCATCCTGGGCCTGCTTCTGATGCTGTTCGCCACCATCCGGCCGGGCACGCCGATCTGGCTCATCGTCATCCAGGCCTTCTGCTACGGCGCCCTCACCTCGACCCAGTACACGGCCATGAACACTTTGGTGTACGCCGACGTCCCCAACGAGCGGGCCAGCAACGCCAGCTCCATCGCCAGCACCATGCAGCAGCTGTCGATGAGCTTCGGCGTGGCGGCGGCGGGACTGACCACGGTGTTCTTCGTGCCCCAGTCGCTTCGCGCCAACCCCGCGGCCGTGACCCAGGGCCTGCACCACGCCTTCCTGGTTCTGGGCGCCTTCACCATCCTGTCGACGGTGGTGTTCTCCAGGCTCAGGGCCGAAGACGGCGCCAGCGAGACGCGGCAAAAGGACATCCACCTCGGCTGACCCCACGCGCGCAACCCGCCGGCCCGCGCCACGCCAGAACAGCGATTCTCCGGCGAGAAGTGCGGCGGCGCGCGGCTGCGCATCTTTCCTGGCCGCATGACGTCCGCAGTCCGGCCGGGGGTCAGGCGACGGCGGCGAGGATGGCGCGGCGGGTCAGGGCTTCGAACAGCGGCAGCTTGTAGGCGTTCATCGACAGGGGCTGGGCGCCGTCCAGCGCCGCGCTGGCGGCCGCCCGGGCCACGGTCTCGTCGATGCGCTTGCCGAGCAGCGCTGCCTCGGCCGCCTTGGCGCGGTGGGGCGTGGGCGCGGCCGCGCCGAGCACCACGGACGCCGCCGTGCAGCGGCCGTCGCGACCGCGGCGCAGCACGACGGCGACGTCGGCCAGCGGCCAGTCGAAGGAGTCCTTCTCGCCCTGCTTCAGGTGCGCCATGCGCGTTCCCGCCGGCAGGGCGGGCAGGTTCACGGCGGTCAGTATCTCCTGCGGCCGCAGGTCGTTCTCGCGGTGGGGGTCCTTGCTCGGCGAAACGAAGAAGTCCTCCAGCAGCGGCCGCCGCACGGCGCCGGCCGCGTCGGTCAGCTCCACGCTCGCGCCGAGCGCCACCAGCGGCGTCGCCATGGTGGAGGGATGCACGATGGCGCAGGGGAAATGGTCGAAGATCGCGTGGTACTGGTTCTGGCCGGAGAGGGCGAAGCAGTGGTCGCCGCCCTTGCGCGTGCAGTGGTGCGCCAGCGACCGGAAGTACCAGCATCGCGGCCGCTGCAGCAGGTTGCCGCCGACCGTCGCGACGTTGCGGATCTGCGGGCTCGCCGACTGGCCGAGGGCGTCGGCCAGGGCCGGATAGCGCTGGCGGACCAGGGCATGGCTGCCGAGGGCGGCGAGGGTGACCATCGGGCCGATCCTGAGGCCGCCGGCGTCCTCGGCCACGACGTTCAGGCCAGGGATCTCGCGCAGGTTCACCAGCGTGTCCGGCGCGAGCAGGTCCTCTTTCATCAGGTCGAGCAGGTCGATCCCGCCCGCCTTCACGATGGCCTTGGCCCCGGCCGGGGGCCTGGCGATGGCGTCGGCGACGGTGACCGAGGCCGCCGCGGCGGCCTCTGAGACGGTTCGCGGGCTGGTCCAGGCGAAACGGTTCATGGATCAGCTCCGCTGGGGAATCTTGCCGAGCGCCGCCAGCACGACCGCGGGCGTCATGGGCAGGGCGCGCAGGCGCACGCCGATGGCGTTGTAGACGGCGTTGGCGATGGCGGGGGCGGTCGCGATGTTGGCGGGCTCGGCCACGCCGTAGGCGTCGGTGGCGCTGTTTCCCTGATAGAATTCAAGGAAGGCGACCTCGATGTCCGGCGTCTCGCGCGGGCCGACGA
Source organism: Caulobacteraceae bacterium (assembly GCA_037201645.1). Classification (GTDB taxonomy): domain Bacteria; phylum Pseudomonadota; class Alphaproteobacteria; order Caulobacterales; family Caulobacteraceae; genus JANWHQ01. Next base: position 8,206 of record JBBCHF010000003.1, read on the forward strand.
GCTTGTATTGCTCGAGGTTGGGATTGACCATCCAGCCGGTGTGCGGGTCGAGCAGGCGGTTCTCGTAGAGGGCGTAGGAGACGCCCATCAGCACCCCGCCCTGGACCTGGCTCTCCAGCTGGCGCGGGTTGATCGGCCGGCCGCAGTCGTGCACGGCCACGACCCGCTCCACGCGGATCACCCCGGTCTCGGTGTCGACGCGCACCTCGGCGAACTGCACGCCGCCGAGGTCCTCGCGCGCGGCGGCGGCGTCGCCCGTGACCCGCTTGAAGCCGCCGTAGTCGTCGCTGCGCCCCGCGGTCTCGCTGATGCCGTCCGTGCGCAGATGCGCGGCGGCCTCGCGGAAGGCCATGCTCCGGCTCGGATCGGTGCGGACCTGGATGCGGCCGCCCGTGGCGACGAGCTCTTCGGGGTTGGCGTTCAGCGCCGGCGCGGCCTGCGCCAGCAGCCGCTGCAGGACCCGCCAGGCGGCGGTGCGCGCGGGCGGGGTGATCGAGGCGGTCGTGCGACTGCCGTAGGAGGGCGGGCCGGACGGGAAGTCGGTGTCGCCGATGCGCACCGTGATCTCGGCGGGCTGCAGGCCGAACACCTCCGCCACCACCTGGGCCAGGACGGTGGTGACGCCGGTGCCGATGTCCTGCACGCTCGACAGCACCTCCACCGAGCCGTCGCGCAGCACCCGGACCTCGCAGGCCGAATTGATCTGCACATTGGCGCCCCAGAGCGACTGGGCCATGCCGAGGCCGCGCTTGACCGGGCCCTTGTCGGCGCCGGGCGCGCGCCGGCGGGACCAGCCGATCTTCGCCGCCCCGATGCGCCGCTCCTCGCGCCGGACCGCGCTCGGATCGATGCGGTCGCGCAGCACGACGGGATCGATGGCCAGCCGCTCGGCCAGCTCGTCGATCGCCTGCTCCATGGCGAAGGCGCCCTGGGTGTTGCCGGGGCCGCGCATGGCGGACGCGGGGCCCGCGTCGATGAACACGTCGGACTGCTCGCCGGCGAAGTTCGGGCAGGTGTAGAGCCCCTCGGCGCTGTTGCCGACGCCGCCGCCGACGGTCACCCCGGCCGTTCCGTAGCTCTGCAGCGATATGGCGGTGAGGGAACCGTCCTTCCTGGCGCCGACGCGCAGGTGCTGCCACGTCCCCGCCCGGTTGCCGACGCTGATCTGCTCCTCCTCGCGGCTCAGCACGAGCCGAACCGGTGCCCGGGCCTGGCGCGACAGGCGGACCGCGATCCGGCCGTAGTCGCCGAGCTGGGACTTGGAGCCGAAGCCGCCGCCCATGCCGTCGACCACCACGCGCACCCGGCTCAGCGGCAGGCCGAAGACGTCGGCCAGCTCGTGGCGCACGCCGGCGGTGAACTGGGTGGAGATGTGGACGGTCAGGCCCTCGGCGGTCCAGTCGGCCACGATCCCGTGCGGCTCCATGCAGCAATGGGTCTGCACCTGGGTCGAATACTCGCCCTCGACCACCACCTCGGCCTGGGCGAAGCCGGCGTCCGGGTCGCCGCGCCTGGTGGCGGTGGGGCCGCGGACGTTGCCCTCCAGGGCGCCCGTCGCCGGGGCGGGGAAAGCTGAGGGCGAGGCGCCCGGCGCGGAGGCGGCGTCGAACACCAGGGCCGCGCCCGGCTTTCGGGCCGCGTCCATGTCCGTGACGAAGGGCAGCGGCTTGTAGTCGACGCGGATCAGGCCGAGCGCCTCGCGCGCCGCTTCGGGCGAGGTCGCGGCGGCGGCCGCCACGGGCTGGCCGATGTAGCGAAGGCTCGCGGCCGGGCCGCCGGGCTGGGCGAGGACGATCACCGCGCGCACGCCGGGATGGCGCTCGGCGGCCGAGACGTCGATCGCCTGGACCTCGGCGCGCGGCTGGGCGCTGCGCAGGACGGCCGCGTGCAGCATGCCGGGAAGGGTGATGTCGAAGGTGTAGCGGATCGCGCCGGTCACCTTGGCGCGGCCGTTCTGGCGCGGGGCCGGCTTGCCGATGACCTTGAGCTCGCCATTCGGCGGCAGGGCCGGCGGCTCGTCCGCGGGGATCTCCCGCGTCACCGTGGTCAGGCCGACGCTGGCGATGCCGGCGGGAAAGGTCTCGGTGCGGGTGGGGCCGGCCATGCTCAGGCCTTTGCGGTCTGCGCCGCGGCCAGGACGGCCTCGACGATGTGCGGATAGGCGCCGCAGCGGCAGATGTGGCCGGCGATCGCGCCCTTCACGTCATCGGCCGTCGGATGGGGGTTCCGCTGCAGCAGCGCGGCGCAGCTCATCACCATGCCGGGCGTGCAGAAGCCGCATTGCAGGGCGTCGTGCTCGATGAAGGCCGCCTGGACCGGGTGCAGGTCGTCGCCCTTGGCCAGGCCTTCGATGGTGGTGACGGCGCGCCCGCCCACGTCGACGGCGAGCATCATGCAGGAGTCCACCGGCTCCCCGTCCAGCCAGACGGTGCAGGCCGAGCAGGCGCCGCGGTCGCAGGGGACCTTGGTGCCCGTGAGGCCGAGCGGGCCGCGCAGGACCTCGGCGAGGGTGCTGCGGGGCTCCGCCTGGACGGTCCGCTCCACGCCGTTGACGGTCAGGGCGATCGGGGCGGCGTCGGGGCCCACGAGCCCAGGTTCCGACGTTTGCGCCCGGGCGGGGCCGGCGACGGCCAGCGCCGTCTCCGTGAGAACGCCTCCCACCGTCGTCACGGCGGAATGGCTCAGGAAGGAGCGGCGCGACAGGCCGCGCGCAATCTGTCCGTCCCTGGTGGGATTGCGCATGTCTGTCCTGCTTCTTCGGCCGGACTGGAAAGCCGGGTCAGGGGGTTGCGATGGGAGTTGGGCGCCTGAGACTAGGCTCTTCGGCGTCTTCGGCGGCGTTGATCTGGCGCAAGCCCGGGCCTATGGCGCGGCATGCGCCTGCAGATAGGCGGTGATCAGGGCCGCCTGGCCCTCGTCCAGCCCGGCGTTGTCGGCCTGGGTCGCCATGATCCCCGGCCATTGGGCCGCAGTGTAGGCGGTGGGCTGGCTCAGCGCATGGCAGGAGCTGCAGCTCTTGGCGTAGAGGTCGCTCGCGCTCGTCCACACCGTCTGCACGTCGTCGGCGAGGGCCGCGGTCGGGACCCAGCCCTGGACGGTGACGGCTGTGTAGGTCGCGCCGCCGACCGTCTGGGTCGCCCCCGGCGCCGCCTGGCCTGCGAAGCCGCTCACAGCCTGGATCGCCTGGCCGGGCGCGGCGAACACCGTCCCGGGCGCGCTCGCGGCGGACCAGCCATGCACGGCGACCTCTGTGGCCGCGCCCGCCTGTCCGATCACGTCCACGGCCGCACCGGGACCGAGCGACCCGATCGGCTTGCCGCCGGCCGCGTCGAGCAGCGGCGTAAGGGCGTTGGCGTAGCGCTGGACGCCCGCGCCGTGGGCCGGGGCCAGGGCCGCGCCGGCGGAGAGGCCCGCCAGGGCGAGCGCGACGACCATTGCAGGCGGCGTCCTGGACATCTCAGACCCTTTCGGAAGCGGCGTTCATGCCGGCGATGCGGCCCTGGACGGTGGCGCGGGCGAGGCCGTGCTGGCTGAAGCCGCCGGCCGACTCGCCGCCGCAGTAGAGGCCGGGGATCGCTTCGCCCGCCATGTCCATGACCTGGCAGCGGGCGTTGATCCTCAGCCCCGCCCGGGTGTCGTGGACGGTGGGGGTGGACCACGCGGCGTAGAACGGCGGCTTGGCGATCTTGTAGAGCGGCTTGGGCTTGCCGAAGTCCTCGTCCACACCGCTGTCGACGAACCCGTTGTAGCGGGCGATCGTCGCCTCGAGGTTCGCAGGCGGCATCGGCAGGCGCTGGTGCTGCATCCGGATCTTGGCGGCGAGCTCGGCCAGGCTGTCGGCCTGGAAGAAGAAGCCCGCCTCGATGTCGACGTTGGGCGGGCGCGGGTCCCATTTCTCGCGGGCGACCGCATCGGCGTCGAAGATCGCCCAGATCGGGCCGCCGCCGTTATGGCCGTCGCCGACGCCGGCCAGGGCGGCGTTCAGGAAGTTGTTGGGGCCGTACTTGGCGTTCGCGGCGTTGCGCCAGCTCCCCTGGGCGTAGGGCTCGACCGACTGGTAGTCGTTGGCGGTGAAGCCGGGCGAGGTTTCGTCGTAGAACCTCTGGCCCAGCATGTTGACCAGGATCACGTCCTGCCAGTTGCGGACCCTGAGGCCCGAGGCGCGGGCCTTGGCGAACACCTCGCTGCCCGGCATCCACGGCAGGATGACCATGACCATCGGCAGGTAGTTGTACTGGCAGCCGACGAAGCCGGCCTTGCTCAGCACCGAGCCGAACTCGCCGGTCTGGTTGTAGAGGCCCCACAGCGAGGCCCCCGCCGCCATGGCCGCCAGCTCGCCCGAGGCGTCCTGGTTGGACCACGGCATCCCGGCCAGGCCGCAGTATTCCTCGGTCAGGCGCGGGTCGAACATCCGCCGGAAGTTGAGGTTGCCGGTCGAGCCGCCGGTGGCGACGACCACCGCCTTGCGCGCGCGGATGTTCAGCGTCCGTCCGGCGTGCGTCACGGATATCCCGACCACGCGGCCGGCGTGCGGCGTCTCGCGGTGGATGGCCGTCATCCGGTGTTCGAGCAGGATCTCCACCCCGGCCTTCTGCGCGGCCTGCTCCAGCGGGCGCATCAGGCCCGCGCCGATCGAGGTGACGGACTGGATCGCCGGGTCGAGCGGCTTGCCCGTCTGCACCATCGGCCAGTTCATGGCGGCCACGTGCATCGACCGCGGCGCCGAATTGCCGGAGGACACGCCGTCGAAGGCGTCCGGCGCCTTGTCGATGAAGACCACGCCGTGCGCCACCAGCCAGTCGAAGGTCTCGGCGCTGTGGTCGGCGAAGGCGCGGACGATCTCGCGGTCGTTGTAGCGGTAGTCGGGAAAGCCGTTCGGCTCCACCACCGACCAGTCGGTCAGGTCGCGGAACAGGAGGTCGGGCGAATCCTCGACGCCGTATTTCTTCTGGGCGCTGGTGCCCCCCGCCGAGGGGCACGGTAGCGCCGCTGACGATGGCGTGGCCGCCGATGTGCGGCTCGGCCTCGACCACGATCACCGACGCGCCGGCCTCTCGCGCGACGATGGCGGCCGGCAGGCCCACCGCGCCGGCGCCGATGACCACGACGTCCGCCTCGCGGTCCCACCGGACCGGCAGGCGGGCGGGAGCCGCGTCGCTGGCTGAGGCGAGGCCGGTCGCGGCGACCGCGGCCCCAGCGCCCGTGGCGCTCTTCAGGAACCTGCGCCGTGAAACGTCCGCGGTTTCCATGATGCTATCCGATCTGCAAGGCGGGGGAGCAGGGTCGGCCCGCGCCGACCTCGGACCGACGGCAACCGACGGTCTTGTGGCCATGGCGGCAGAGATCGCGCCGCCCATCGCCCGCCTTGAAGCAGGAGGGCGCGAGCAGGGTGTTCCGGGCGGCGGAGGGGTAGCCCAGGGTCTCTGTCACGGAGCGATCCAAGAGGACGTCCGATTACGATCGCCGACTCCGACCAGACGCGCATTGAGGCACCGCAAGGCGATGGCCGCGGTGGCGACGTCGGCCGGCTGGCTCAGGCGCCCGTCAGTATTCCTGCGCGGTGGGCCGGTAGAGGATCTCGTTGATGTCGACGTCGTCCGGCTGGCTCATGGCGAACTCGACGACGCGGGCGAAGGAGTCGGCCGGAATGGCGACCTGGTCGTAAAGGGCGCGCACGCCCCTGGCGACGTCGGGCTCGGTGGTGGTGTTCGGCAGCTCGGTGTCGACCGCGCCGGGGGAGATGATCGTGGTGCGGATGTTGAAGGGCTTCACCTCCTGGCGAAGGCCCTCGGAGATCACCCTGACCGCGTGCTTGGTGGCCGAATAGACCGCGCCGCCCGCGCGCACCTTGTGGCCCGCCACGGACGAGACGTTGATGATGTGGCCGCTCTTCTGCGCCTGCATGTGCGGCAGGGCGGCGGCGATCCCATAGAGAACGCCCTTGATGTTGACGTCGATCATCCGGTCCCACTCGTCGATTTTCAGGCGGTCCAGCGGCGACTGCGGCATCAGGCCGGCGTTGTTGATCATGACGTCGATGCGCCCGTGCAGCGCCACGGCGCCGTCTACCAGCCGGCGAACCTGCTCCACGTCGGTGACGTCGGTGCGCAGGACGGCGCCGTCGGGCAGCCCCAGTTCGGCCGCCAGCGCCTGCAGCCGCTCGATGCGGCGCGCCCCAAGCACCGGCTTGGCGCCGAGGGCGGCGAGGCGCCGGGCGGCCGCTTCGCCGAGGCCGCTGGACGCGCCCGTGATGACGACCACCTTGCCTGCGATATTGTAGGTCATGCTTCTTCCTTTGCGGACGGGCCGGCGAGGGACTGCTCACCGGTCACCTTCTCCATTCCAGCTTGCGACCCGACCCGTTCAAGGCTGCTAAATGGCGATACGGGTCATGGCAGGCGTGGCGCCGGCCAGTGCTTACGGCCCGGCGGGCGCCAAACGACGTCGCCAGCGCGGATCTTCACGATGGGCCCGCCCCCACACTGCGTCGAGCCGCAACCAGCCGTGACCACCAGGATCTTGCCCAGTGGATGTGTGTGTCAGGCCGAGCGGGCGCGTTTCAGGATCATGATGAGTGGCGATGGACATGATCGCCGCCAGTGTCGGGCCCGACCTGGCATGGCGGCGGTCGCGACGCCGGCCGGCTGATGCGATGGCTGCAGGACTGGCGCCCGCCGTTCTCGGACTACCATCCTTACCATCCGGGCCCGCGCCAACTTTCGCCGGCGCTCTGGGGTTATCGCGGCCCTGCGTTAGGGGCCCTCCCAAACCGCAGGCGGCGCTCATAAGTGTCCGTGTTGACGTCGGCCCGCCGCGCCGAAGCCGACTGTGCGCCAGGAACGCGCCTTTGGTGCTACACTTGGCCTCGCGGCTTGCCGTCAGGACATAGGTCTGCGGCACGATGGGTGGCGGTGGAGGCAGTCCTCTGCGAACTTTTCTCCGCCTTCTTGGCACCCTTTAAATGCCGGCAAAGCTCCGGATATCGTGCAGAACGTCTATTTGGCGCCGCGTAGCTGAAGGCTGCAACTATCGCCGCGACTTGGCGCTGGCGATCTTGAGAGACGCCGCCTACCGGGCCGCCTCTGGCTAAGCCATCCGCGGCATCACGAAGCTGGCAGCCTCGCCGTCATCTCGTGGCCAGCGGGCGGTGACCGTCTTCATTTTGGTGTAGAAGCGCACGCCCTCCATGCCGTGCTGGTTGGCGTCGCCGAAGGCGCTGCGTTTCCAGCCGCCGAAGCTGTGGTAGGCCACCGGAACCGGGATCGGCACGTTTATCCCCACCATGCCGACCTGCACCCGTGAGGCGAATTCGCGGGCCGCGCGGCCGTCGCGGGTGAAGATCGCCACGCCGTTGCCGTACGCATGCCGGGTGGGCAGGGCCAGGGCGTCTTCGAAGCTGCGGGCGCGCACGATCTGCAGCACCGGGCCGAAAATCTCGTCCTGATAGCTGCGCATGTCCGGCGTCACCCGGTCGAACAGGGATGGTCCGACGAAGAAGCCGTCCTCATACCCTTGCAGGGAGAAGCCGCGGCCGTCCACGACGAGTTCGGCGCCTTCCTCCACGCCCAGGCCGATGTAGTCCACGATGCGCTGGCGGTGGGCGCGGCTGACGACCGGGCCGTATTCGGCGGCGGGATCGGTTGAGAGGCCGACCTTCAGGGTGTCGATCTCGGCGAGGAGGCGTTCGCGCAGGGCCTCGGCCGCGGCCCTCGCCCACGGGGACCACGACAGGCAGGGCCATGCAGCGTTCGCCCGCCGAGCCGTAGGCGGCGCCGATGATGTCCTTGGCGGCGCGGTCGAGATCTGCGTCCGGCAGAACGATTGCGTGGTTCTTGGCGCCGCCCATGGCCTGCACGCGCTTCCCGGCGGCGGCGCCGCGCGCATAGACGTACTGGGCGATGTCGGAGCTGCCGACGAAGCTTATGGCGGCGATGTCGGGGTGGTCGAGGAGGGCGTCGACGGCCGCCTTGTCGCCCTGCACCACGTTCAGCACCCCGGCAGGGGCGCCCGCTTCCATCATCAGCTCGGCGAGGCGCACGGGCAGGGAAGGGTCCTTTTCCGAGGGCTTCAGGATGAAGGCGTTGCCGACCGCCACGGCGATGCCGAACATCCACATCGGGATCATGGCGGGGAAGTTGAACGGGGTGATCCGGCGGCGACACCGAGCGGCTGACGCATGGAATAAACGTCAATGCCCGGCCCGGCGCCCTCGGTGTACTCGCCCTTCAGCGCGTGCGGAATTCCGCAGGCGAACTCGATCACCTCCAGGCCGCGCTGGATGTCGCCCTTGCTGTCCGCGATCACCTTGCCGTGCTCGGAGGAGAGCAGAGCGGCAAGCTCGTTCATGCGCGCCTCGATCAGGCGCTTGAATTCGAACATCACCCGCGCGCGGCGCTGCGGATTGATCGCCGCCCAATCCGGCTGGGCGCGAAGCGCCGAGCGGACTGCGAGGTCGACCTCCGCCGCGTCGGCGAGCGTGACCCGCGCCTGGACCTCGCCTGTGTTGGGATCGAAGACCTCGCCGAAGCGCCCTGAGGCGCCGGCTGCGGCGGCGCCGTCGATGAAGTGGGGGATGGTCCGGAGGGGGGCGGTCAAGGCTGGCTCCTGGCAGAGGACGATCGGAGGGCGCCCGTGCGGGCGCCCCGGCGGCGGCAAGACGGGGATCTAGGCGATCAGGCCGGGCGACTTGATATAGCGCGAGACGATGGCCTCGGCGGCCCTGTAGGGTGATCGCCCCGGCCGTCATGGTCGGGTTGCAGCCGGCGAGCTGGGGGAAGGCCGAGGCGCCGACCACGAACAGGTTTGGCGTGCCCCAGACCTGCAGGTGGCTGTTGACCACGCTGTCGCCTGGCGACGAACCCATGACCGCCCCGCCGGACTGGTGCTTGCTGCCGCCGGCGATCTCGCCGACGTCGAAGTGCTCGGGCAGGTGCGACATGGCCACGTGGTCCGCGCCTGCGGCCTTGGCGATCTCGGCGAGCTTGCCGGTGCAGTGGGCCACGGCGGCGCGCTCGTTGGGCTGGTTGTCGTAGGTCACGCGCAGCAGGGGCAGGCCGAACCGGTCGCGGTAATTCGGATCGAGGTCCAGGAAGTTGGCCCGGTGCGACTGGCAGTCGTGCAGACTCGTGATGCGGAAGAAGCGGCTGTAGTAGTGCGCAGCCGCCTTTTTCCAGGCCGAGCCGAACGCCGGGGTTCCCGGCGGGGTCGGGCCGCCCGACAGCGCCGCCTCACCCGCGATCATCGCCCCCATCGAGGCGCCGCCGATGAAGCCCAGGCCCGAATGGTCGAAGTTGTCGCCCTGCAGATCACTCATCCGCGTGCCGAGCGATCCCGAGCCCATGAAGGTGTTGAAGACCGGGCCGTGATCGAAGAACAGCGTCGCGTCCGGCGCCTGGTTGTGCCAAGTGTAGTTGCGGCCGACGTGGCCCCGGCCGGTGACGCGGGTCGTAGGGCTCCCCGATTCTCGAGATCAGCAGCATCCGCACATTGGCGAAGGTGAAGCCGGCCAGGATCACGATGTCCGCGGGCTGCTCGACCTCCTGACCCCCCAGCGTCGACATAGGTGACGCCGGTGGCCCGCCGCCGGTCGAATCAAGATCGATGCGGGTGACCATCGCGTTGGTCCGCAGGTCGAAGCGACCGCTCTTCAGCGCCGTCGGCAGCACCGTGGCGACCGGCGTCGCCTTGGCGTTCATCTCGCAGAGATAGCCCGAGCAGTGGCCGCAGTAGACGCAGGGGCCGAGAGAGACGCCCTCCGGATTGGTATAGGCCCGCGTCATGGTCGCGCCCGGCGCGGGATAGGGATGATAGCCCAGGGAGCGCGCGGCCTTCTCGAAGATCTTCTGCTGGTCCGTGCTGGGCGCCGGTGGGTTGGGATAGTCGCGCGAGCGGGGTCCCTCGAATGGATTGCCGCCCTGAACGAGCTTGCCGCCGAGGTTGCCGGCCTGGCCCGAAACGCCGATGTCGCGCTCGAAGCGGTCGTAGTAGGGCTCGAGCTCCTCGAAGGTGAGGGGCCAGTCCTGGCTGGTGCAGCCTTCCGGCATGGCGGCGGCGCCATAGCGGTGAATGGTGTTGCTGCGCAGCCGGAAGTCCCAGGGCGCCAGCCTATAGCAGGCCGTCGCCCAGTAGTTGCCCGCGCCGCCGACGCCCTCCGGCCAGGTGAAGGCGCCGGGCCAGCGCATCGGACGCGCCGTCTCCGATGCGGCGTTGCGCACCGTCACCGTGCCCTGCGAGAGGTCCACCATGCGCCCGCGGCGGTTGGCGAGTTCGTCGTGGCTGGAGATGCGGGCGAAGTCGCCGGCGTCGTCTGGCGGGGAGCCGCGCTCGAGGCCGACCACGGTCAGGCCCGCCCTTGTCAGCTCCTTGGCCATGATCCCCGCCGGTCCAGCCGACGCCGACGATGACCACGTCCACAGGCTTCTCCAGTCGCGCCATCCGGGCCCCTCCCTTGGTACGCGGTCTTGAGGCGGGTCAGTCCCCACCCATGCCCATCTTGTGCTGGTGTTCGGCCATGCCCGCTGGCTCGGGCCGGTAGGGCGTCTCGGTCCTGAAGATGGCCTGCAGGTAGTTCCCGCCTGCGCCCGGATAGCCGATCAGCTTCCAGCCGATCATGCCGCGGTTGCCGCCGTAGATCGGATCGCTGAAGAAGCTGTCGCGCGTGTCGCGCAGCAGGAGCTGGAAGAACCATTTGCCCGCCGGATTCTCGTCGGAAACCCGCTGGCCGACCTGGTCCACGCCCCTGAGGATTGCATCCTGGGTTTCGGGATCGAGATCGGCGAACGCCTTGCCCTTCGCCTCCTGGCAATAGCGGTTCACGGCCGCGATGGAGACCCGGTAGATGTCCGCGACGGTCAGGGGGAGCTGGTAGCCCGGATAGGGCGTGTAGGCGCCGTAGGGGCCGTCGACATAGGTCCGGACGTTGGCGCCGTAGTCGCCGCCAAGCTCCGGTCGAGGAACACCACCGCGCCCGCTTCCTTCGCGCCAGGGCCCAACTCGTCGCCGGGATGATCCGCGAGGTCGCGGCCTCCAGGAACTTCCCCTCTGCGCGTGTCAGGAAGATGTAACCCTCCAGACTAGCGGCCGGCGCCGGCTGCGCCGTCGCCGAATCTGCGCCGCGGGCTAGGAGGTAGGCTACGGTGGACTGCATGAAGAGCGAGACGAGTCGGCGTCGGTTGATCGTCGGACCGTTGGCCATGATTACTTTCGCGTGTGCTCCAGCGTTCTGATTACGAGGCTGGGCGCATCTGCAGATGCAGGTAATAGTATGAAGCGCCCACCGGTCCAGGCCGAAACGGCCTGACGCCATTGGTATTGCGCTGCACCAATTCGAATAGTTTCCTCGGCACCATTGGCAATCTACCGCTCTCAACGTGAATTGGGCGCCTAGCCGTTTGGCTAAGTGGTGTGCAAATTCTGCCGGGCCTACGGTCAAGCCACCGATAAGAAGAGCCGCGTCAGGCGCTCACTAGGGGGGGGCAAATAGTGTCCAGACGAAAGACCCGCATTCTGCGTGCGCTGGCGGCCGCGAGCCTGCTCGCGATCGCCGCTTCCACCGCCCATGCCGCCGACGCGCCGGTGGCGACGCAGACCGGCTCCCAGGCCGCGCCTGCTGATCCGGCCGACGGCCCGGGCCAGAGCCCGGCGCCCAGCCCGGCGGAGCCCGCGACCGTCCAGCCGACCGACCTGGGCGAGGTCACGGTCACCGCCTCTCGCGCCGCGAGGGCCGGGTTCACGGCGCCGACGCCGACCAACGTGATCAGCTCCGAAACCATCCAACTCCGCGGTCAGACCAACGTCTCGGACGTCCTGCTCGACCTGCCCGAGTTGCGCGCCAGCCGCCAGCCCGCCACGACCAGCAACTCCGCTCGCGGCACGACCTCCGCGCCCGACCTGCGGGGCCTCGGTGAAGTCCGCACCCTGCTGTTGATCGACGGCGTGCGCGCGACGCCCAGCCAGCTCATCGGCGACTCCGACCTCAGCCTGATCCCGCCGATGATGATCGACCGGGTCGAGGTCGTGACCGGCGGCGCCTCGGCAAGCTGGGGCTCGGACGCCGTCGCCGGCGTCGTGAACCTCATCCTGAAGAAGCAGATGAACGGGCTCCAGGGCGAGGCGTCGTACAACATCACCGACGAAGGCGACGACCAGGAATACCACATCGGTCTCATGGGCGGTCACGACTTTGCTGGCGGCCGCGGCCACTTCATCGCGGGCGTCGACTACGTCGACAACAAGGGCATCGGCGACAACTACAATCGCGCCTGGGGCCGGCAGGAGTACCTCGCCTACAACAACGCCTGCTACGGCCCCGCCGGCAAGCCAGTGGCGGCGAGCCTCGGATGCCCCGGCAACGTCGCGAACGGCTATCCGCAAAAGGTGCTGACCGAGCACGTCGTCAATCTGTCGGGCGGCAGCGGCACGGTTGGCGGCCTGATCGTCGGCGTCGGCGGCGGCGCCTCGGCGAGCCTGCTGCGTCAGGAATTCAATCCTGACGGTTCCATGTTCCCCTATCCGACGGGGCCCGCCCAATTCACCTCCAACACTCAAACGGTGCTGTCGCAGCTCACGCCCGGCACCATCTACAACGGTCTCGACGCGCCGCTGCTGCCGCCGGTCAAGCGCTACTCGAGCATGCTGCGCGGCAGCTACGACCTCACCGATTCCATCACCTTCGACGCGTCTGCCCTGGTCAGGCGGCTGGCGCGGCGTCTCTACCCTGAGCTCGTCCGGCTACGGCGGCGCGGTGGGCAGCGGCAACATCACCATCCGCGCCGACGACCCCTTCCTGCCGCCGGAGGTGGCCGCATTGATGCCGGCCGGCTCCTCCATCACCCTCGCGCGCCGCTACGAGGAGCTGGGCCTGGCGGAAAACCAGATCACCGACGCCAACTATCAGTTCAACTTCGGCCTCACCGGCAAGTTCGGCGGCTCCTGGTCGTGGGATGTGCGGGCGGTCTACGGCGAGAACGTCGCCAAGCAGGACTTCCCGAACCAGCCTCTGACGGGCCGCTCGGCCCTCTCCGCCGACGCGGTGACGGTGACCTCGGCGAACGTCGGCGCGTCCGGCCTGCCGATCGGCAGCGTGGCCTGCCGCTCGACCCTGACCAGTCCCGGCAACGGCTGCGTGCCGATGAATCCGTTCGGCGCGGGCAACATTTCGAGTGGGGCGTTCGACTACATGCTGGCCGACGCCTGGAACAAGCGCTGGATGGGCCAGCAGCAATACATGGCCGACCTGCGCGGGGAGCCCTTCTCCCTGTGGGCGGGGCCGGTCTCTCTGGCGGTGGGCGGCGAGTACCGGCGCGAGACCGCGATCGTGAAGTCCGACCCGATCTCGCAGGTGAACGGCTTCGCCGTCGGCGGCGTCTCCCAGCCAGCGATGAACGCCGCCTACAACGTGGACGAGGCCTACGTCGAGACGATCATCCCGCTGGCCAAGGACTGGACCCTGGCCAAGGAATTCGACGTGACCCTGGCTGGCCGCCACACCGACTACAGCACCAGCGGCGGGGTCAACACCTGGAAGGTCGGCGTCAACTACCGGCCGTTCGACGACCTGCGCCTGCGTCTGACCCGCTCGCGCGACATCCGGGCGCCGAACCTCGGCGAGCTGTTCTCGCCGGCGACGCCCGCCTCCTCGCCGGGCTTCATCGTCGATCCCCGGACGGGCGTGGCGCCTCTGGCTCCGACGGGCAGCACGATCTCCTACCTGACCTCGGGCAACCCCTCGCTGAAGCCCGAAATCGCCCAGACCCTGACCTACGGCGGCGTCTACCAGCCGCACTTCATCCCGGGCCTGCCGCTGTCGGTGGACTACACCCACATCAAGGTCGACGGGGCGATCGGTCAGGTCGCGATCCAGACCATCCTGAACCAGTGCTTCATCAACAATAACCCCTCGGCGTGCCCGCTGATCGTCACCGGGCCGGGCAATACCCTGGTCTCGGTCAACAGCAGCTATCTGAACCTGTCCTCGCTGGACTTCAGCTCAATCGACTGGGAGGGCGCAGTACCATTTCGACCTGGAGGATCTGATCCACGGCGCGGACGGCCAGGTCGTGCTGGGGCTGATGGGCTCCTACAACCTGCACATGATCTTCAACGACGGCATCTCCAAGCCGGTGGACCATGCGGGCGAGGTGGGCGGCGGCGCCGTTTCCGCGCTCGGCCGGCCGCGGGCCCAGATGACCGGCTCGGCCACCTACATCCGCGACCGCCTGACGGTCGGGGCGGTGGTGAAGTTCATCGCCGCGGGCCAGCTCTCGAACCTCGACTGCGACAGTAGTCTGACCTGCGTGCCGCCCGGCGGGTCCTCCGGCTACATCGTCAGCCAGAACCATGTGCCGGCCTACTTCTACGAGAACCTGAACCTGGCCTACGACGTCCTGCAAAGGCCTGACGGCCGCCAGCTCCAGGTCTTCCTGAACATCGACAACATCACCGACAAGGATCCGCCCCCCACTGGCGGGACCCAGAGCAACCCGAACATCTACGACGTGATCGGGCGGACCTATCGCGTGGGCCTGCGCTTCCGGTACTAGCGGGTCCTTTCTTCTCCTCGGTCTCCCCTGGGGCTCGGCTTGCGCCGCGGGCCCCATCTCTTTTCGGCATCCCATCGTGCATGCGATTTCGCTGCAGTGCAGCAAGGTTACGGGTGTCGTTCGCTGATGCGAAACCAGACAAGATGCTGTTGAGGCGAACGGCGATGAAAATGTAGAAGCAATTCATCTCCAGACGATTAGTGCTAGTCGGTGTTCTCGCTGTGAGTTAATCTTGGCGTGCCATGGATAAAAGAGTCGTACTCGCAGACGACCATCCGCTTTTCCGGGAGGCGATGAGCGCGGCGATCCAGCGCATCCGGCCGGGAATCGTCGTGGAGGAGGTCGGCTCGTTCGAGGGCGTCCAGCGGTCGCTGGCGCGCGATCCCAACGTGGAGCTTCTGCTGCTCGACCTGAAGCTGCCGGACAATGACGGCTTCGCCGGGCTGATGTTCCTCAGAGCCGAGTTCGCCCAGGTGCCGGTGGTGATGGTGTCGGCCACCGAGGACGCGGCCACGATCAGCGACGCCCTGGCCATGGGTGCGCAGGGCTTCGTCCCGAAGTCCGCCTCGCTGCGCGAGATGGCCGAGGCGCTGAGCGCGGTGCTCGCCGGCGACATCTGGACGCCAGACCGCCTCGCCTTGTCCGAGCCCTCGCCGCACGTGCGGATGCTGGCCTCGCTGAGCCCGGCCCAGGTGAGGGTCCTCTCGGGCTTGAGGCGTGGGCCTGTTGAATAAGCAGATCGCGCACGAGATGTGCCTGTCGGAGGCCACGGTGAAGGCGCATCTGGCGGCCGCATTCCGCCGGCTCGGCGTCAACAACCGCACGCAGGCCCTGGCCAAGGCTTTCGCCATCGACACCGAGACGGTGGGCGAGGACGGTTAATCCTCCGCCATCGCCGCATGCGCCTGTCGATTCAGGTAGGCGCGCAGCGACGCGGGCGAGACAGGCTTGCGGATCACGTCCACGCCCAGGCGGCTCGACATGGAGAGTGTGACCTCCGATGGGTCGGCCGTCACCACCGCGCGCGGGCCGCTCGGCCGCCGAGCTCGCGCAGCAGATCCAGCCCCGAGACGCCGCCGCCGAGGTGGTAGTCCGCCAGGACCACGTCCCAGGCGCCGTCGAGCGCGTATGCCTGGGCGGCGGAGGCGGCGGCCGTCACCTCCATGCCCCAGCGGCGCATCAGCGCCGCCATGCTCTCGAGCACAGCCGGATCGTCATCGACGCATAGCACCTTGAGGCCGCCCGCAAGCGCAGGCGCGCGCGCGCGCGCTGCTGCGCCGGGCTCAGACGCCGTCCGGGTCAGGGTGATTGAGAAGACGCTGCCCTGGCCCACGCGCGAGCGTACCTTCAGGGCGTGGCCGAGCGCGCGGCAAATGCGGTCGGCTATGGCGAGCCCGAGCCCGGCGCCGGCGCCCGCCGCCGCGCCACGGTCGAGCCGCGCATATTCCTCGAAGATCACGGACAGGGCGTCCTCGGGGATGCCGGTCCGCTGTCACGAATCTCGATCCGGAGATCATCGCCCGCATGGCGGCAGCAGACCAGCACCGTCCCGCCCGTAGGCGTATAGCGGACTGCGTTGCCGATCAGGTTCTGCAGCACGGAGCGCAGCAGGTCCGGATCCGAGCGCACCCAAGACTTGCCCGCCAGGACACGGAAGCGCAGCCGGCGCTCTCGCGCGGTGGGTTCGAACTCGCGGCGCAGAGCATCGAGCACCAGGGTGATGTCCACCGCCTTGAACTCCGGCTGCACGCCGTGAACCTCCAGGCGCGACAGGTTCAGGAGCGCCCGCAGCATCCGGTCGGCCGCGTCGATGGAAAGGTCCGCCTTGGCGAGAAGGTCACGAATCTCGGGCCAGGCGGCGAGGTCCTCGTTGGCGGCGCCGAGGAACAGTCGGGCCGCGTGCAGCGGCTGCAGCAGGTCGTGGCTCGCCGCGGCCACGAACCTGGCCTGGGAATTGGTCATGCGCTCCGCCTGGGCCTTGGCTTCGGCGAGCTCGGCGTTGGCGGCGGTGAGCTCGCTGGTGCGCGCTGCGACGCGCTGCTCCAGCTGGTCGTTGGCCTGAGCCAGGGCGCGGGCGGCGGACTTCAGCTCGCTGACGTCGGTGAAGCTGATCACGTAGTCGCCATTGGCGATCGGCGCGCCGACGATCTTCAGCGTCAGGCCGTTCGGCCAGTCGCGCTCGCGCATCTGGGCCTCGCGCCGCACGATCGGGTCGAGCCGGTCCTTGACTATGCGCTCGATCTCGCTGGCGGCCTCGCCCCCGTTTGCGGCGCTGTGGCGGACGATCTCCTCGAACGACTGGCCGATGAAGACCATGGCGGGGGCAAGCTCGAACAGCGACAGGTAGCGGTTGTTCCACGCCACCAGCCGCAGTTCGCGGTCCACGACCACGATCCCCTGGTCGAGGCTTTCCAGAGTGGCGTGCAGCAGCTCGCGGCGGAAGTGCACGGCCTGCGCGGCTTGGTCGAGGATCTCGCTGACGTCGGCCGGGTCGCGCCCGGCGTGGGCCAGGGTCAGGCTGATCACCCCGCGGGCGGACGAGGCGCCGATGGCGCCGGCCAGCATCCGCTCCACCGCCCGCGCGGTCTGGGGGTCGACCGGATCGGAGTCCTTGCCCTTGCGCCGTCGCTCGCGGTTCAGGGCGACGAAAGCGCGGTGGCCGTCCTCGCGCCCGAGGAACTGCTCGAGCAGCACACGCAGGTCGCCAAGCGTGCCGAACAGCGGCGCCTGGGCGGCCGGGACTAGGGGCCGCTCCAGGTTCATGAAGGCCAGGGCCTGGATGCGGTCGGTCAGCCCCGGCTTCGCCAGCATCGACAGGGCGACGTAGACGACGGTGTTCAGTCCCAGGCTGAGCAGCACCCCGACCTCGAAGCTGACGCGCCAGTGCAGCGCCTGCATCGCCGGCAGGACGTCGTAGTCGAGGTATTCCGGCGCCACGATCACCGTCAGCCAGACGGTCATGCCGGTGACGAGACCCCAGATCGCGCCGCGCGCATGGCCGCGCCGCCAGAACACGGCGCCTACCAACGAGGGTACGAGCTGGGCGGAGGCCGCCACCGAGATGAAGCCGAGTTGCCCGAGCCGCGCGTCCGGCCGCAGTGTGAGGAAGTAGAGGTAGGCGAGGATCAACACCCCGACGATCGCGCCGCGCCGGATGGACGATGGTCCGCGCCACGTCCTGGGATCCATGCGCCCGCGCCCAACCGAGCTTGGTCATGGCGGGCAGGATCAGCTCGTTGGAGATCATCGCGGAGAGGGCGATGGTCTCCATCATCACCATGGCGGCGCCGGCCGAAAAGCCGCCGAGATAGGCGAGGGCGGTCAGGGCGGGGCCGCCATAGGTCTTCGCCAGCGTCAGCACCGCGATGTCGGAATCGCCCGCGGGCATGAGCATGTTGGCCGCCACCGCGATAAACACGATCGCGACGCTCCAGATCGTCATGTAGGCCGGCAGGATCCAACGGGCCTTGGCGAGGTCCTGCTCGTCGCGCAGCTCCACGAACGCCAGGTGAAACTGCCGCGGCAGGGTGATGCCCGTGACCATGCAGAGAATGGTCGAGGTCACGAAGGTCAGGTCGATCCGCGGCGCCTGGGCGAACTTGCCGAGCGTCGCATGGGAGAACGGCGCCGCGTGGGCGCGGGCGATCAGCCAGACGCCGAGCGCGGCGACGCAGATCATCGACGTCAGCTTCACCAGCGACTCCACCGCCACCGCGCGGACGAGGCCGGAGTTGTGATGGGTCAGGTCCGGCCGGCGAGCGCCCATCAGGATCGCAAAGACGCCGAGCGCGGCCACGATCACCGGCGTGGCGTAGAGCGACTCGATCGGCTGGCCCGAGACGGCGGCCCCAGGCCTTGGAGAGGGCGATCAGCTGCAGCGCGATGAACGGCAGGGCGCCGATGATCGAGGTGACCGCGGCGAGCACGCCCAGGACCCGGCTCTTGCCGTAACGCGAGGACAGGAGGTCCGCGATCGAGCCAACGTGCTCGCGCTTGGGTGGCCAGCGCCAGCCGCCGCCAGACGGGATAGAACACGGTCAGGGCCAGGGTCGGCCCGAGGAAGTTCGGCAGGTACGCCCAGCCGTTGCGGACCGCAGCGCCCGTCGCTCCGAAGTAGGTCCAGGACGAGCACAGCGACGCCAGTGAGAGCGCGTAGATCAATCCGCGCCCGCGGGCCGTAGGGGGGGCGTTTGTCCGAACGCCAAGCCAGGGCGAGAAGCCCCAGCAAGTTGATCGACAGCAGGGCGACGAAGAATGCGGGCACTGCTGTTCTGGTTGTTGCGTGCGACCGTGCAGGAATTGAGCTTGCGGCTGGTCTTCGTCTCAGTCAACGCGCAATGGCGCTTTCAGAACTACAGGCTAGCCGTCGCTCGGCTATTTGAGCCTGCTGGCGATCTTCTTCAGGCCGATAGCCGCGCACGCGTCGTCGCGCACGCCCCCGATCGGCCCGGCCGGGGCGAGGCTGACCGAGCCGGAGATCCCCATCACGCCGATGGCGCGACCGTCGCCGCCGCGGATCAGGCGCGCGCCGGGGCGCACATATATCCCGGTCGGATCGGCGTTGACCTTGTCGGCGAAGGCCTTGTCGGCATTGAACTTGTCGAACAGCGGCACGCCGTCCATGCCGGTGGCCAGGGAGGCGGTCGCCTTGCGCTGGGCGGTGGTCCACTGGCCGGCGCGGGCGCCGTCGGCGGCCTCCACCAGCTTGATTACGCCCTTGTCGTCCATGACCACCACGGAAATGGCCGATCCCTCGCGGCGGCAGGCGGCGATCGCCGCGTCGGCGGCCTCCCTGGCGAGGGCCAAGGGTGGGCCTCCCACCGACGTCGATTTGGCCGCTGCAGCCGGCGGCGCGGCGGGAGGAGCAGGCGTCTGAGCCTCGGCGGCGGCCGAGGCGAGCACCAGGACGGCGCCGGCCGCCATCAGCACGGTCAACTTCATCGAAGGGAACTCCCGCCTGGGCTCAGCTCACGGCCTTCAGGACGATGTCGGGCGTGAGAATCTCGGGCAGGATCGTCGGTTCGGCCTGGCCCGGCTTGTAGACGACGTTGAACGGGATCGCGCTCCGGTGATAGCGCGCCAGCTCGGCCGGTGATGGCCGGGTCCTTGTTGGTCCAGTCGCCGCGGAGGGTGGCGACGTTTTTTCCGGGCGAAGGTCTTGAGGACGTCGTTCGAGTGGAACACCAGCTTCTTGTTAGCCTGGCAGGTGGCGCACCACCGCGCTGTGAAGTCGACGTAGATGATCCGGTTCTGGGCGCGCAGCTGGTCAATCGTCTCCGGCGACCACTTGTCCCAGACCACCGCGGCGGGCGAGCCCGCGCGGGCGGCCGTCGACGCATGCCGGGGCCAGCCGAGCCAGGCGCCGGCGGCGACCAGGGCCACCAGGGCGATGCCGGCGAAGCGCAGGCTCGTCGACGCGCTCGGTAGGCTCCAGCGGCCGTAGGCCCAGGCGCCCATGGCGATCAGCACCAGGCCGAGCCCCGCATTGAGCAGGCCGTCCTCGGTGGTCTGGCCGGCCAGGACCCAGATGAGATACGCCACCGTCGCGTAGAGCGGGAAGGCCATGACCTGGCGGAAGGTTTCCATCCAGCGCCCCGGGCGCGGCAGCGCCTTCACCGCCGAGGGGAAGATCGACAGCAACAGGTACGGCAGCGACATGCCGATCCCGATCGCCGTGAACACCGCGAAGGAGGCGACGATCGGCAGGGTCAGGGCCGCGCCGAGCGCGGGCGCCAGGAACGGCGCGCTGCAGGGCGTGGCGACGATCGTGGCCAGGAAGCCGGGTGAAGAAGGTGCCTACCAGGCCCGACTTGGAGTGAAGGCTCGAGCCGATGCCGGTCGCCGAGACGCCGAACTCGAACACGCCCGAGAGGTTCAGGGCGAACAGCAGCATCACCGAGGTCAGGACGAAGACGAAGCCCGGCGACTGAAGCTGGAAACCCCACCCGAGCTGGGCGCCGCCGGCCCTGAGCGCCGCGAGCACGCCTGCCAGGATCCAGAAGGAGCTCAGCACGCCCGCGGTGAAGGTCAGGCCGTGCAGGGTGACCTTGCGCCGGTCCTCGCCCGACTGCTGCGCGAAGCCGACGATCTTCAGGCCCAGCACCGGGAAGACGCACGGCATGAGGTTCAGGATCAGCCCGCCGATGAGCGCAAGGCCGATGGAGCCGGCCAGGGTCACGAAGGTCACCTTGGTCGTTGCTGTCCCGTTAGCTGGGCTCGCCGCAGCGGACGTCGTCGCGGCCGCGGGCGCGCCGCCCACCGCGGTGTCCACCGCCGCCGCTGGCGCGCCGCCGGGCCAGCCGGAGGCGGCCACCAGCACGCCGCGGAGCTGCCTGGCCGGGTCCACCGCGAAGGCGGCGCGGGTCAGGGTCAGGACGTGGCGGTCGCCATCGATCTTCACGGGCTGGGTTGCGGACGGCTCGATCACCGTCTCATCCTGATCGAAGAAGAAAACGTCCTCCCTTGGGCCAGACCGCGCCCGCACGCGCCGGCTCGGCGATGAGCTGATAGCCGTCGGCGGTCGGCGCGGCGGTGAAGCGCCAGTCCGCCACCGTGCTGGGCAGGGCGTGGCGTGAGGCGGCGAAGGCGGCCGCCCACTTGGGATCGGGCGTCGGGGCGGCGGAGGAGGTCTTCACGTCGGCCGTCAGGTCGGACTCGCCGGGGATGCAGACGTCGGCGCACACCAGCCAGGAGACATGCGCCTTCAGCGGCACGTCCTGGCCGAGCTTCAGGCCCGCCGGCGCGGCCACCTGGGTCAGCAGCAGGACCTGGCTCTCGTAGCCGTAGTTGATGGCGCCGCCGTTGGCGGGCAGGCGCACCGGCGCGGGCCACTGGAACGCGCCTGGCTGGAAACCGGCCGGCAACATCCATTTGATCGAGGTGGCGAGGCCGGCGTCGCCGGCGTTGCGCCAGTAGCTGTGCCAGCCCTTGTCGGGCGTCAGCCGTACGGCGACCGTGAAGGGCTTGCCGGGCTGGATGGTCGGGGATTCGGGGATCAGTTCGACTTGGACATGCTGGCCGGTCACCGGCGCCGCCGCGGCCGGCGCGGCGACCCACGCGGCCGACAGCGCCGCGACGAGCCCTACGGCCCAGGCTCCCAGCCTCATACCTACGCGCCGCGCCATGACCGTCTCTCCCAACTCTTCGCCGCCCGCGTGAAGCCCGCGGGTTCGGCTTGTCGGCGCACGGGCGCCGGGACCTTGTTCAACTAGCCCAGCGGGAGGGTCATGGGCGCCTAGCCCTTTGGCTAGGTGGCTCCGTCGGGCCGCCCGACCTAGGTCACGATGGCGGCCCCGGGACGGGCCGCTGCAGCTTTGGGAGCGGACGGCGATGCACGCCGAGATCGTAGTGATGGGATCGGGGCCGGCTGGCTGCACGGCGGCCATCTACGCCGCGCGGGCGATGCGCGAGCCCCTGCTGATCGCCGGCGCCCAGATGGGCGGCCAGCTCACCATCACCACCGAGGTGGAGAACTATCCCGGCTTCGCCGAGGTGATCCAGGGGCCGTGGTTGGTGGAGCAAATGCGCGACCAGGCGCTTCGCATGGGCACGATGTTCGTGGAGGACCAGGTCACCGCCGTGGACCTGTCGCGCCGGCCGTTCCGCCTGGAGGGGGGGACCGGCCAGACCTACACCTGCGACGCCCTGATCATCGCCACGGGCGCCCAGGCCAAATGGCTCGGCCTGGAGTCGGAGCAGAGGTTCCGGGGCTTCGGCGTCTCGGCCTGCGCCACCTGCGACGGCTTCTTCTACCGCGGCAAGGAGGTCGTGGTGGTCGGCGGCGGCAACACCGCGGTCGAGGAGGCGCTTTACCTCACCAACTTCGCCTCCAAGGTCACACTTGTCCACCGTCGCGCCGAGCTGCGGGCCGAGAAGGTCATGCAGACGCGCCTGCTGCGGCACCCCAAGATCGAGACGGTCTGGAACGCGGCCCTGCACGAGGTGCTGGGCGAGGACGAGCCGCTCGGCGTCACCGGCGCGGCGCTGCGCGATCTTCAGACCGGCGGGATCGACCGGCGGCGCGCGCACGGCGTTTTCGTCGCTATCGGCCATGCGCCGGCGACTGAGCTTTTCCGCGGCCAGCTCGCCATGCGCGATAGCGGGTATCTCCAGGTGGCGGCGAACTCGACCCGCACCAGCGTGCCCGGCGTGTTCGCGGCGGGCGACGTCGCCGACGAGGCTTTCCGCCAAGCCGTGACCGCCGCCGGTTTCGGCTGCAATGGCCGCGCTGGAGGCCGACCGCTGGCTGTCGGAGACGGCGCACGCGGAACTGGCCGCCTAGGGACTGTCCTCCAGGACCATCCGGGCACCCTTCTCGCCGATCATCACGGTAGGGGTGTTGGTGTTGCCCGAGGTTATGGTCGGCATCACCGAGGCGTCGATGACGCGCAGGCGCTCCAGGCCGATCACCCGCAGCCGCTCGTCCACCACCGCCCGCGGGTCGGACGGCAGGCCCATCCTGGCTGTGCCGACCGGGTGGAAGATGGTGGTGCCGATGTCCCCGGCGGCCCTGGCGAGGTCGGCCTCGCCGTCGCCGACCGTCGGGCCCGGCAGATGTTCGGCCGGCGAGTAGCGCGCCAGCGCGGGTTGGGCCATCAGCCGCCGTGTAACGCGGATGGCGTCGGCGGCGACCCGGCGGTCCTCTTCCGTCGAAAGGTACTCCGGCGAGATCGACGGCTTGGCCTCTGGCTCGGCCGAGCGGATGCGGACGCGCCGCGCGAGGTCGGCCGAAGGTTGCAGGCCGCGACAGTGATGGCGGAGAAGCGGTGCAGCGGATCGCCGAACTTGTCGAGCGACAGGGGCTGGACGTGGAACTGGATGTTCGGCCGCTCGTGCTCGGGCGAGGAGGGTGGTGAAGATGCCGAGCTGCGAGGGCGCCATGGTCAGGGGGCCGCGCTGGAACAGGGCGTACTCCAGCCCCATCAGCCCCCGGCCGATGAGGGAATGGTAGGCGAGGTTCAGGGTCGGGACGCCCGAGACCTTGTAGATTGCCCGCTGCTGCAGGTGGTCCTGCAGGTTGCGCCCCACGCCCGGCCGGTCGGCCAGGACCGGCACGCCGGCCTCTTCCAGCCAGTCGGCGGGTCCGACGCCGGAGCGCTGGAGGATCTGCACCGAGCCGATCGAGCCAGCGGACAGCACGATCTCGCCCTGCGCCCGCGCCAGGAACGCCTGCCCGTCCCGGCGATAGCGCACGCCACGGCCCGGCGGCCCTCGAATACCAGGCTGTCGACCAGGACGCCGGTTTCGAGCCTGAGGTTGTCGCGGCGCAGCGCCGGCTTCAGGAAGCCTCGCGCCGCCGACCAGCGCACCCCGCGCCGCTGGTTGACGTGGAAATAGCCGACCCCCGTGTTGTCGCCGGTGTTGAAATCGGGCGTCGCCGGCACGCCGAGCTCCACCGCCGGCGCGGGCCACCGCGTCCAGCACCTTCCAGCGGATGCGCGGCGCCTCCACCCGCCACTCCCCGCCGCGGGCGTGGTGCTCGGTGTCGCCGAGGAAGTGGTCGTCGAGGCTGCGGAACACCGGCCGCACGTCGTCCCAGCCCCAGCCGGAGAGGCCGAGCTGGCGCCAGTGGTCGTAGTCCTGGGCCTGGCCGCGCATGCAGATCATGGCGTTGATCGCCGAGGAGCCGCCGATCACCTTGCCGCGCGGATACTTCAGGGCGCGCCCGTTCAGGCCCGGCTGCGGCTCGGTCTCGAACATCCAGTCCGAGCGAGGATTGCCGATGGCGAAGAGATAGCCGACCGGAATGTGGAGCCAGATCCAGCTGTCGAGCCCGCCCGCCTCCAGCACCAGAACGCGCACGCCCGGACGAGCCGACAGGCGGTTGGCGACCACGCAGCCGGCCGATCCCGCGCCGATCACGATGTAGTCGTACTCACCGTCGAGTTCGGGCATCGGATGAAAGCTACACCAGGAGGGAGGCGGCAGGACGGTCGTCAGCGGGTGCCGGAACACCGGGGCGCGTTTGGCCACGAAGGCGTTCATGCCCTCCTTCTGGCCTTCAGTGGCGAAGGCGGCCTGGAACAGCCGCCGCTCATGGCGCAGGCCCTCGGCGAGCGGCGTTTCGAACGCCTGGTTCACCGCCTCCTTGGCCATCTTTACGGCGGGGGCGTTGTAGCCGGCGATGGTCGCCGCCGCCTCGATGGCGGTCTGCAGCAGGTCCGTCGCTGGGACCACGCGGCTGACCATCCCCGCGGCCTTGGCTTCCGCCGCCCCGACGGTGCGGCCGGTCAGCACCAGGTCCATGGCCAGGGCCTTGCCCACCGAGCGCGCGAGCCGCTGGGAGCCGCCGATGCCGGGCAGCACGCCGAGCTTAATCTCCGGCTGGCCGAACTGGGCGTCCTCGGAGGCGATGATGAAGTCGCAGAGCAGGGCGAGCTCGCAGCCGCCACCGAGCGCGAAGCCCGACACCGCCGCGATGATCGGCTTGGAGATCGACCGCACCTCGTCCCAGGGCGCCAGGAAGTCGTGCATGTAGAAATCGCCGAAGGTCTTCTCCGCCATCTCGGCGATGTCGGCGCCGGCGGCGAACGCGCGCGGGCTGCCGGCGATCACGATCGCGCCGATGGTGTCGTCGGCGTCGAAGGCCCGCAGGGCCTCCAGCGTCTCGCCGGCGAGCTGGCTGTTCAAGGCGTTCAGGCTCTTGGGCCGGTTCAGGGTGATCAGGCCGACGCGGTCGCGCCGCTCCACGATGATGGTCTCTGGGCCGGACGGCGGCGGCTCGGGGACCGGCTCGGCGCTCTGCATCGCCTTGCGCGTGACGGGGGTGGTCATCAGGGGCTCCCATGGCGGCGTCGGGCGGGACGTCGGTAGGCGTAGGGGCGCCGGCCGCCCCCGCCGGCGGTCAGTTCGCGCAGGATGTCCTCGCGGTGCTGGTTCAGGCTCGGCGCGGGCGAGGGCGTCTCCACGTCGTTCTCGGCATAGCCGCCGAGCCGGACCGGGTTGCGGCCGTACGGATCGGCCGACCCGCCCGCGCCCTTCACCTTCACGATCATGTTGCGCGCCTCGAGCTGCGGATGGTCGAACAGCTTGTCGATGGTGTTGATCGGCGAGCAGGGGACGCCAGCCTCGTTCAACAGGCCGATCCAGTGGGCGATCGGCCGGCCGGTGGTGATCTTCTCCACCGCCTCCACCATGGCCACGCGGTTGCGGCAGCGCAGGTCGTTGCTCATAAACCGCGGGTCGAGCGCGAGCTGAGGCGCGCCCAGGGCGTCGGCCAGCAGCATGAACAGCGCATCGTTGCCGCAGGCGATGATGAAGCGCCCGTTCTCGGCCGCGAAGCTCTCGAAGGGGGCGAGCGAGGGGTGGCTGTCGCCGGTGCGGCCGGGAGCCTTGCCCTCGACGTCATAGCGGGCGAGGGCGGTCTCCATCAGCGCCGCCTGGCAGTCGAGCATGCCGATGTCGACCTGACCGCCCTGTGCGTTCTGGGTCCGCCGATAGAGCGCCGAGACGACGCCGATCACCGCGAACAGGGCCGCGCCGAGGTCGCCGAAGCTGGTGCCCACGCGCGATGGCGGCCCGTCGGGCCAGCCGGTCAGGCTCATCACCCCGCCCATGGCCTGCACCACCATGTCGTAGCCCGGCAGGTCGCTGAACGGCCCGGTCTGGCCGAAGCCGGAGATCGAGCAGTAGACGATGTGAGGATGGGTCTTGGCGATGCGCTCGGCTCCGTAGCCCAGCCGGTCCATCACGCCCGGCCGAAAGTTCTCGACGAGTACGTCGGCGCGGCCGAGAAGCTGCTCCAGGAGCTCGCGATCGCGCGGCGACTTGATGTCGAGGACGATGCTCTCCTTGTTGCGGTTGAAGCACATGAAGTAAGCCGACTCGTCCTCGACGAACGGGCCGAAGGCGCGGGTGTCGTCGCCGGCGCCGAACTTCTCGACCTTGATCACCCGCGCGCCGAGGTCGGCCAGCACCATGGTGCAGTAGGGCCCGCCAGGACGCGCGAGAAGTCCAGGACCGTGATCCCTTCCAGCGGTCCCTTCTTCAGGGGTTCGGCCGGGGTCTGCATGGCGGCTCCTGCCTGGGCGCGTTCAGCCGGGGAAGGCCGCGGCGGCGGCCTTGGCGACCACCTCGTCCTGCGAGGATGGCGCCGCCGGAGACGCCGACCGCCCCGACGATCTTGCCGTCCGCCACCAGCGGGATCCCCCCTCGCGAGGCCATCATCCCATCCAGCGTCAGCTGGTAGACTAGGCCGTTCTGTACGGCGTCCTCGAACGCGCGCGTCTCGCGCCGGAACATCGCCGCCGCACGGGCCTTGTGCTCGGCGATGTCGATGGAGGCGAGCTGGGCGCCGTCCATGCGCTCGAAAGCTACGAGGTTTGCGCCGGAAATCGACCACGGCGACGTTCATTTTCCAATCGCGCCTCCGGGCTTCCATGATAGCCGCATGGATCACCGCCTCCGCCTGGGCCGCCGGATCGGCGCGCCGTAGGGGATGTCGGCCGGCATCTTGTCCGGCACGACGCTGCGCGCCTCGGCGGAGGCGGGGGACGGCGTCTGGGCCAATGCCGGGGGAGAGCGTGGCGAGGCCGACGGCCGCGGCGGCGGAAATGGCGAGGCGGGAGGTCACGGCGATCACTGGGTCGCGGCCGGAGCCGGGGCCGCCGTGGTCGCGGCCGGCCGCATGAAGGCGGCGTGGTAGTGCTCGAGCAGCCAAAGATTGCTGCGGGTGCTGGGCCGCAGGACCACGGCCACGTAATAGGCCACCGTCCGCCACTTGGGTTTGAAATCAGAGCCGAAGACGGCGCCGCCGGTGGCGTCGCGGCGGACGCCGGTGACCACCGCCACCTCACCGTAGTTGCCGTAGAACTGGATGTCCGGCTTGTCGATCGCGACCATTTCGGGCGCCCCGGTGTTGGTCTTCTTGAAGGCCATGTACTCGGCCTTGCCGTGCTGATTGCCGCCGGGCGCGCCGCCGCGGATGTACCAGAAGTCGTCGCCGATGGTCTTTTCGAGCGCGGCGTTGTCGCGGCGGGCCATGGCGTCGAAGTGCTGGCGCAGCACCTCCATCACCCGCAGTTGGCTGGCCGAAAGCGCGTCCGGCGACCAGGGCTCCGCCGGTGTCCGCTCGGGGCTGAACGGATCGCTGAGAATCGGGGAGACCACATAGCGGGCGAGGGACCAGGACTTGTCCCAGTTGCGCAGGTAGATCGCCGTGTAGATACCGCCCGGATCGGAAGCGTTGGCGCTGTCCTTCACCGAACCGTTGACGATGGCCACGTCATCCTCGACGCCGAAGGTGCGGACGTTGCGGTCGCTGTCCTGCATGGTCCTGGGCGGCGGGGCGGCCTTGATCCGTTCCAGGAACCGCGCCTTGTCCGCGAGCTGGTCGTCGCCGGTGGCGAAGCCATCGATGAACTTGGCGTCGTCCGTGATCATGGCCGTCGAGCGTCTTCACGTCGCCGGCGCGCCAAGCGTCCAGCCGCCGGTCGGTCTGCGGAGAGGACCGCGGCCTTCTCGGCGGCGAGTTCCTCGGCCGTGTAGCGGTGCCCGGGCACGAGAATGCGGCCGGCCTTCGCCGCCGCCGCGGCCTCGGCGACGGCTTCGGCCCGAGGGTGCAGGGACGCTCGTGTCGTCCTGGGCCAGCGCCAGGCCGCCCAAAGCGGACACGCCGGCGCACAGCGCCAGAGTGCTGATGAATCGAGAAGCAGTCATGACGCCCCGTCCTTCCACCCCGAGGCCCGGTCGACTGCGCCGGGCCCGTTTTCTTGGTTCTGTTGTCTCGATGGGCCGGCTAGCCGGCGTACTTGATCGTGCAGCCGTACTGGCGCGACACCGGCACCGAGACGGGCTTGCCGGCCTGAATCTCCGCCAGGGCCTGCTTGACGTAGTTCGTGGCCTTGGCGATGTCGGCCACGTCGTTGGAGGCGATGCTGTCGATCGCCCCGGCGTAGGCGAGCGTGCCGTCCTTCTTGATCACGTACATGCCGGGCGTCGCGGTCGCGTGGTAGGCCTTGCCGATCTGGCCGTTCTGGTCGCGGATGTAGGAATCGGCGCTCCAGTCGACCTTGTGCTGCCAGCCGGCGAGCTGGGCTCCGGCGAAATCGCCCTGCAGGCCCTTGCCGGCCGAGTTGATCGACAGCCAGACGATGCCCTCCTTCTTGGCTTCCTTCTGCATCGAGGGGATGTTGCCTGAGGTGTAGTGTTTCAGGTCGAAGCTGCACTCGGGGTCCACCCAGTCGAGCACAACGATCTTGCCGCGGTATTGGTGGATCGACTGGGTCTTGCCGCCGACGTCCTTGACGGTGAAGTCGGGCGCGGCGCTTGCCGATGCCGATGGGCGCGGCCAGGGCCGCAACGAACGAGATGGCCGAGGCGATGAGGGCTCCGCCGAACGCCCGCCTGAACTTCATGGCTTTCCTCCACTGTCGACCGGGCGCTGGCGCGCTCCGACTTTGGCTTGTGCGCCTCGGAACCAACGGCCCGGTCCGGGCCTCGAGGCCCTGGCCGCCCGCGCATCCGGTTCGGGATGGGCGCAGGTCCGGTCTCACCGGCGGCCGCCAGTTCAGCGAAGACATCGCCGGTCGAGTGGTATGGCGGGGCGGGAAGAGGCGCCACCTAGCCAAACGGCTATCCGACCCGCCTGCACTAGCGGACGCCCGCATGGCCAACGTCGAGATCGCCCGCCGTGTGGGCTTGTGGGAGGCGCGCTGTTCGCGCCGCATCCGGCGCCCGGGGGAGCTGGGCGTGATCGAGGGACAAATGTCCCGCGCCGCGACAGGATTTCCCACGCGAATAAGCATATCAGCCATTCGCGATTGTCCCGCGCGATCAATCGCCTACTGGTCCCCCGCCTGTTGTCGGAGGGTTTCCATGGCCAAGGCTCGTGCGCTCAAGCTCGGCTTCATCCTGCATGGGGTCGGCCGCACCTGGACGGACTGGCGCCATCCCGACGTGAACGTCGGCGCCAGCACCGACTTCGCCTTCTACAAGCGCCAGGCCCAGCTGGCGGAGAAGGGCAAGTTCGACTTCCTGTTCGTGGCCGACAGCCTGTCGATCACCGAGAAGTCGAGCCCGCACTACCTGAACCGATTCGAGCCGATCACCATCCTGTCGGCCCTGGCGGCGGCGACCTCGAATATCGGCCTCGTGGGCACCCTGACGGTCAGCTATTCGGAGCCGTTCAACGTGGCGCGCCAGTTCGCCTCGCTGGACCATATCTCAGGCGGGCGCGCCGGCTGGAACGTCGTCACCTCCTGGCTCGGCGACACGGCGGCCAACTTCAGCAAGGCCGAGCATCCGGCGCACGACGTGCGCTATCGCATCGCCGCCGAATACCTCGACGTGGTCCAGGGCCTCTGGGACAGCTGGGAGGACGACGCCCACGTCGGCGACAAGGCGAGCGGCGTCTTCGTCGACCGCGACAAGCTGCACCGGCTGGACCACAAGGGCGAGTTCTTCCAGGTTCGCGGGCCGCTGAACATCAAGCGTTCGCGCCAGGGCCAGCCGGTGATCTTCCAGGCCGGCGCCTCCGACGACGGGCGCAACTTCGCGGCCAAGCGCGCCGATGCGATCTTCGCCGGCGGCCAGACGCTGGAGGAAGCGCAGGAATACTATGGCGACGTGAAGGCCCGCGCCCGCGGCTTCGGCCGCGATCCGGACCAGGTCCATGTCTTGCCCGGCATCGGCCCGGTGATCGGCGCCACCGAAGCGGAGACGGAGGCCAAGTACCAGGAGCTGGCCGGGCTGGCGTCGCTTGAGACCGGCCTTGGCATGTTGTCGCGCTCGTTCAGCGACCACGACTTCTCGGCCTACGACTGGACGGTCCGTTTCCGGACGTGGCCCACATCGGCCGCAACAGCAACCAGAGCGCCTCCAACCGCATCCTGGCCCAGGTGCGCGCCGAGAACCTGACCCTGCGCCAGATCGCCCAGCGCATCGCCTCGCCGCGGGGGCGACTTCGTCGGCACGCCCGAACAGGTCGCCGACCGGTTCCAGCAGTGGTTCGAGAACGGGGCCGCGGATGGCTTCGTGATCTTCGAAACGCTGCCGGCCAGCTCGATATCCTGGTGGAGCAGGTCGTACCCATCCTGCAGGCCCGCGGCCTGTTCCGCACCGAGTACGAGGGCGAGACCTTCCGCGAGAACCTCGGCCTGCCGTTCCCGGTCAACCGCTACACCTCGGCGCGCGACGAGCAGAGCGCGGCGTGACGAGCGGGCGGCCGGACGCGCCTTGATCCGGCGACGACCTTCCGCCGTCTCCCGGGCGGCGTTCTGGCTGATCGGCTCCGGTTGAATGTCACCGGCGAGCAGCCATTCGGGCGCCGCTCAGAATGTCTCGACCCAGGGGCGCAGCTCGATCTCCCAGCTCCAGGCGCTGCGTGGCTGGCGCAGGACGTCGAGGTAGGCTTGGGCGACAGCGTCGGGGTCCAGAGTGCTGTCGGGACGATCGGGGGGATCGGGACGGACGGCGCTCCTCACCCCGCCGTCGATCACGAAATGCGCAACATGGATCCCCTGGGGGCGACAGCTCGCGCGCGGCGCTCTGGGCCAGGCCGCGCAGGGCGAACTTGCCCATGGCGAAGGCTGAGGAGAGTGGAAAGCCCTTCACGCTGGCCGTCGCCCCGGTGAGCAGGATCGCGCCGTGGCCGTGCGGCGCCATCCGGCGCGCCGCCTGCTGGACCACCAGAAAGCCGCCGAAGGCGGAGACGGCGATCGCCTGGCGCACCTGTTCGGGATCGAGCTCGGCGATGCGCCCGCGCACCCCTGCCGCTGGCGTTGTAGAGGACGACGTCCGGCTCGCCGATCCGTGCGTCCGCGGCCTCGAACAGCCGCTCGACGGCGGCGGGATCGGAGGCGTCGACGGCGAAGGTCTCCGCCCCCGTCTCGGCCGCCAATGGGGCGAGCTTGTCCACATTCCGTGCGGCCAGGCCCACCCTTACTCCTGCGTCTGCCAGACGGCGGGCGACCGAGGCGCTGATGCCGGGGGCCGGCGCCGACGATCAGGGCTGCGCGATAGGGAAGGTCTGCCATGGAAAGCCTTCGGTCTGGATGGCGTCATCGTGGATATCAAGAGACCCGACGATTGGCGCGCTCGGTTTCCTCAACCCGGCCGCTAACACGCCGCGCCGCGGAGCCTAATTGAGATCGCCTGCAGCCGTTATGAGCCCCGCTCGGTCCGCGCGACAACAGATCGGCTGGTAGCGACCACGTAGGTATTGCGCGCCCGGGCTTGGAGTCATTTCCCGATTTAGCGGATCGGAGGCTTGAAGTCCTTCGGATCGAAGGCGCCCTGGCGTGGCGGCGGGCAAGCGCTCACGGCCTAGGCGGTTGGCGTTCTGGCGCCGTTAGATACGCGCCGGCATCTTGTAGGCGGCGGCGGAAATTGAAAAAGTTTGCAGGGAATTCAGCCGCGGGAATTCCGCAGGTTATCGCGATAGGATCACGATCTCCTAAGAGAGCAATATTCTCAATAAGTTAGAGTGGCGGTGAGAGAGGGATTCGAACCCTCGATACGGTTTCCCGTATACACGCGTTCCAGGCGTGCGCCTTCAACCACTCGGCCACCTCACCACACCGTGCCTGCCCTGGGGCCGGCGCGGAAGGCGCGCAATATACGCAGGCGGCGCGCGGGGGCAAGCGCGCGTCTCGCCGCGCCGGAACGGCCGCTGGCGCCGCTCGTTGGAAGGCCCTATCTTAGGAGCCGTTCAGGAAAGGGCGATCCGATGGCTTCGCTGGCCGACAAGCTCAGACTGCCGCGCGGGGACGAGCCCTGCCCGGGCGCGCCACGCCGATCCCCACCGAGGTGTCGCACTTCGTCAACGGCACGCCGCTGAAGGGCCCCTATCCGCAGGGCGCCGAGCTCGCCCAGTTCGCCCTGGGCTGCTTCTGGGGCGCCGAGCGGCTGTTCTGGAAGCTCCCGGGCGTGATCACCACCGCCGTGGGCTACGCCGGCGGCTCGACGCCCAATCCGACCTATGAGGAGGTCTGCTCGGGCCGCACCGGCCACGCCGAGGCGGTGCTGGTGGTGTTCGACCCCAAGACGATCTCCTACGAGACGCTGCTGAAGACCTTCTGGGAGAACCACGACCCGACCCAGGGCATGCGCCAGGGCAACGACGTCGGCACCCAGTACCGCTCGGCGATCTACACCTATTCGGACGCCCAGGCGCGGGCCGCCGAG
Organism: Caulobacteraceae bacterium; assembly: GCA_037201645.1. Taxonomy (GTDB): domain Bacteria; phylum Pseudomonadota; class Alphaproteobacteria; order Caulobacterales; family Caulobacteraceae; genus JANWHQ01. The sequence continues at coordinate 40,869 of JBBCHF010000003.1, forward strand.
GCGTCGGAGGCGAGCTTCGGCAAGGCCCTGGCCGAGCGCCGCTTCGGCCCGGTCACCACCGAGATCGCGCCGGCCGGCGAGTTCTATTTCGCCGAGGGCTATCACCAGCAGTACCTGGCCAAGAACCCGGCCGGCTATTGCGGCCTCGGCGGCACCGGCGTGGTCTGCCCCATCGGGCTGGGCGTGGAGGCCGAGCGCGCGTGAACTAGGGCTCCGCCGACGCCTCCCCCTCGATGATCGCCCGCAGCCGGCGCACCCCGAGCGCCGAGCGCGATCCGGCCTGGCGCATGGCCAGAAGGCCGATGGCGCCCACCGTGACCAGGGCGAAGGCGTAGGGCCCGAGCAGCCAGGCGCCGGCCGCCAGGGCGAAATAGTAGCCCCGCACCCCCGCGTTGAACGAGGACAGGGCCGGGTTCAGCACCAGGGCCGCCGCGTCGCCATAGGCGTCGAGCATGGCCGGGTCGGCCGTCGGGGCGGGCGCAGCGCCGATGGCGGCCAGGCAGTAGTTCATCTGCCGGATCGACCAGATGAACGACAGAAGGCCCCGGCCCAGCACCACGACCACCAGCGCAAGCTTGGCTTTCAGCACGACGTAGGGCTCGCCCGCGATCAGCGGCACGCCGGTGACGGCCCGCATCGTCGTCTCCCCGCCGAACAGGGCGCCGGCCGCCGCGGCGATGATGATCAGGTTGGCCGAGGTGAAGTAGGACGCCGAATTGATCGCGTGGCCGAGGAGCTGGCTGTCGAGGAATCGATTCTCCCGGAAGGCCATGTTGCGCATCCAGGCGCCCTGAGGACCGTCATGTGGGTGTTGATCGCCCCCGGCCCGCGGCGGGTCAGCCGGTGCAGCAGGGGCTCGTATCCAAGCCAGCAGAGGGCGAAAAGGCCCAGCGCTGCGAGGTCTTTGGGCGACAGGGCGGCGAAAAGAGTCATCGGCCGATAGAGAGCGCATCCGCCGCCGCCGCTCAACGATTGATCTGAAGGCTTGAACCGGAGGCCACAAAACGGTGAAAATCAGCCATGTCCGCGTCCATGTCAGGGAAAGGGGAATAGGCCGTGCTCGACGCCTTCCTGCAGCGACTGATCCGGGTGGGCCGGCTGACCATCCGAATGCCCCGTGGTCGGAGCAAGACCTATGGGGACGGAACCGGGCCGGAGGTGGTCGTGCGCCTCACCGGCCGCGCCGCGCTGGCCATCGCGCGCGACCCGCAGTTCGCGGTGGGCGAAGCCTACATGAACGGCGAGCTGGAGCTCGAGAAGGGCGACATCTGGGACCTGCTGGAGATCGCCGGCCGCAACCAGGCCAACGCCGAGAAGCGGCGCACCGGCGTCATCGGCAAGATGGCGCTGGCCGCCCGCCGTCGGCTCGAGCAGTGGAACGACCGCCGCGCCTCCCGCCGCAACGTCGCCCACCACTACGACCTCTCCAACGACCTCTACCGGCGGTTCCTGGACGCCGACATGCAGTACTCCTGCGCCTACTACGCGCGGCCGGACATGACGCTGGAGGAGGCGCAGGCCGCCAAGCGCGCCCACATCGCCGCCAAGCTGCGCATCGAGCCGGGCATGAAGGTGCTGGACATCGGCTGCGGCTGGGGCGGGCTCGGCCTGGAGCTGGCCGGCAAGCACGGGGCGGAGGTGCTCGGCGTCACCCTGTCCGAGGAGCAGCTCGTGGTGGCCAAGGAGCGCGCCAAGGCCGCGGGCCTGGCCGAGACCTGCCGCTTCAGCCTGACCGACTTCCGCGACGTGACCGGGCCGTTCGACCGCATCGTGTCGGTGGGCATGTTCGAGCACGTGGGCGTGCCGAACTTCCCCAACTTCTTCGAGGCGGTGAAGCGGCTCCTGACCGACGACGGCATCGCCCTGCTGCACTCGATCGGCCGCGCCGGGCCGCCGAACCTGACCAACGCCTGGATCCGCAAGTACATCTTCCCCGGCGGCTACATCCCGGCGCTGTCGGAGACGCTGCTGCCGATCGAGGAGGCGGGGCTGTGGGTCACCGACATCGAGATCCTGCGCCTGCATTACGCCGAGACCCTGAAGGCCTGGCGCCAGCGGTTCCTGGCCGAGCGCGAGGCGATCAAGGCGATCTACGACGAGCGGTTCTGCCGGATGTGGGACTTCTACCTGGCGTGCAGCGAGCTGGGCTTCCGCTACGGCGACAACATGAACTTCCAGATCCAGCTGGCCAAGCGCGTGGACGTGGTCCCGATGACCCGCGACTACATGGTCGACGCCGAACGCGAAGGCCCCGCCGCCGTGGCCCGCAGCGCCAGGACCGCGGCGTAAGGGCCGGCGCGGCGGTGCGTCCGTAACGCGCTCAGTGCGCCTCTTCCCAGTTCGCCGCGGCCCGGGCTTCGACCGAGAGGGGCACGGAGATGGCCACGGCCGGTTCGGCGGCGCGCTCCATGACCTGGCGGACGAGGTCGCAGGTGGCCTCCGCCTCCGCTTCCGGTGCTTCGAACACCAGTTCGTCGTGGACCTGCAGCAGCATGCGGGCGCCGAGGCCGGCCTCGGCCAGGGCGCCGGGGATGCGGATCATGGCGCGGCGGATCACGTCGGCGGCCGCCCCCTGGATCGGGGCGTTGATGGCGGCGCGCTCGGCGAACTGGCGCTCGCCGACCGACTTTGAGCGCACCATCGGGATGTTGATCTTGCGGCCGAAGATGGTGGTCACGAAGCCCTTCTCGCGCACCTCCGCGCGCATGGAGTCCATGTAGGCGCGGATGCCGGGGAAGCGTTCGAAGTAGGTCTTGATGTAGGCCCCGGCCTCGTCCTGCGGGATGCCGAGCTGGTTGGACAGGCCGAACGCCGAGATTCCGTAGACGATGCCGAAGTTGATCGCCTTGGCGCGCCGGCGGATCTCCGACGGCATGCCCTCCACGGGCACGCCGAACATCTCGGAGGCGGTCATGGCGTGGATGTCCAGGCCCTCCTTGAAGGCGCGCTTGAGCTGGGGGATGTCGCCGATGTGGGCGAGCAGGCGCAGCTCGATCTGGCTGTAGTCGGCGCTGATCAGCACATGCCCCGGCTCGGCGATGAAGGCGCGGCGGATCTTGCGGCCTTCCTCGGTGCGGATCGGGATGTTCTGCAGGTTCGGGTCCGATGACGACAGCCGCCCCGTGGTGGTCGCCGCCAGGGCGAAGGAGGTGTGCACCCGCCCGGTGCGCTCCGACACGGCGGCGCAGAGGTTGTCGGTGTAGGTGCCCTTGAGCTTGGAGAGCTGGCGCCAGTCGAGGATCACCCGCGGCAGGGCGTGGCCCTGGGCGGCCAGGTCCTCCAGCACCTTCACGTCGGTGGAGGCGGCGCCCGTGGCGGTCTTCTTGCCTCCCGCCAGGCCCATCTCGCCATAGAGCACGTCGCCGATCTGCTTGGGGCTGCCCGAGGTTGAACGGCCGGCCGGCCAGACGGTGCGCCTCGGCCTCCAGCTCGCCCATGCGCATGCCGAACTCGCCCGAGAGACGGCGCAGGTAGTCCGGGTCGATGCGGATGCCGTGGCATTCCATCTGCGCCAACACCTTCGGCATCGGCCGCTCCAGCGTCTCGTAGACGGTGAGCAGGCCCTCGCGCGCCAGGCGCGGGCGCAGGCGGTTATAGAGGCGCAGGGTGACGTCGGCGTCCTCGGCCGCGTAGCAGGTGGCCTTGTCCAGGGCCACGTGCTTGAAGCTGACCTCCTTCTTGCCGGTCCCGGCCACCGTCTTGAAGGCGATCGGCTCGTGGCCGAGCCAGAGCTTGGCCAGCTCGTCCATGCCGTGGTTGTGCAGGCCCGCTTCCAGCACATAGGACACCAGCATGGTGTCCTCGATCGGCGCCACCTCCACGCCGTAGCGCGACAGCACGGCCATGTCGTACTTGGCGTTCTGCGCGATCTTGAGGACGGCGGGGTCCTCCAGCAGCGGCTTCAGCCGGGCGATGACCACGTCGAGCGGGATCTGCTGGATGTCCGCCGGCGCCTCCAGCTCCAGGCCCTCGCCGTTCTGGTGGCCGACGGGAATGTAGCAGGCCTCGCCCGGCGCGACGGCGAGGGAGACCCCGCACAGGCCGGCGTTGGCCGAGGAGAGGGCGTCGGTCTCGGTGTCGAAGGCGACGAAGCCGTTCGCCGTCGCGCGCGCGATCCAGCGGTCCAGGTCCGCCACGTCACGCACGCACTCATAGGTCTCAACGTCGATCGGCGCCTCGTCCGCCGGCCGCTCGGCGATTGGCTGGGGCGCATAGCGCGGCTCCATCACCGGGGCGGTGGGGGTGCGGGTCGGGGCCGAGGCCGAGGCGGCGCGGGCGGTCGCCGAGCCGTCCCCGACGCGCCGCGCCAGGGTGCGGAACTCCATCTGCTCCAGGAAGTCCGCCAGGGTCGGCCCGTCCGGGTCGGCCACGGCCAGGCCGTCGATCGGCATGGGCAGGGGCGCGTCGCAGGTCAGCTTCACCAGCTCGCGCGACAGCCGCACCTGGTCGGCGAAATCGATCAGGGTCTGGCGGCGCTTGTCCTGCTTGATCTCGCCGGCGCGCGACAGGAGGGTGTCGAGGTCGCCGTATTCGTTGATCAGCAGGGCGGCGGTCTTGATCCCGATGCCCGGCGCGCCCGGCACGTTGTCGACGCTGTCGCCGCACAGGGCCTGGACGTCCACCACCTTCTCGGGCGGAACGCCGAACTTCTCGATCACCTGCTCGCGCCCGATGCGGACGTTCTTCATGGTGTCGAGCATGGCGACGCGGTCGCCGACGAGCTGCATCAGGTCCTTGTCGGAGGAGACGATCACCACCTCGCCCCCGGCGTCGCGGGTGGCGCAGGCGTAGGAGGCGATGATGTCGTCGGCCTCGTAGCCGTTCAGCTCGATCGCCGGCACGCCGAAGGCGCGGGTGGCCTCGCGCACCAGGCCGAACTGCGGGATCAGATCCTCGGGCGGCGGCGGGCGGTGGGCCTTGTATTGCGGGTAGAGGTCGGTGCGGAACGTCTTCTCCGAGGCGTCGAATATGACCGCCAGGTGCGTCGGCCCCTCCGGGTCGTTGCGCATCTCGCACAGCAGCTTCCACAGCATGTTGCAGAAGCCGGCCACCGCGCCGACCGGCAGGCCGTCGGACTTCCTCGTGAGGGGCGGCAGGGCGTGGTAGGCGCGGAAGATGTAGCCCGACCCGTCCACGAGGTAGAGGCGCACCGCCGGCCCGTCCTGGGTCGGCTCGCGCGGGATCTCATCGAGGGTGACGGGGGCCTCGGACAGGTCGGTGTCGGTCATGGCGGGAAGATAGGACAAACCGCGCCGCGCCGGGAGGCCCCGGACCCCGCCGTCCGCGAATTGCTCCCTTCCCCCTGGAGGGGGGAAGGGCCGGGGATGGGGGTGGGGACGCTTCCGAAAGAGGCGGGGCCGTGAAGCCGCCGCGGCCAATCCCGTCCACAGAGACGCCGAGAGGCCGCCACCCCCACCCCTGCCCCTCCCCCCTCCAGGGGGAGGGAATCAGCCCGGTAGCGCCTCACCCGATCTGGAACCCCGCGAGCCGCGACAGCGCGTTTCGGTCTTCGGCTTGGCGCGTCGCGGCGCCAGAGTGGCGCGCATGATCCGCCTTCATGTCCAGGACGACCTTTCCCCCGGCGCGTCGCTGACGCCGCCGCCGGAGCAGGCCCACTACCCTCGTCAACGTCATGCGGCTGAAGGCGGGCGAGGAGCTCCTGCTGTTCAACGGCCGCGACGGCGAATGGCGCGCGCGCGTGGCCGAGGTGGGCAAGCGCGGCTGCCGGCTGGTGGTGGAGGGGATGGCGCGGCCGCAGGCGGGGACGCCCGACCTGGAGCTGGTCGTGGCCCTGGTCAAGCGCGCCCGGCTGGAGGCCATCGTGGAGAAGGCGACCGAGCTCGGCTGCCGCCGCATCCGCTTGGCGATCACCCGCCGCACCAACGCCGAGCGCACCAACGTCGAGCGCCTGCAGGCCATCGCCACCGAGGCCGCCGAGCAGACCGGGCGGCTGGACGCGCCCGAGGTGGCCGCGCCGGAGAAGCTGGACCGCCTGCTCGACGCCTGGCCGGCCGACCGCCGCCTGATGTTCTGCGACGAGGCCGGCGACGACCCGGACGCGGCGTGGGGCGGCCCGTCCGGCCGTGCGGCCCCGGCGCTGGAGGCGCTGGCCAGCGCCGCGCCCGGCCCCTGGGCCGTGCTGATCGGCCCCGAGGGCGGCTTCGATCCCGACGAGCGCCGGCGGCTGCGCGGCATGGAGGGCGTCACGGCCGTCACCCTTGGCCCTCGGATTCTGCGCGCCGACACGGCGGCGATCGCGGCCCTGACCCTGTGGCAGGCGGCGCTTGGCGACTGGCGCTGACGCGGGCTTGAGCGTGCCGGGCTTGGCGCCCATCTTCCGACCCAGTACAGAAGCCGCGAACCGGGGAAGGGCCGCCCCGCAGCAGCTGGGAGGGTGCATGGGGCAGGCCGCGGTCGACGACGCGCCTCTGACGATCGAGGCCCTGGCGGACCATCTGGCCGCCGGGTGCAAACCGCCCTCGGCGTTCCGGATCGGGGCCGAGCACGAGAAATTCCCGTTCCGGCTCGGCTCCCTGGAGCCGGTTCCCTACGAAGACCACGGCATCCGCGCCCTGATGGAGGGCCTGCGCCGGTTCGGCTGGGAGGATGTGCGCGAGGGCCAGACCCTGATCGGCCTGCACCGCGGCGGCGCCAACATCTCGCTGGAGCCCGGCGGCCAGTTCGAGCTGTCCGGCGCGCCGCTGGAGACCATCCACGACGTGCACGAGGAGACCGTCCAGCACCTGGCCGAGGCCAAGGCCGTGGGCAGGAGCTCGGCATCGGCTTTCTGGCGCTCGGCCACTCGCCCCTGTGGACGCGCGCCGAGGTGCCGGTGATGCCCAAGGGGCGCTACGACATCATGCGCGCCTACATGCCCAAGGTCGGCGGCCTGGGCCTCGACATGATGCTGCGCACCTGCACGGTGCAGGCGAACCTCGACTTCGCGTCCGAGGCGGACATGGTCAAGAAGTTCAGGGCCTCGCTGGCCCTGCAGCCCATCGTCACCGCCCTCTACGCCAATTCCCCGTTCATCGAGGGGCGGCCGAGCGGCTTCCTGACCGCCCGCGCCAACGTCTGGACCGATACCGATCCGGACCGCACGGGGATGCTCGACTTCGTGTTCGAGGACGGCTTCGGCTTCGAGACCTACGCCCGCTACGCCCTCGACGTGCCGATGTATTTCGTCAAGCGCGGCGATCGCTACATCGACGCGGCAGGCAAGTCGTTCCGCCGGTTCATCGAAGGCGAGCTGGATGTCCTCCCTGGCGAGCGCGCCAGCATGAAGGACTGGTCCGACCACCTGACCACCGTCTTCCCCGAGGTGCGGCTGAAGCAGTACCTGGAAATGCGCGGCGCGGACGTCGGTCCGCTGGACCGGCTGTCGGCCCTGCCGGCGCTGTGGGTCGGGATCTTCTACGACGGCGCGGCGCTCGACGCGGCCTGGGACCTCTGCAAGGACTGGACAGCGGCCGACCGCGAGCGGCTGCATGTGGACGTGGCGCGCGTCGGGCTGAAGGCCGAGGTCGCGGGGCGCACCGTGCAGGCGGTGGCGCAGGACATGCTGGCCATCGCCCGCGAGGGCCTGCGCGCGCGCCGGCGCGGCCGCGAGGGCCTGGCCGACGAGACCGCCTACCTGACCCCGCTCGACGAGATCGCCGCCAGCGGGATCACCTCGGCCGAGCGCCTGCTGGAGCTCTATCACGGCCCCTGGGCCGGCGAGATCCGCAACGTCTTCGACGAGATGGCCTACTGAGATTTCGCGTCCGGCGCGCACTCGCCGAACTTTCGCCAAGCTCGCGCGCTATAGGAGCGTAGAAGCAACAGCGGATTTCGGCGATGCGGAACATCGGCGCGCTCTCCGCCCTGGCTTTGAGCCTCGCCGGCCCGGCCGCGGCGCAGGACATCACGGGCGTCTGGCTCGTGCCGGCTCGGCGGCCCACGTGGAGATCGCCCGCTGCGGCGACTCCGTCTGCGGCAAGATGGTGTCGGCCCAGCCGCCCAAGACCAACCCTCAGCTCCTGGACGTCCACAACAAGGACCCGCAGCTGCGCAGCCGGTCGATGATCGGGACCACCCCTGATCGAAGGCTTCACCGGCGGCCCGATGAAGTGGACCGGCGGCCGGCTCTACAATCCCGGCGACGGCAACTTCTACCACGGCGCCCTGACCCTGATCGATTCCGACCACCTGCTGGTCAAGGGTTGCGCCGTGGCGTTCCTCTGCAAGTCGCAGACCTGGACGCGCCTGGAGTAGCGGCGTACGGCGTTCGCCATTCTCAACCACTCCCCGTCACCCTCGGCCTTGTGCCGAGGGTCCCTCTCGCCGCCGGCATTGAGCCCGGACGTCGAATTGCGGCGTAGCGGAGGCAGGGACCCTCGGCACAAGGCCGAGGGTGACGGGATTGGGATGCCTCAAAGCTGCCTGACCGCGCTAAAGCGGCGCGCAGGCCTCCTCCAGCCACGCCCGCACGTCCGCTTCCACCTGCGGGCCGATCTCGGCCTTGACCCGGGCGTGATAGGCGTCGACCTGGGCGCGCTCGGTGGCGGTCAGCATCGAAACCTCGATCAGGCGGCGATCGTAGGGGGCCAGGGTCAGGACCTCGAACCCCAGCATCGCCCGCTCGCCGCCTTCGATCGCCGACGGCTCGGTGACGAACTGCAGGTTCTCGATGCGGATGCCGTAGGCGCCGGTCTTGTAGTAGCCGGGCTCGTTGGAGACGATCATCCCCGGCTTCAGCGCCACGCGGTTGTCGACCTTGGCGATCCGCTGCGGCCCCTCGTGCACCCCGAGGTAGGAGCCGACGCCGTGGCCGGTGCCGTGGTCGTAGTCCAGGCCATGCGCCCACAGCGGCGCGCGCGCCAGCACGTCCAGGGCCGAGCCGGTGGTCCCGGCCGGATAGCGCACGCGGCCGAGCGCCAGGTGGCCCTGCAGCACCAGGGTGTAGCGCTGGCGCATCTCCGCGCTCGGCTCCCCGAACGCCACGGTGCGGGTCACGTCGGTGGTGCCGTCCAGGTACTGCGCCCCGGAATCCACCAGCAGGAGCTGGCCGGGCTCGATCCGCCGGTTGGTGGCGCGGGTCGGGCGATAGTGGACGATGGCGCCGTTGGGGCCGGCGCCCGCGATGGTGTCGAACGACAGGTCCTTCAGCGCCCCGGTGGCCTCGCGCAGGCCCTCAAGCTTGGTGACGACCTCCAGCTCGTCCGGCAGGCCGGTCTGGGCCTCCGTGGCCAGCCAGTGCAGGAAGCGGGTCAGGGCCGCGCCGTCGCGGCGGTGGGCGGCCTTGGCGCCCTCGATCTCCACCGGGTTCTTGCAGGCGCGCGGCAGGGCGGTGGGGTCGGCGGCGCGGATCACCGTGGCGCCAGCCGCGCCCAGCGCGTCGAGATACCAGGCCGAGGACTGCGCCGGGTCCACCAGCACCCGCTTGCCCTTTAGCTCGGCAAGGGCGGCGGGCAGGGCGTCGGTCGGCTCCAGCGTCACCTGGTTGCCGAGCCAGGCGGGCAGGGCGGGCGTCACCTTGGCGGGGTCGAGGAACAGCCGCGCCGTGCCGTCGGCGTTCAGCACCGCCTGGCCGAGCGGCAGGGGGCGAGCGGATCACGTCGCCGCCGCGGATGTTGAACAGCCAGGCGATCGAGGCGGGGGCCGTGATCACGGCCGCATCCGCTCCGGCGGCGGCCAAGCCCTGGCCGACGCGCGCGCGCTTGGAGGCGGAGTCCTCGCCGGCGTACTCGATGGGATGGGGAACCACGGGCGCCTGCGGCTGGCCCGGCCGCTCCGCGCCCCACGCCTCGTCCAGGGGATTGGCGGCCACGGGCTCCAGCGCGGCCCCGGCGCGGGCGGCGGCGGCCTTCAGCCGCTCCAGCTGGTCAGGGCTGTGCAGGCGCGGGTCGAAGCCGATCTTCGCCCCCTTGGCCGCCGCGGTCTCCAGATAGGCCGGCACGCCGCCGTCCACGAGGTCGCGCACCTCGAAGAGGCCCGGGTCGACCTGGCTCCTGACCTGCAGCGCATAGCGGCCGTCCACGAAGATCGCGGCCTTGTCCTTCAGGATCACCGCCGCCCCGGCCGAGCCGGTGAAACCGGTGGCCCAGGCCAGCCGGTCGTTGGCCTCGGGCAGGTACTCGTTCTGGTGCTCGTCCTCGTGCGGCACGAGGAAGCCGTCCAGCCCCTGCTCGGCCATGGCGCGGCGGATCAGGGGGAGGTGCTTGGGCCCGAAGGACGGGTCGGCGTGGTCTTCGAAGGTCTGGCGCATGCAGGCAGACTTAGGCCCGGCCATGGGCCCGCGCAATCTTGGCCGGCCCTCAGCCGCGCGTCAGGGTCAGGGCAGCCCAGGCGTCGCGCCGGATGCGGCCGGTCAGCCGGAATCCGCGGCTGAGATAGGCGGCGCGCACCATCCGCTCCTGGGTGCGCAGCAGGCCCGACAGGATCGCCGTCCCGCCCGGCTTCAACGCGTCGTGGATCGGCTGGGCGAGGAAGACCAGCGGCCGGGCCAGGATGTTGGCGAAGACGAGATCGTAGGGCCCCGCCCCGCGCACGGCCGGATGGTCCAGGCCCGCGGCGTGGACGAACCGCGCCCGCACCCCGGTTCACCATGGCGTTCTCGCGCGAGACGCGCACCGAGACCGGATCGATGTCGGTGCCGACCACGGCGGTCGCGCCGCATTTCGCCGCCGCGATGGCCAGCACCCCCGTGCCGCAGCCGACGTCCAGCACCGTCTCGAACCGCCGCGCCTTCAGGAGGCGGTCGTAGGCCAGGAGGCAGCCGACCGTGGTGCCGTGGTGGCCGGTGCCGAAGGCGGCGCCGGCCTCGATACGCAGGTTGACGGTGTTGATGGGCGTGCGGCCACGGTCGTGCAGGCCATAGATGAAGAACCGCCCCGCCCGCACCGGCGGCAGGCCCGACAGCGCCATGGCCAGCCAGTCGGCGTCCGCCAGCTCTTCGGTGCGGACCACCAGGCCCGGGAAGGCGGCCAGGGCGCGGCGGAAGTCGTCGGCCTCGGCGGCGGAGGTCGGGAAGGCGTCGATGCGCCAGACGCCGGCGTCCTCGTCCTCCTCCAGGATCGAGTAGGTGGCGCCTTCCAGCGCCGCGTCCGCGTCGATGGCGGCCGCAGCGGCCTCGGCCTCGGCGCGCGGGCCGCGGGCGATGATCTGGACGGCCTTCTCGGCGGGCGCGGCCAGGGTCAGGCCTCCGCCTTCACGCCGGCCGCGTTCTGAAACAGCTGCAGGGTGCGCAGGCGCGCCAAGCGGGCGCTGTCCGGGTCGTGGATGGTCGGCGGCCGGTCGGGCGAGAAGAAGCCGTGGTCGGCGTCATAGAGGTAGAGCGGCACGTCGGGATGGCGGGCGCCGATCTTCTCCCAGTGGTCGGAGGTGATGTGGGCGTCCTTCTTGCCGAAGTGCAGGATGGTCGGGACCTTCGGCGTCTCGTCGATGAGCTGGGTCGCGATGGCGCCGCCATAGAAGCCGGACGCGGCCGCAAGACCCGTGCAGCGGGCGGCGGCCAGCCAGGCGACCGAGCCGCCATAGCAGAAGCCGGCGATGAACACCGGCGCCGCCAGGGCGTCGATGCAGGCCTGGATGTCGCCAGGAACATGGGGGAAGGAGGCCGCGGCGTAGTCGCGCAGCTTGGCGAAGTCCGCCTGCGGGATGTCGACGTCCAGCCCCGGTTCGGAGCGGTCGAACATCGAGGGCGCGATCACCTCGTAGCCGTCTGCGGCGAAGGAGTCGGCGATCTGCTTGATGCCGGCGGTGACGCCGAAGATCTCCTGCACCCACGATCAGGCCGCCGCGCCGGGCGTCCGTGGGCTTGGCGTGGTAGGCGGCGAACTCGAAGCCGTCGTCCTTGCTCCTCAGCGTGATCATCTCGCCCATGGCGTCCTCCGTCAGGCGTTGAATCGGAAGTGCATCACGTCGCCGTCCTGGACGACGTACTCCTTGCCTTCCAGCCGCATCTTGCCGGCCTCGCGCGCCCCGGCCTCGCCGTTCAGGCGGACGTAGTCGTCATAGGCGATGGTCTCGGCGCGGATGAAGCCCTTCTCGAAGTCGGTGTGGATCACGCCGGCCGCCTGGGGCGCGGTGGCGCCCACCGGACGGTCCAGGCCCGCGCCTCCTTGGGGCCCGTGGTGAAGTAGGTCTGCAGGCCGAGCAGGGCGTAGGCCTCGCGGATCAGCCGGTTCAGGCCCGGCTCCTCAAGCCCCACCGCCTCCAGGAACTCGGCGCGCTCCTCGGCGGGCAGGAGGGCGATCTCGGACTCGATCTTGGCCGAGATGACCACCGACTTGGCGCCGTCCTTGGCCGCGCGCGCGGCCACCGTGGCGGAGAGGGCGTTGCCGGTCGCAGCGGACGCCTCGTCGACGTTGCAGACGTAGAGGGCGGGCTTGGAGGTCAGGAGCTGCAGCATCCGCCAGGCCTTGTCGTCGTCCTGGGGCACGTCCGCCATGCGGGCGGGGCGGCCGGCGTTGAGTTGCTCCAGGGCGAGGTTGACCAGAGCGAGGGTCTTGATCGACTCCTTGTCGCCGCCCTTGGCCGTCTTCTCCAGCCGGTCCTTGCGCTTCTCCAGGCTCTCGAGGTCGGCCAGCATCAGCTCGGTCTCGATGATCTCTAGGTCGCCGAGCGGGTCGACGCGGCCCTCCACGTGGGTGACGTCGCCGTCCTCGAAGCAGCGCGCGACCAGGGCGATGGCGTCGGTGTCGCGGATGTTGGCCAGGAACTGGTTGCCCAGGCCCTCGCCCTTGGAGGCGCCGCGGTGACGGCGGCGTCCTGGTTCTGCACGCCCGAGATGCCGGTGAAGCTGCGGTCGCGCTGTTCGTCGCGGTCGATCAGGTAGTCGTTGGTCTTGTTCACGGCCGAGCGCCAGCGGGCCGAACCAGTCGGTGGTGTTGGGCAGGAAGCGCGCGTCGCGGCCGAGGCCCGGATCGGGCTGCCGTCGCGGAACTTGGCCAGGGGCGCGACCCTGTGGGTCCAGGAGACGTTGAAGACCATGGTGTGGGTGTCGTCCATCGGCACCCAGGCGTTGGCCGCCACGTTCGCGGTGAGGTCGCCGTTCGGATAGAGCGTCCAGAACGGCATCACATAGTGGGCGAAGCGGTAGTAGCGCGCGGCGTCCTCCGCCGGCCGATAGGCCGCGTACATCGCGCCCCAGGGCGTCTCCTGCACGTGGTATTGCGGCGCGCGCTCGGCGACCTGGAAGCGGTCCATGTTGGCGGGATCGATCTGGTCGGCCTCCACCTTGCCCGCGTGCAGGAAGCCGAAGTGGGAGGTGTCGAGGTCGCCCTCCAGCGCCTGCAGCCAGCTGCACTCGCGCTGGCGGCAGATGACCGCGGTCTGGTCCCCGGGGCAGAGGGTGGACTCAATGCCCGGCAGGGGCGGCGGCTCGGCCCGGTCGCCCATGTAGGCATAGACCACCCCGCTGCGCTCCGCGGCGGGATAGGCCTTGGCGCGGATGGCGCCGCCGGCGTTCAGCGGCGCGGGCAGGTTGGGCGCCTCCAGGCAGGTTCCGTCCGGCGCGAACTTCCATCCGTGGTAGGCGCAGCGCAGCCCGCCCTCCTCGTTGCGGCCGTAGAACAGCGAGGCGCAGCGGTGGGGGCAGCGGTGGTCGAGGACGCCCACCCGCGCCTGCTGTCGCGGAAGGCGATCAGCTTCTCGCCGAGCAGCATCAGCCGCGTCGGCGCGCCGTCGGCGGTCAGCTCCGAGGACATGCAGGCGGGCACCCAGAACTGCCGCAGGAAGCGCCCATCGGCGTTCCCGGCCCCACGCGGGTCAGGAGGTCGTTCTCAGCGGCGGTGACCATGGCGGTTCTCCTCGCGGACAGGGTTGGAATGGCGGCGGGCGGCGGTCATGCCGCGGTCTCCGCGGTGATGTCGCGCAGCAGGGCCCAGTGGCCGTCGGGGGTCCAGGCGCCGCGCACGGGCCGGCGCGTCACCCCAGGCGTTCAGGCCATTGTAGAGGAAGACGAACGCCCCGGTCCGCTCCAGGCCGTCCTGCAGGTCTCGGTACATCTGGGCGCGGCGGGCGGGGTCCTGCTCGCGCATGGCGGCGCGGTTCAGGGCGTCCCAGCCGGGATCGCAGACCCGCTCGGTGTTCCACACGCCGACCCTCGTCGCAGGTGAACCAGGCGGTGACGAAGCTCGGGTCCGCCGTGGTCGTGAAGGTGCGCAGGTGGAGCTGCGAGGCCTTGAGGTCGGCGCCGGTGGTGTCCTGGCCGTCGGCGATGAAGGTGGCCGGGTCCTGCTCCTGGACGTCGATCTCCCGATGCCGACGGCGGCGAGCTGGCGCTGGATGATCTCGGCGGCGATCAGGCTGTCGTCGTCCTGCGAGAACTGCAGCGTCAGGGACAGGTCCCGCACGCCGGCCTCGGCCAGCAGCCGGCGCGCCTGCGCCGGATCGTAGGCGTACAGCCGCCGCGTGCGTGCGCCCGGAAGCTGCGGCGGCACCATGCCCTCGGCCGCCTGCTCGACCCCCGCCGAACGTGCCGCGCACCACCGCCGAGGCGTCGGACCGCATGCTGGATGCGCCGCCGCACGCGGATGTCGGCGAGCTTGGGATGGTCCACGTTCATCCCGAGCCAGGTGTAGGCCAGGGCCGGCCGCACGGTCAGGGTGGTGGTGGCGTCGCGCCGCTTCCGCAGGAGCGGGATGGAATTGATGTTGACCTTGGTCATGTCCAGGTCGTGGGCGTCGTAGCCGGTGAGAGCTTTCTTGAAGTCCAGCGGCAGGACGCGGATCTCGTCGAAATGCGGCGCTGGCCCGCGCCATTGCGGGTTGCGCTCGAGCACCAGCTCCCTCGCGCGGACGCCAGGCGGCGATGCGGTAGGGGCCCGCGCTGGCCGGCGGCTTGACCGAGAAGCGGCCGCCCGCCGCCTCCGTCGCCCGCTTGCAGACGATCAGGCCCGACGGGCTCGGCAGGGTGCTGGTCATCAGGGGCGAGAACGGCGCCTTCAGCCGGATGACGCCGCTGTAGCGGCCGGTCAGCTCGACGCGGTCGAGCGATTCCCAGTCGGACCGGTAATTGGCGTCCAGCCGCGGGTCGATGAAGCGCTCGTAGGAGTACTTGACGTCCTCCGCCGTCACCTCGCCGTAGCCGTCGCTCCATTCCAGGCCGGGGTGGAGGCGGAACTCCACGGTGAGCGGGTCGAGCTGGCTCAGGTGCTCGGCGGCGTCGGCCTGCCAGGTCCAGACGTCCCCGGCGGCGTACCGGCAGAGGCCCGAGAAGATCGCCATCATGATCGTCTCGTCGTACCAGCCGTGCCGGTTGGCGGGGTCGAGGTTCTGGATGTCGCTGTCGTTCTGGATCCGCAGCACCCGGCCCTTGGCCAGCGCTGACCGCCCGGGGCGCGGCGCAGCCCGCCAGCGCGCCGGCCGCGCCGCCGGCGAGACCGGCCAGGACCGTCCGTCGCGCGATCATGCCGCCGCCTCCGCTGTCGTCTGGGTCGAGACGAACGGGAAGTGGCAGCGCACCTGCCGTCCGCCGGCCAGCTCGGCGAGGGGCGGCGGGGCCTGACGGCAGACGTCGGCGTACGAGGGGGCAGCGCTCGTGGAACTCGCAGCCGGACGGCCGCTGGCGAAGGCTCGGCGGCTCGCCCCCGCAGCGCCAGGCGCGCATGGCCGTGGTCGCCCCGCGCGCTCAGCAGGGCGTGGGTGTAGGGATGGGCCGGCCGGGCGAACAGCTCGGCCGGCGCGCCCTTCTCGACGATGCGGCCGAGGTAGAGCACCCGCGACCTCGTCGGCGATCCGCCGCGCGACCGCCAGGTTGTGGGTGATGAACAGATAGGCGAGGCCGAGCTCCGCCTGCAGGCTGACGAACAGGTTCAGAAGCTCGCCCTGGACGGTCAGGTCTAGGCCCGCGGTGGGTTCGTCGGCGATGATCAGCTTGGGCCGCACGGCCAGGGCTCGCGCCACCATCACCCGACGCGCCTGGCCGCCGGAGAGCTGGTGGGGAAAACGGTCGAGGAAGGCGGCGGGCAGGCCCACGAAGTCGAGCAGGCGGCGCGCCTCGCGGCGCGGGTCGGCCTCGGCCAGCCCCTGGGCGACGATCGGCTCGGCCACCAGCTCGGCGATGGTCATGCGCGGGTTCAGGGCGGCGTTCGGGTCCTGGAACACCATGCCGATGGAGCGGCGGATCATCCGCCAGGCGACGTCGCTGCGGCCCCGGCCGCGGCGGCCGTCCACCCACACCTCGCCGGCGGTGATCGGGGCGAGGCCCACGAGGGCGCGGGCCAGGGTGGTCTTGCCGCTGCCGCTCTCGCCGATGACCGCCAGGGTCCGGCCGTCGCCCAGCTTCAGGCTCACGTCGATCAGCACGTGCACGCGCCGTCCCGCGGCGGGCAGGCCGAACCCGCCGGCGCGGTGGCTGACCCCGAGGCCCTGGATTTCGGCCACGAAGCTCATGCGTCGGCCCGCCCGCAGCGGAGGAAGTCGCCGCCCAGCCCGGCGGAGATCATGGCGGCGGGCGCGATATGGCAGGGCGCGACGGCCTTGCGGCATCGCGGCGCGAAGGCGCAGCCGGCCCGCGCCGTCATCGGGTCCGGCGTCTGGCCCGGAATGAACGGGAAGGCGCCTTCCGAGGCCTGCAGCTTCGCCGGATCGCATTCCAGCAGCGCGCGCGTGTAGGGGTGGCGCGGCGCGTACAGCACCTGGCGCGTGGCTCCGACCTCGACCACCTCGCCCGCGTACATCACCGCCACCTGGTCGCAGAGGTCGTCCACCAGGGCGATGTCGTGGGTGACCACCACCATCGCCCCGCTGACCAGGGCGCGGCTTTCGCGGAGGAGCTGGACGATCTGCACCTCGGTGGTGGCGTCGAGCGCCGTGGTCGGCTCGTCGGCGATCAGCAGGCGCGGCTCGGTCAGGAGGGCGGCGGCGATCAGGATGCGCTGGCGCATGCCGCCGCTGAGCTCGAACGGATATTGCCGTAGGCGCACCAGGGGATCGGTGATGCCGACCCGGCGCAGCATGTCGGCGGCGCGGTCCAGCCGCTCGCGCCGGCGCCGGCCGCGCTTGTGGTGCTGGAACTGGACGAGCTGCTCGCCGATCGGGGTGACCGGGTTCAGCGAGGTGAACGGGTCCTGGAAGACCATCGCCGCGCCGTCCCCGCGCAGGAGCCGGCGCTCCCGCTCGGGCATGGCGAGGATGTCGCGCCCCTCGAACGCCAGCCGGCCTCCACGCGGGCGTTGGCCGGCAGCATGGCCATCATGGCGGTGGCCAGGGTGGTCTTGCCCGAGCCGCTTTCGCCCACCAGGCCGAGCACCTCGCCCTGGCGGACGGTCAGGTTGATGTCCCGCAGCGCATGCACCAGGCCGCGGTTGGTGGCGTAGGCGACCGACAGGTTCTCGACGCTGAGCACCGGCTCCATGCTCAGTCCCTCGTCCGGCGCGTGGTCAGCCGGGGATCGAGCGCGTCGCGCAACGCTTCGCTGAGGAAGGTGAAGCAGAGCGTCGCCAAGAGGATCGGCAGGCCGGCCACGAAGATGATGTGCGGGGCCTCGCGGATGAAGGCGTAGCCGTCGCGCAGGATCGAGCCCCAGGTGGGGGCGGGCGGATGCACCCCAAGGCCCAGGAAGCTCAGGCCGCACTCGATGCCGATCACCATCGGCGCGTCCATGGCCACCATGACCAGCACCTGGCCGACCATGTTGCGCAGCAGGTGATGCGTCAGCACGCGCAGCGGCGAGGCGCACCATCACCGGGCGGCGGTCACGTACTCGGCGGTCTTCAGCGTGCGCGTCTGACTGCGCACCAGCCGGAAGTAGGATGGGGCGAGGCTGGCGCTGATGACCAGCACCAGGGTGTGCAGGCCTCCGCCCAGGACGATGGTCACGCTAGGGCGAGCAGCATCATCGGCGCCGACATCACCACGTCGGAGACCAGCATCAGCAGGCCGTCCAGGACGCGCGGCCCGTACCCGGCCAGCAGGCCGAACACGAGGCCCGGGACCAGGGCCGCCGCCGGATGCTCATGGCCACGAGCGCCAGCTCCGTTCCCGTGCCGTCGAGCACCCGCGAGAACAGGTCGCGCCCGAGCTGGTCGGTGCCGAAGGGATGGGCGAAGGTGGGCGCCTGCAGCCGGGCCCAGGGGTCGATGGCGATCGGGTCGTAGGGCGCCAGCCAGCGGCCGAACACGCCCGTCGCGACCAGCAGCAGGAACAGGCCCGCCGCCAGGGCGCCGGTCGGCTCTCGCACCAGCCGGCCCCAGCAGGGCCAGGGGGCCCCGCCGCGGGTCGGGGAAGCGCCGGCGCGGCCGGCGCGGCGGGCGACCTAAAGGGAAGCGCGGACACGGGGATCCAGACCTGCGATCAGAAGGTCGGGCGGCGAGGTTGCACGCCTGGTAGAGCGCGGCGGTCACCACCACCGCCCCAGTCACGACCGGGAAGTTCCGGAAGATCACCGCGTCGTACATCAGGTGGCCCAGCCCCGGCCGCGTGAACACGATCTCGGTGATCACCGCGCCCGAAAGCAGCCCGCCGACGCCCACCGCGAGCACCGAGATCGCCGGCGCCACCGCGATGGGGCAGGGACGTAGCGCAGGGCGATGCGCATCTCGCTGACGCCATAGGCCCGGTAGGCGGCCGACGTGGCCCCTCCTGCAGGACCTCCAGCATGTTGGCGCGCACCAGGCGGGCGAGATAGCCGATCCAGCTCAGCCCCACCGTGAACGCCGGCAGCACCAGGTGGCGGACGCCGTCCCAGAAGTCCCCTGGCTCCCCGCCCCCGATCGCCGGGAACCAGTGCAGCTGCACGGAAAACAGCAGGAGGGCGTAGATGCCGACGACCGCGCCGGGCAGGGCGATGGCGAGCGTCGAGCCGAGGCCGATCAGGCGGTCGGGCCAGCTCCCCCCGGTTCAGGGCGCAGTAGCATCCGAGCGGCGTGCCGACGACCACCGCCCATCCGACCGCCAGGGCGGCGAGGGCGAGGGTGTGGGGGCAGGGCCTCGGCGATCAGGTCGCGCACCGGCGTCTGGTTCAGCACGTCGACGCCGAGGTCCCCGTGCGCCAGCCGCCCGAGGAAGATCGCGAACTGAACCGGCGGCGGCTTGTCGAGCCCCATCTCCGCCCGCATGGCCGCGCGCGCCGCCGGGCTGGCGCGCGGGCCGAGCACCGCGCCCGCGGGGTCGCCGGGCGCCACATAGATCAGAGCGAACACCGCCGCACAGGTGGCGAACAGGACCAGGGCGCTGTGCAGCAGCCGGCGGGCGAAATAGGCGATCACGCGCGCCGCCTCCCAAGGTCCGGCCGGCGCGCCGGCCGCCCCGGCGCCTGATGGCGCGGGGACGGCGGCCTGAACGCGGAACGCCGGCCTGGCCATGGCTAGAACGACACCCTCGCGCGGACGCCGACCGTGCGGGGCCGGCCGAGCGCCAGCTTGTCGCCGGGCTGGTAGGTCCCGCCGCTCTGGGCGTCGATCTGGCTGATGTTCTTGCTGTCGGTGAGGTTGTCGCCGAATACCCCGATCGCGTAGCGGTCCCAGCGGTAGGTCACGGCCGCGTTCAGCAGGGTCGCGCTCGGCACCTTGCGATAGTCGTCCGCGGTGACGTCGAAGTCGTTCACGAAGCTGTCGCGGTAGGAGACGTTGCCCGTCAGGTCGAGCGAGTTCTCGCCGACCGGATGGCGTAGTCGGCCGTCAGGCTGGCGACATAGCGGGGCGCATAGGGCGCCTGGCGGCCGTCCGGCGCATTGAGGTTGGGGATCGGCCGTCCGCCTTGGCGTCGTTGAACGAGCCGTTGAAGTCCAGGCTCAGCCGGGGGATCGGCTGGGCGGCCAGCTCCAGCTCCACGCCGCGGCTGACCACCTTCCCGGCGTTGACCGTGTAGTAGTAGGAGCAGCCGAGGTACTTGGTGGTCTGGACGTTGTTCCAGTTGATCTGGAAGGCCGTGACCGTTGACGCGGTAGCGGTTGCCGTCGAACGCGTTGCGGCTGCCGATCGAATAGCTCCACAGCTCGTCCGGACCGAAGCTCGCCGGCGCCTGGTCAGCCCCTCGGCGGCGAGATCCGCGCCGCAGTAGGCGGTGGGGATCGGCTGGTTGACGCCCCCGTAGCGGAAGCCCTTGGCCGCCTCGGCGAACACATTGTTCTGCGGGGTCAGGTAGTACTGCAGGGCGAAGCGCGGCGTGACGCCGTTGGCCGAGGAATGGCCGGCCTGCACCAGCGGCGTGCCGATCGGCTGGGCCGCGCTGGCCGGCGGGCTGTTGCCGTTCGCGCCGGTGAAATAGCGGTGAAGTCCTGCGACCCAGTCGAAGTAGCGCAGGCCCGCCGTCGCCTTCAGGTCCGGGGTGATGGCGTAGGTCGCCTCGCCGTAGAAGGTGGTCTGGACGTCGGTGGCGTCCTGCAGGCCGGCGAAGGTGTCGTCCGGCATGAAGGCCAGGTCGTTGGTCACCGAGCTGTAGCCGGGGATGCCGACCTCGTCGGCGTAGCGGGCGTCGAAGGTGGGAGGTCGGGTCGTCCTCGCGCTGGTGGCGGCTGGTGCGCTCGTAGAAGGCGCCCCACGGTCCAGTCGAGCTTCCCGCCGGGCTTGGACGTCAGGCGCACTTCCTCGACGTAGTCGTGCAGGTCGTTGTCGGGCGCGGAAGGCGCTGCGCGGCTGCTCGCCGCTGTTGCCGAACGACCAGAGCCAGACGTTGAAGCTGGTGTCGGTCGCGAACTGGTTGGAGAAGTCGGTGTAGGCGGTCGAGGAGGTCAGGCGTCGCCGCGCCGAGGTCGTAGCCGATGGTCAGCGAATAGATCTTGGTGGTCTGGTCGGCGACCGGCTTGTAGCGGTTGATGACCTGATAGTCCGGCAGCCCGCCATGGCGAAGTTCAGCGAACCCTCGACGTCCGACGTAGGTGAAGGCGCCGTCGACGGTCAGCCGGTCGGTGGGCGTCCAGCGGACCGCCGCCCGCGCCTGGGCGTCCTTCACCGGATTGGCGATGCCGCCGTCGTCCAGGTTCCTTGATGTAGCCGGAGAGGTTGTCGTAGTAGCCCGACACCCGCACCGCCAGCTGGCCGGGCGCGATCGGCGCGTTGAGGGCGCCGCGGACGGACTCGTTGTCGCTGCCGTAGTGGGCGGTGTCCGACAGCGTCCCCTCCAGGTAGCCGAACATCCGGTTGGAGTCGGGCTTCTGGGTCACGTATCGATGGTGCCCGCCATGGAGCCGGCGCCGTAGAGTGTGCCCTGCGGCCCGCGCAGGACCTCCACGTCCTCAAGGTCGACGGCCTTCAGGTCGGTCGCCGCGCCCTTGATGGCGATCGGCACGTCATCGACGTAGACGGCGACCAGCGAGCGGTCCTCGATCTCCGAGGCGTCCATGCCGCGCACGGCCAGGCCCCGATGATGATCGAGTTCACGCCCGGCCCCTGCTCGAGCAGGTTCACCGACGGCGCCAAGCGGCTGATGTCCGACAGCGAGGTCAGGTTCAGGTCGGCGAGCTTGGACGGATTGATGGCGGTCACGGCCATCGGGATGTTCTGGACGTCCTCCGCCCCCGACGATTGGCGGTGACCACCAGCTCGTTCACGGAGCCGTCCTCCGCATGGGCGGCGGGGGCGGCGACCGCCATGGCCCCCTGCGGCGCAAAGCAGCGCCCGTCGCAGCCCAGGTCGAACGGCATGAAGCCTGGTCCCCAGATCGGATGTAAACTTGCCCGTGAAGGGCCAATGAGAGTGTTCAAACAGCACAGCCGCCCCGCAGAAGCCCATAGACGTCGCCGTGATTGGACGACTGAGACGCCCTTGCTGCGCGTTTCCTTATCCTTTTTGCGGGAGGTTTGATTTTCGGATGGCGGGACGCCAATAAAATCTCTGCTGGGGGCGATAATAAGAACTTATGACACCCCCCCGCCTACGCTTGCAGATATGCATGGCCGACGCCTCGCGCGCGGGCTGTGGGGCGGCGGCGGCGTGCATCGGTCGACGGGACTGGCGGGTCCCGAGACCTTGATCGGTCGCCACAGTGGCCGCCGGCCGTCAAGTCCGCGGACCTAACCAGCCGGCGCGGCCCGCCCGAGCCTGCTCTTCCGCACAGTTGGGAGGCGCCTGCGCCCTTCGAGGGCTCGTCTCACGCCATCGGGACGCCGCTGCGCGTCCTGTAGGGATTCAGGCCGAAGGTGAGCGCGGCGGCGAATACGCAGACCGGCGCGGCCGCGAACAGCACGCTGTTGTAGGACCCTGTCGCGTCGAAGACGGCGCCGAAGACGTAGGGTCCTGCCGCCATCGTCATCACCACGCCGGCGAACAGCACGCCGAAGTTTTTGAGCAAAGCAGCGGAGGCCGAAATACCGGCTCGTCAGATAGGCTAGCATGTCCGCTTCCGGCGCCGAGGGTGAAACCCATCAGCAGCGCGACCAGCAACAAGGCCCAGACCGGCAGGTATAAAGCCAAGAGCGGTATCGCCAGGGCGGAGAGCAGGAAGAAGACGAAGCAGATCCGGCGCGCGTCGAAGCGATCGATCAGGAAGCCGAGCGTGAGACGTCGATGAACGCGGCCAGCCCGAACAGCGACGCGATCTGCGCGGCGCGATCCGCACCGAACCCCTTGTCCGTCAACAGCGCACGAGGTGCGGCATCAGTCCGTAAAGCACCGCCGAGACGCTCATGAACATGGCCGCCAACAGCCAGAAGTCCCGTCCCCCTGACGGCCTGGCGCAGCTCTATCCCTGAGCTCTCGTCGCGGGCGCCGTCCTCGTAGGGATCCGATACGCCGGCCGGCCGCTCGCGGAGGAAGAGCCCGACCGTCGGCAGCGTCACGCAGATGACAGGCCCCCAGGCCGTAGAAACCCGGCCCGCCAGCCATACGCTTCCTTCAGCGATTGGGTGAGCACCGGCACGAAGGCGAAAACCCAGGGCCGTGCCGCTGCCGGCCAGGCTGAGAGCCAGGCCCCGGTGACGGTCGAACCAGTCGAGAGCACGCGCAGATAAGGCAGGCTGTTCGCGCCGGCGGCCAGCCAATCCCATGATCATATAGACGGCCTGGAGCTGCCAGAGCCGCGTGGACCAGGGTTATCGACATCACGCAAATCCCGAGCGCGACCAGCGACGGCGTCAAGACGGCCAGGGGGCCGAACCGGTCCACCCAGCGCCCCGACGATCGGCGACGCCACCACCGCGCACATCATGGAGAGGGAGATCGCCGAGCTGATCTCGGCGCGGGTCCAGCCGAAGTTGTGCTGGAAGGTCTCCATGAAGATGCCGATGGCGCTTTCCTTCACGGCCGCGGGGCCGGTCGAAATCCCCAGCAGGCAGATGGCGACCATCAGCCAGCCTCTCATGGAGCGGCCTTGTTTAGCCGCCGTCGCACCGACCGCCGTCCCGACGAGAATTCTCTGCGTCATGCCCGCTTCCCCTTACTGTCGCCCGTTCGCCCGTCGAAGCCGGGCGGCCTCACGCCGCAGGGCGCGGCGGGACCGCCGCCGGTCCCGCCGCGCCCTGCCGGCCTTAAAAGCGCGCTGACATGCCGACGCCGACCGTCCGCGGCCTCGCCGAATAGACGCGGGTGGCGTCGATGTTCGCGTTCAGCCCGGAGTAGGTGACTTCGTTCGTGACGTTGTCGACGAAGACGTTGATGTCATACCGGCCGGTGCGGAAACCCGCCCGCAGGTCGAGCAGCACGTAGCTCGGCAGCTTCGAATAGTAATTGTCGTCCGCGCCGGCGGCGATGTCCGCCGCCGTGACCGGGCGGAAGGCGGAGAACGACGCGCCGCGATAGTTCGCGCTTCCCAGGCCGTAGACCGAGACATCTTCCGAGACCGGATGCTCGTATTCGACAGACGCCGAGGCGGTGACCTTCGGCACGAACGGCGACCGATCGCCTTTCTTGCCCGGCGTGCCGCCGGCGACCACGTCCGCCGGCAGATCCTCCGCCAGCTCCGAATCCACATAGGTGAAGCTGCCGCGGAGGGTCAGGTTCGGAACCGGCCGATAGGTCGCCCGCTGCTTCGGCGCCGTTCACGGTCGTCTTGCCGACGTTCAAGGTGTACTGATAGGTGCCAGCGGCGAGGCCGATTTCCTGCTGATTGACCAGTCGATGTGATAGGCGGACACGTCGATGAAGAGACGGCGGTCCAGAGCGAACACCCTGGCGCCGACCCTCATAGTCCCACAGGCTGTCGGGCCCATAGCTGGCCGGCACCGAAATCCCTTCCAGCTCGGCGATATGGGCTGAGTTGTTGACGCCGCCGATGCGGAAGCCGGACGCGGCGCGCGCATACAGGCTCAGATCCGGGTCGGGCGCCCAAAGCAGCGAGAAGTTATATGTGGTCTTCGACTGGTTGGCCTTGTCGGCGGCGAGACGTAGGGCGTGGTCAGAACGCCGGCGTTGTGTCCGACAACAGCTGCGTGGTCATCGTGGTGTTCTTCAGCAGCGCCCAGAACTGGCGCACGCCGACGGTGGCCGTCAGGGTGTCGAGGATCTTGTAGTCGCCCTGGGCGTAGACCGCGTACTGGTCGGTCTTGACCAGTTTGCGCCGTGCCGCTCCTGACGACGCTGGCGCCGACGCCGGCGGCCATGTCGCCGAGCGTCCGGCACTCCGCCAGGGTGTAGCACGGAAGGACGCCGTTCGCCGGGTTCGCCGTTATCGATCCGGTTTCGTAGTCGGCCGAATCCGTCTGCGCGAATGCGCCGGCGACGAGCTGGAACGCCCCGGGAAGGCGGAGGAGAACTTCAGCTCGTTGGTGATGTTGTTGTAGTCCGACTTCGGTGGTCCACACCGGCGGCCGATAACCCGCCCGGGTGGTGCAGTTGCCGAACGCGCAGCTGGAGCCGGACGTGTCATAGGCCTGCAGTTCATGGCGCAGCCCGCGCGTGCTGGTCGCCGTGACAGTGCCGAAGCCGAGGTCGTACTTCGCCGAGAGCGTATAGAGCGTGTAGTCCTGCTCGAACGGCTCGCGAACGTTGGACTGGTTCACATAACGGCGGATACGGCCCCTGTCTCGGCCCTCCGGCAAGGTCGAAATCGGGCGGTCCATTCCGTCCAGCCCTGGGAGCCGTCGACCTTCGTCTTCTGGTAGTTCACCGACGCCCGAAACGGACAGGCGCTCGGTCGGAGCCCACAGGAACGGCGCCCGGACCCCGGTGATATGGACGTCATTGACGTTTTTTCCGGGAAAGGCGCCGATCGGCTGATCGATGAAGCCTCCCCCGGACTCGGCCCACCCCACGACCCGCGCCGCCAGCTTGTCCTGGTACAGAGGAACGTTCAGGGCGACGTCGCCGGTATAAAGAGCGTTCCCGCCGTTCACCTCGCCCGCCGTGCCGTTCACGGCGCCCTCGAAGACGCCCATCTTCGGCTGGTTGGGGATCATTCTGACCGTGCCGGCCATCGATCCCACGCCGAACAACGTGCCTTGCGGGCCCCTTCAGCACCTCGACGCTGCCGATATCGTGCATCCGGAAAATAGGGGTGTTGTCCCCGTTCGACTGGATATTGAACCCGCCGCTGAGCGGCGCGTCGTCCAGATAGACCGCCGACCGTCTGTCCCGACGTTGGAGGCGATGCCGCGAATGACGATCTGCTGCTGGGGCGGGGTCCGAAGTCGCGCACGACCAGCGAAGGCGCCAGGCGGCTAAGGTCCTGGAGGGACTGGACGTGAGACTTTTCAAGCAGGTCCGCCGGAGAAGGAGTCGATCGCCATCGGCACCTTCAGCAGGTTCTGCTCGCCACGCCGCGTCGCGGTCACCACGATCTCGTCGAGCGCCGCTTCTCCTCGGCTTGCGGCGGCGCGCCGGCCGTCTCCGCATGGGCGCCGCGTGAAGCCTGACGCCACCGCCAGCAAGCTCACGCCCAAGAGCAAGTATCGCCCAGAGAGCCTATTGCCCATCAGCGAATGGGTTGTCGCTCTTTCTAGAATAATATTTCACGGCCCCACCCACGTGTTTCAGTTGTCCCGCGTAGCCAGACAATCTGGCCTAACAGAGCGAGCTGCTCGTTTGTGTGTTATGAGTCGTGGCTGGAACAGACACCAATATTAATATTTTGGCCAACTATAGAAATGGATTATGAAGCAGCTCATACCCGCCAGTGCAAAGTGATATGGTCTATATTCTGGGCGCCATGCGGGAGGTATTGAACGAGATGATGGCATTCCTGGCCGAAGATCGGCGATTGCCCCGATCGTGCGGAGCGTCGCCGTTCAACAGGCCCTAAACTGCGTGGTTGGCTTTTCGGGATGTGGTCGACCATGGTCCGCGCGCCGGCGGCTGCATGGCGCTTAAGGGCGCATACCTTCGTGCAGTGATCGACCGTGGTCGAAGGTCGGTCGAGAGCGCGCGGCAATTGCGGCGCAGAGTTCATCGCGGCCCGCCATAACTTCAAGTCATGAAGACCCGCGGCTCCGACTATTACAACTCCGCCCGGGCGCCGTGATATTGATCCCAATAGCGCTCGTCATGATGTTGAACGAGCGGCGTCGCGTGTGGACCGCCGCTTGGCCTCTCTCATGCGGCGCGGATGAGCGGTAAGTGGCCGGCGTTGCGCCGGTCGAACTGGGAGACGAGGCGATGGCGTACGAGGAAACCCGAAACCGTCCTGTGAGCGAGCGGCCTTTGACGCCTGCCGAGATCGCCGATTTCGCTCGCGACGGCTACGTCGTGATCCGCAACTTCTTCTCGAAGCAGGAAATCGAGCCGCTGAGGCAGGCGTGCCTGGGCCGATCCCACCCTGGGCGGCCGCATCAGCGCGGTGGCGGACAGCGTCGGCTTCGCGCAGGAGGTGAAGGGCTGGACCGAGTACAGCGAGACCTACCTCGGCAAGGTCGCGTTCATCGCGCGGATCATCGACGGCGCCTCGGCCCTGATCGGCGAGCCCCGCCTATCACTGGCATTCCAAGCTCTCGATGAAGCGGCCGAACACGCCCGGCAAGTGGGATTGGCACCAGGACTATCCTTATTGGTACGACGAGGGGTGCCTGTGGCCGAAGATGCTCACCTGCACCGTGGCGGTCGACCGCAACGACCCGACCAATGGTTGCCTGAAGCTGTGCGCGGCTCCCACCTTCTGGGGCCGGGTCAACCACGTCAAGGTCGGGGAGGCCGTGGCCTTCGATCCGCAGCGCCTGAAGCTGGTGCTCGAGCAGTGTCCGCTCGACGAGATGATCATGGAGCCGGGCGACGCCGTCTTCTTCCACGGCAACACCCTGCACGCCTCCGGCCCGAACCTCTCGGACCGGCCTAGGACCCTGCTGCACTGCTCCTACAACGCCATCGCCAACTCGCCCTTCATCGAGGAGGGCCAGCAGCACCACCTCTACAAACCCTTCGAGGTCCTGCCCGACAACGTCTGCGCGACGGCGACTGGACCGACGTGTTCGACAGCCACGTGTTCAACAAGAAGAGTCAGGCCGTCGGCAGCCGCTATGGCTATCGGACGATCGCCCGCGGCGAAACGGCTGACCTGGAGCGAGCCATGACCTACCAGAGCATCACCGTCGACCCCGTCACGCCCTTCACCGGCGCGGAGGTCAGCAAGATCGACCTGACCCGGCCGCTCAGCAACGCCCAGGTCGAGGACATCCATCAGGCGCTGGCCCGGCACGGCGTCCTCTTCTTCCGCGACCAGCCCCTGGACCTCGACATGCTGAAGCGGCTCGGCCGCCATTTCGGCGAACTGCAGATCCACTCCGGTCGGGCTGGTCTGGAGGAGCATCCCGAGGTGCGCCCGATCTACGCCGACGCCAACTCCGAGCACGTCGCGGGCGAAGGCTGGCACACCCGACCTGTCGTGCGAGCCCATCCCGCCGATGGGCAGCATCCTGCACATGCAGGTCATCCCGCCGGTCGGCGGCGACACCCTGTTCGCCAGCATGTACGCGGCCTACGAGGCGCTGTCGCCGAGGCTGCAGGCCTTCCTCGAGACCCTCACCGCGACGCATGACGGCGCAACGGCCTTCAGCAAGTACAACCCAAATTCCGGCAAGACCTATCCGGTGGCCGTCCATCCGGTGATCGCGCGCCACCCGGTCAGCGGCCGCAAGCTGCTGTTCGTCAACAGCGGCTTCACCCTCGCATATCAACGAGCTGGCGCGGCCTGAGAGCGACATTCTGCTCGATTATCTCTACGAGCACCTGTCGCAGCCGGATTTCCAGGTGCGGTTCCGCTGGCGCGCCAATTCGGTGGCCTTCTGGGACAACCGCTGCACCCAGCACAAGGCGATCTGGGACTATTACCCCAACGTCCGCTCCGGCTTCCGGGTGCAGATCAAGGCCGACCGGCCGCCGGTCGCCGCGGCGGCCCTGATCTTTCAGCGTCGATGACGCGGCCGGCAGCCTGCGGCGGCGCAGGCTGAACGCCTCCGCGTGGCCCGCCGCCCGTTGTCTCGCCCGGCCTTCCAAACAACACGACCGCCAGGAGGATAGTGATGGACGACGCAGCATTCGAGCAGAAGACGGCCGTGATCCGCGCGTTCGTCGACGCGCTTCGAAGCGAGCCCCCCCAGTTCCGCGCCGATCTGCTGGCCGACGACGTGGGCTATGCCGTCTCAGGCGTCGCCCGCTCGGGCGCCGATGCGGTTCGCGACGGCCTCGCCGAGCTGGTCTTCGACGCCGGCGACGTGGACGCGGCGACCCCCTGGAGCGAGGCCGTGCGGCTGAAGGCCGTCACCAGGTCCGACGTCGACGCCCTGCTCACCATCCTGGTGGCCGACGAAGGATCGCCAAGATCCAGTGCCAGATTCCCCTGCCGAAGCCGCCGGAGCCGACTCCGCTGGTCCTGTCGGAAGAGTTCGTCGAGATCATCGACGGCGCGCTCAAGAACAAGCGCGCCCTGGTCATGGCCCATGTGGACGAGACCGGCCAGCCGGTCCTCACCTTCCGCGGCTCGACCAGCGTCGTCGGCGAGGCCCAGATCGGGGTCTGGATCCGCAACGCCGAGGCGGGTTCGTCAGCGCGATCGCGGAACGGCCGAAGGTCGCCCTGATGTACCGGAACAACGACACCCTGGAGCAATTCCAGTTCCAGGGCCGCGCCCGCCTCGCCGCCGACGAAGCCGAGCGGCGGAAGGTCTACGACGGCGCCCCGGAGGTCGAACGCAACTACGACTTCACCCAGATGGGCGCAGCCGTGGTCATCGACCTCGACCTCGTCGAGGGCTTCTTCCGCCGCGGGCCCCGACCGGCGCCAGGTCCTGGTGAAGATGGTGCGCTAGCAGCGCCGCCGGAATGACCACTCGACCGGCGCCCGCGCCGAACGACGCCGGTGAGATGCGGCCGGCCAGTCCTAGGACGCCGTGCGGCCCTCCATCTCTTCGGCGTTGGCGAGGACGCGCTGGAGCAGGCTGATCAAAGTCGCCACCTCTCGTCGGACAGGCCGCGCATGGCCTCGCGATTGCCGGCTTCGAGGATGGCCCGGCCGGCCGGCAGCCTCGCACGGGCTTCGTCCGTCAGCGCGATGAGGCCTGCTGCGGCGGTCTTTCGGGTCGGGCTCGCGGCGGATGACGCCGTCACGCTCCATGCGCCGCCAGGAGCTGGGCCATGGTCGGCTGCTCCACCTTGGCCCCAGCGCGCCAACTCCGTCTGCGACAGCCGCGAGCCGTCCTTCAGCGCCGTCAGCACGGGCAGCTGCGCCGTGGCGAAGCCAGCGCCCGCAGCCGCACGTCGCCGATGCGGGCGAAGGCGCGGGCGATCCGGCTGATGTAGTGGCCCGGCGTCCGCATCGGGTTCCACTCGGCATCCGCCATTGCATAGGCCCCTATGTTCATTGTATAGGTGCCTATGTAACTCAAAGGGGCCGCCCATGGCAACGTCACCTCGCATCGCCATCATCGGGGGCGGACCCGGCGGGCTCATGCTCGCGCGGCTGCTGCAGGTCCGCGGCGTCCCGGTCGTCGTCTTCGAGCGCGATTCCCATCCGACCTATCGGCCGCAGGGCGGCTCGCTGGACCTGCACGCGCAGACGGGGCTGCGCGCCCTGCGCCTGGCCGGCCTCGAGACGGCCTTCCTCGCCCATGCGCGGCCGGAGGACCAGGGGGACGGCTCTATGACCCTTCCGGCGCTCTGCTGTTCGACCATGATGGCGACGGCTTCGAGCGGCCGGAGATCGACCGCACCGCCCTGAGAGGCGTCCTCCTCGCCTCCCTCAACGAGCGGACCGTGCGTTGGGGGGGCAAGGTGACGGAGGTCCGGCCGGGGCCCGGCGGGGTCCACCGAGGTGGTCACCGAGGAGGAGGCTGGCGTCTACGACGTTGTGGTCGGCGCGGACGGCGCCTGGTCGCGCGCCGCGCCGGTCTACGAGGGCGTGGTGTTCGTCGAACTCGACTTCGAGGCGCAGACGCATCGGTTCGTCGACGCCTTGACGGGCAGAGGCAAGATGTTCGCCGTGGGCGACAACCGGGCCCTCGTCGCCCAGGGCAACGGGGGCGGCCACATCCGCGGCTATGCGGGCTGGCGCGCGCCCGAGGCGGTCGCCCGGGAGCTGGCCGAGCGGCCCGCCGACCAGGTGCGCGCGGCGACGAAGCAGGTGTTCCAGGGCTGGGCCCCTGTGCTCACCGACATGATCGGGCAGGGCGAGCTCCTGGGCGTTCGCGCGCTCTACGCCTTGCCGATCGGTCACCGCTGGGCGAGCCGGCCGGGGCCTCACCTTGCTCGGCGACGCCGCCCACCTGATGTCGCCGTTTCGCCGGCGAGGGCGTGAACCTCGCCCTGGCGGACGCCGCCGATCTGGCGGACGCCCTGACCTCGGGCGCAGGCTGGACGGCGGTGGCGCGCGCGGAGGCGGCGATCGCCGAGCGCGCCAAGGCCGCAGCGGAGGACTCGGCCGAAGGCCTGCGGGCCGCGTTCTCGCCAGACGGCGCCGCGAGCGTGCTCGAACATTACCGCAAGCGGCTCGCCGGCTAAGTCTTCAGGTCCGGCCCGCGGAACAGCAGCGGAATTTCGGGGCCTATCGCCGCTGTCGGAACGTCGGCCCCCGAGATCACGATCCGCAAAAGCATTGTCCCATCGGCGGATAGGGACCAGTGTCGGGGCTGGCCTGGACATCCGCTCATGGAGCTGACCGCCTATCTGCATCCCGGATGGGCGCCGCTGATCCGCCCGGCGCCGGCGACGCGGCCCTGGATGGACCTGACGCCGGAGTCGTTCGCCTACCGCTGCCTGCCGCTGAACATCGCCAACGCCCATGGGTGGGAGGTGCTGAACCCCTGCGGCTTCGAGGCGGTCTGGGACGGCGGGGCGGGCGTCGAGGCCCTGACCATCCGCCAGGACCCGGGCGCCGATCCGGAGCGCGCGCCGGTGTCGCTGTTCGGCCAGGGAGTGCTGACCTTCCACGTCGAGGCGATCTTCCGCACCCCGCCGGGCTGGAACCTCTGGGTCGGCGGGTCGCCGAACCGGCAGAAGGACGCCATCGCGCCCCTGACCGGCGTGGTGGAGACCGACTGGTCGCCGTTCACCTTCACCATGAACTGGCGCTTCACCCGGGCGGGCCAGCCGGTGCGGTTCGAGGCGATGGAGCCGTTCTGCTTCCTGTTCCCGGTCGAGCGGGCGGCGGTGGAGGCCTTCGCGCCGGCGTTCGCGCCGCTCGAAGCCGATCCGGCCACGGCCGAGCGGTTCCGGGCCTGGAGCGCGGCGCGGGACGAGTTCCAGGCACGGATGCGGCGCGAGCCGCCCAAGGCGCCCGCCGATCGCTGGCAGAAGCATTACTACCGCGGGGTGGACGTCAGCGGCGCGACCCTGGTCGCCGACCACCGCGCCAAGCTGCGCCTGAAGCCGTTCGACCGCACGGCGGCCCCGGCCGTCCCGCTCGCGCCGGCCGAGGATCCGGCCGCGGCGCCCCGTCCCGGCCCCCGCGCCCGCCGCTGCGCCGGCGCAGGACGGGGAGGTCGCGGCGCTGAAGCTGGCCCTCGCCAAGCGCGAATGGCTGCTGGAGGCGCAGGAGCGCCAGCGCGGCCTGTCGCCCGCCGCCACCGCGATCGAGCGACGCAAGGGCCTGGAGTCGCAGGAGTTCCTCGACCGCTACTACGCCGTCGGCCGGCCGGTGATCCTGGTGGGCGAGATGGACGGCTGGCCCGCGCTGTCGCGCTGGTTCCCCGATTACCTGAAGGCCAAGGTCGGGTCGGCGCTGGTGGAGTACCAGGGCGGGCGGACCGCCAACGCCCGCTTCGAGATGGACAAGGACCGCCACCGGCGGGAGGCGCCGTTCGACGCCTTCATCGAGTCGCTGGACGCGGCGGGGCGGCAACGACGCCTACCTCACGGCCTACAACAGCGCCCGCAACCAGGCGGCGCTGGCGCCGCTCCTCGAGGACATGGGTTTTCTCGACCGGTTCCTGACCCGCGAGGTCGCCGCGCCGCACGGCATGCCCTGGATCGGGCCGGCGGGCACCCTGACGTCGCTGCACCACGACCTGACCAATAACCTCATCGCCCAGATCGTCGGGCGAAAGCGCGTGAAGATGCTTCCGGCGGCGGAGGTCGGCCGGCTCTACAACCACACCCACGTGTTCAGCGAGGTCGCCGATCTGGAGGCGCCGGACCTGGACGCCGCGCGCTATCCGCGGCTGGTGGGCCGCGCGCGTCTACGACGTCGTGCTGGAGCCGGGGGAGATATTGTTCATGCCCCTGGCCTGGTGGCACCAGGTCCGCTCGTTGGATTTCAGCGTGACGGTGACCTACACCAACTTCCGCTGGCCGAACGACGCATTCGCTACCTATCCGGGAAGCTGAGCGGGTCCCAAGCGATGCGCCCGGGAACTGGTGGGAACCCGGTGCGCGTTGCAATCGCAGCGAATTCGCCTGTTCACCTCAGGAATTCTCGATAAATACCTGAAATAGCATTTCAAATTATTACAACTGCCCGGAAATTCAAATCAGGAAATGTGCAGGAATTCATCATAATAAATTACGTAAAAATACTTTTCCACTATTGACTATCAATTAATCATGGTTGTGGTTTAATTCTGATGTCGGAACAGCACAGCCTGATTTAATAATAATCAGTCAAAGCTTGACCGTGTGGGCCACAACAATCGCCCGCTCAGAGATTCGCGCGACCCCCTTGCTAAGGTTGTTGGCTGGATATCCGGCCGGGGTCGGCATCCGAGGTGGCTATGCTGAAATCGACCTGGTTCGCGACCGCCGTGGCGGTCGTCGGCGTCATCGCGACTGGCGAGGGCGCGGCCGCTGCGCCGCCGATCCCTGCGCCGGTCGGCGCGGGCGGACAGATTCAGCAGATTCCCCGGCCGCTGGAGACGGAACGGTCCATCCCGGATATCCGCGTCCAGCGTGGGAGCCAGCCCCGCGACGCCGGGCCGGCGGGACCCAAGGTGACGGTCCGGTCGCTGCGCATCACCGGCGAGCGGATATTCCCCGAATCAGAGCTGATCGCCGTCACCGGCTTCACCCCTGGCGGCCAGTTCGACCTGCACGACCTGCGGGTCATGGCCGCCAAGATCTCGGACTTCTACAACCGGCGCGGCTACTTCGTCGCCCAGGCCTATGTGCCCGCCAGGCGATCGAGGACGGGGCGGTGACCATCGTCGTGATCGAGGGCCGCTACGGCAAGGTCGCGCTCGACAACCACACCAACCTCTCCAACCGCGTGGCTCGCGGCGTGCTCGGCGGCCTGGACAGCGGCGATGTGGTCGCCTCGCGGCCGCTCGAACGGCGCCTCCTGCTGCTGTCGGACATTCCCGGCGTGGTGGTGAAGTCGACGCTGAGCCCCGGCGCGGCGGTCGGCGACTCCGACCTCACGGTCGCCCTGACGCCCGGGCCGCGCTTCTCAGCAGCATCGACGGCGACAACGCCGCGATCCCTATTCGGGCGAATACCGCCTCGGCGGGACGCTGAACATCAACGATCCCACCGGACACGGCGACCTCATCACCCTGCGGGCCCTGAGCTCGTTCGACGGGCTGGTCTACGGCCGCGCCGCCTACCAGGACCCAGGTCCAGGATGCGACGGTCGGCGTCTCCTACGCAGCCCTCCACTACCGCCTGCACGGCGCCTTCTCGAGCCTGGACGCCAGCGGCACGGCCCAGATCGCCAGCGTGTTCGCCAGCTATCCGCTGGTGCGCTCCTACGACAACAACCTCGTCCTCCAGGGCGACTTCGACTACCGCCCGCTTCCAGGACAAGGAGCGCGCGATCTCCTCGGTCATCGACAAGGATGAGTACGCCTTCACCGGCGGGGTTCAGCGGCGACCACCACGACAACCTCGGCGGCGGCGGCTGGGACCAGTTCTGGCTCGGCTACACCGTCGGCGACCTGGACATCCGCACGCCCTCGGCCCGCCTGTTCGACCGCGGGACCGCCCGCGCCAACGGGGAATACGGCAAGCTCTCGTTCAGCGCCTCGCGGCTGCAGACCGTGGCCGGGCCGTTCTCGCTCTACGCCCTGGTCCGCGGTCAGGTCGCCACCAAGAACCTCGACATCTCCGAGAAGATGGAGCTCGGCGGCGCCTATGCCGTACGCGCCTATCCGGAAGGCGAGATCTACGGCGACGACGGCTATGTGGCGACGGTGGAGGGGCGGGTCCTGCTGCCGCCGATGCCGGCGCCGATCCCCGGCCGCGCCCAGCTGATCGCCTTCGTCGACTGGGGGTTCGATCTGGGCCAATCACGATCCGTGGTTCCCCGGCCGCAACCGCCAGACCGCCAGCGGCGCGGGCGTCGGGGTCAACTGGGCTGCGGCCAACAACCTTCGTGGTCAAGGTCAGCTACGCCCACTCCCTTGGCGACGCCAGGGGCATACCGGGACCCGTCTCATCCAGCCGCGTCTGGGTCCAGCTCGCGAAGTTCTTCTGATGTCGGCGTCAGCGAAGACCGCACCGTCCGCCGAACAAGGATTTAGACCTATGACCCGCGCGTTCCGATCGACCTTTGGCGACACCCGGGCCAGGTCTCGCGCCGGGGGCCTCTTGCGGACGGCCCTGTTCGCGGCGGCCAGCACCCTGGCCTTCGCCTCGGCCGCCCAGGCCCTGCCCAGCGGCGGCTCGGTCGCCGCGGGCCAGGCCAGCCTGTCCAGCTCCGGCAATGCCCTGACCGTCAACCAGTCCAGCCAGAACGCGGTGCTGAACTGGCAGAGCTTCAGCATCGGCCAGGGCGAGGCCGTCCATTTCGTGCAGCCGAACAGCAAGTCGGTCGCCCTGAACCGGGTCACCGGCTCAGATCCGTCCAGCATCCTCGGCAGCCTGTCGGCCAACGGCAAGGTGTTCCTGGTCAACCCGAACGGCGTGCTGTTTGGGGCCAACGCCCAGGTGAACGTCGGCGGGCTGGTCGCCTCCACCCTGAACATCAGCGACCCCGACTTCATGGCCGGCAAGTACGCCTTCTCCGGTCCCGGCGGCGGCGCGGTGGTCAATCGCGGCGCGATCAGCGCCCCGGGCGGCTATGTCGCCCTGATCGGCGGCTCGGTCTCCAACCAGGGCCTGATCACCGCCAGCCTCGGCACAGTGGCCATGGCCGCGGGCCGGGCGATCACCCTGGACGTGGCCGGCGACGGCCTGCTCAACGTCACGGTCGACCAGGGCGCGGTCGGCGCGCTGGTCGAGAACGGCGGCATGATCCAGGCCGACGGCGGTCGGGTCGTGCTGACGGCCCAGGCGGCCGGCCAGCTCCTGAAGACGGCGGTCAACAACACCGGCGTCATCGAGGCCCAGACCATCGGCAGCCGCGACGGCGTCATCACCCTGCTCGGCGACATGCAGAGCGGCGCCGTCAACGTCGGCGGGACGCTGGACGCCAGCGCGCCTCACGGCGGGAACGGCGGGTCCATCGAGACCTCGGCCGCCAGCGTGAACATCGCCGACAGCGCCAAGATCACCACAGCCGCGGCCGCGGGCGTGACCGGGACCTGGACGATCGACCCGGTGGACTTCACCGTCGGGGGCGACGGGAACATCACAGGCGCGCAGCTTTCGACCCTGCTGGTGACCAACAGCGTCGTCATCAGCACCATGCCGGGCGTGGCCGATGGCGAGGTCGTCGGAACGCCTACGGTGATCACCCGCACCTCGACGGTCGCCGGCGACGGCGACATCAACGTCGATCAGCCGGTCGCCTGGGTGGCGGCGCCGAACACGACCACCCTGACTCTGAACGCCTTCCGCGACGTGAACCTGAACGCGGCGGTCACGGCCACCAACGGGAACTTCGTGGTGTGCTGCGGACGCGACGCCAACATCAACTCCGCCATCACCACCACCAACGGCAGCGTCCTGATCAGCGCCGGGCGCGACATCGACCTCGCGGCCGCTGCGGCCATGACCACGACCACCGGGAACATCACCCTCTGCGCCGGAAGCAACGTGAATGTGTCCTCGGCCATCACGGTGACCGACGGCAGCGCCATTCAAAGCCAGAGCCTGGGCCTGGCGCGGGGCCTGGTCATTATCGCCGGCAACAACGGGACGGGACCGGGCTTGGCCGGCGGCACAGTGATCTTCTCGGCGACAGCGCCGACCGTGACGGTCACGGACGCGCCGGCGGCCATCTATTACAACCCGGTCTCGTACGCCACGCCGACGATCTACCGGCCGCGGTTCACCCTGACCGAGGGTGCGATCCTGACCCAGTACATGCTGGTGTTCCCGAACGGGGACAAGGTGTTCGACGGGACGACCGCGACGACCCTTTCCGGCTTCAACAGCACGGTGGACAGCGGCGAGCCCACGGGCGTCACCCTGATCGCCGGCCCCGGCGCAACCGCGACGTTTGACGACTCGGCGGTCGGAACAGCCATCGGCATCACCTACAGCGGCTACAGCCTCGGCGGCCCCAACGCCGCCCTGTATTCCCTGCCGGTCGCCTGCTGCACCGCCACGCAGAGGACCACGGGGACCATCGCCCCCGCAACGCCGACGCCTACTCCGACTCCGACTCCGACGCCGACACCGACGCCCACTCCGACGCCGACACCGACGCCCACTCCGACTCCGACGCCTACGCCCACTCCGACGCCGACGCCTACGCCCACTCCGACTCCGACGCCGACGCCCACTCCGACGCCGACGCCGACGCCTACGCCTACGCCCACTCCGACACCGACGCCGACACCGACGCCGACACCGACGCCGACGCCGACGCCCACTCCGACACCGACGCCTACTCCGACGCCTACTCCGACGCCGACACCGACGCCCACTCCGACGCCGACACCGACGCCCACTCCGACACCGACACCGACGCCGACGCCTACTCCGACGCCGACACCGACGCCTACTCCGACGCCGACACCGACGCCTACTCCGACGCCTACTCCGACGCCGACACCGACGCCCACTCCGACGCCTACTCCGACACCGACGCCGACGCCGACGCCGACGCCGACGCCGACGCCGACGCCTACTCCGACACCGACACCGACACCGACGCCCACTCCGACGCCGACACCTACGCCGACACCTACGCCGACGCCGACGCCGACGCCTACTCCGACACCTACCCCGACGCCGACCCCGACCCCGACCCCGACGGTCCTGACGCCGACGGTGGGCGGATTGGCGCCTCTGGAGGTCGTCGGGCCGGCAGGGGTGGAGCTGGCCGTGCTCGGCGAGGGCGTGCGGATGCCGGTCGCCCAGGTGGCCGAGATTCCGGTCGTCCAGCCTGCGGCGGTCGCCTATGCGCCGGTCCAGCCCGCGCCCTATGTGGCGCCGGTCTATCCGCGCAAGCAGGATCGGAACTAGCCGCCTTGGGACGGTTCCGCGCCGTACGCAACGGACTGGCGGCCATCGTCGTGGCGGCCTTCTGCCTGGGCTCGACGGCCGCGCCGGCCCTGGCCGAGGTCGCCGGCGCGGCCCCGGCGAGGGCGGACTTCGTCGGAAAGCCGGCCTCCGCCGACGCGCGGCGGATGGCCGACTGGGTCGTCGCCGCACACGACAACGGCGGCATGCCGTTCGTGATCATCGACAAGGTGGCCGCCGAGGTCTTCGTCTTCGACGTTCACGGCCGGCTCGCCGGCGCCGCGCCGGCCCTGCTTGGCCTGGCGCGGGGCGACGACACCGTGGCCGGTATCGGCGAGCGCAAGCTGGCCGACATCGGGCCTCGCGACCGCATCACGCCCGCCGGGCGCTTCGTCGCCTCGCTGGGACATGATCTCGGCGAGAAGGACGTGCTGTGGGTGGACTATGCGTCCGGCGTCGCCCTGCACCGCGTCGTCACCACCAATCCGCGCGAGCATCGCCTGCAGAGGCTGGCGTCGAACTCGCCGCTCGAGCGGCGCATCTCCTACGGCTGCATCAATGTGCCGGCCGCCTTCTTCGACGCGGTCGTGCATCCGGCCTTCGTGGCCTCGAGCGGGGTCGTCTACATCCTGCCCGAGGTCCGGCCGATCGATCAGGTGTTCGCCAGCCTCGCCGCCCAGGCGCCGGGCCAGGCCCTGCGATAGTCCTCGGCGCCGGCCTAGAGGTTGGCGCTGGGGAACACCTCGGCCATCGTCTTGACCTCCGGCAGGATGTAGACGACCCCGCTCGTGCCCGTGAACGCGGGGTGCACGACGCTGTCGTAGAAGGCGGCCGGCACATTGATGCAGCCGAAGGTGATCCGGCGGTCGAGCGGCGAGGGCGCGGCCAGCCGCTCCAGGCGATGCTCCCGGCTGTTGGCCGCCAGCACGCGATGCAGAGCCAGGGCCGAGCCGTAGTCCACCCACAGCACGTCCTGCGGCCCGAGGTCACGGCCGAGCGAGGCGACGAAGCGGCCCGCCGGCGTGGTGCGCTCGTCCGGGCGGATGTCCGCCAGCTTGCGGTCACCGACGCCGGGCGCCGTGTCGTCGCCGCGCGCCAGGCCCAGCAGGGCGGACGTGGCGCCCAGGATCCGCCCGCGGGCGTCGAAGACGAAGACCTCGGTCGCCTTCTTGTCGACGATCACGAACGGCATGGCGCGGTTGTCGCCGGTCGCCACCACCCAGTCGGCCATCCGCCGGGCGTCGGCCGAAGCCGCCGCGCCCTGGAAGTCGGCCGCCCTGCCGCCCGATGCGGACGAGGAGGGCGCCTCCGCGGCCGCGAGTGCGGACGCCGGGCCGGCTGTGAACAGGCCCAGGCAGAGCCCGATCGCCAGGATCGCCGCCGCCTTGCACGAGGCGCTTGTCGCCGGATGATGGTGCATGGATCGTCTCCCTGTCACCGGGACCCAGCAATATCGGCGCCAGCGACTTCGGGATTCCCGGGGGGTCTCGCGTCCCGGCCAGGGACGTCGCCGGTCTTTGCGGAGGTTGACGCAAGTCAAGGCGCGCGGGCGCCGGCGGCCCAAGCTCAGCCCATCAATTTTCTCCAGCCGAGGACAAGACCATGAGCAAGGAACGCATCGAGGGCGCGGCCCAAAAGGGCGTCGGCGAGGTCAAGCGGGCGATCGGCAAGGTGATCGGCGATCCGACGCTTCAGGCCGAGGGCGCAGCCGACGTGGTCCTTGGCGCCGCCAAGGAAACCTTCGGCAAGGTCAAGGACGCCGTCCACAAGAAGATCTGACCATCGCGCTGGGGGCCGTGGACGGCAACGTTCTCGGCCCGGCGCCGTTCATCCTTCGCCGCCCGGGCCTGATCGCCCGTTGACGGCCTTATGCGGCGCGACGGCCCTGGACCCTTCAGCGGCCGAGGCGGCCCGAAAGGATCATCGACATGTCTCTGATCAGCGTCGTCATCGTCCTGATCGTGGTCGGGGTGCTGCTCTGGCTCGTCAATCGCTACGTGCCGATGGACAGCAAGATCAAGAGCATACTCAACGCCGTCGTCGTCATCTGCGTGGTGATCTGGCTGCTCCAGGCCTTCGGCGTCCTCGGCTCCCTCGGCGCCATCCACATCGGACGACACTAACCGCGCCTGCTCCCCGGCTAGGCCTGACATCGGAGACCGCCGCCATGCGCTTGAACCGCCTCTTGCTGTCCAGTTGCGCCGCCGCGTGCCTGGCGTGGCCGGCCGCCGGTTTCGCCCAGCCGCCCGGGCATAACGGCCCGGAGGACCGCCAGCCCGACAAGCAGGCGGCCCATCCGGAGGCCGCGCATGGGACAGGAACCGCCCACGGTCAGCCGCACGGACCTCAGGCCCGTCCGGCCGCCCAGGCCGCTCCGCCTCGCCAAGCCCCCGCCGCCCGCCCGCAAGCCAGGCCGCAAGGGCAGGGCGCACGTCCCGGCAACCCGACCGCCGCGGCTCCAGCCCAGGTCGGACGTCCGGCGCGCGGCGCTCGCCCGGCGGGGCAGCCGGCGCACCCCGCACCGAATCGCACCCCGTCTGCTGTCGGCGCCAGGCCGGCTCCTGCAGGCGGCCAGCCCGGCCGGCCTCAAGCCGTCCATGCGGGGCAGCCTCGCGTCCCGACGGCGCCGCGGGCGGCTCAGTCGCGCGCGGGCCGTCCCCCCCAGGCCCAGCCGCGTCTCAGCGGCTGGAACCGCGCGGTGAAAGGCCCCGCCCGCGCCCAGCTCGGCCAGCAGTGGCGCGGCCAGCATCCCAACATCGACCGCAACGCCCCTTGGCGCGGCAACAGCAACTGGTGGCGCAGCGACCCGGGCTTCCGCCAGTTCACCGGCGCGCGCGCGGGCTTCTTCTTCTTCCCGAACCTCGGCTACATCGCCGCGCCGGCGCAATACCGCAACCACACCTGGCGCGCGGGCGACAACCTGCCGAGCTGGTTCTGGCGCTATACGGTGAGTGATTATGGCCGCTATGGCCTGCCCGAGCCGCCGGACGGCTGCGCCTGGATCTGGCTGAACGGCGACGTCGCCCTGGTCGACCTGTCGGACGGCTACATCATCGACCTGGTCGCCAACGTCTGGTGAGGCGTCGGCGCAGCGGCCGCTCTCGCGACTCGGCTAGGCGCGGGGTTTTGGTCTCGTCGAACAAAGCGGAGGGCCGCCTAACCGGTCTCAGACAGCCTTGCGAGCGGGCGCCGGGCCCTCCTTAGGGCCCGGCTAGCGCCTTATTGGCTGAGCATGATCGAGGCGATCAGACCGGTCGCGGCGGCGGCCAGGACGTATTGGCCGTTGGACTGACGCCATTCGTAGCCGCGCGGCGGCTGGCGCAGGTGGTGGCTGCGGTAGTCGACGGGCTGGGCGTTGGCCCAGTCGTTGTAGCCCATCCGCTGGCCTTGCTGCCAATGGTGGCCGGCGCCGGAATCGCGGCCCCAGCCGGCGTGCTGGGCGCCATGCGCGCCATTGTTGTAGCCGTTGTGGTCGGGGGCGGCGTAGGCGGCCGAACCGGCCGCGCCGGCGATCAGCGCCGACGCCGAGATGGCGAGGATGAGAGACTTCATGAAGACAGTCCTTGATATTCGAAACGGCGGACAGTGGCCCGCGTGGATTATATAACGCCATATCGGCCAATAAGTTCCGGTTGCAATGGCAATTACTTTGTTTGACTGTAATATTGACGCAGGTGTGTACGAAAGGGCGTTCGTATTGGCGCGCCGGGTGGCCGATAACAATTCGCCGATGGTCGTCCCGAGACTGACGACCAGGCCCGCCTAGCCGTGGATGATCGAGACGGATGTTCCAGGCTGGCCGTGAGAGATCTCGACGCGGGCGTCCAGCTGGTTGGCCAGGGCCTCGATGATGCTGGTGCCGAGGCCAGACTTGGCGCTGGCCGGATCGACCGGAAAGCCGACGCCGTCGTCCGTGACCGCCAGCGTCCACGCCGGCCCGCGCGCGCGGTAGTCCACCGTGATCGCGCCGGCGCGGCGGCCGGGGAAGGCGTGCTTCAGGGCGTTGATCACCAGCTCGGTGACCATCAGGCCGAGGCACGCCGACACGTCGGGGCTGGCCACGCTGTCGTCGGCGCTGACCTCCAGCGAAAGCCGGCTGTGGTCGCGGATCATCGAGGCGCCGATGCTCTTGCACAGCTCGGTGAAGTAGTCGCGCAGGTGCACGTCGCCGAGCCGCGTCGCCGCCAACTGCTGCTGCACGGCGGCGACGGACATCACCCGGCTGTGGGCGTCATAGAGATGACGTCGGCTTTCGTCGGAATTCACCCGGCGCGCGCTCTGCAGCAGGACGCTGGCGATGATCTGCAGGCTGTTGGCCACCCGATGCTGCAACTCCTGCAGCAGGACCGCCTTCTCGCGCAGCATGTCGTTCTTGAGCTTTTCGGCGAGGCGCGCATCGGTGACATCCGACGCGGCCAGCAGCACCCTGATATTGGCCGTGTCGCTGTAGTCGAGCTTGCGCGCGTCGAGCACCAGGCGGCGCGTGGGACCGTCGTGGGCGTGCAGGTCCATCTCGCAGGTCTCGACCTCGGTCTGGCCGTCCAGGGCCGCCTTCAGGAGGCCGCGCAGCTCGGGCCGGTCCCATTCGCCGTCGCCGACCTCGAACACCGCCCGAGCCGGCGCCGCCACCGCCGCGACCCCGAAGGTCCGGTCGAAAGAGGTGCTCGCCGCCAGCACGGCGAGGTCGCCGTCCCAGCAGCAGGAGCGGCGTGTTGGAGGAGGCGATGACGGCCAGGGCGAGGCTGTTGGCGGCGTCTGGATGCAGGGCGACGGGGCGGGCAGCCATGGCTGACCCTTTCTTGAGAGACCCGGAGGCTCGCGAAGCGAAAGTCGTGCCCAGGTCTCGAAGTACGGCGAAGCGCGGAGGGTCGGGAATTCGACCAATCTCCACACGAAAGCTATAGCATGGATCGGCCTAATGGCCGCGTGTTTTCTGGAAAGCCAATTCCGCGTGGCTGGTATTAATTATGCGACAATTTTCCGACGCGAGTTTTCCGTGACCTTACATTCTTCCAGCATGTCCCTGGTTGCTTTCAGAAAATCTACCCTGGGCGGCGGCGTCGGCGTCATTTTCGGATCCGTTGCGGCGATTGGGCGCGCACGCGATGCTCCGACGGCGCCATGATTACGGCCCAGAGGCTGGACGCCTGCGAAGAGCCGCGACGCCGAAGGCGCGCCGGATCAGAAGCTGCTGCGGCCATGGCTCGGCGCGGCCTTGACCGGCTCGGCCCGGACGCACTTCAGGCATTCGGCGAAGGTGTCCAGGATCCATTTGCGGTCCTGGGTCACGCCCCGGGCGTTCGGCGCCGACGCTTCGGCCAGGGCGATGTCCTTCATCAGGGCGTAGGCCACAGACTCGGCGCCCTGGGGAAGTTCGGTC
The DNA here is from genome assembly GCA_037201645.1 of Caulobacteraceae bacterium. Lineage (GTDB taxonomy): Bacteria > Pseudomonadota > Alphaproteobacteria > Caulobacterales > Caulobacteraceae > JANWHQ01. Next base: position 83,806 of record JBBCHF010000003.1, read on the forward strand.
ATGTCAGCTCTCCTGGCCGATCCGTCGGGCTGGCGCGGCCCCGCCGCCGCCAATGTGGATCAGGCTCAAGGCTTCACTTATCAGGCAAAGCGTTCTATTTTGATAAACATTGTTCATAATTCATATATTGCGTTTATAGATTGAATAACTATCTGCAGGCCTCGATCATTTCGTCTAACTATATTATGACCCCGAACGGGGCGCCGCCCTGAGCCGAACCGGGCGGATGGCATTGGAGCCTCGCATGTCGTCGAGAACACGCCTCCACCTGGACCTTCTGGCGCTCGGCGGCCCGCTGCGGCGCTACGCCCGCCGGCTCGATCCCGACGTCAACGCCTCGTTCCTGCTCGTCCACAAGGCCCTAGCGACGGCCTTTTCCGCGCCGATCCAGGCGCGCGAAGCCGGCGGCCTGGAGGTCTCCCTGCAGGAAGACATCGACCGGCGCGCCGCCGCCGCGGCCCCACGGGCGCCCGCCTCTCGCGCCTGCCTGGAATGCAGCTGAAGGCTTGCGTTCAGGTCCGCCGATAAGCACCGACCACAGCCGCGGCCAGCTCTGCCTGCTCGCCTGGCAGGCACGCCGGCCCGCCGGCGAGGACCGGCCTCCGTCGCCGGCGCGCGAGCGTCTTATCAACTTCGCACGAGCAGGCCGCATGGAGCCGCCCATGGCGCAGGACCATATCGGGCATTGATACGTGCTATAACGCGTACAGTATATTCCGGGCGACAATAGGCATATTCCTAATCAATATTTGAGCCAACGCTGAGTTCCAGCGTAGGTACCGGCCCCTTCGCGTCCGAATAAAGAAGCCGGTCATGATCGAAGTTATTGTGGAGGAACGCTGCATTGGCTGCATGGCCTGCGTGCGCGTCTGCCCGAACGACGTCTTCGGCATAGACGAGACCGGCAGTCTCCCGACCCTCGCGCGGACCGACGACTGCTGCGCCTGCTATCTGTGCGAGGCGCATTGCCCGGTCGACGCCCTCTACGTCTCGCCGCGCGGCGCGCATCACGACATCGACGTCGCCGAACTGATCCAGAGCGGCGTGCTCGGCAGCTATCGCCGGGCGCTCGGCTGGGATCGGCGCCGGCCCGGCTCGTCGGCGCGCGATGCGGTCGCGCCGCCCCCGCCCAGCCCGTTCGGGCCTCCCGGCGGGCCGGCCGCCAACCACCGCACCGACAGCTACGCGCCCGGCGAGGTCAATGCGGGCCATCGCCATTCGCCGTTCGACAGGATCGCCGCCGAACGCTTCGGCGCGGCGCAGGCGGCGCCCGACCCGATCCCGGCGGACGAACGATGACCGCCGCGTCCACAGGGCTGCGGCTGGCCGACGGCCGCTATGACCTCGACCTCGCCGCCGACGTGCTGGTCATCGGGGGCAGCCTGGCGGGCCTGTGGTCGGCGCTGGCGGCCCGGCGGGCCGGCGCCAAGGTCGTCCTCGTCGAGAAGGGCTGGGACCGGCACGGCCGGGGTCGTCGCCGCGGTCGGCGCCGGCGGCGGCTACATCGTGCCCGGCGACGAGCGCCAGCGCCAAGGCATGCTCAGCGAGCGCCACAAGGAGGCGGCCGGGCTCGACGACCTGGAATTCCTGGAGCGCGTCTACCGGCAGAGCTGGGAGAGCTTCCAGCGCATGCCGGCCTGGGGATACCAGCCGCCAAACCTCGGCGCCTTCGGGGCCGACAGCATGTTCTTCCTGCGCCGCCAGGCGCGCCGGTCGGGCGTGCGCCTGCTCGACCACAGCCCTGCGCTCGAACTGCTCGCCGACCGCGACGGCGTCGTCACGGGTGCGGCGGGGGTGCAGCGCCAGACCGACCGGACCTGGCGAGTGCGCGCGGGCGCCGTGATCCTGGCCACCGGCGGCACGGCCTTCCTCTCCGGCGCGCAGGGCACCAACGGCTGCACCGGCGACGGCTATCTGATGGCGGCGGAGGCCGGGGCCAGCTTCATCGGCATGGAGTTCGCCACCAGCTACGCCCTGGCCCCGCTCGACAGCACGACGACCAAGGGCGGGATGTACTTCCAGGGCCACGCCTACGACGATCGCGGGCGCAGGCTCGATCCCGAATTGCCGGCCTGGTTCTCCATACCAAACGTCGCCGAGGCGATCCGCGAGGGCCGCCAGCCCTATTATGTGCTCGACAAGGTCCCGCCTGCGCGGCGAGAGCCGGCCGGGCGGTTCGCCCCGAATTTCTATCAGAACTTCGAGCGGCGAGGGATCAACCCGTTCGAGGAGTTTTGGCCGGTCACCCTGATGCTGGAGGGCTCCGTCCGCGCGTCCGGCGGGATCGCCATCGACGAGGGCTGCGAGACCGGGACGCCGGGCCTCTATGCGGTCGGCGACGTCGCCGACAAGAGCCGTCTGACCGGGGCGTTTCCTGGGCGGCGCGGGGCCGTGCGTGGCCTGGTGCGTCGCGTCCGGCGAATGGGCGGGCGAGGCCGCGGCGCGCTACGCCGAGGCGCGCGGCCCCCACGTGGGCGAGGCGGAGGTCCGCGCCCTGGGCGGCGTGGGGCTGAGGCCGGAGGAGCCGGCCGACGAGCCGCCCGACCCGCGCCAGCAGATCAAGCGCGTCCAGGCCGAGGTGCTGCCGCTCGACAAGGGGCTGTGGCGCGAGGCCGCGGCCCTGGCCTCGTCGCTGGCCGCCGTGGACGGCGTGTGGGGCGAGCTGCGCCGCCATGGCGCCGGCGCGTCAGGCCGCGAAACGCTCAAGACCCGCGAGGCCGCGGCCCTGACCGCGACGGCGCGGTGGATCCACAGCGCGGCCCTGGCCCGTCGTGAGAGCCGGGGCCTGCATCGGCGGACCGACTTTCCGGACCTGGACCCGGCCCAGCGTCATCACCTGCGGATCAGGGGCCTCGAACAGATCGTGATCACCCAGCAACCAACCGCCGCGCTCGCCTGAGCGCCGCGTCCTTTCTCACCATTCCAGTATCCATCGGGATCGATGGAAATAAATCGGGGGCGTAAATGAGATCATCCAAAATAAAGCGGGGCCTTTTGACGGGCGTCGCACTCGGCTTCGGCGGCGCTCTGGCCGCCCCAGGCCGCCCAGGCGCAGAGCGCCGATCCGCAGGCAAGCACCGTCAGCGAGATCATCGTGCTCGGCACCAGCCGCCAGGACACCACGCGCCTGGAGAGCACCGCGCCGATCGACGTCATCAGCAGCCAGCAGCTCATCGCCACCGGCGCCAAGACGCTCAACCAGGCGCTGGAGAAGCTCAACCCGTCGTTCAACTTCCCGCAGGGGCAGAATTCCTGGAACGGCCAGAACACGCGCTCGGCGTCGCTGAAGGGGGTGAGCCCCGCCTACACCCTGATCCTGGTGAACGGGAAGCGGCGCAACCCGTCGTCCCAGATCACCAACCACCCTACCATATCCGGCCTCCACCTCGGTCGACATCAACACCATCCCGATCGCAGCGATCGACCACGTGGAGATCCTCCATGACGGCGCGGCCGCACGCTACGGCTCGGACGCCATCGCCGGGGTGGTGAACATCGTGCTGCGGGACGGCGGCCAGGGCGGCGAGGCGCGGGTCAGCGTCGGCGGCGACACCGACGGCGGCGGCGTCTCGCGGGTGGTCGACGTGCGCAAGGGCTTCCGCCTGGGCGAGAACGGCTCCATCGACATCAGCGCCAACTACACCAAGACCGACTTCGCCAACCGCGCCGATCCGGACTGGCGGCCGCTGTTCCTGCCGGGCGACCCGCGCAACGACACCTTCGACAAGAGCTGGGCCAAGTGGGGGCAGCGGCTGGAGCCAGGGCTGGAACGTCCTGGCCAACGGCGAGGAGAACCTGACCCCGAACGTGCGGCTGTACGGCTATTTCAACTACGCCTACCGCAAGTCCGGCTCCTATGTGAACGGCGAGCGGGTGGTCGCCTCGACCATCGACCCGCTGACCCTGCAGACCCTGACCATAACGCCGAGCACCCGGGCCGACACCGCCCTGTTCCCGAACGGCTACGACCCCAGGAGCAAGAGCGACTCGGCCGATCTGGCCGCGGTGGGCGGCGTCACGTTCGGCAACCAGGACCACGGCAAGCTCGACCTGTCGGTCAGCTACGGCTCCAACGAAGCCGGCAAGTGGACGCTCGGCACCACCAACCCGAGCTGGGGCGCGGCGAGCCCGACGAACTTCTACTGGGGCTCGACCAAGTCGAACCAGACCACGGCGCAGGCGGACTATGCCCGCAACATCGACGTCGGCGTCCTGGCCAAGCCGATCGTGTTCAGCGCCGGCCTGGTCTACCGGCACGAATACTGGGGCACGGGCGATCTCGCCGACGTGGACGCCTACACCAATGGTGGCTTGGCCAATGCGCAGAACAAGATCCCGATCGTCGCCGCCTCGGTGGACAGCCCGATCCGGCCGCAGGACGCCGGCTCCTTCAAGCGCGACGTGGAGGGCGGCTACGCGGGCCTGGAGGCGAACCTGACCTCGCACCTGAACGTCGGGATCACCGGGCGCTACGAGCACTATTCCGACTTCGGCGGCACGGCCAACGGCGACATCACCGCGCGCTACGAGTTCACCCCGGCGGTGGCTCTGCGCGGCACGGTCAGCACGGGCTTCCACGCGCCCGCCCTGGCCATGCTGGGCACCCAGATCACCGGCTACACCGCGACGTGGAGCAACACCGGCATCGCCGTCGGCACGCCGGGCCAGACGCGGCTGTTCCGCCCCAACGATCCGCAGGGCGCGGCGTTCGGCGACCAGCCGCTGAAGCCTGAGAAGTCGCAGGACCAGAGACCATCGGCCTGGTGCTGCGGCCCACGGCCAAGTCGTCCCTGACCATCGACGGCTATCACCTGCACATCGAGCGGACCGTGGTGATCACCGACCCGATCCAGGGGCCGGCGGTCACGGCGATCTTCAACGGCCTCGGCCTGAATGGCTTCACCCAGGCCAGCTACTATTTCAACGGCTGGGACTCGACCACCAACGGCGTCGACATCGTCGGCCAGACGCGCAATCGACGACGTGCTGGGCGGCTTCCTCAACCTCTCCGCCGGCGTCAGCATCAACCACACCACGCTCAGCGACGTGAAGAACACGGTGACGCTCGGCGGCTCGACCCTGTCGGTGATCGATCCCTATCGCGTGCGCGACGCCGAGCGCGGGACGCCCAAGAACAAGGAGATCATCGACGCCGTCTACACCCATGGGCCGATCGTGGTCGACGCCACGGTGAAGCGCTACGGCAGCTACTGGTACGACGCCAGCGCCTCGGGCCTGCTGCCCGGCGGCAACGGCAACCGGGACCAGCAGTTCTCGCCGGAAGTCTATCTCGACCTGGATGTCGCCTACGTCTTCCGGTCCGGCCTGCGCGTGTTCGCGGGCTCGCAGAACCTCTTCGACAAGTATCCGGACAAGTACGTGCTGGGAAACCGCTCGAACGGCGTGAACACATACTCGTTCATCGCCCCGAACGGCGCTTCCGGCCGCTTCGTCTACGTCGGGCTCGATTTCGCCTACTGACGCCCGCCAGAGCAGATCGGCACGCCGCCATGACCCAAACCCCCAGCCGAACGCCGTCCGAGTTCTCGCGCCGCGCCGTCCAGGCGGCGTTCGCCTGCGCGGTCGGCACCATGCTCGCCTCCGGGACCGCCGTCATCGGCACCTTCGGGATGTTCATGCTGCCGATCCTGAAGGAGTTCGGCTGGGGCAGGGGGCAGGTGTCGGCGGCGGTGATGACCATGTCCTGCACCACCGCGCTCTGCTCGCCCCTCGTCGGCCGGCTGCTCGACCGGTGGGGGGTGCGGCGCGTGGTGCTGCCGGGGTTCGTCCTGTACGCCGTCTCGGTCATGCTGCTGTCGCAGGCCAGCAGCCACGGCCTCCTGTTCTACCTGTCGTTCGTCGCGGTGGGGATTCCGGCCGGGCTCGTCAGCATCCTGCCCTACGTCAAGACCGTGTCCGCCTGGTTCAACCGGCGGCGCGGCCTCGTCCTGGCCCTCGTCGGCGTGCTGGCGACGGCTGGCGGCTCGCAGATGCCCCTGATCGCGCGCCGCCTGATCGCCGCCTTCGGCTGGCGCGGCGCATACGTCGGGATCGGCGTCATCATCCTGGTCGTCGGCCTGCCCGTCCTGGCTCTCTTGCTGCGCGAGCCGGAAGGCCGGGCGGCAGGGGACGGCGACGGCGGAGCCTGTGATCGTCTCCGGCCTCGACGCCAAGGAGGTGCGGCGGACGCCGACCTACTGGCTGCTGGCGGCGGTGCAGATCTTCACCACCTTCGCCACCGGCGGGATCATCGCCCATCTAGCGCCGATGATGATCGACCGCGGCGAGACCGCGACCAAGGGTGCCGAGGCGCTGGCTCTGTGCACCCTGGGCGGGACGGGGGGGCGGCTCCTGATGGGGCTGCTGCTGGACAGGTTCAGGTCGCCGCGCATCGCCGTGCCGTTCGCCCTGGGGGCGGTCGGCGGGGTGCTCTTGCTGATCTACGCCAGGAGCGCCCCGCAATTCGTGGCCGCCGGCATGCTGATCAGCGTCTGCATGGGCGCGGAGGGGGAGCTCGCCCCCTACCTGCACTCGCGCTACTTCGGCCTCAAGGCCTTCGCCGAGACGTTCGGCCTGCAGTTCCTGTTCCTGGCCTTCGCCAACGGCGTCGGCATCACCGCCATGGGCGCGGTGTTCGACGCCGCCGGCAGCTACCGGCCGCTGCTGTGGGCGCACGCTGTGCTGTTCTCGCTGGTGGCGGGGCGTCTTCCTGCTGCTGGGACCCTATCGCTATTCGTCCCGGCGCCGACGCCACGGCCTCCGGCCGGATCCGGCGGCCCTCTGCGGCCCAGCCGTTCGCCGCGCCGTCGGCGGCTCGATCGCTGTTCCCGACTGACCCTTTCGCCTCGAATCCTCGACCTGGGAGCGCCTGCATGACGATCGACCTGTCCACGCCATCCTCGGCCGCCATCGAGGCGCGCGCGGACGACCGCGTCCTGACCTATTCGATCTGCCCGGTCTTCGTGGCCTCGCATGTGGCGGTCGAGCTCGGCTGGATGGACGAGGAACTGCGGGCGGCCGGCGCCCGGGCCCGCTTCCTGCGCGGCCTTCCGCGCGAGGTCTGGCCGATCCACTTCAATCACCAGGATCCGAGCTTCCTGCGCGACGGCGGCAACGTGCCGGCGATCTGGGCCCACGCCGACCGCGCGCCGACGGTGCTGATCGGGCTGACCGCCGCCCACAACGCGGGGCAGATCGTGGTTCGCGCCGACGCCGACATCGTCGCGGCGCATGAGCTGAGGGGCAAGCGCATCGGCCTGCCGCGCGATGGCCGATCCCAGATCGACTGGTGGCGCAGCGTGGCGGAGCGGGCGTTCCAGCTCACACTGCGCCTGGCTGGCGTCGATCCCCGCGAGGCGAGCGTCGTCGACATCGACTATGCGGAACCGTCCGCATTCGGCAAGGCTCCGCCGGTCCCGCCCTCGCGCCCGCGCGACATCTGGCAATCCCTGTCGCGGATCGACATGGCCTTCCTGCCGGAGGTGCAGGCGCTGGAGCGCGGCGAGGTCGACGCCATCTACGTCGGCCAGGGAAAGCACCTGTTCCTGGAGCGCAGCGGCCGCTTCAAGGTGATCGAGGACCTGTCGGCGCGGCCGGACTGGACGCTTGAGGTCGCCAACAGCCCCTTCACCATCACCGCTAGCCAGGACATCGCCCGCCGCCACCCGGAGATCCTGGTCGCCTGGCTGCGCGCCGCCGTCCGCGCCGGCCGGTGGATCAACGCGAACAGGCGGGAGGCTGCCGCGATCATCCACGACCTGACCTATCATCCGACGCCGGAGGATACCCTCGCCGCGATCGCCGCCAACGATTTCGTGCCGAACCTGTCCCCCCAGAACCTCGCCGGCATCGAGATCGCCAAGCGGTCGCTCCTCGAGCTCGGCTATATCAGCCGCGACTTCGACGTGGCCGAATGGGCGGACCGCCGCTTCCTCGACGAGGCGCTGGGCTCCGCGCCCGCCTGATCTTCGCCCGGCAGCGGGCCGTAGATCTCGCGCGCGACGTCCTGCAGCCGCCGCTTCAGCCACATGGCGGCCATGTCTCCCTCCAGCACGGCCTGCCACTGCAGCGCCAGGGTCTGGGTCGGGAAGTCGAAGGGCAGTTCCACGATCCGCAGCGGGAACAGGCGGGCCATCTCCTCGGCGAACCGCTGCGGCACGGTCGAGACATAGGGCGTCCCGACCAGCAGGAACGGGATGGTCGAATAGGCGTCCACGACCGGTCCCTCGATCCGCTGCAGCCCCATCCGCTTGATCAGCAGGGCCTCCAGGCTCGGCGTGTCGTTGACGCCGTTGCGGCGCACGATGTGGGTCGCCTCCAGGTACTGCGCCTCGCTGATCGTCTCGCCGAGGCTGGGATGGCGGCGGTCCATCAGGCAGACGTAGCGGTCCTGGTAGAGGGGCGCGGTCGGCAGCTCCGGCCGATGGACCCCCATGGGCACGATCATGAAGTCCGCCCGCCTGGGGTCGGGCTGGGCGGCCACGATGCTGATCTGGATCTCCGGCGCCTCGGCCAGAAGCGCCTGGTTCAGCCGCCGGATCAATAGGAAGGTGTCGATGTCGCCCGCCGCGATATGGAGCCTGCGGCGCGCCGCCGCCGGATCGAAGCTCTGGCGGGTCGCGGTCAGGGCGCGCACCCGATCCATCAGCTCGCGCACGTCGTCCGAAATCTGCGCGGCGAAGGCCGTGGGCGCGATCCCCCGGCCCGACGGCACGAACAGCGCGTCGCCGAAATGGCCGCGCAGCCGCGCGAGCTGCGCGCTGACTGCGGCCTGGCTGAGGTTCAGCCGCGCGGCCGTCTTGCTCACGCTGCGCTCCTCCAGGAGCATGTCCAGCGTCGCCAGGAGGTTCATGTCGAGCGCGGTCGGCTTCACGGCGCGGCCCTAGCGGCCCGGCCTCGGAAGCGCCGGTCGGGGCGTCGTCGTCATCGCACGTCTAGGCCCGCGTGGCCTTGAGCTGGCGATGGACGACGCTCCGCTCGTTCCGCCGCGCCGCGCCCGCCTGGGCGGGCCGAGGCGGCCGCTGGAACGCCGAGACCACCGCGCGGTCGTTGCGCACCCACTCGCTCCAGGGCGGGATCTGTTCCTGGTCGAGCAGGAACGGCCGGCCCCGCTCCAGCGCCGCCGAGACCCGCCGGCCGTCCAGATGCGGCGCGAACAGCTCGATGAAGCGGTAGGCGAACGACCGCAGCAGTTTGCCGCGCCGCACGGCGATCTTCACGAAGCACTTCTCGAACAGGGCCGCGTCGTGGTTCAGCACCACAATGCCGTCGTCCGCGTCGTCGTCGAGGGCCATCTCGGTCAGGATGCCCAGGCCCATGCCGAGGCCGACGTAGGTCTTGATCACGTCCGCATCCATCGCGGTCATCCTGATCACCGGCTGCACCTCGGCGGCGCGGAGGGCGGCGTCGACGCTGCTGCGCCCGGTGAAGGCCGCGTCGTAGGTGATCAGCGGATAGGCCGCGACGTCGGCGAGGGTGACCTGGCCGGCCTGGGTCAGCGGATGGCCCGCCGGCGCGATCACCACGTGCCGCCAGGAGAAACAGGGGAAGGTCGCCAGCTCCGGGAAGCGGTCGACCGCTTCCGTCGCGAGCGCGATGTCGGCGGCCCCCCTCCAGCACCCACTTCGCGATCTGGTCGGGCGTGCCCTGCCGAAGCTCGATCGACACCTTCGGGAAAAGCGAGCTGAACCGGGCGACGGCGTGGGGAAGGGAGTTGGTGGCCTGGTTGTGCGTCGTGGCGATGACCAGCCGGCCCACGTCGCAGTCGGAGGACTGGCCGGAGACCTGGCGGATGTTCTCCACCTCCATCATCACCCGCTCGACGTGGCGGACGACGTCATGGCCCGCCTCGGTGACGCCGACCAGGCGCTTGGCCTTGCGCACGAAGATGTCGAAGCCGAGCTCGGCCTCCAGGTTCTGGATCTGCTTGCTGATCGCCGACTGCGAGGTCAGCAGCGCGGCGGCCGCCTCGGTCAGGTTGAGGTTGTGCTGGACGGCCGCCTGCACGGAAGCGGAATTGCTGAAGGTTCATCTACCGGGTTCGCCATTGCGCCGCGCGACTGTCCGGAGCTAGCTAATTCCTAGCGACGAACTAGGCAATTTGCCGCGCCGCCCAGATTTTCTCGCACCTGCGATAGCCAATCTCCGACCCGGGCTGGCGAACCGGCTCGGGCGCGGCTTCAGTCCGGCGGCTGGTGGGGGTCGATCTCGTGGATCGGCAGGTCCCAGTGGTTCAGGGTCAGCTCCCAGCGGCGGTTCTCTTCGGCGTGGCGCGCGGCGGTGTCGGGGAACAGGGACGCGGGCCACCTCCTCCTCATGGGTTTCCGCGTCCGGATTGGGATAGGTGATGACGATCCGGTAGTCCCAGCGGGAGTCCTCGCTGACGTGCAGGCCCGGGCGCGTGACGGTGTAGTTCAGCACGTAGCCGAGCTGCTTTTCGCGATCGAGGATGGCGATCTGGTACTTCTGGAAGATCCGCCACCATTCGTCCTGGAAGCCGTACTTCACCCGATAGACCCACTCGACCTCATAGGTCTTCGGCTTGGGGGCGGCTGGCTGGGCGCGGGCGGCGGCCGTTCCGGCGGCGAGCAGGGCCGAGCCGATCAGGGCGGCGCGGACGAGGCGTGCGGTCATGGTCTCGGAATCCCTATTTCAGATTGACGGTCAGCACCTGGCCGGCGAGGACGGCCTTCTTGAACGAGCCCCCGCGGGCGCCGTCGCGCAGGGGATTGAAGTCGAGCTGGATGCGGTCTCCGGGCTTCAGCGAGTGCTTGGTCCAGCCGAGCCGGATCAGGTTACCGGGGCTGGTCGGCAGCTCGATCGACCATTCCTCGGCCGGCGCCCCGCCGGGGTCGGGGCCGGTGATCACGATCAGGATCGCGTGGGGATTGGTCCACTGGAACTCCTTCACCGTCGCGTTCACGCTGATCAGCCTGGTGGAATCGTACATGGCGAAGGAGTGGTGGGCGTCGGCCGGCGCCGGCGCCGCATAGGCGGCGGCGAGGGCGAGGGGCAAGACGAGCTTGGCTGCGCGGCGGGTCATGCGGGTCACGGGTCGAGGCCGGCGCGTCAGGGCGCCGGCGGCAGGGGCGCGCCGCCTTCGCCCTGCGGACGGGGTTGGAAGACCGCGAAGCCGTTGGCGTCCCGGCCCTCCACGAAGTCGCCCTGGCGGCAGGACGCCTCCTCGATCTCGGCGTCGGCGCCGCGGTGGCGGTGGAAGATGCGGGTGGTCTTCCAGGGCGCGGTCAGCACGTGCGGGGCAGTGATCTCGATGTCGTCGTGCAGCTCGTCCGGGGCGACGAGATGGGATGCGCTCGACGACATGCATGTCGCCGCCGTTGGGCACGCCCACCGACTGGCTGATCGGCAGGATGTTTTCCGGCAGCAGGCCCAAGGTGTCGACGACCAGCGCGCCGCCCTCCCACCGGCCGATCGAATGGCCATGGAAGGTCAGGTCCGGATCGTCCGGATGCGGAACGGCCGTCGGTATAGATGCGGCGAAGCCGGTTTGCCGTCCATCTCGCCGAGCACGGTCACCCGGCCGGGGGTGAACAGGAACTCAAGGGCGTTGCGGGTGATCAGGACGAAGCCCGGCATGCCCTCGGGCAGGCAGTTCAGATAGAAGTTGTGCGGCTTGCCGGCCGCGTCGTCGGCCGCCATCCGGGCTGCGCGCGCGGCGGCCGCGGGCGTCCAGGCCGGCGGCTCCCTGTCGAAGCGGGCCACCTGGTCGGCGAGGTCGGAGGTCCACACTCCGCTCCAGTCCGGTAGCCTGGCGAGCGCCGCCCAGTCGGCGGGCTTGGGCGGTCCCCAGGCGGGAGTCGCCGCCCGCGCATGGGCCGCGGCCAGGGCCAGGGCCGCGGCCAGCGCCGACACGGCCAGGACCGTCGCGCCCCGCCGCCTCATGGGAGGCCGGGCCTTTCCTGGTCGCGGAGGTTGGCCGAGAAAACCTGGCCGGTGTCGGTCAGGGTGACCTTGCGGAAGCCGCCGCCATGCTGGCCGTCGCGCAGGGGATTGATCTCGACCTCGACGCGGTTCGCCGGTCTTCAGCGAGCGCTTGGTCCAGCCGAGCCGGGTCAGGTTTCCAGGACTGGTCAGTTCCGCCGACCAGTCCTGCGGCGGCCCGCCGGCCGCGGGCGTCGCCGCCAGCCACAGGATCACGTGCGGATTGGTCCACTGGAACTCCTTGACCACGCCCTTCAGGGTCACGGTCCGGGAGAAGTCGAACATGGCGAAGGAGTGGTGGGCGAACGCCCCGGCCGGGGCGAGCAGCGGGCCGAGCGGGAGCAGGATCGCGGCGAGGGTTCTGTATAGGGCGGGTCATGGCGATGCGAGCTCGGGACGTCAGGGCGCGGCGGGAACCGGGATGCCTCGGTCGTGGGGGAGGGGGGACGAAGACGGCGTTTCCCGTCCTTGTCCGTCCGTTCGGAGAAGGCGCCCTGCAGGCAGACCCCCTCGACGATGGCGAACCTGCGCGCCCGCTGGCGGTAGTAGATGCGCGTGGTCTTCCACGGCCGGGTCAGGATGTGGGGCGCGGTGATCTCCAGGTCGTCATGCAGCTCGTCGGGGCCGGCGAGATGGATGCGCTCGACCACGTGCAGGTCGCCGTTGTTGGGCACGCCGATCGCCTCGCTGACGGCGAGATAGACCTCCGGCAGCACGCCGATGGTGTCGACCACCAGGGTGTCGCCGTCCCAACGGCCGATGGAGTCGCCGTGGAAGGTCAGGTCTGGATCGTCCGGGTGCGGACGGCCGTCGGTATAGATGCGGCGCAGGCGGTTGGAGTCGGACTCGCCGAGCAGGGTCACGCGGCCCGGGGTGAACAGGAACTCCAGGGCGTTGTGGCTGATCAGCATCCAGCTCGGCATGCCCTCGGGGCAGGCAGTCGGACGAACAGGCCGCGCGGATCGCCGGCCTGCTCCTCGGCGTTCAGCGCGGCGATCTGCCTGGCCGCGGCGGCGGTCCAGGGGACCGGGTCGCCGGCGATCCGGGCGTTTCTGGTCGGAGATGTTCGGCGTCCACACGCCGCTCCAGTCCGGCAGCCTGGCCAGGGCGGCCCAGTCGGCGGCCGTCGGCGGCGGGTCGATGGGGCCGGCGGCCGGGCCCTGCGCCAGGGCAGCCGGCGCGAGGGCGGCGGCCACGGCGGCGGCCAGCGGCGCGGCGAGACGCAGGAACATGGTTGTGGCGCCGCCGCTTCGCCAGCTTCAGCTCGCCTGGGCGTGCTGGACCGAGCCGGCCGCGTCGCGCTCGGCGATCGCCTTGCGCACCAGCGGCAGGAGCTGCTGGCCGTACTGGACCGCATCCTCCAGCGGGGTGAAGCCGCGGATCAGGAAGGTGGTGACGCCGAGCTCGTAGTATTCGAGCAGCGACTCGGTCACCTGCTCGGGCGTGCCGACCAGGGAGGTGGAGTTGCCGCGCGCGCCGCCGAGCGCTGCGATCTCGGTCCACAGCCGCTTGTCCACGACCTTGCCCTGGGGCGGCGGTCTCCAGCAGGCGCAGCGAGCCGGTGTTCACCGGCTCCTTGCGGTTGGCGAAGAACGGGTTCCTGGCCTGCAGGGCCTTGGCCTTCTCCAGGATGCGCTCGGCCTTCAGCCACGCCTCCTCCTCGGTCTCGGCGATGATCGGGCGCAGCGACAGGCTGAAGCGGATATGGTCGGCGCGCCCGTGCTGGGCGGCCGCCGCGCGCACGCGGTTCAGCGTCTCCTTCACCCCGGCCAGGGACTCGCCCCACAGGGCGAAGGACGTCGGCATAGCGGCCGGCGGTGCGGATCGCCGCTTCCGACGAGCCGCCGAAGTAGATCGGCAGGTGCGGCTTCTGCACCGGCTTGATGGCGGAGAAGGCGCCCTGGAAGCGGTAGTATTCGCCCTCGTGGTCGATCGGCTTGTCGGACGTCCAGATGCGCTTGACGATGTCGAGGTACTCGCCGGAGCGGGCATAGCGGGCGTCCTTGTCCAGCCAGTCGCCGTCGCGCCGCTGCTCCTCGTCGTCGCCGCCGGTGATGATGTGCACCGCCAGGCGTCCGCCCGAGAAGGTGTCGAGCGTCGCCAGCGACCGCGCGGTCAGGGTCGGCGCCACGAATCCGGGCCGGTGGGCCAGCAGGACGCCGAGCCGCTCGGTGTGCTCGAACACGTGGCTGGCGGTCAGGTAGCCGTCCGGCGAGCTGGAATGGTGGGCGATCAGCACCCGGTCGAAGCCGCCCGCCTCGTGCGCGCCGGCGATGGCGCGGACATAGGCCTTGTCGATCGGCGGCCCCTCGGGCGGGTGGATCTCGGAGACGTTCTGGCCGTGGACGATGCCGATGAACTCGACGGGCATGGGATCACTCCATCCGGTGCGCCGGGCCGCGCGGAGGCGGCGAAGGCGTCGATTGCGAGGCTTGGAATTTAGAGGGTGCGGCCCCGGGCGGCTTAACGAGATGTCCTCAAGCCGACTTGACGCCGGCTCAAGCGATCGCGGCCCCCGGCCGCTCTAGTAGTCGATGACGCCCGGCGAGCCGCCGCCGGCCTGGATGGTCTCGCCGTTGATGGCGACGCTGCCGAGGGGAGGCGAGCACCGCCACCAGCCAGGCGATGTCCGAGGCGTCCACGAGGCGCCGGGTGGTCACGCCGGCGGCCAGCCGCGCCTCCGCCGCCGGGTCGGTCTTCTCGGTGCGGGTCGCGCCCGGATGGATGGCGGCGACATTGACGCCCAACGGCCCCGAGCTCGTCGGCGAGGTTCTTGGTGATCGCGGACACGCCCGCGTTGCGCACCGAGGCGACGTAGCTGCCGGTTGCGGCGGGCGGCGAGGCCGCCGATGTTGACGATCCGGCCCCATCCGCCGGCGATCATGTGGGGCGCCGCCGCCCGCGCGGTGCGGAGGTATCCGGCCACCTTCACGTTGACGTCCTCCAGCAGGGCCTCGGCGGTCACCTGCGCGATCTGGCCGGCGGGCCCGACGCCGCCGGGCGTCGCGGCGTTGTTGACCAGGATGTCCACCCCGCCGAGCTCGCGCACGGCCCACGAGCGCCTCGACGGATGCGTCGTCGCCGGTGTCGGCCACGACCGGGACCACCCGCCCGCCAGTCTCCTGCGCCAGGGCGGCCGCGGCCGCCTCCAGGCCCTCGCGGCCGCGGGCGGCGATGACGACCTCGACGCCTTCCTCCAGGAGCTGGCGCGCGATCGCCTTGCCGATGCCGCGGCTCGCGCCGGTCACGATGGCGCGCTTGCCGGTCAGTTGCAGGTCCATGGTCGGTCTCCTTCGGCCGGCCGCTAGCACGCCGCGCCGGCGGGCCTATTGAGATCGCCTGCAGCCGTTATGAGCCCGGCTCGGCCATCATGGCTGGCAATATGCCTATGAGAAGGCCTCGTTTTTTTTCGCCGAGGGGCGACGTCGCTAGGGTCCGCGCCCGCACTAACGAGGAGACCCCCATGGCCGAGGCCGCCGTACGCCAGCTGAAGCTCGGCGCCATCCTGGAGGGCGTCGGGGCGGACCACGGGTCCTGGCGCGATCCCGACCTCGCCGGCGACGCCAGCATCGACATCGGCTGGTACATCGAGAACGCCCGCCTGGCCGAGGCGGCGAAGTTCGACCTCGTCTTCATCGTCGACAGCCCGTTCATCACCCCCGACACCGCGCCGCACTTCCTCAACAGGCTGGAGCCGCTGACGTTGCTGTCGGCCCTGGCGGTGTCCACCTCGAAGATCGGCCTCGTCGGCACCCTGACGACCTCCTACTGGGAGCCCTACAACGTCGCGCGCCAGTTCGGGTCGCTCGACCAGATCAGCCGCGGCCGGGCGGGCTGGAACGTGGTGACCACGGGCCTCGAGGGCGCCGCGCGCAACTATGGCCGCGAGGAGCATTTCGACCACGCCGTTCGCTATCGCCGGGCGCGCGAGTTCGTGCAGGTGGTCCAGGGCCTGTGGGACAGCTACGAGGACGACGCCTTCCCGCGCGACAAGGCCGCTGGGGGTGTTCCTGGACAAGTCCAAACAGCACGCCCTGAACCATCGCGGCGAGTTCTTTTCGGTGGCTGGGCCCCTGGCGCTCAGCCGGTCCAGGCAGGGCCAGCCGGTGATCTTCCAGGCCGGCGACAGCTCCGAGGGCCGCGACCTCGGCGCCGCCATCGCCGGGCGAACCTTCGCCAGCGCCGAGAGCTTCGAGGCCGGCCAGGAATACTACGCCGACCTGAAGGGCCGGGCCGCCGCGCTCGGCCGCGATCCGGACCACATCACCGTCATGCCGGGCCTGTCGCCGATCATCGCCGACACCGACGAGGAGGCCCAGGCCATCGCCGACGCCCAGCGCGGCGCGCTCGACCTCGACAAGCTGCTGGTCCAGCTCGGCCGCGCCTTCGGCTACCACGACTTCCGCAAGTACCCGCTGGACGAGCCGTTCCCCGACGTCTCGGGCCTCAGCCTGAACAGCTACAAGGGCCACGCCGAGCGCATCCTGCGCGGGGTGCGGCCGAGAACCTGACCCTGCGCCAGGCGGCCTACCGCTTCGGCGTCTGGCGCTCGCCCTTCCTGGGCTCGCCCAAGACCGTGGCCGACGAGATCGAGCGCTGGTTCGTTGGCCGCGCCGCCGACGGCTTCAACCTCAGGGTCACCCGGCCGCGCGACTTCGCGCTGTTCCGCGAGCAGGTCGTGCCGATCCTGCAGGCGGCGCGGGCTGTTCCGCACCGACTACGAGCACGACACCCTGCGCGGGCACCTCGGCTTGCCGGTCCCGCAGAACCGCTACGCCCAGGCGGCGGCCGCTACGGCCATCGCGGCCGAGTAGGCCGCCGGCCGTCCGCTCAGGGTGCAAGCTCTGGGCTGGTGTTGGGATCCTGCTCGTCGTCGAGCAGCGGGCCTTCCGACAGGCGCCCGGCGTGGATAGGACGGGCGGGCCGAGCCACAGGCCGTGCTGCACGTGGTCCAGCCGCTGGTTGTCGGTGTTCGGATGCACCAGCACGCTGAGATCGCCGTGGTTCAGCATCAGCCAGGGGACCAGCGTCGGGAACAGCGGTTTCGTGAACGCGATCTGGAACATGGCGCGGCCGTGCGGGCCGATCGGGATGTCGAACCAACGGCCGAGCCGGACGCTGAAGCGCTCGGCCACCCGCTCGCGGAGGCGCTCCGCCTGATCGCGCGTCGTCGTGGGGTCGTAGTAGACGTGGGCGTGGTAGCTGGTGATCCGGTCGATCGGCCGCAGCGTGGAGTCCATGAGCGTTCTCCCGCCGCCGAGCCTGCCGTTCTGCATCCTCCGGCTCGAAAAGTGGGCGCGGCCGAGGCCGCGCCCAAGTCGATAGGGAGAAACGCCCAAAGGATGGGCCGGCTCACCATACGGACGACCGCCGGGCCGCCAACCCCGAAATCCTGGCAGGCGGCGTTAGCTTAGCTATCGTCTAGTCGATCAATAAGCATATTGAGATCAACCAATTATCCGGCGATGGTTTTTCGCCCATGATCAGTGGGGCTAAGCGCGTCCGCGGCCTGTCCCATGAGGGACGCAGTCTGGAGCATGACCTTGCCGACCCCGGTGCTTCGCCGTCCCCGAGCCCTGATCGGCCCTGGCTGCGGCCGCCGCCGTCGTGGCCGCAGGCGTGACGATCGCGGCGCTGAGGCATAACGCGCCGCCGCAGCAGGCGGTGCTGCACGTCGGCGACCAGCGCGGCTCGATCCATTCCCTCCTGCTCGCGTCCGGCGAACTCGACCACGTCCCCTACCGGATCGACTGGGCGAGTTCCCGGTGGGCGCGCCGCTGGTGGAGGCGATGAAGGCCGGGGCGGTGGACTTCGGCTACGTCGGCAGCGCGACCATGACGTTCGGGCTGGTCTCGGGCGCGCCGCTGAAGGCGATCAATGTCTGGTGGATTCGCGGCGGCGGCAGCGGCGTCCTGGTCCCCGCCGCAGCGCCATCCGTTCGGTGGCCGAGTTGCGCGGCAGGCGGATCGCCGTGGTGCGCGGCTCGCCCGGCCACCTTCTGGTGATCAAGGCGCTGAAGCGCGCCGGCGTGCCCCTGGATGCGGTCACCCTGGTCAATCTGTCGGCCGGGGACGCCAAGGCGGCGCTGTCAGGCGGCTCGGTCGACGCCTGGGCGATCTGGGACCCCTATCTGGCCATAGGCGAGCGCCAGGACCACGACCGGGTGCTGACCACAAGCGGCGACCAGGGCGACGAGGTGGAGACCGGCGTGGCGACCGAGGCCGCGATCGCCGCCAAGCGCTCGCAGTTGCTGGATTTCATGGAACGGGTGCGGCGGGCCCAGGCGTGGGCGCAGGTTCATCCCGCCGAGATGGCGCGGGCCTATGCGTCGGACACCGGCGTCCCCCTCGACATCGCCCTTGAGATGCGCCAGCGGTCCAAAATCGAGGTCCTGCCGCGGATCACCGACGCCGCCGTCGCTTCCCACCAGCAGGCGGCGGACATCTACGCCGACATCGGCCTGATCCCCCACCGCGTGGACGTCAGCCAGGTCTATGACCGCAGCTTCGTCCTGGGCGGCGCCTCCTGAGCCAGGATCAGGATGCGGCCCTGGCGCGCTGGAGGCGGATTTCGCTGATCGTCTTCATCGCCAGGGTGACCAGCGCCAGGAGGGCGAGGATCGAGGCCGCCGCGAAGGCGCCGGTGGTGTTGTAGTCGTTGAACAGCACCTCGATGTGCAGCGGCAGGGTCTCGGTCTTGCCCCGGATCTTGCCCGAGACCACCGAGACCGCCCCGAACTCGCCCATCACCCGGGCGTTGCAGATCACCGCGCCGTAGAACACCGCCCATCCGATCTTGGGCAGGGTGACGCCGAGAAAGGTCTGCAGCCCGCCCGCGCCGAGGGTGAGCGCCGCGACCTCGTCGTCCGTATCCTGCGCCTGCATGGTGGTGATCAGCTCGCGCGCGACATAGGGGCTGGTCACGAACAGGCTGACCAGGAAGATCGCCGGCGCCGTGAACATGATCCGCCAGCCGTGGGCGTCGAGGAACGGCCCGAACAGGCCCAGCGAGCCGTAGAGGAAGAGGTAGGCCACGCCCGCGACGATGGGGGAGATCGACACCGGCAGCTCGATCAGGGTGGTCAGCAGCCTGCGTCCCCAGAACTGGTGCCGGGTGATCAGCCACGCCGCGGCGACCCCGAACCCGACGTTGATCGGGACCACGATCAGCGAGGTCAGGACCGTCAGCCAGATGGCGTGCAGGGCGAACGGGTCGCTGACCTTCTGGAGGTAGACGCCGATCCCCATGGCGAAGGCGCGGCCGAACACCATGACGAGGGGCGCGCCGAACACCAGGGCGGACAGCACGACCGCCGCCCCGACCAGGGCCAGGCGCACGGGCGCGCTTTCGCCGACCCGGAGGCGCCTCGGCCCCGTCATCCGCGCGCCTCCCGCCGCAGGCGCCAGAACTGCAGGGCGTTGATGGCGAACAGGCTCGCGAACGAGGCGGCCAGCATCGCGGTCGCCAGGCCCGCCGCCCCCGGATAGTCGAACTCCTCCAGCCGGATGTAGGTGAGCAGCGTCGTCACCTCGGTCCGCATCGGGATGTTGCCGGCGATGAAGATCACCGCGCCGTACTCGCCCAGCGAGCGTGAGAAGGCGAGGGCGCAGCCGGACAGGAAGGCCGGCAGCACCGCGGGGAAGACCACCCGCCCGAAGACCGCCAGCTCGGACGCCCCCAGCATGAACGCCGCCTCCTCGACGCCGTCCTCCAGGTCCGCGAGCACGGGCTGCAGGCTGCGCACGACGAAGGGGATGGAGGTGAACGCCATGGCCACGGCGATGCCGGCGGGGGCGTATGCCACCTTGATTCCGTGCGGTTCCAGGAGCCCCCCGGCCCAGCCCGTGGGCGCGAAGATGGCCGACAGGGCGATGCCGGCCACGGCGGTCGGCAGGGCGAACGGCAGGTCGACCACGGCGTCCAGCAGCCGGCGCCCCGGAAACCGGTATCGCGTAAGGACCCATGCCAGCAGGAAGCCCACGACCGCGTTGAAGGCGGTCGCGGCCGCTGCGGTCGTGAGCGTCAGTTCATAGGTGGCGACGGCGCGGCGCGAGCTGACGCCGGCCCAGAGCTCGCCGGGGCCGGAGACGCCGGCCTTCCAGACCAGCGCCGCGATCGGCATCAGGACGATCAGCGCCAGATAGCTGAGCGTCACGCCGAAGCTCAGGCCGAAGCCCGGCATCAGGCGCCGGCGCCGGACGGCGGCGCTCACGGCGCCAGGGTCCGGGGCGTCCGCGAGGTCACTGCCGCACGAACACCTGATCCAGCAGGCCGCCGGCGGCCAGATGCTCCCTGGCCACCTTGTCCCATCCGCCGAGCGTCTGCTCCACCGTCAGGATGCGCGTCGAATGGAACTGGCTGCGGTAGCGGGCCGCCACCGAGCGGTCGCTGACGCGATAGAAGTGCTGGGCCAGGATGGCCTGGGCGGGCGGCGTATAGAGGAACTTCAGATAGGCCTCGGCCACGTCGCGGGAGCCGCGGCGGTCGACGACCTTGTCCACCACCGTCACCGGGAATTCCGCCAGAAGGCTGACCGGCGGGGTGATGACCTCGACCTTGGGGCCCACCTGCTTGGCGGTGCCCAGGGCCTCCGCTTCGAAGGTGACCAGCACGTCGCCCTGGCCCTTCTCCACGAAGCTGGTCGTCGCGGCCCGGCCGCCGGTGTCGAACACCACCACATTGGCGAGGAACTTGCGGGCGAACTCCTTGGCCTGGGCCGGGCTCCTGGTCTTGTCGAGCGCATAGGCGTAGGCGGCCAGATAGGAGTAGCGGCCGTTGCCGGAGGTCTTCGGGTTGGGGATGACCACGCCGACGCCCGGCTTCACCAGGTCGTCCCAGGTCCGGATCCCCTTGGGATTGCCCGCGCGGACCAGGAAGGCCGGCACCGAATAGAACGGCGAGCTGCGGTTGGGCAGGCGGGTGCGCCAGTTGGCCGGGATCAGGTCGCCCTTGTCGTGCAGGACCTGCACGTCGGTGACCTGGTTGAAGGTGACGACGTCGGCCTGCAGGCCTTCCAGGATCGCGCGCGCCTGGGCCGAGGAGCCGGCGTGCGACTGGTTCACCGTGACAGCCTGGCCCGTCTTGCCCTTCCAGTACGCCTGGAACGCCGGGTTGATGTCCGCGAAGGTCTCGCGCGAGACGTCATAGGAGACGTTGAGGATGTCGCCGACGGCGGCGCTGGCCGCCCCCGACACGAGCGCGGCCGCGGTCGCCGCGACGATGACGAGATGCCGAAGGTTCAATGTGCCGCCCCTGAGGCCGGTCGCGCCCATCGCGTGCCTCGGCCTGCGCAGCTAGCTATGTCCTATGGACAATGTAGGCAATCATTGGCCGGCCCAGTTTTTCTGGCCTCTCCGATAGCCCTTCTCCGAAGGGAGCTGTGCGGCGGGACGTCAAGTCTCCTGGCGACGTGGCGACGGGTTTCCGCGCTTCGCGCCCAGCGCCAGGCCGTCGCGAGGCCGCCGCCGCGCGCAGAGGCCGGCGGGCCGGCTTCAGCGCCTAAAATTCAGGCATCTTCAACGTTAGCGCGAATTGTCAATGTTGACAATCTTGTCTGACGATTATGACGGCCTCACGGTCCGGTCGTTGCAGAGGGTTGGGGTTGCGAATGACGGGCTGCGAACGCCGACCTTCCGACTGCCCCGCCGGGCCTCGATCCGCCGTCTCGGGCGCCGACC
>JBBCHF010000004.1:0-35504 GCA_037201645.1 Caulobacteraceae bacterium
ATGAACCAGGAAGTCCTGAACATCTTCAACCCGGTCCCGGTCGCTCCGACCTTCGACCAGATCCGCATCTCCCTGGCCTCGCCGGAGAAGATCCGGTCGTGGTCGTTCGGCGAGATCAAGAAGCCGGAGACCATCAACTACCGGACCTTCAAGCCGGAGCGGGACGGCCTGTTCTGCGCCCGGATCTTCGGCCCGACGAAGGACTACGAGTGCTTGTGCGGCAAGTACAAGCGCATGAAGTACAAGGGCATCATCTGCGAGAAGTGCGGCGTCGAGGTCACCCTCGCGCGCGTGCGCCGCGACCGCATGGGCCACATCGAGCTGGCCTCGCCGGTGGCGCACATCTGGTTCCTGAAGTCCCTGCCGAGCCGCATCGCCCTGATGCTCGACATGGCCCTGAAGGACGTCGAGCGGGTGCTTTATTTCGAGCACTACATCGTCACCGAGCCGGGCCTGACTTCGCTGAAGCAGAACCAGCTCCTCTCTGAGGACGAATACCTCCGCTACCAGGAGGAGTTCGGCGACGACAGCTTCACCGCCGAGATCGGCGCCGAGGCGGTCCGCGGCATGCTGCAGAAGATCGACCTGCACAAGACCGCCGACGACCTGCGCGAGGAGCTGCTCACCACCACCTCGGAGATGAAGCAGAAGAAGGCGTCCAAGCGCCTGAAGCTGATCGAGGCGTTCCTGGAGAGCGGCAACAAGCCGGAATGGATGATCCTGACGGTCGTTCCGGTGATCCCGCCCGAGCTGCGCCCGCTGGTGCCGCTGGACGGCGGCCGCTTCGCCACCTCCGACCTCAACGACCTCTACCGCCGCGTCATCAACCGCAACAACCGCCTGAAGCGGCTGATCGAGCTGCGCGCGCCGGACATCATCATCCGCAACGAGAAGCGGATGCTGCAGGAAGCCGTCGACGCCCTGTTCGACAACGGCCGCCGCGGCCGCGTCATCACCGGCGCCAACAAGCGCCCGCTGAAGTCGCTGGCCGACATGCTGAAGGGCAAGCAGGGCCGGTTCCGCCAGAACCTGCTCGGCAAGCGCGTCGACTACTCGGGCCGTTCGGTCATCGTGGTCGGCCCTGAGCTGAAGCTGCACGAGTGCGGCCTGCCCAAGAAGATGGCGCTGGAGCTGTTCAAGCCGTTCATCTACGCGCGGCTGGACGCCAAGGGCCTGTCGGGCACGGTCAAGCAGTCCAAGCGGATGGTGGAGCGCGAGCAGCCGGCCGTCTGGGACGTGCTGGAGGAGGTGATCCGGGAGCACCCGGTGATGCTGAACCGCGCCCCGACCCTGCACCGGCTGGGCATCCAGGCGTTCGAGCCGAAGCTGATCGAGGGCAAGGCCATCCAGCTGCACCCGCTGGTCTGCGCCGCGTTCAACGCCGACTTCGACGGCGACCAGATGGCCGTGCACGTCCCGCTGAGCCTCGAGGCCCAGCTGGAAGCGCGCGTGCTGATGATGTCGACCAACAACATCCTGTCGCCCGCCAACGGCCGGCCGATCATCGTGCCCTCGCAGGACATCGTGCTCGGCCTCTACTACCTGTCGCTGGCCAAGGACGGCGAGCCGGGCGAGGGCAAGGCCTTCTCCGACCTCGGCGAGATCGAGGCGGCGCTGGACGCCGGCGTCGTCACCCTGCACTCCAAGGTCAAGGCGCGCTTCACCGAGATGAACGCCGAGGGCAAGGTCGTGCGATCGCTGATCGACACCACGCCGGGCCGGATGAAGATCGCGGCCCTGCTGCCGCACCACACCCAGATCGGCCACCGCCTGATCGAGAAGCCGCTCACCAAGAAGGAGATCGGCAACCTGATCGACGCCGTCTACCGGCACTGCGGCCAGAAGGCGACGGTCATCTTCGCCGACCAGATCATGGGCCTGGGCTTCAAGGAAGCGGCCAAGGCCGGCATCTCGTTCGGCAAGGACGACATCGTCATCCCGCAGGCCAAGGAGCGCCTGGTCCAGGAGACCCGCACCCTGGTCGAGGAATACGAGCAGCAGTACGCGGACGGCCTGATCACCCGCGGCGAGAAGTACAACAAGGTGGTCGACGCCTGGGCCAAGTCCACCGACCGGGTCGCCGACGAGATGATGGCCGAGATCTCCACGGCCAAGAAGGATCCCAAGACCGGCCGCGAGCTGGAAGTGAACTCCATCTACATGATGGCCCACTCCGGCGCGCGCGGTTCGCAGGCCCAGATGAAGCAGCTCGGCGGCATGCGCGGGCTGATGGCCAAGCCGTCCGGCGAGATCATCGAGACGCCGATCATCTCGAACTTCAAGGAAGGCCTGACCGTGCTGGAGTACTTCAACTCCACCCACGGCGCCCGCAAGGGCCTGGCCGACACGGCGCTGAAGACGGCCAACTCCGGCTATCTGACCCGCCGCCTGGTCGACGTGGCGCAGGACTGCATCGTCACCGAAGAGGATTGCGGCACGTCCCGGGGCATCACCCTGCGCGCCGTGGTCGAGGGCGGCGACGTGCTGGTCTCGCTCGGCCAGCGCATCCTCGGCCGGGTCACCGCCGAGGACATCAAGGACCCGGGCACCGGCGAGATCATCATCCCCGCCGACACCTATCTGGACGAGGCCCTGATCGAAGAGGTCGAGGCCGCGGCGGTCCAGTCGGTGAAGGTGCGCTCGGTGCTGGTCTGCGAGGCCAAGGTCGGCATCTGCGGCGCCTGCTACGGGCGCGACCTCGCCCGCGGCACCCGCGTCAACATCGGCGAGGCGGTGGGCGTCATCGCCGCCCAGTCGATCGGCGAGCCGGGCACCCAGCTCACCATGCGGACCTTCCACATCGGCGGCACGGCCCAGGTGGCCGAGCAGTCGTTCTTCGAGTCCGGCAACGAAGGCGTCGTGCGCCTGGTCGGCGCCACGGTCGACACGGCCGAGGGCGCGGTGGTCATGACCCGCAACATGCAGGTCACCGTCCAGGTCGATGGCAAGGACCGCGAGGCCTACAAGCCGCCCTACGGCGCGCGCCTGCGCGTCAAGGACGGCGACAAGGTCAAGCGCGGCCAGCGCCTGGCCGACTGGGACCCGTACACCACCCCGGTGATCACCGAAGTGGGCGGCCGCGTGCGGCTGGAGGACCTGGTCGACAGCCTGTCGGTGCGCGAGGAGGCCGACGAGGCCACCGGCATCTCCAACCGCGTGGTCATCGACTGGCGCGCCTCGCCCCGCGGCTCGGACCTGCGTCCGGCCATGGGCGTGCTCGACGAGAACGGCGCCTACAAGCGCCTGTCCAACGGCGGCGAGGCCAAGTACCTCCTGCCGGTCGGGGCCGTCCTTTCGGTCGGCGACGGCGACGAGGTGAAGCCGGGCGACGTCCTGGCCCGCCTGCCGACGGAAAGCGCGAAGACCCGCGACATCACCGGCGGTCTGCCGCGGGTGGCGGAGCTGTTCGAGGCGCGGCGTCCGAAGGACTGCGCGATCATCGCGGAGATGTCCGGCCGGGTCGAGTTCGGCCGCGACTACAAGAACAAGCGGCGGATCAAGATCACCCCGGAAGCCGACGAGAACGGCGAACAGGGCGAGGCCGTCGAGTTCCTGATCCCGAAGGGCAAGCACATCGCCGTCCACGACGGGGACTTCATCCAGAAGGGCGAGTACCTGATCGACGGCAACCCGGACCCGCACGACATCCTGCGGATCCAGGGCGTCGAGGCGCTGGCCAACTTCCTGGTCGACGAGATCCAGGAGGTCTACCGGCTGCAGGGCGTGCCGATCAACGACAAGCACATCGAGACCATCGTCCGCCAGATGCTGCAGAAGGTGGAGATCCTCGAACCGGGCGACACCGGCCTGATCAAGGGCGACCAGCTCGACAAGCCGGAGTTCGACGTCGAGAACGACAAGGCCATCGCCCGGGGCGGCCGTCCGGCCCTGACCCAGGCGGTGCTGCTCGGCATCACCAAGGCGTCGCTGCAGACGCGCTCGTTCATCTCCGCGGCCTCCTTCCAGGAGACCACGCGGGTGCTGACCGACGCGTCGGTGAACGGCAAGGTCGACACCCTGGAGGGGCTGAAGGAGAACGTGATCGTGGGCCGCCTGATCCCGGCGGGCACGGGCTCGTACCTGCGGACCCTGCAGAAGATCGCCGCCCGCCGCGACGAGCAGCTCACCGCCCAGCGCGCCGAGGCCGCCCAGATGGAGGCCCTGCCGGCCGAGATCGCCGAGGCCGCGGGCGCGGAAGCGGCCGCCAGCGAAAGCGCGCCGGCCGCCGAATAGGCTCCGGCGTCCAGTCCAGACGAAAGAACGGCCCGGGAGCGATCCCGGGCCGTTTTCGTTGGCGTCCGATCGTCAGGTCGGGCGGGCGGAGGCGCCGGCGGCGCGCCTGCCCGGCCGGGCGATCAGCTCGCCGTGGCCGCTTCGGCCTTGCCGGTGATCCGGTCGGTCTCGGCCTTGGTGGAGGCGATGCCGGTGTTGCGCGTCTGCAGGCCGCCCATGGCGCCCTCCTTGGCGAACGGCGCGGGATCGCCCTCCTTCAGCTGCAGGCCGAACAGGGTGTGCATGCCCGGGTGCCGGCCGAGGCCGCCGTAGAGGTCGAAGCCGCGGTCGAGCCAGTCGCGCAGCGGATCGTCCTCGGTCAGCGGCGGGGGTCGCGGCCACCGAGGCGCACCACAGGAACACGGCCAGGGCGCGGTAGTCGGCGTAGTTGGGCTTGTCGCCGCCCCAGCCACTTGTTCTGCTTCAGCACCTGGCGGAACGGCTCCAGCGTCGGCGGCACCTGGGCCAGCTTGGCCTTGCCCTCGACGGAGACCTCTTCGAGCTTGCGCCCGCCGAGCATCCGCTCGCGCGTCTCGGTGACGTACTGGTGGTCCTGCGGCAGCGACAGGTCGCGGTAGTCGACGATGAAGGCCGCGAACCACGGGCTGATCGCGGTGCGCCACAGCCAGGCTTCCAGGAATTCGGTCAGCGGCTTGATGCCCGGATCGCCGATCAGGGTCGGGCGATCGGGATACTTCTCGTCCAGATACTCGGCGATCAGCCAGCTATCGAGCACCCAGTGGCCGTCGTCGACGATGGCCGGCAGGCGCTCGGACCGGCCGGCGGTCCGCTCGGCGATGCCGGTGAACCCGCCCGGCACGATGTCGAGGTCGAAGCCCTTGTGCTTCAGGGCGTACTTGGTCGCCCACACGAAGGGGCTGATGGTGCAGCCCGAGGCGAGCTGCAGGTCGTAAAGGGTGATGGTGTTGTTCTTGGCCAACTGGAGTCCTCCTCAAGCGCAGGAACTCTCGTAGCCAATTGACTCCGTCAATGCACGCCCCGCCGTGCTCCGGCGGCGAACAAACTTGGCCGCCCGGGCTCAGAACTTCGCGACCGTGTGGCCCGAATTGGGGGGCAGGCAGCCGAAGCCGAGGTTGGAGCCGACGCCTTCGCAGGGCGTGAAGGTCGCGTTCGGCTGGATGCGCCGGCGCTGCAGCTCGGCGTCCCATTCGGCGGCCTTCGCGGGCGGGACCATGACGGGCAGGGGCCGGGCGGCGCGGCGCATCTGGTCGGCGCGCTCGTCGCACGCGGCGCGCTCGTCGGCGGTCAGGTGGTAGAGCTCGGGGCTGGCGCAGCCGAAGTTGCGGCGCAGGGCGTTGGCGAGGTTCGGCGGCAGGCCCGCCGCCGCCGGCGCGGGCGGCGCCGGGGCGGGGAGGGCGCCGGGCGCCGCGCCCTGGGCCGCGACGGGCGGAGCGGCGGGGGACGCCCCCGGCTGCGGCGCGGTGGGGCGGCTCGCCGGCGCGCGGGCCTGGCGCACGGGCTCGGGGTGGCTGAAGGCCTGGAACAGCCGGGGCAGCAGCGAGACGCTCATCGCCGGCTGGGAGGCGGGCGGCCGCGCCACCTTGATGGTCAGCAACAGGCCCGCGAACAGCGCCAAGTGGACGGCGACGGACAGCGCCAGACCGAGGGGACCGATCGCGCGACGCTTCGATGCGGGTTTCCCCAAGCGGGCCCTCCCGGCGCGTTTGAAAGAGCGTGGCCGTGCGCAGTGTCGGGATTGTGGCCTTTATGCCGCACAATGGCGGCGCGGGCCAGGGCCGGGACGTTCAGGGCGCCGGCGAGGCGATCGGCTGGGACCGGTCCACCACATAGGTGGAGACGATGGTCAGCGGCCCCGGCCCGACGTTGCGGACCTCGTGCGGCGTCTTCTCCGGCACGGCGAAGCTGCTTCCCGACGGCATGCGCCGGTCCGGCCGTCCCTGGATCCTGACCAGAGCCAGGCCCGACTGCACATAGGCGAGCTCCAGACCCGGATGGGTGTGGCGCGCCACCACGCCGCCGCGGTCGACCACCGTGCGCACCATCACGCTGTCGTAGACCGGGCCGGGGAAGGGGACCTGCTGCAGGGTCGTCTTGTGCACCGCGCCCGGCTGGGCCGCGGTCGGCGAGGCGGCGGCGAGGGCGAGGAACGCCGCGATCAGCCGCCTGTCCATGCGGGCCTCCATGCCGGTGCGAGGCATCAACGGTCGAGGACGGCGACGGTTCACCGCCCGCGGCAGCTTCAGCCGGGCACGGCCGCGGCGGTCTGCATCAGCAGGTTCGGCGTCGGCTCGCCGATCTTGGTCAGGGTGTTGCGGTCGAGGTGGCGGAACGGCGGCTGGCCGCGCACCGCCAGGGTGGTGTCGGAGACGTAGCTCCAGGTCCCGTCGGGATTGAAGCTGACCTCCAGCTGATAGGCGTCGGTGCGGAAGGCGTATTCCAGGAAGGCGGTCGAGCAGATGCCGTATTCGGTGGAGCCGCGCTCGGCGCGCACCACCAGCTTGTCGTCGCCGGGCTTGGCCTGGCCGGCCGCCAGCGCGACCTGGCCGCGCGGCAGCGACAGGCTCTGCAGGATCAGCCCGGTGGCCGGCTCCCACAGCCAGTGGCCGACCTGGTCGTGGAAGGTGCCTTCCTCGTCGGTGGCGACGATGTGGACGTGGTAGCGCAGGCCATAGAACAGCTGCGGCCCGTTCGCCTGTGGGTCGATCGGCTGCATGTCGATCCGCTCGATGTATTCGCGCCGCTCCGGCCCCTCGGCCTTGGGGTTCAGGTCGACGCCCTTGCGCCCCTGCCAGACCCCCGCCAGCCGCCGCAGCGGCCCCAGGTTCTTGATCCCGTCCGGATCGACGTCGGCCGGCTCGGTGAAGATGTCTTCGGGAAAAGGATTCATGGCTCAGCCCCCACATCGGCGCGCCCGACCGATGCCGCCGGGGCGAGGGCCCGTCAAGCGCGCGTGGGCCGGCGGCCGGACGGGCGGCTTGCGCGTTGACTTTCCGGCGGCGGAGGCCGACCCCTTCGCCGTCCTTTTCATCGATCGCAACAGGGAGTGGGACCATGATCCGCAAGGCGAACGCGGTGTGGAACGGCGACGGCCGCAATGGCACGGGGAAGCTGACCTCCGGCTCGGGCGTGCTCAGCGCCACGAACTACGGCTTCAAGAGCCGCTTCGAGGACGGGCCGGGCACCAATCCGGAGGAGCTGATCGCCGCGGCCCACGCGGGCTGCTTCTCCATGGCCCTGGCGTTCGGCCTGCAGGCCGCCGGCTTCACCCCCGAGGAGATCCGCACCGAGGCCGCGATCAGCCTCGAGCCGGAGGGCCAGGGCTTCAAGATCACCAAGTCCGCCCTGACCCTGCGCGCCCGCATCCCCGGCATCGACGAGGCCAGGTTCCGCGAACTCGCCGAGGGCGCCGAGAAGAACTGCCCGGTGTCGAAGGTCCTCAACGCCGAGATCACCCTGGACGCGGCGCTGGAGGGGTAGGGCGAAGCTGCGGCCAATGCCGGGCTGAAACTCAGGCCCGCAGGCCGCGCAGCGCCATGCGGACCGTGGAGCGCAGGGCTTCCAGATCGGCGCCGCCTCGCGCGGCGAGCTTGAGCCCGGCCCGGACCGCCAGCAGGAAGCGGGCGGCGTCCTGCGGATCGACATCGCCGATCTCCCCTGCGGCTGCGCCTTCGCGCACACGGGCGGCCAGCGCGGCGAGGAGCGCGCGCGTGCTGGCGTCGTTGATGGCGTTGATGTCGGGGTCCGAGCGGCCGAACTCCGTGACGGAGCCCAGGCCGAGGCATCCGGCCTCGGGCTGGGCGTCGGGTCCGGCGAAGGCGAGGAGCGCGGCCTCGAGCGCCTCTAGGCTGTTCCGCTTTGCGCCGAGGGCGTCGGTCAGTTCGGCGATGCTCGATGCGTTGTAGCGTTCCAGCGCCCTGAGGAAGAGGCGACGCTTGTCGCCGAAGGCGCCGTAGAGGCTCTGCCGCGCGATGCCCATGGAGGCGAGCAGATCGGCGGTCGAGGAGCCCTCATAGCCATGGTTCGAGAACACCTTGATCGCCGCGTTCAAGGCGCTGTCGGGATCGAATTCCATCGGCCTGGCCATGCGTTCTTCTACCATAGAGGACCGATCGATCCAAAACGTTCTTGACCGGTCGATCCGGAACTGACACCCCTATTCAGGATCGATCAGTCAGGAATGGTGATGCAGGTGGCGAGCGAACATGACGGCAAGGTCGCGCTGGTGGTGGGCGGTTCGCGCGGGATCGGCGCGGCGATCGTAAGGCGCCTGGCGGGCGAGGGGGCGAAGGTGGTCTTCACCTACGCGGCGTCCGACGCCGCCGCCGATGCGCTCGTCGCCGAGATCGCCGACGGCGGCGGCGAGGCGGTCGCCCTGAAGGCCGACAGCGCCGATCCCGCCCAGGTCAGCGCCGCGGTCGAGGACGCCGCCGCGCGGTTCGGCCGCCTGGACATCCTGGTCGTCAACGCCGGCGTCCTGAGCCGGGGGACCATCGACGAGGTCACGCCGGAGCAGTTCGACCGGACGGTGGCGGTGAACATCCGGGGCGTGTTCGCCGCCCTGCATTACGCCGCGCCAAGGCTGACCGACGGAGGGCGGATCGTCACCATCGGCAGCAACAGCGCGGTCCGCGTGGCTTTCGCGGGGGCGAGCGTCTACGCCATGACCAAGGCGGCCGTGGCGACGCTGGTGAAGGGCGCCGCCATCGACCTCGCGCCGCGCGCCATCACCGTCAACAACGTCCAGCCCGGGCCCACGGCGACCGACATGACGGCGGGGATCGCCGAGCATGTGCTGCCGCTCATCCCGCTCCGGCGCATGGGCGAAGCGCGGGAGGTCGCGGGGCTGGTGAGCTATCTTGCGTCGGAGGAGGCGGGGTTCATCACCGGCGCGAGCCTGACCATCGACGGCGGCTACTCTTTGTAGGGTCGGAGCCGCAGGCCCCTCCCTTGACCCGCGACGCCCCTCCGCGTATGTACGCCGCTCATTTTTCGAGGCCCGGCGAGGCTTTAGCCGACCCTGCGCCCCGATAGGCCGGACGTTCCTCAAGGACCTCCATCCGCCGCCGAAACGCCACGCTGGCGTTCCGGCGCGGTTTCGTGTTTATCGGCGCCCTCGACGAGAGTTCGAACCAACCCAAGAGGCCCGGGGCGCTCCGGTCGAAAGACACACGCCCCCAAACGCAAGAGATTAGATGCCTACCGTCAACCAGCTCATCCGCAAGCCGCGCACCCCAAAGGTGAAGCGCAACACCGTGCCGGCCCTGAAGGGCTCGCCGCAGCGCCGCGGCGTCTGCACCCGCGTCTATACCGTGACCCCGAAGAAGCCGAACTCGGCGCTGCGGAAGGTCGCCAAGGTGCGCCTGACGTCGCAGATCGAGGCGGTGTGCTACATCCCCGGCGAAGGCCACAACCTGCAGGAACACTCGGTGGTCCTGATCCGCGGCGGCCGCGTGAAGGACCTTCCGGGCGTTCGCTACCACATCCTGCGCGGCGTGCTGGACACCCAGGGCGTCAAGGACCGCAAGAAGCGGCGGTTCGCTCTACGGCGCCAAGCGGCCGAAGTGATCCGAGCGAAGCGAAGAGTCATCCCGGCGAAGGCCGGGATCTAGAAGGAACAAGACATGTCGCGTCGTCACCGCGCCGAGAAGCGCGAAGTCCTGCCGGACCCGAAGTTCGGGGACCTGATCGTCACCAAGTTCATGAACGGCATCATGTACGAGGGCAAGAAGGCCGTGGCCGAGAACATCGTCTACGGCGCCATGGACCTTCTGGAGTCGCGTCGCCGCGACCAGGGTCCGCTGGAGACCTTCCACGCCGCCCTCGACAACGTCGCCCCCTCGGTGGAAGTGCGCTCGCGCCGGGTCGGCGGCGCCACCTATCAGGTGCCGGTCGAAGTGCGCCCAGAGCGGCGCCGCGCCCTGGCCATCCGCTGGCTGGGTCAACGCCGCGCGCAACCGCGGCGAAAGCACCATGACCGAAAAGCTCGCGGGCGAACTGCTGGATGCGGCCAACAACCGCGGCTCGGCCGTCAAGAAGCGGGAAGACACCCATAAAATGGCGGAGGCGAACCGCGCCTTCTCGCATTACCGCTGGTAATCCCCTATATCGTGAGTTCCCCAGAACGGCTTTCTTGTGCGGGCGGTTTGAGCTAAATCGCCCGCGCCGTCGTTTTTCCCGCCCGACAGCACAGCTTCCCGCAGAGCAACTCCATGCCCCGCACGCATAAAATCGAGGACTACCGCAACTTCGGCATCATGGCGCACATCGATGCCGGGAAGACCACGACCACGGAGCGGATCCTCTGACTACACCGGCAAGTCCCATAAGATCGGCGAAGTCCACGACGGCGCCGCGACCATGGACTGGATGGAGCAGGAGCAGGAGCGGGGGATCACCATCACCTCCGCCGCCACGACCGCGTTCTGGAAGGGCAAGCGCCTCAACATCATCGACACCCCCGGGCACGTGGACTTCACCATCGAGGTGGAGCGGTCCCTGCGCGTGCTCGACGGCGCCGTGGCGGTGCTCGACGGCAACCAGGGCGTGGAGCCGCAGACCGAGACGGTCTGGCGCCAGGCCGACCGCTACAACGTCCCGCGCATCGTGTTCGTCAACAAGATGGACAAGACCGGCGCCGACTTCCAGATGTGCCTGGACACCATCCGCGAGCGCCTCGGCGTCAAGGCCGTGCCGATCCAGCTGCCGATCGGCTCGGAAGCCGCGCTGAAGGGCCTGGTCGACCTCGTCCGCATGAAGGCGGTGGTCTGGGAATCGGAAGGCCTCGGCGCGAACTACCACGACGAAGAGATCCCGGCGGACATGCAGGCCGCCGCGGCCGCGGCGCGCGAGTACATGATCGAGAACTCCGTCGAACTCGACGACGAGGCGATGGAAGCCTACCTGGGCGGCGAGGAGCCGTCCGAGGAGGTGCTGAAGAAGTGCATCCGCAAGGCCGTGCTGACGGGCGCCTTCTATCCGATCCTCTGCGGTTCGGCGTTCAAGAACAAGGGCGTGCAGCCGCTGCTGGACGCGGTGGTCGACTATCTGCCGTCGCCGGCGGACATCCCGCCGACCAAGGGCATCGACTACAAGACCGAGGCCGAGGTCGAGCGCCACGCGACCGACGAGGAGCCCCTGTCGGTCCTCGCCTTCAAGATCATGGACGACCCGTTCGTGGGTTCGCTGACCTTCTGCCGCATCTATTCGGGCAAGCTCGAGAGCGGCATGGGCCTTCTGAACTCCACCCGCGACAAGCGCGAGCGCGTCGGCCGCATGCTGCTGATGCACTCGAACAACCGCGAGGACATCAAGGAAGCCTTCGCCGGCGACATCGTCGCCCTGGCCGGGCTGAAGGACACCCGCACCGGGGACACCCTGTGCGACCCGACCCGCTCGCCGGTCATCCTCGAGCGCATGACCTTCCCGAGCCGGTGATCGAGATCGCCATCGAGCCGAAGTCCAAGGCCGACCAGGAGAAGCTGGGCGTCGCGCTCGGCAAGATGGTCGCCGAGGACCCGTCCTTCACCGTCTTCACCGACCAGGAGTCGGGCCAGACGATCATGAAGGGCATGGGCGAGCTGCACCTCGACATCAAGGTCGACATCCTGAAGCGCACCTACAAGGTCGACGCCAACATCGGCGCGCCCCAGGTGGCCTACCGCGAGAGCCTCGGCCGCAAGGCGGAGATCGACTACACCCACAAGAAGCAGACCGGCGGCACCGGCCAGTTCGCCCGGGTGAAGATCGTCTTCGAACCGACCGAGCAGGGCACCGGCTTCGTGTTCGAGAGCAAGATCGTCGGCGGCAACGTGCCGAAGGAGTTCATCCCCGGCGTCGAGAAGGGCATCGCGTCCGCCAAGGACAACGGCCTTCTCGCCGGCTTCCCGGTGATCGACTTCAAGGCCACCCTGATCGACGGCGCCTACCACGACGTGGACTCCAGCGTGCTGGCGTTCGAGATCGCCTCGCGCGCCGCCTTCCGCGAACTTCGCGAGAAGGCCGCGCCGAAGCTGCTCGAGCCGATCATGAAGGTCGAGGTCGTGACGCCCGATGACTACATGGGCGACGTCATCGGCGACCTGAACAGCCGCCGGGGGCAGATCCAGGGCACCGAGTCCCGCGGCAACGCCCAGGTGGTCACGGCCATGGTGCCGCTGGCCAACATGTTCGGTTACGTGAGCCAGCTGCGTTCGTTCAGCCAGGGCCGCGCCCAGTTCACCATGCTTTACGACCACTACGAGCCCGTGCCGCAGGCCGTGGCCGACGAAGTGATCAAGAAGTACGCCTAATCAACCCCGCAATTTGGCCCTTAAGGGCCGGAGCTGAAGAAGATGGCCAAGGAAAAGTTCGCGCGCACGAAGCCGCACTGCAACATTGGGACGATCGGTCACGTGGACCATGGCAAGACGACGCTGACGGCGGCGATCACCATGGTGCTGGCCAAGACCGGTGGGGCGACGGCGAAGAAGTACGAGGACATCGACGCTGCGCCGGAGGAGAAGGCGCGGGGGATCACGATCAACACGGCGCACGTGGAGTACGAGACCAAGAACCGCCACTATGCGCACGTGGACTGCCCCGGGCACGCGGACTACGTGAAGAACATGATCACGGGCGCGGCGCAGATGGACGGCGCGATCCTGGTGGTGTCGGCGGCGGACGGCCCGATGCCGCAGACGCGCGAGCACATCCTTCTGGCCCGCCAGGTGGGCGTGCCGGCGCTGGTGGTGTTCCTGAACAAGGTCGACATGGTCGACGACCCTGAGCTGCTGGAGCTGGTGGAGATGGAGGTGCGCGAGCTGCTGTCCTCCTACGACTTCCCGGGCGACGACATCCCGATCGTCAAGGGCTCGGCCCTGGCGGCGGTGGAGAACCGCGACGCGGTGATCGGCGAGGACGCGATCCTGGAGCTGATGACGCAGGTGGACGCCTACATCCCGCAGCCGGAACGCCCGAAGGACCAGCCGTTCCTGATGCCGGTGGAGGACGTGTTCTCGATCTCGGGCCGCGGCACGGTGGCCACGGGGCGGATCGAGCGCGGCATCGTCAAGGTCGGCGAGGAAGTCGAGATCGTCGGCATCCGCCCGACCCAGAAGACCGTCTGCACGGGCGTGGAGATGTTCCGCAAGCTCTTGGACCAGGGGGAGGCGGGCGACAACGTCGGCGTCCTGCTGCGCGGCACCAAGCGCGAGGAGATCGAACGCGGCCAGGTGCTGTGCAAGCCGGGCAGCATCACCCCGCACACCAAGTTCACCGCCGAGGCCTACATCCTCACCAAGGAAGAGGGCGGGCGGCACACGCCGTTCTTCTCCAACTACCGCCCTCAGTTCTACTTCCGGACCACGGACGTGACCGGGATCATCAAGCTGAAGGAAGGCGTGGAGATGATCATGCCCGGCGACAACGCCGAGCTGAACGTGGAGCTGATCACCCCGATCGCCATGGAGGAGAAGCTGCGCTTCGCCATCCGCGAAGGCGGCCGCACGGTGGGCGCCGGCGTCGTCTCCAAGATCCTCGAATAGCCGCCTCCTCCCTCCCCTTCATGGGGAGGGACGGGCCGCATAAGCGGCCAGGGTGGGGATGTGTCTCACTCCCCCACCCGTCCGCCGTTTCACGGCGCCCACCCTCCCCATAAAGGGGAGGGAGCAGAGACATCACCGGCCGCCAGGGCTCACCCCCGGCGGCCGTTTTGCTATGCGCCGCGCACCCTCTGCGCGCTATGCAGCCACCCTCTGCGCGCTATGCAGCCGGCCCCACCGCGACTACTAGGGATCGGTCAGTTCCGGAGTTGGCATGGACGCGATCAACGCGCTGCTCGACCGCATCAGGACCCAGGGCATAGGCGCCAGCGCGGAGATCAATCCCTTCTGGCGGCGGCTCGTGGAATCCTTCGCGCCGGTCCTCGACAGCGGCGAGCGGGTGTCGGCCTCGGCGCTGAACAAGGCCCACGGCTACGGGGCCGCCCGCCTGCCCGCCGGGGTCGCCTCCAACCGCGACATGCCCATATGGGCCGAGCTGATGCGGGCGGCGGACACCGGCGAGGTCGGCGGTCTCGGCAAGCAGATCGAGCACGCGGCGATCCTCCGTTTTCTTCGGGAGAAGGAGGTTCTGGACGACTACGTCGCGACGCTGGACCGCTTCCGCCTCGTCTCCAAACCTGGGGGACCCGGCCGGCTCTACTGGTACGCGGTGCGGCTGTCGCGGCTGCTGCGCCGGCGCGGCGGCGATGCGCCCAGGGTGTTCCTCGAGATCGGCTCCGGCGCCGGCTTCTTCGCCATGCTGATGAGCGACGCGGGCCTGGTGCGCCACTACGTCATGGTCGACCTGCCCGAGATGCTGCTGAACGCGATGCTGCATGCGCGCGACTATCTGCCCGGTGTTCAAATCCGGTTTGGCGAGACGCCGGACTTTTCGCGCTCCGAACAGACCTTCTGGTCCTGGAGACCAGCGAGGTGGCGAGGGTCCCCGACCGCTCGGTGGAGGTGGCGCTGAACTTCAACTCGTTCATGGAAATGGACGAGGCGATCCGCGATTCCTACATCGACCAGATCTATCGCACCGCGGCGCCGGGCGCGCTGTTCTACAACGTCAACCGCCGCCAGAAGGCGATGACGCGCCAGGACGGGCGCAAGTTCGAGAACAATCCGCTGCTGTATCCCTACCGGCCGTCCGACCGCATCCTCGAATGGCAGACCGACGAGTGCCAGGAAAGCTGCCGCTCGGAGCTGTTCCGCTCCCCGCACACGTCCTTCAGCATCTCGCGGATCGCCCAGATCGGTCCGGCGTCCTAGCGGCGCCGGGCGAGGCGAGGGCGCGCCTACAGGGTCAGGATCTCCGGGCGATCCCGGAACGCCTTGGCCGAATGCAGGTGGGCGAGCTTGAAGAGTTCGCTGTCGGCGCGGGCGAACGCGAGGTCGAGCGAGCGCAGGATCCCGCTCTCGCCGTGGCCGATGTCGGCGACGCCGAACAGCGAGAAGCCATGGGCGTCCATGACCCGCCAGATGTCGTTGGGCGCGCTCAGCTTCACCAGGGCGTAGAAGATGTTGAGCTCGATGATGCACAGGTCCGACTGGGCCAGGGTCGCGGCGGACCCCTCCAGCACCTCCAGCTCGTGGGAGTCGGTATCGAGCTTGTAGATGAACGGGCCGGTCAGGCCGGCGTCCGCGACGATCTCGTCGCAGGTCATCGCCGTCACTTCCGTCGGCTTCCAGGCGGGCTTGGCCTTGTCGAAATGGATGTTGAGCCGCTCCTCGTGCTTGAAGGCCTGGCGGACCCCGGAGCGGTTGCTGGCGGCGACGTTGTAGATCGTGACGTTCGGCCGCTGCTCGGCGATCTGGCGCATGAACGGCATGGCGTCCGGCGACGGCTCGATCAGGCAGACCGGCACGTCAGGCCAGACCGAATAGAGGCCCTTGGTTCCCGTCGCGACGCCGATGTCGAGGATCGCGCCGGCGTCCAGCCCAGGTCGTGCAACGGCTGCAGCAACCCGGCCATCGAATGGCGCTTCAACATGGCTGTACCCACGGCTGACGGCCGGAAGGCTATCGGCGCTTGCGGCCCCGCGCAATCGGCCGCCGCGCGCTTGCCCCGATCAGTTCTCGCCGGACGCCGGGTCGAGCGGGTCTTGGGCGTGCGGGCGGAGCCCTCCGAGCCGCGCGGCTCGCTGGCGGCGCGGGGCGGGCGGCCTTCGCTGCGGGGGATCTTGGCGTCCTCCTGCTCGGTCTCGAGGTTCTTGGGCCGGTCCGTGGAAGGGGCGGGCATGGGCTGGGCTCCGTTGTAGCCCGAGGGAACGGTCCAGCCCTTCTTTCGATCCCCTTCGCGTACGGCTTGACCTTGATTGACAGGGTTCCCTTTCAAAGGCCACGGTCCCTGCAAACAGCCAACAAAGGGAGGGCGTTCATGAAGACCAAGGTGCTGGCCGCAGGCGTGGCCGCGACGGCGATTCTGGCGGGTGCGAGCCTGGCGGCGGCTATGGGGTGGCGAGCGCCAAGCCGGCCAAGGCGGCGGCAGCCCCCGTCGAGGCGCCCGAGCCGGCGGTGGGGGCCGCACGGCTTTCCGATCTCCCAGACCCCGCGTCCGCCCCAGCCCATCCCGTCCAACTGCGACCGCGCCTGCCTGGAGGCCCTGGCCGACCAGGTCGCCGCCGCCATGGTCGCGCACGACCCCTCGGGCCTGCCGCTGTCCAAGGACGTCCAGTACACCGAGGGCGGCTCGATCCTGAAGATCGGCGACGGCTTCTGGGCCACCGCCTCGGGCATGGGGACCTACGCCCACTACTTCGCCGATCCGGACGACGGCCAGATCGTCGTGATGCGCACGATGAAGGAGGGCCACGGCCCCAACGCCGACAACCTGATGGCCATGCGCGTTCGCGTGCAGCTGAACCGGATCACCGAGATCGAGGTCAGCTTCTACAAGAAGGGCGGCGGCCCTGCGTGGAACGACGCGGGCGTCGACAACCTGAACGCCATGAAGACGCCGCCGGCCGCCTGGCTGCAGACCGTGCCGGCCGACAAGCGCCTGACCGCCAGGAGTTGATCACCGACGCCGACTACTACTTCGAGGGCCTGCAGCGGAACGACGGCCACGGCTACTACCCGTTCACCGCCACCTGCAACCGGCTGGAGAACGGCGTCGCCACCACCAACAACACCGAGGTCCAGAAGGGCCAGGCGTTCCAGCCGTTCTCGTTCAGCTGCAAGGAGCAGTTCTCGACCGGCTACTACGGCGTGGTCCACCGAGATCGCCAAGCGGCGGTTCGTGGTCGCCGATCCGGAGCGCGGCGTGGTCGTGGCCTACGGCATCTTCAAGCACGGCGGCACGGTGCCCAAGGTGCACCTGACCAACGGCACCGACTACGACATGAGCTTCTTCAGCCGGCCGTCCTCGATCCAGATCGTCGAGGCCTTCCGCATCACCCCGGAGGGCAAGATCGACCTCGTGGAGGCGGTGGGCGGCTCGGCGCCCTATGGCATGAGCACCGGCTGGCCTGGCGGCCTGAGCGGCCAGTAGGGGCTCCTGTCGGCCGGGCGGGCCCCCAGCGGGCCCGCCCGGCCGGCGGTCTCGTTCCGGAGACGGCGACCCTAGTCGGCGCCGCGCATCCCCGGATGAGCGGCTTTTAGGCCTAAGGCCGGGGACTGACCCCCACCCCCGGGGGCCAGGTGGCGGTCTTCAGGTAGGCGACCTTGCCGTCGCGGGTGGTGTAGAAGGCGAAGAACTTCACGGTCACGGTCTCGCCGGTCTTCAGCGGGCCGAAGGTGAACGCCGGCCGGTCTTCGGTGGCGGTGAAGTCCATGTCGATCTCGACGAAGATGTGCTCGCCGTCCTCGACCACCGCCTGCGGGCGCATGGTCTCCAGCACCCCGTCGTGGGCCCAGCGCAGGAACTCCAGCATGCCCTCGTGGCCGCGGTAGATGCGCGGGCCCGACTGCATCACGCAGTCCTCGGTCCAGAAGTCGCGGATCAGGGCTTCGTCGTCGTAGCGGTTGAAAGCCGCCATGTAGTCGGCGAATCGCATCGCTGGTCTCCCCGCGCCGGCGGCTACTTGGCGTCGTCGCCCGGCGCGTAGATCGGGTTGTGCAGGAACATGCCGAGGCCCGCCTTCAGCTCTTCGGAATCGGGCTCGGCGGGCAGGGCGTCCAGCATCTTCTGGAACTTCTCCTGCATGCCCTCGCGGAACATCGAGTGGGTGAAGATGTAGAGGGCGTTCTTGCGGACGCCCTCGACCACCATTTCGCCGACGCGGTCCGGGTCCATCCAGAGCGGATTGCGGCCGGCGTTCGGATCCATCGGCCGGCGGGCGGGGCGGCGCCCTCGGGATTGGCGAAGCGGTCGGGGGCGGGTCTGGCCGATCTTGAAGATGTTGGACTGCACCGGGCCGGGATCAGGATCGAGCAGCCGATCCGGTCCTCGGCCAGGTCGAGGCGCCCCTGCTCCAGCATGCCGACCACGGCCGCCTTGCCGGTGGTGTAGGTCTCCCCGCCCATCATCGCCGGCTGCAGCACCGCCGACATCGAGGAGGTGTTGACGATGTGCCCGCCCTCGCCGTGCTCGATCATCTTCGGCAGGAAGTTGACGATGCCGTTCACCGTCCCGCCGATCATCACCCCCCATGGCCCAGTCCCAGTCCTGGTAGGTGGTGGTCTTCAGCCGCATGCCGGCGCCGAGGCCGGCGTTGTTGCAGAGCACGTGCAGCTTGCCGAACCGCTCCAGGGTCTCGGCTGCGGCGCGCTCGTAGGCGGGGCGGTCGGAGACGTCGAGCCGGATGGTATGGACCTGGTCGCCCTGGCCCGCCTCCTCGAACCCCGCCAGGGCGTCGTCGAGGTGCTCCTGCCAGATGTCCGCGATCACCACCTTCATGCCCTCGTTGACGAAGGCGCGGGCCATGCCGAGCCCGATGCCCGAGGCGCCGCCGGTGATGAAGGCGACCTTGCCGGTCAGGGAGTCCATGTACATGCCGGGCATTCCGGTGGTCCTTGCGTTCTGGGAAGCCGAAATCCGCGCCCTTGAAGGCCCTCCGCGGAGGGCGCCTCGGGACGAGGACGTCTGCTGAGCTGGATGCGCCGTCGTCCTTGGACGACGGCGGCTTGGCCTAGCGGCCCTCGAGCGCCTTCAGGCGCTTGACCTCGCGCTCGTAGGGCTTGAGGCCGAGCAGGGTGATGATCAGGGAGATCGGGCCGAAGATCAGCGCCGGCACGAAGATCGCCCAGCGCAGCTTGGACTCGTCGTGCAGGATGAAGTCCGAGATGAAGCCGGTGATCACCGGCGAGAACGCCACGCCGATGACGCTGTAGATGAAGAGGTACAGCGCCGTCATCTTGCCGCGCAGCTCGGTGGGGGTGACGATCTGGAAGGCGGCGTTCTGGGACGGGCCGCCGATGCCGATCGAGAACATCGCCAGCGTGCCGAAGCCCCACACCAGCCACGGGTTGGGCATCATCACCGCGAACATGCCGGGCAGGGCGATCAGCCGCGCGATGATCTGGGTCAGCAGGGCCGCGTCGTCGCGCCCCTTCCTGGCCAGGAACTCGGCGAGCCACACGCCGACGAAAAGGCCGATCGGCATCAGGACGAAGGCCGGGATCACGTTCAGCCCGGCCAGCTGCGCCGGGCCCCAGCCGAACTGGCGCTGGTAGAACATCGGCATGAAGGCGGCCGCGCCGGCGCCGAGCGAGCCCACGAACAGGCTGCCGAACATCGGGGCGAACACCTTCCAGTGCTTGCCGATATAGCCGAGCGCCAGGCCGAAATCGGTGAACCACGAGGTCAGGCCGGCGGCGAAGCTGGCCGGCTTGCCCCCGAAGCCCGCCACCTGGTCGGGAATGGTGTGCCGCGCCGGCTCGGGCATGGTGAAGGCCATCAGGAGCGCGATCAGCAGGCCCGGCAGGCCGACGACGATGAAGATCAGCTGCCAGCCGTGGATCACCCCGAACGCGGCGTGGATCGGCGGCATGTCGAGGAACGCCTTCAGCACGAAATAGCTGATCAGCAGCGAGATGGCCGGGCCGGCCACCGAGCCGATCTGCAGGATGGCGCCTGGACTCCGGCCCCGAGCAGGCCCTGGCCGCAGAATAGGCTTAGGCCACACCACCAGACGAATTCGACGGCCGGCGGCCTCCACCGCCGGCCGTTTTCGTGCTTGACGATAGTTGCAAAGTTGGAGAAATATTCCGCTATAACGGAATGAGGATCGTATTATGGTCGAGGCCCCACAATGTCGAACCCTTTCGTCGGCGGTCTGTTACCAGGACCCCAAAGCCGCCGTGCTCTGGCTTGAGGCCGCGTTCGGCTTCGAGCAGGCGATGATGCTGATGGACGCGCAGGGCCAGCTCGCCCACGCAGAGATGACCTTCGGCGACAGCATGATCATGGTCGCCAGCGAGTGGAGCGAGAAGCACCGAAGCCCGAAATCCATCGGCGGCGCCAACACCCAGACCGTCCACGTCCAGCTCGACGCGGACCTCGACGGCCATTGCGAGCGGGCGCGCCGGGCCGGCGCCGTGATCCAGCAGGAGCCGGAGACGCAGTTCTACGGCGACCGCACCTACCGCGCCGTCGATCCGGAGGGCCACATCTGGACGTTCGGCCAGACCGTCGCCGAGATGACGTCGGAGGACTGGGACAAGGCCGGCGGCTTCACCACGCGGCCGCGCCTGTGACGGCCGACGACTTCCGCCGGCTGGCGCTGGCCTTGCCGGAGGCGATCGAGGCCAGCCACATGGGCCATCCGGACTTCCGGGTGCGGGGAAAGATCTTCGCGACCCTGGGCGCCGCGGCCGACCGCGGCATGGTCAAGCTGACGCCCGAGCAGCAGGAGGTGGTGGTCTCGGCCGAACCGGCGGTGTTCGCGCCGTCCCGGGCGGCTGGGGGCGCGGCGGCTCCACGCACGT
Source organism: Caulobacteraceae bacterium (assembly GCA_037201645.1). Classification (GTDB taxonomy): domain Bacteria; phylum Pseudomonadota; class Alphaproteobacteria; order Caulobacterales; family Caulobacteraceae; genus JANWHQ01. The sequence goes on from JBBCHF010000004.1 coordinate 20,643, forward strand.
GATCCTGGCCGCCGCCGACGAGGCGACCCTGCGCGGCGCCCTGGCCATGGCCTGGCGCAACACCGCCCCGGCCAAGCTCGCCGCGACCCTCGGCGGAGGCGCTGCGTGAGCGGCGAGTCCCTGCGCGTCCTCGACCGCACCCTGGCCGCCCTGGCCGACCCGCACCGGCGCCGGGTGGTGGAGCTGCTGCGCGAGCGGCCGCGGCGGGCGGGGGAGCTGGCGCAGGCCGTCGGCCTGTCGCCGCCGGCCATGAGCCGCCACCTGAAGACGCTGCGCGACAGCCGGCTGGTCGAGGAGGTCTCTCCCGAGTTCGACGCGCGGGTGCGCATCTATCGCCTGAGGCCCCAGCCCATGGCCCACCTGAAGCAGTGGCTGGAGGAGACCGAGCGGCTGTGGACCGACCAGCTCGCCGCGTTCAAGGCGCACATCGAGGGGGAGGGATGACCTCCAGCGTCCTGGTCGCCCTGCGGGTGAAGGCCACGCCGGAGCGGGCGTTCGAGGTGTTCACCCGCGACATCGCCCTGTGGTGGCGGCCCAATCCCCTGTTCCAGTTCACCCCGCGCGGCGCCGGCGTCCTCGCCTTCCAAGGCGGGGAGGGCGGCCGGTTCATCGAGACGCTGCCGGACGGGGGAGGTGTTCGAGATCGGCGCGATCACGGCCTGGGAGCCGCCCGCGCGGCTGGCGTTCGGCTGGCGCCAGGCGGGCTTCGCGCCGGGCCAGCACACCGAGGTCGAGATCCGCTTCGAGCCGGTCGGCGAGGAGACGCGGGTGACGGTCGAGCACCGCGGCTGGGACTCCGTCCCGCAGGCCCACGTGGCGCGCCACGGCTTCCCGGACGCCATCTTCCTGCGCCGCCACGCGGAGTGGTGGCGGGCCTTGCTGACGTCTCTGGGCGGCGCGCTGGGCTAGCAGGCCGGCCAAAACCAGGGGCCGATCCCCCTTCCGTCATGGCCGGGCTCGTCCCGGCCACCCATGAGCGCGGCGGCGCCGAAGAACGCTCCAATCTCTGAGTTCATGGGTTACCGGCATTCCGCGCTTCGCGCTCCGGCCGGTAATGACGATGAAAACGTGATCCTGCTTGGGTTCAACGCGCTCTCCGGCATGGCGGGATTTCACGGCCGGGGCGGCTTGACCGAGTCAACGCCTGCGGCCATCAGTCAGGAAGCCTGATCCGCCGGCTGGCGGACCGGCGATCCCTCCTGCCCGAAGGACGTTCATGGCCCACGACGCTCCGCCTCTGCCCGCGACCGCCGAGGCGGCGGCTCCGGACGGCGCCGCGCCGCAGGGCCGCAAGGCCGCGCTGGCCTTCATCTTCGTGACGGTGACCATCGACACCATCGCCATGGGGGTGACCGCGCCGGTCCTGCCGCAGCTGATCGAGCGGCTGTCGGGCAGCGCGTCTCAGGCGGGGTGGATGAACGGCCTCTTCATGACCGTCTTCGCCCTGATGCAGTTCCTGTTCTCGCCGATCCTGGGCGGACTGTCGGACCGCTACGGCCGCCGGCCTATCCTGCTGTTGTCCATCGCCGGGCTCGGGCTGAGCTATCTCGGCATGGGGCTGGCGACCAGCGTCTGGCAGCTTCTGCTGATCCGGATGTTCGCGGGCGCCACCTCGGCCAACATCGCCACCGCCTTCGCCTATATCGCCGACGTCACCCCGCCCGACCGGCGCGCGGGCGCCTATGGCCTGATGCAGGCGGCGATGAGCCTCGGCTTCGCGCTCGGCCCCGGCATCGGCGGGCTGCTCGGCGGCGTCGACCCGGCCGCGCCGTTCTGGGCCGCCGCGGGCTTCAGCCTGCTGAACGCGGTCTACGGCTACTTCGTCGTGCCCGAATCGCTCGGCAAGGACCGCCGCGCGCCGTTCCACCTGAAGAAGATGGGCTCGTTCAGCGCCATGTCGGTGCTGACCTCCAATCCGGAGCTGTTCCGCCTGGCCATGATCCTGGTGCTGCCCAGTTCGCCACCATGGTGTTCCGACCGTCTTCGTGCTCTACGCCTCCAATCGCTATCACTGGGGCATCGGCGCGGTGGGCGCGTGCCTGACCGCGTTCGGCGTCTGCTCGGCGCTGGTCCAGGCGGGGCTCTCGGCCGGGCGGTACGGATGTTCGGCGAGGCCAAGGTGATCCTGTTCGGCCTGCTCTGCGGCGCGCTCGGCGCCTTCGCGTTCGGCTATGCGCCGACGGCGATCTTCTTCGCCATCGCCATCCCGATCATGACCCTGTCGGGCACGTCCGGGCCGGCGATCCAGTCGCTGATGACGCGGCTGGTGTCGTCCTCCGAGCAGGGGCGGCTGCAGGGCGCCAACACCAGCGTGCAGAGCGTGGCGGGCATCATCGCGCCCCTGCTGTTCGGCGGGGTCTATTCGGCCGCCGTCGGCGCCTGGCGCGGGATCGGCCTGCGGGCGCGCCGTTCTTCCTGGCGAGCGTGATCCTGCTGTTCGCGGCCGCGGCGGCCTGGCGGTCCATGCGCCTTTCGACCGCGCGCGCCTGAGCGCCGGGCGTCATGATTGGGTCCAAAAGCTGAAGTCTTTGAAGCCCCGCTTGAATTCGGAGATAAGCCGCCGCACGGCCGGCGGCCGGAGGGCTCGATCGTCACATGCGCATGCGCCGCTTCCTGATCCCTTTCCTCGCGACCCTGGCGGCCTGCTCGGGCCAGCCGGCCAAGTCCAGCGCCCAGGCGACGCTGCAGGGCGGCTTCGCCACGCCCGACCGCCCGCCGGCGAGCGCGGCGGAGATGCGCCTGTCCTTCGCCCCCGTGGTGCGCAAGGCGGCCCCCGCCGTGGTCAACGTCTTCAGCCGCCGCGTGGTGCGCCAGCAGGTCGACCCGTTCTGGCAGATGTTCGGCATGCGCCCGCAGGAGGGCGTGGAGCAGTCGCTGGGCTCGGGCGCCATCGTTCGCTCCGACGGGGTGATCGTCACCAATCACCACGTGATCGAGGGCGGCCAGGAGATCATGGTCGTGCTGTCCGACCGCCGCCAGTTCCCGGCCAAGGTCCTGCTCGACGACGCCCACGCCGACGTGGCGGTGCTGAAGATCGACCCGGGCGGCGCGACCCTGCCGACCATCGCCATCGACACCCGCTCGACGCCGCAGGTGGGCGACCTGGTGCTGGCCATCGGCAATCCGTTCGGCGTCGGCCAGACGGTGACCAACGGCATCGTCTCGGCCCTGGCGCGCACCGACGTCGGGATCACCGACTATTCGTTCTTCATCCAGACCGACGCGGCCATCAACCCGGGCAACTCCGGCGGGCCGCTGGTGGACATGGACGGGGACCTGATCGGGCCTGAACACCGCCATCCTGTCGCGCACGGGCGCCTCGGCCGGCGTCGGCTTCGCGATCCCGGCCGTGATGGTCAAGCAGGTGGTGGACGCGGCCCTGGGCGGCGGCCACGCCGTGGTGCGCCCGTGGCTCGGCGTGAAGGGCCAGGAGATCACCAGCCAGCTCGCCGCCAGCCTGGGCCTGGACCGGCCCCAGGGCGTGCTGGTGGCCGACGTCTATCCCGGGTCCCCGGCCGACCGCGCGGGGATCAAGACCGGCGACGTGGTCCTGTCGGTCGACGGCCAGCCGATCGACGACGAGGCGGGGCTGAACTACCGCTTCGGCACCATGGCTCGGGCGATCAGGTGGCGCTGCAGGTGCGCCGCGCCGGCGCCGTCCGCTCGATCACCGCCCGCGCCGATCCGGCGCCCGCCACGCCGCCCGCGACGAGCGGGTCATCGCCGGCCGCAACCCGTTCAGCGGCGCGACGGTGGTCAACCTGTCGCCGGCGGTGGCGGTGGACCTCGGCGTCGATCCTTTCGGCGGGCGAGGAGTGCTGGTCACCGCCGTCGGCGACGACAGCCTGGCCGCCAGCGTGGGCGTGCGTCCGGGCGACCTGGTGCGCCAGGTCAACGGCCGCGACGTCGCCACCACCGCCGACCTGCAGGCGGCGCTGGCCGCCGGCCGCGGCTCGTGGCGCGTGATCCTCCAGCGCGGCGACCAGCAGATCACCGGCTCGTTCACCCTCTGAGTTCCCTCTCCCCGCGCGCAGCGCGGGGAGAGGGAGGGGCCCGGCGCGAAGCGACGGGAGGGTGAGGGGCCTGCTGACTCAGCAGTCCCCCCTCACCCTCCCATCCTTCTCCGCTTCGCTGCGAAGGACGGGCCTCACCCTCTCCCCCGCGAGCGGGGGCGAGGGACCTTACTTGCCGTAGGTGACGCGGAAGATCTGGCCGTTGGCGTCTTCGCCGACGAGCAGGGAGCCGTCTTGCAGGACGGCGATGCCGTAGGGGCGGCCCCAGACGTGCTGGTCGTCGACGACGAAGCCGGTCAGGAAGTCGACGTAGTCGCCGCTCGCCTTGCCGTCCTTCATCGGCAGCATCACCACCTTGTAGCCGGTGCGCTGGGCGCGGTTCCACGAGCCGTGCAGGGCCACGAAGGCCGCGCCCTGGTAGGGCGCCGGGAAGGCGCCGGCCGCCCCGCTCTGGTAGAACTCGACCTCCACCGCCGCCGAGTGGGGCTGGATCAGCACGTCGGGGACGGTGACCTTGCCGGCGAGATCCGGCCGCTCGCCCTTCAGGCGCGGGTCCTCGTGGCTGCCGATGTAGTACCAGGGCCAGCCGTAGAAGGCGCCCTCCTGCACGTGGGTGACGTAGTCGGGGACCAGGTTGTCGCCGATCATGTCCCGCTCGTTGACCGAGCACCACGGCAGGCCGGTGGCCGGCTGGAGGGTCAGGCCCGAGCAGTTGCGGATGCCGGCGGCGAACACGTGCAGGCCCTTGCCTTCGGGATCGGCGGCCAGGATGTCGGCGCGGTTCTCGTCCGCGCCCCAGGCGGCGCCGAGGCCGTGCTCGGCGTCGAAGGCCTGGGCCTGCGCCAGCGGCAACTTGTCCATGCCCTCGTCGAGGTTGCCGGCCGAGCCGACCGAGATCAGCATCCGCTTGCCGTCGGGGGTGAAGACGATGTCGCGCGTCCAGTGCCCGCCGGTGTGCGGCGACAGCTGGGGCACGATCACTTCGGGCGGGCCGGACGCCTGCAGGTCGCCGTTCCTGTAGGGGAAGCGGACCACCGCGTTGTTGTTGGCGACATAGACCCACTGCGGGTTCGGGCCCACGGGGTAGAAGGCGACGCCGAACGGCTGGTCCAGGCCGGTGGCGAAGACGGCGTTCGCGCTCGGCGCCGCGCCGCCGGGGCGCAGGACGCGGATGCGGCCGGCGGTCTGCTCGGCCACGAACACGTCGCCGTTGGGCGCGACGCTCATGGCGCGTGGGCTCTCCAGCCCCTTGGCGTAGAGGGCGACCGAGAAGCCGGCCGGGACCTTGGGCAGGGCGCCGGCGGGCGGCGTGGCGACCTGGGCCATGCCGACGCTGGGCTTGGTGGCGAAGGGCGCGGGCAGGTCGGCGACGGTGATCCGGTGGCGCACGCCCGGCGCGTCGGCGCGCCAGTCGCCGAACACGACCGCGGCGGGCGCCTTGGCGGCCTTGTCCGGCGCGGCGGCCTGGGAGCAGGCGGCGGTGGCCGTGAGCAGCAGGCCCGTCAGGCCGGCGGCGGCGAGGAGCGTGGCGGCGAGGCGTTTGCGCATGGGAGACTCCTGGCGTCGACGGCGGCGCCGAACGGGCGGCCGGGCCCTAGCGTCCGGCCTTCAGGCTGGAGAGATAAGCGATCAGGTCCTGGCGGTCGGCGGCGGAGGCGACGTTGATCGGCATCGCCGTGCCGGGCGCGACGGCGCCGGGGTTGGCCAGGAACCTGTCCAGCCCCGCCGGGGTCCAGGCGACGCCCAGCTTCTTCAGGGCGGGGGTATAGCCGACGAACTTCGGATCGCCGGCGGCCTTGCGCCCGACCACGCCGCTCAGGCTGGGCGCGGCGCCTTCCACGCCCGGGCTGGCGGAGTGGCACAGCGAGCACTGCTCGTTGAACACGGCCTTGCCCTTGGCGGGATCGGGGGCGGCGGACGCGGCGCCGGCCAGCATCAGGGCGGCGGCGATCGCGCCGGCGAGGGCTGACTTCACTTATGGCTCTCCTTGCCAGGGCTTTCCGGTGACCGGATTGGGATAATGGAACGGCACGACGCGCGTGTGCGGCCAGGCCTGGGGCGTCTCGGCGGTCAGCGCGTCGGGGCCGCGCGGGTCTTCGGGATAGGTCTTGGTCAGGGGCTTCAGGTGGACCTCCGAGTGGGCCCAGCCCTTCTCGTACTCCGCCTGCCACAGCATGTTGTAGTCGAAGCGCCAGATGCGCCAGACGCCGTCCTGCTTGATGTACTGGTTCTCGTAGATCCCGGCCTCCCACATCTGGGAGGGCACGTTCGGCGGGCTCTGCATGCTCTCGTGCCAGCCGCCCATCATCACGCCGCGGAAGCGGCCGCGGGCGTGGACGCCGTCCGGGTCGATGTCGACGATGTCCTGCATCTGGAAGTGTTCGTACATCAGGCCATAGCGGGGACCGTCCCGGCCGGTGGTCCACAGGCCGCGCAGCCAGTCGATGTAGAGCCGCCGCGCGCCGACCTTGCCCTTGTAAATGCCATTGAGGAACTTCAGCTCGCAGTCGTCGGCGAACAGGTCGACCATCTGTTCGTAGAGGCAGACGTCGAAATAGTAGCCGTACTTGAACTGCAGGGTCCGGACGGCGTGGATGTCCTCCAGCGTCCTCACCCGGCGGGCCAGTTCGTCGACCTTGTCCTCGAGCGCCTTCAGGGCGTCGGCGTCGGCCATGCAGGAGTCCTCCGGACGGTGGTTTGACGCCGCGGGCTGAACGGCGGCTGACGGCCGCGTCTGCGGGCGGGCGAGACAGCCTTTAGCCGAAGGCCGCGCGCGCCGCAAAGCCGGCGCATGGGCCATCCGTTCCGCCCCGGCATCTGATACCCTGCGGCCATGTCCGACCTGTTCGAAGCCGCGGGCCTGCAGCCCGACGCGCCCGCGCCCCTGGCCGACCGCCTCCGCCCCCAGACGCTGGACGAGGTGGTGGGCCAGGACCACCTCCTCGGCCCCGACGGCCCGATCGCCCGCATGGCGGCGGCGCGGCGGCTGTCCTCGATGATCCTCTGGGGCCCGCCCGGCACCGGCAAGACCACCATCGCGCGCCTGCTGGCCAAGGCGGCCGGCTATGAGTTCCAGCAGCTCTCGGCCGTGTTCTCCGGCGTGGCGGACCTGAAGAAGGCGTTCGAGGCGGCCCGCACCCGCCGCGCCGCCGGCCAGTCGACCCTGCTGTTCGTCGACGAGATCCACCGCTTCAACCGCGCCCAGCAGGACGGCTTCCTGCCGTTCGTCGAGCAGGGGACGGTGACCCTGGTCGGGGCCACGACGGAGAACCCGTCGTTCGAGCTCAACGGAGCGCTGCTGTCGCGCTGCCAGGTGTTCGTGCTGAAGCGGCTGGACGACGGGGCGCTGGAGAAGCTGCTGGAGCGGGCCGAGGCCTATGTCGGCCGGCCCCTGCCGCTGGACGCCCTGGCGCGCCAGGCCCTGGTCGCCCTGGCCGACGGCGACGGCCGCTATGTGCTGTCCCTGGCCGAGACCCTGTTCAACATCGCCGAGAGCGAGGGCCCGCTGGACACCCAGGCGCTGGGCCGCCTGCTGCAGAAGCGCTCGCCCGCCTACGACAAGGACCGGGAGGAGCACTACAACCTGATCTCGGCCCTGCATAAGTCGATCCGCGGCTCGGACCCCGACGCGGCGCTCTACTGGCTGGCCCGGATGCTGGAGGGCGGGGAGGACCCGCTGTTCGTCGCCCGCCGCCTGATCCGCGCGGCCAGCGAGGACATCGGCCTGGCCGACCCGACCGCCCTCTTGATCGCCCTGGCCGCGCGCGAGACCTACGAGGTCCTGGGATCGCCGGAGGGGGAGCTGGCCCTGGCCCAGGCCTGCCTGCACCTGGCCTCGGCGCCCAAGTCCAACGCCGCCTATGTGGCGCTCGGCGCCGCGCGGCGGGCGGCCAAGGAGACCGGCTCGCTGATGCCGCCCAAGCACATCCTGAACGCCCCCACAAAACTGATGAAGCAGCTCGGCTATTCGGAGGGCTATCAGTACGACCACAAGGCCGAGGAGGGCTTCTCCGGCCAGAACTACTTCCCCGACGGCATGGAGCGCCAGGCCTTCTACACGCCGCGCGGGGAGGGGACCGAAGCGCGGATCAAGGAGCGCCTCGACCGCTGGGCGGAGCTGCGCGCGAAGCGGGGCGGATCCGATTAGAACCCGCTCATCCCCGCGAAGGCGGGGACCCAGGCTTTTTGACTTTGCCTAGCCCGCCTGCGTTTTTCGATAAAACACCTGGGTCCCCGCCTTCGCGGGGATGAGCGGAATGACTTGATGCCCCGTCTCCAGCGCAAACCGCGCGCCATCGACCGGCCGATCATCCTGACGCCCGAGGAGACCGCCTTCGTCCGTTCGCTGGTGATCGCCGAGGACGCGGCGATCCTGGCGCTGAACAAGCCGGCGGGGCTGTCGAGCCAGGGCGGGCGGGCGCAGGTCAACACCCTGGACGAGCTGCTGTGGGCCTTCGCGCGGCCCGGCCACGCGCGGCCGCGGCTGATCCACCGGCTCGACCGCGACACCTCCGGCGTGATCCTGACCGCCCGGACCAAGCCCGCGGCCGGCTTCCTCGGCAAGGCGCTGATGGGCCGCCGGTTCAGGAAGACCTACCTGGCCATCGTCGCCCCCGGCGCGCCCGAGCCTCCGGCGGGGACGATCGAGGCGCCGCTGCGGCGCGAGACCATCGGGCGCGAGGCCTATATGCGCGTCTGCCCGCCGGACCATCCCGACGCCGAGGCGGCCCTGACCCGCTACCGCACCCTGAAGGCCGCCCCCGGCGCGGCCCTGGTCGAGCTGCGCCCCGAGACCGGGCGGATGCACCAGCTGCGCGTCCACCTGGCCTCCATCGGCCGGCCGATCGCGGGGGACGTTCGCTACGGCGGCGCCCTGACCCTGGCCGGCCGTCCGGTCCCCCGCCTGATGCTGCACGCCGCCGCCCTGGAGTTCCCCCACCCCGACGGCGGCCAGACCCGCATCGAAGCCCCGCTCCCGGACGACTTCCAGGCCGTCCTGGCCGCGGCGGGCCTCGGCTAATCGCCGGCGTCCTCGTCCTCGGGCTCATCCGGATTTTCGGGGTGCACAGAGTGCGCAGAGTGCAGTTCGGCGCGGATCGCCTCGGCCGCGCGACGTATCTCGGCGGCCTGGCACGACCGGGCGAAGGCGGCCGCATCGCGCTCGTCCCCGGCGAGGGCCATCAGTTCGCGGGTCAGCTTCAACCAGCCGCGCGCCTCGGCGAGACGGCCGCGTCTGACCGCCCGCGCCGCGGCCCGGCGAGCGACGGCGGCGAGGTCCTCGCCCGACGTCGGCGGGCCGTGGTCGGCCGCATCCTCCTCCTCGAAACACGCCGGCTCCGGGTCGGGAAGGTCAGCGCGCCGCCAGCCCTCCCGCCGCGCGCGGTCGCGGAAGGCGCGAAGCCCGATGTCGTAGCGCGCGCAGACCTGCACGGCCGAGAAGCCGGCCGCGTAATCATCCCGAGCCTGGGCCCAGGTCTCCTCGCTCCGTGCGCGGCGGCCGGCGGGCGGCGATGGGACGTCGGACATGGCGCGGCTCCGTAGTCAGCGGTCAGCACACAGGGTAGGGGCAGGGAGCGAGAGGCGCACAAATCCCCTTCTCCCCTTGCGGGAGAAGGTGGCCCGAAGGGCCGGATGAGGGGTCTCTCAGGCCTGTCCGGCTTACGCCGTGTCCGCAGCGGCGAGGGCGGCGCGACCCCTCACCCGACCCGCTTCGCGGGCCACCCTCTCCCGCAAGGGGAGAGGGGGAGCTAGAGCCGGTCCGCCGCCCTGAGGATCGCCTCCAGCACGCGCCGGCGGTTGGCGAAGACCTCCTCGTTCCTGAACCGCAGCACGCGGAAGCCTTGGGCTATCAGCCATGCATCCCGCTCGACGTCACGCGGGCTGTCCTCATGGAACGGGCCATCCGCCTCAACGACCAGCCGATGCCTCAGGCACAGGAAATCAACGATATAGCGCCCGATCGGGACCTGCCGTCGGAACTTCAGCCCGGCCAGGCTGCGGTCGCGCAGCAGGTCCCACAACAGCCGCTCGGTCGCGACCGGCGTCTTGCGCATGGACCGGGCGAAGGCGCGCTGGCGAGGATCGGCTGGCTCCATGCGGCGCAGCTTGCCAGAGAGCCGCGCTCTGCTCGACTCCCCTTCTCCCCTTGCGGGAGAAGGTGGCCCGAAGGGCCGGATGAGGGGTTTTCCGGCATCGCCGCGTCGACTGCGAGTCAGCTCGCGGCGGCGAGGGCGGCGCGACCCCTCACCCGACCCGCTTCGCGGGCCACCCTCTCCCGCAGGGGGAGAGGGGGATCTGGTCTACGCCTCATTCCGGCCAGAAAAATGGGGATAACCTCTTCACATCGATGTCAGAAACGCCTATCTCGCCTCCTTCGCGATATATGATTCGCGCGGGACGCGATGCGTTTCGTGCGTCGCGGGACTAGAGCCCCGAGGCGTGGTCATGAGCCCTCCGACCACGCGAAGGGGCGTCCATCGAAAGATGGGCCTTTCCAGCGTCCTTCAGGCGGCCTCCGCCTGAACCGAGGGTGGACGCAGGAACTTCGAACGCGGGCCGCGCGCGCCCGCATTCTGGGAGCACCATGGCGAACCTCACCGTGAACGGCCAGTCCTTCACTGGCAAGAAGCGTATCCGCAAGTCGTTCGGGCGCATCCCCGAAGCGGTCAAGATGCCCAACCTGATCGAGGTGCAGCGCGCCTCCTACGAGCAGTTCCTCCAGCGCGAGGTCCGGCCGGGTCAGCGGAACGAGGAAGGGATCGAGGCGGTCTTCAAGTCCGTCTTCCCGATCAAGGACTTCAACGAACGCGCCGTCCTCGAGTACGTCTCCTACGAGTTCGAGGAGCCGAAGTACGACGTCGAGGAATGCATCCAGCGCGACATGACCTATGCCGCGCCGCTGAAGGTCAAGCTGCGCCTGATCGTCTTCGAATCGGACGAGGAAACCGGCGCGCGGTCGGTCAAGGACATCAAGGAGCAGGACGTCTACATGGGCGACATCCCGCTCATGACCGACAAGGGCACCTTCATCGTCAACGGCACCGAGCGGGTCATCGTCTCCCAGATGCACCGTTCGCCGGGCGTGTTCTTCGACCACGACAAGGGCAAGACCCACGCCTCGGGCAAGCTCCTGTTCGCCGCGCGGGTGATCCCGTACCGCGGCTCCTGGCTCGACTTCGAGTTCGACGCCAAGGACATCGTCTATGTGCGGATCGACCGCCGGCGGAAGCTGCCGGCGACGACCTTCCTCTATGCGCTCGGCATGGACGGGGAGGAGATCCTCACCACCTTCTATGACGTGGTGCCCTACGAGAAGCGCGAAGGCGGCTGGGCCACCCCCTACAAGCCCGAGCGCTGGCGCGGGGTGAAGCCGGACTTCCCCCTGGTCGACGCCGACACCGGCGAGGAGATCGCGCCCGCCGGCCAGAAGATCTCGGCCCGCGCCGCCAAGAAGTTCGCCGACGGCGGGGTCAAGACCCTGCTGCTGCCGCCCGACGCCCTGGCCGGCAAGTACCTGGCCCGCGACGAGGTCAACGTCGAGACCGGCGAGATCTACGCCGAAGCCGGCGACGAGCTTGACGCCACCTCGATCCAGGCCCTGGCCGACCTCGGCTTCTCGACCATCGACGTGCTCGACATCGACCACGTCACGGTCGGCGCCTACATGCGCAACACCCTGCGCGTGGACAAGAACACCGGCCGCGACGACGCCCTGTTCGACATCTATCGCGTGATGCGCCCGGGCGAGCCGCCGACGGTGGACGCCGCCGAGGCCATGTTCAACGGCCTGTTCTTCGATTCCGAACGCTACGACCTGTCGTCGGTCGGCCGGGTGAAGATGAACATGCGCCTGGAGCAGGACGTCGCCGACGACATCCGCGTCCTGCGCAAGGACGACGTGATCTCGGTGCTGAAGGTGCTGGTCGGCCTGCGCGACGGCCGCGGCGAGATCGACGACATCGACAACCTGGGCAACCGCCGGGTCCGCTCGGTGGGCGAACTGCTGGAGAACCAGTACCGCGTCGGCCTGCTGCGCATGGAGCGGGCGATCAAGGAGCGCATGTCCTCGGTCGACATCGACACGGTGATGCCGCACGACCTGATCAACGCCAAGCCGGCGGCGGCGGCGGTGCGGGAGTTCTTCGGCTCCAGCCAGCTCTCGCAGTTCATGGACCAGACCAACCCGCTGTCGGAGATCACCCACAAGCGGCGCCTGTCGGCGCTCGGCCCGGGCGGCCTGACGCGGGAACGCGCGGGCTTCGAGGTCCGCGACGTGCACCCGACCCACTACGGCCGGATCTGCCCGATCGAGACGCCGGAAGGCCCGAACATCGGCCTGATCAACTCCCTGGCCACCCACGCGCGGGTCAACAAGTACGGCTTCATCGAGAGCCCGTACCGCCGCGTGAAGGACGGCAAGATCACCGAGGAGGTGGTCTACATGTCGGCCATGGAGGAGGCCAAGCACGTCATCGCCCAGGCCAACATCCAGCTGGCCAAGGGCGAGATCGTCGAGGACCTGGTCACCGTCCGCATCAACGGCGAAGTGACCCTGGCCCAGAAGTCCGACGTGGACTTCATGGACGTGTCGCCCAAGCAGGTGGTGTCGGTGGCCGCGGCCCTGATCCCGTTCCTGGAAAACGACGACGCCAACCGCGCCCTGATGGGCTCGAACATGCAGCGCCAGGCCGTGCCCCTGATCCAGGCCGACGCGCCGCTGGTCGGCACCGGCATGGAGGGCGTGGTGGCCCGCGACTCGGGCGCCACCGTGGTCGCCCGCCGCACCGGCGTGGTCGAGCAGATCGACGGCACCCGGATCGTGATCCGCGCCACCGAGGAGACCGACCCGACCAAGCCGGGCGTCGACATCTATCGCCTGTCGAAGTTCCAGCGCTCCAACCAGAACACCTGCATCAACCAGCGTCCGCTGGTGCGGGTGGGCGACCGCATCCAGGCCGGCGACATCGTCGCCGACGGTCCGTCGACGGAGCTGGGCGAGCTGGCCCTCGGCCGCAACGCGCTCGTGGCGTTCATGCCCTGGAACGGCTACAACTTCGAGGACTCGATCCTGATCTCCGAGCGGATCGTGCGCGACGACGTCTTCACCTCGATCCACATCGAGGAGTTCGAGGTCATGGCCCGCGACACCAAGCTCGGGCCTGAAGAGATCACCCGCGACATCCCGAACGTCGGCGAGGAGGCCCTGCGCAACCTCGACGAGGCGGGCATCGTGGCGATCGGCGCCGAGGTGCTGCCGGGCGACATCCTGGTCGGCAAGGTCACCCCCAAGGGCGAGAGCCCGATGACCCCGGAAGAGAAGCTGCTGCGCGCCATCTTCGGCGAGAAGGCCTCGGACGTGCGCGACACCTCCCTGCGCCTGCCGCCGGGCGTGGCCGGCACGGTGGTGGAAGTTCGCGTGTTCAACCGCCACGGCGTCGACAAGGACGAGCGCGCCATGGCGATCGAGCGCGCCGAGGTGGACCGCCTGGGCAAGGACCGCGACGACGAGTTCGCCATCCTGAACCGCAACATCAACGCCCGCCTGCGCGAGCTGCTGGTCGGCAAGACCGCCGTCTCCGGCCCCAAGGGCCTGGGCCGAGGGGAGATCAGCGCCGACAAGCTCGACGACATCTCGCCGGGCCTGTGGTGGCAGATCGCGCTGGACGACGAGAAGGCCATGGGCGAACTGGAGGCCCTGCGCCGCCAGTTCGACGAGGCGCGCAAGCGCCTGGACCGCCGGTTCGAGGACAAGGTCGACAAGCTGCGCCGCGGGGACGAGCTGCCTCCCGGCGTGATGAAGATGGTCAAGGTGTTCGTGGCGGTGAAGCGCAAGCTGCAGCCGGGCGACAAGATGGCCGGCCGTCACGGCAACAAGGGCGTCATCTCCAAGATCCTGCCGATCGAGGACATGCCGCACCTGGAGGACGGCACCCACGTCGACATCGTGCTCAATCCTCTGGGCGTGCCGTCGCGGATGAACGTCGGCCAGATCTTCGAGACCCACCTCGGCTGGGCCTGCGCGGGCATGGGCAAGCAGATCGCCCAGCTCCTGGAGGCTTGGCAGAACGGCGGCCAACGCAAGGCCCTGGTCGACCGCCTGCGCGAGATCTACGGCCCGGACGAAGTCCTGCCGGAGACCGACGCGGAGCTGATCGAGCTGGCCACCAACCTGCGCAAGGGCGTTCCGATCGCCACCCCGGTGTTCGACGGCGCGCACATCCCCGACATCGAGGACCTGCTGGAATCGGCCGGCCTCAGCCGCTCGGGCCAGGTGCAGCTCTACGACGGCCAGACCGGCGAGCCGTTCAAGCGGCCGGTCACCGTCGGCTACATCTACATGCTGAAGCTGCACCACCTGGTGGACGACAAGATCCACGCCCGCTCGATCGGCCCCTACAGCCTGGTCACCCAGCAGCCGCTGGGCGGCAAGGCCCAGTTCGGCGGCCAGCGGTTCGGGGAGATGGAGGTGTGGGCGCTCGAAGCCTACGGCGCCGCCTACACCCTGCAGGAGATGCTGACGGTGAAGTCCGACGACGTCGCCGGCCGGACCAAGGTCTACGAGAGCATCGTCCGCGGGGACGACGCCTTCGAGGCCGGCATCCCGGAAAGCTTCAACGTGCTGGTCAAGGAGATGCGCTCGCTCGGCCTGAACGTGGCCCTGGAGAACTCATAGCGGCCGTGCGTCCGGCCTCCTCGTCCTTCGAGGCGATCCTTACGGATCGCACCTCAGGATGAGGAGACCGGATGGCGGGCTCAGTAGCCCTCATCCTGAGGCGCCCGCGCAGCGGGCCTCGAAGGACGAGGGCGGACCAAGAACTCTTACGGGGCATGCAGCCCCACTGGATATCCG
>JBBCHF010000005.1:0-146116 GCA_037201645.1 Caulobacteraceae bacterium
ATGACTTCTCACAAGATCGTTCCGCTTCTGGCGATCGGCGCCCTGGCGCTGGCGTCGTCCGGCGCCGCCTTCGCCCAGACCGCCGCCCGCCAACCGGCCGCCGGCGCCGCCGCGCCAGCCGCCGCGGCCGGCCCGGTCGTCGCCGGCCCGGTGATCCCCGGCGTCTGCATCTTCTCCAACGAGCAGGCCATCGGCACCTCGGCGGTCGGCAAGTACGTCGGCCAGCGCATCCAGCAGCTGTCCGCCGCGGCCAACGCCGAAGTCCAGGCCGAGAAGACCGGCATCGAGACCGACGGCAAGACCCTCGACACCCAGAAGGCGTCGCTGAGCCAGGACGCCTACCAGCAGCGCGCCCTGGCCCTGAACCAGCGCGTCACCGCCCTGCAGCGCAAGGCCCAGACCCGCTCGCGCGAACTGGAAGCCACCGAGCAGAAGGCCCTCGGCCGCATCGCCACCGAGGTCAATCCGCTGCTGCGCCAAGTCTACGCCCAGCGCGGCTGCGGCCTGCTGCTCGACCGCAATGCGGTGTTCGGCTCCAATCCGTCGATGGATGTGACCGCCGACGTCGTGAAGCTGCTCGACGCCAAGATCACCCAGTTCCCGTTCGAGCGCGAACACCTGGACGACAACGGCGCTCCGGCGGGCGGACCCGCGGCCCCGGGCGGCCGTTGATCCTCGGCGCGACCGCCTGAGCCGGGCCATGCCGGATCCTCGATTCTTTGAGGACCTGGGCCCGGTGCAGGCGGCCGAGCTCGCTCGCCTCGCGGGGGCCGAGGCGCCCTCGGGGGACGCGGCGGCGCGGCCGATCCGCGGCGTCGCGCCGCTGGAGCGGGCGTCCGCCGCGACGGTCAGCTTCTTCGCCGACCGGCGCTACCTGGACGACCTGGCCGGGACGGCGGCCGGCGCGTGCTTCATCGCGCCAGCCTTCGCCGACCGGCTGCCGCCGACCTGCGTTCCGCTGCTGACCGGCGAGCCTCAGGCCGCCTATGCGCGGGCGGCCGGGCGGCTGCACCGGCCGCGCCGCGCGGCCGGTGCAGCCGCCCTGGATCCTGATGCGGACCTGGAGGAGGGACGTCGCCCTCTATCCGGGCGTCGTCGTCGGCCCGGGCGCGCGGATCGGGCGGGGAAGCGAGATCGGCGCAAATTCCGTGGTCGGCCCCGGCGTCTGCATCGGCCGCGGCTGCCGAATCGGCGCCAATGTGAGCATCGGCTTCGCCCTGATCGGCGACGACGTGCGCATCCTGTCGGGCGCCGTGATCGGCGAGGCGGGATTCGGCGTCGCCGCTGGCCGCGGCGGAACCCTGGACGTGCCGCAGCTCGGCCGCGTCATCGTCCAGGATCACGTGACCATCGGCGCCTGCACCTGCGTCGACCGAGGGGCGTGGGACGACACGGTGATCGGGGAGGGACCAGGATCGACAACCTCGTGCAGATCGCCCACAACGTGCGCCTGGGCCGCAACTGCCTGCTCGCCGCCCACGTCGGGTTGTCGGGCAGCGTCCACCGTGGGGGACGGGGCCATGTTCGGCGGCCCGCGCGGGCGTCGCCGACCATGTCTCCATCGGCGCAGGGGCGGTGATCACCGCGGCGTCCGGAATCATGCATGACGTGCCGCCCGGCGAGCGCTGGGCCGGCTATCCCGCCAAGCCCGCGCGGCGGTTCATGCGCGAGGACGGCCTGGCTTTCGAAGATGGCCGCCGCACGAGAGGGGGAACGATGAGCGCCAATCCAGCCGATCCGGGCGTGGAGGTCGACTACGCCGAGGTGGCGCGGCGGATTCCCCATCGCTATCCGTTCCTGCTGGTGGACCGGGCCGAGTCCTACCAGGCCAACCAGTCGATCGTCGGCGTCAAGTGCTTGACGATCAACGAGCCGTTCTTCCAGGGCCACTTCCCCGGCAACCCGGTGATGCCCGGGGTGCTGATCGTCGAGGCCCTGGCCCAGACCGGCGCGGTCCTGATGTCCAAGACCCTGAACGCCGACGTCACGGGCAAGACCATCCTGTTCATCTCGCTGGACAATTGCCGCTTCCGCAACCCCGTGCGGCCCGGCGACGTGCTGCGCATGCCCGTCGAGGTGCTGCGCTCGCGGGGCGACGTGTTCAAGTTCCGCGGCCGCGCCCTGGTCGGGGAGAAGGTGGCCGCCGAGGCCGAGTTCGCCGCCATGGTGGTGGAAACCGGCTGATGGCCCAGATCCACGCGATGGCCATCGTCCACCCGGATGCGACGCTCTCGCCCGGCGTGGAGATCGGACCCTATTGCATGGTCGGGGCGGACGTGACGCTCGGCGCCGGCGTGCGCCTGCTGTCGCACGTGGTGGTCGAGGGCGTGACCGAGATCGGCGAGCAGTGCGTTGTCCACGCCTTCGCCAACCTCGGCGGCCCGCCCCAGCACCTGGCGCACCAGGGCGAGCCGACACGCCTGGTCATCGGCGCGCGCAACATCATCCGCGAGCACGTGACCATGCACACCGGCACGGTGCTCGGGCGCGGGGGTGACGACTGTGGGCTCGGACGGCCTGTTCATGGTCGGCTCGCATATCGCCCACGACTGCATCGTCGGCGACCGCATCGTCATGGCCAACAACGCCACCCTCGGCGGCCACGTGGTGATGGGCGACAACGTCTTCATGGGCGGCCTGGCCGCGGCGCACCAGTATTCGCGGATCGGCCGGCACGCCTTCATCGGCGGCCTCGCGGCCGTGACCAAGGACGTGATCCCGTTCGGCTCGGTGTGGGGCAACCACGCGCACCTGGAGGGCCTGAACCTGGTCGGGCTGAAGCGGCGCGGCTTCACGCGCGAGGCGATCAACGATCTTCGGGCCGCCTATCGCCTGCTGTTCGCCGAGGGAAGGCACCTTTCAGGAGCGGGTGGACGACGTGGCGCGGGTGTTCGCCGCCTCGCCGGACGTCATGGAGATCGTCGACTTCATCCGCGCCGACGCCAGCCGCCCGCTCTGCCTGCCGACCCGGGAGGTCTGACGCCGTGGCTCCGCTGGGGCTGATCGCCGGCGCCGGCGGCCTTCCCGTCGAAGTGGCCCGCTCGCTGCAGGCGCAGGGCCGGCCGGCGTTCATCGTCCGCCTCAAGGGCCTCGCCGATCCGGCGCTGGCGCCATGGCCCGGCGCGGACATCGGCCTGGTCGAACTCGGCCGCTGCGTCAGGGCGCTGCGCGACGCGGGATGCGAGCAGGTCTGTTTCGCCGGCGTGGTGCGGCGGCCTGACTTCTCGGCCCTGAAGCCGGACCTCAAGGCGTTGAGATACCTGCCCGGCGTGATCGCCGCGGCGCGCGAGGGCGACGACGCCCTGCTGCGCGCCGTGCTCGGCGTGTTCGAGAAGGAAGGCTTCGCGGTCGAGGCCGTCCAGGACGCAGCGCCGGACCTGCTGCTGGGCGCCGGGCCGCTCGGCGGGGTGTCTCCCACACCCGGAGATCAGGTGGACGTCGCCGTGGCCGTCGCGGCGGCGCGGGAGGTCGGCCGGACCGACATCGGCCAGGCCGCGGTCGCGCGCGGCGGCGCCGTGGTCACCACAGAGGCTGAAGACGGCACCGACGCCATGCTCGGCCGGCTGATCGCCGCCGCTTCCGACACGTCCGGCGCGAGGCGAGGCGTCCTCGCCAAGATCCCCAAGCCGGCCCAGGACCGTCGCGTCGACCTGCCCACCATCGGCCCCGCCACCATCGAGCGCGCCGCCGAGGCAGGGCTGGCCGGCGTCGTCGGCGAGGCCGGCGGGCTGCTGGTGGTGGAGCGCGAGGCCGTGCGGGCCGCCGCCGACGGCCTGGGCCTGTTCGTCCTGGGCTTGGAGCCGGCGGCGCCGTGAACACGCCCTGCATCATGCTGGTCGCGGCCGAGGCCTCGGGCGACGCCCTGGGCGCCGGGCTGATGGCCGCGCTGCGCGACCGCCTGGGCCGCAGACGCGGTTCGTCGGCCTCGGTGGGCCGGCGATGGCGGCCGAGGGCTTCGCCAGCGCGTTCGGCATGGCCGAGCTGTCGGTGGTCGGGCTGGTGGACGGCCTCCTGGCCTATGGCCGCGCCGCCCGGCGGGCCGACGAGCTGGCGGCCCTGGCCGGGCGCGAACGGCCGGACGCGGCGGTCCTGATCGACTCCTGGGGCTTCAGCTATCTGCTGGCCCGGCGCCTGCGCCGCCGCCTGCCGGCCTTGCCGCTGATCAAGTACGTCGCGCCCCAGGTCTGGGCCTCGCGCCCGGGCCGCGCCAAGGCCCTGGCCGCGCCTTCGACCACCTCCTGTCGATCATCGCCTTCGAGCCGCCGATCTTCGAACGCGCCGGCGTTCCGGTGACCTTCGTCGGCCATCCGGCCCTCGCCGGCGGCGCCCAGAAGGCCGACCCGGCCCGCCTGCGCGCGCGGATCGGGGGCCGAGGCGGGCGATCGGATCGTCCTGGTCCTGCCAGGCAGCCGGCGCTCGGAGATCGCGCGGATGGCGCCGCCGTTCGAGGACGCCCTGCGCATCCTCATGGCCCAACGGCCGTCGCTGCGCGTCGTGGTCGCCGCGGCGCCGACGGGTGGCGGAGGAGGTGAGGGCGGCCGTCGCCCGCTGGCCCTTCGCGGCGCACGTCGTCGCCGACGCCGAGGGCAAGGCCGACGCCATGGCGGCCGCCGAGGTCGCCCTGGCCTGCAGCGGCACGGTCACCACCGAGTTGGCCGCCGCCGGCTTGTCCCATGGTCGTCGCCTATCGCCTTGGCCCGCTGACCTATGCGATCGCCAAGCGGATCGTGCGCACGCGCTGGATCACCCTGTTCAACATCGCCGCCGGCGAGGCCGTGGCGCCGGAGTTCATCCAGAACGATTGCACCGGGCCAAAGCTCGCCGCCGCCCTGGCTGCGCGGCTGGACGATCCGGCCCTGCGCCAGCGCAGGGCCGCCGCCCAGCTGAGGGCGCTGGACAGCCTGGGCCGCGGCGGGGCCGCCGCCGGCGGAACGCGCCGCCGACGCGATCGTGAAGATCCTGGCGGCGCGGCCTCAGGCCCGCTGATCGATCGGCACGTAGGCCCGCTGGGTCTCGCCGGTATAGAGCTGACGGGGGCGGGAGATGCGGAAATCAGGGTCCCTCGATCATCTCGCGCCACTGGCGACCCAGCCCACCGTCCGCGCCACGGCGAACAGCACGGTGAACATCTCGCTGGGGAAGCCCATCGCGTTCAGGGTGATGCCCGAATAGAAGTCGACGTTCGGATAGAGCTTGCGCTCCACGAAATAGTCGTCGTTCAACGCGATCCGCTCGAGCTCCATGGCGACCTTCAGCAGCGGGTCGTCGTGCTTGCCGAGCTCGTCCAGCACCTCGTGGGCGGTCCGCTGCATCACCTTGGCGCGCGGATCGTAGTTCTTGTAGACGCGTGGCCGAAGCCCATCAGCCGGTACTTGCGCGCCTTCACCCCCGCCACGTACTCGGGGATGCGGTCGACGGTGCCGATCTCCTTCAGCATGTTCAGCGCCTCCTCGTTGGCGCCGCCATGGCTGGGGCCCCAGAGGCAGGCGATGCCGGCCGCGATGCAGGCGAACGGATTGGCGCCGGACGAGCCGGCATCCGCACGGTCGACGTCGAGGCGTTCTGCTCGTGGTCGGCGTGCAGGATGAAGATGCGGTCCATCGCCCGCACCAGCACCGGGTTGATCACATAGTCCTCGGCCGGCACCGCGAAGCACATCCGCAGGAAGTTCTCGGCGTAGGTCAGGTTGTTGCGGGGCGTCACGAACGGCTGGCCGAGCCAGTATTTCAGCGCCCGCGCCGCGATGGTCGGCATCTTGGCGATCAGCCGATGGGTGGAGATCTCGCGCTGCTTGGGGTCGTTGACGTCGATGGAGTCCGGATAGAAGGCCGACAGCGCCCCGATCGTGCCGGTCAGCACGCCCATCGGGTGGGCGTCGCGGCGGAATCCCTCGAAGAACCGGTCGAACTGCGCGTGCAGCATCGTGTGATAGGTGATGTCGCGCTCGAACTTGGCGTATTGGCCGCCGGTGGGCAGCTCGCCATGCAGCAGGAGGTAGCAGACCTCCAGGAACGTCGATTTTTCCGCCAGTTCGTCGATCGGATAGCCGCGGTGCAGCAAAACGCCCTTATCGCCGTCGATGAAGGTGATCTTGCTCTCGCAGCTCGCCGTCGAGGTGAACGACGGATCGTAGGTGAATACGTCCGCCTGGCCGTAGAGCTTGCGCACGTCCACCACCTGCGGACCCAAACTGCCTTTCAGCACAGGGAGTTCGAAGGATTCCCGCCAAGGTTCAGGTTCGCCGAGTCGCCGTTGTCGTACATGCGCAACTCCTCTGTTCGCCCATCGGGCGAGGTCGGGACTTTCTGATGTCCAGCGCCTTATAGCGCCTTACACGGGCCGCGAAAGGGCGTCGTCGATCCGGCCCAGCGCCTCGTCACGCCGCAGTGCAAAAAGCGCGCTGGCGAGGTCGGGCGCTGGCGATCCGCCGGACAATACGCCCCTCAGCGCCGGGCCGAACTTGCCCATGCCGACGCCCTCCGCCTCGGCGAAGGCGCGCAGGGCGGCGTTCAGGCCGTCCAGCGTCCAGTCCGTCACCACGGCCAGCCGGTCGTGCAGGCGGGCGAGGCGCTGGCGGGTCTCCTCGGTCAACAGGGCGGCGCTCTTCTCGTCCAGCGCCAGGGGCCGCGACTTGACGGCGAAGGCGTGAGGTCGGCCAGGTCCACGATGGTCTTGGCGCTTTCCTTGACCAGCGGAATCGCGTGCGCCAGCCGCGCCTGGGCGTCCGCATCCAGCGCCACGCCGCGGCGGCCCAGCACGTCGGCGGTCAGGGCCGCCAGGCGCGCCTCGTCGGCCAGGCGCAGGTAGTGGGTGTTGACGTGGTTCAGCTTGGCCCAGTCGAGCCGCGCCGGGCCCTTGCCCACGTCCTTGATGTCGAACCAGGCGATGGCCTGCTCGTCGGAGAAGATCTCGTCGTCGCCGTGGCCCCAGCCCAGCCGCGCCAGGTAGTTGCGCATGGCCTCGGGCAGGTAGCCCATCTCCTCGAACTCGCCGACCGCCTGGGCGCCGTGGCGCTTTGACAGCTTCTGGCCGTCCGGCCCGTGGATCAGCGGCATGTGGGCGAAGGCGGGCAGGTCGTAGCCCAGCGCCTGGTAGATCAGGCTCTGGCGCGCGGCGTTGTTCAGGTGGTCGTCGCCGCGGATCACGTGGGTGATCCCCATGTCGTGGTCGTCCACCACCACGGCGAGGTTGTAGGTCGGCGCGCCGTCGGAGCGCAGCAGGACGAGGTCGTCCAGCTCCTTGTTCTGGAAGCGCACCGGCCCCTTGATCAGGTCGTCGACCACGGTCTCGCCGTCCAGCGGGCCGCGGAAGCGCACCACGAACGGGGCGTTGCTCCCGGCCGGCGGGTCGCGGTCGCGCCAGGGCGAGCGGATCGCCCGGCCCTCGGCGCGCGCCTTCTCGCGCTCGGCGGCGAGCTCTTCCACGGTCATGTAGCAGCGGTAGGCGCGATCGGCGGCCAGCAGTTGCTCGACCGCCTCGCGGTGCCGGTCGGCGCGGGCGGCCTGGTAGACCGGCGGGGCGTCGGCGTGCAGTCCGAGCCAGTTCAGCCCGTGCAGGATCACGTCCACGGCCGCCTGGGTGGAGCGCTCCCGGTCGGTGTCCTCGATCCGCAACAGGAACGCGCCGCCGCAATGGCGTGCATATAACCAGTTGAACAAGGCAGAGCGCGCGGTGCCAATGTGCATGGAACCGGTGGGCGAGGGGGCGATCCGGGTGACGACGGCGGGCATTGATGGGTCTGTCGAAGGGGGGCGTGCGCGGCGGCGGGTCCGCCGGGCGGGCGCCTCTTAGCACGCCGTTCGCCCTGGCTCCTAGACTTGCGGCGGCCTGGCGCTCCGCCCTGGCCGACGTCCGCGCCCAGACGGACCGCTGGTTCCTGTGGAGCCCCGTGGCGTTCGGCGGCGGATGCGGCGTCTATTTCGCCCTGCCGCGCGAGCCTGCGCTGTGGCTGGGCGTCGTCCTGGCGGCGCTGGCGGTCGCGGCGGTCTGGGCCGTGCGGGCGAGGGGGATGCGGCGGGGCCTGGTGGTGGCCGCCAGCCTGATCGCCTTCGCCGCCTGCGGCTTCCTGGCGGCGGAGCTGCGCGCCCGGATCGTGGCGGCGCCGATCATGTGGCAACGGACGACGGCCCAGGTGGACGGCTGGGTGCTCGACGTGGCGGGCCCCGGGTCGGGCGGCGGCCGGCTGCTGATCGCGCCCTACGCCGTCGAAGGGGTCGGTCAAACCAAGCTGCCGGCGCTGGTGCGGGTGACGGTGGGGCCGACGGGGCTGATCGGGCCGGGCGCGGCGGTGCGCCTGCGCGCCATCCTCGGTCCCCCGCCGGAGCCGGCCAGCCCCGGCGCCTACGACTTCGCCCGCGACGCCTATTTCCAGCGGGTCGGCGCGGTCGGCTTCTCCCTGACCGAGCCGATCATGGTCGAGGGGCCGCGGCCGCCGCTGGGCCTGCGCGTCGCCATGGCCGTGAACGCGGCGCGCTGGGCGCTGGCGCGGCGGATGATCGACGACATGGGCCCGCGCGACGGCGGCGTCGCCGTGGCCATGACCACCGGCCACGAGGCCTGGCTGCAGCCCGACGCGGTCGCCGACATGCGCAACGCCGGCCTGACCCACATCCTGTCGATCTCCGGCGTGCACATGGCCATCGTCGGCGGCTTCGTCTTCCTTCTGGCGCGCACCCTGATCGCGCTGTGGCCATGGGCGGCGCTGCGGGTGTCCGGCAAGAAGGTCGCGGCAGGGGCGGGCCTCGTCGCCATCGCCGTCTATCTCGTGGTGTCCGGCGCGCCGCCGCCGGCTGTGCGCTCGGCGGTGACAGTCTCGACCGCCTTCTGCGCCATCCTGGCCGACCGGCGGGCGATCAGCCTGCACGCCCTGGCTGTCGCCGCCCTGGTGGTGCTGGCGCTGCAGCCCGAGGCGGTGGACCAGCCCGGCTTCCAGATGTCCTTCGCCGCCACCGCGGCCCTCGTCGCCTTGGCCGAGGCCTGGCCGCGGCCGCCGCGCGAGATCAACACGCCCTGGCCGATCCGGATGGTCCAGGGCGCCGTCGCCTGGCTGATGGCCGGGGTGGCGGTCAGCTTCGTGGCGGGCCTTGCGACCGGGCCGTTCGCGATCCAGGACTTCAACCGCGTCGCCATCTACGGCCTGCCCGCCAACCTGGCCATGGAGCCGCTGTCCAGCCTCGTCATCATGCCGGCGCTGGCGGGCGGCGCCCTCTTGGAGACCGTCGGCTGGGGCGGGCCGCTGCTGCATGTGGCCGGCTGGGGCGTGGAGGCGCTGCTGCAGCTCGCGCGCCTGGTGGCCGCGTGGCCGAAGTCGACGTGGGTGGTCTCCAGCGCGCCGGACGTCGCCCTGCCGGTCGCCTTCCTCGGCGTGCTGTGGCTGTGCCTGTGGCGAGGCCGCCTGCGCTGGCTGGGCGTGCCGGCGGCGCTGGCCGTCTCGCTCTGGCCGCGCCCTGCGCCGCCCGCCGCCTGGATCGCGTCGGACGGCGGGGCGGCGGCCATCGTCGACCACGGCGCGGCCGTCTTCCTGCGGCCGGGGAGGAAGACCTTCGCCTCCGACCTCTGGGCCCGCCGCCAGGGCCTCACCGAGCCGCAGGACGCCGACGCCCTGATGAAGCGGCATTACGACTGCAACCGCCGCCGCTGCCTGCCCACAGCGCCCGACCGTCCGCGCATCGCCGCCTGGTGGACGCAGCGGGCGCCATCGGCCGACGACGCGAGCGCCCTATGCGCCTCCGCCGACCTCGTGATCCTCCGCGCCAGGACGGCGCCGACCGCGTGCGGCCGCGCACGGATGCTGACCGCGGCCGACTTCGCGCGCGGCGGCTCAGCGGAGATCTATCCGGCGGGGACCGGCTGGCGCGTCGTCTGGGCGCGGGACCTCAGGGGCGTGCGGCCCTGGACGGCGCCGCCGCAATCGGCCCGCTGAACTTCACGCCCGCCGCGAGCAGCGGATGCGGAGCCGCCCCGCTTCGCGCCGGGCCGATTGAATGATATGTCTTGGCGATGGACGTCGACCGGCTGGTTGACGGCGACAGGGGGAGATCGCAGGTGCCTGAGTTTGTCATCGAAAGGAACATGCCCGGCGTCGGCGGGCTCGGCGCGGATCAGTTGAAGGGCGCCTCGCAGACTTCGTGCTCGGTGCTGCGCGAGCTCGGGCCCGAGATCCAGTGGGTCCACAGCTACGTCACCGACAACAAGATCTACTGCATCTATCGCGCGCCGAACGAGGAGATCATCCGCGAGCACGCCAGGCGCGGCGGTTTTCCCGCGGACTCGATCTCCCAGGTCCGCACCATGATCGACCCGACCACGGCGGAGTAGCCTCCGCCGGTTCAGTGGTAGCGGCGCACCAGGCCCACGAGCTTGCCCTGCACCTGCACCTGGTCGGGGCCGAAGATGCGGGTCTCATAGGCGGGGTTGGCGGCCTCCAGCGCGATGGAGGCGCCCTTCTTGCGCAGGCGCTTCAGGGTCGCCTCGCCGTCCGACACCACCAGGGCGACAACGATCTCGCCGGAGTTGGCGCTGGGCGAGCGGCGGATGATCACCTGGTCGCCGTCGAGGATGCCGGCGTTGATCATCGAATCCCCCTGCACCTCCAGGATGAAGTGCTCGCCGGGGCCGAGCAGGGATTCGGGCACCGGAAGCCGGTCCTTCTCGTGCTGGATGGCGTCGATCGGGGTGCCGGCGCGGCGATGCGGCCGAGCACCGGCAGCTCGCGCACGTCGTTGGCCGGCGCGCCCTCGCCGCGGGCGACGAGCTGGGGCTTGAACGGCTCGCGCGGCTTGGGCGCGCCCGGCGTGGCGTCCTCGGGCATGCGCACCACCTCCAGCGCCCGCGCCCGGTGGGCGAGGCGGCGCAGGAAGCCGCGCTCCTCCAGGGCGGTGATCAGCCGGTGGATGCCGGACTTGGAGGCCAGGTCCAGCGCCTCCTTCATCTCGTCGAAGGACGGCGAGACGCCGGTCTCCTTGATCCGCTCGTGGATGAACATGAGCAGCTCGTGCTGCTTGCGCGTGAGCATGGCGTCCTCGCGGAACAGATCGTAAACGTCTGCGGATGTTCTCTAGGTGTTCTTCCTTAAAGTCAAGTAAGCGGCGGCGCACGCGCTAACCATCGGAAATCGCGTAAGATTATGCACAACCGAGGCGGGCGCGGCGGCGGCGGCGCACGGTTCAGCCAGAATCACCTCTCCGCCACGGTCATCGTCCGTTAGCCGGGCCGTGGTAGAGCTTCCGCACCACGGGGAGGACGGGACCATGGCCAACGGCCTGCCGACGCTGCTGCCGACACAGGCGCGCGACGAGACCTTTGCGGGCGTCACCTATCACCTGGACGGGGAGCTGGTGCCGGTGCTGACCGTCGACGTCAGCCGCCAGTCGGTGTTCTTCGAGCACCACATCCTGCTCTGGAAGCATCCCAGCGTCCGCGTCGGCCTGCGCCCCATGAAGGGCGCGCTGAAGCGGATGATGGCGGGGATGCAGATCTTCATCACCGAGGCCTCGGGCCCCGGCATGATCGCCTTCAGCCGCGACGGCGCCGGGCACATCGCCCCGATCCACCTGCGCCACGGCCAGGAGCTGGACGTGCGCGAACACCAGTTCCTCGCCGCCACCGGCAACGTCGAATACACCTTCAGCCGCGTGCGCGGGGTGGCGAACATGCTGTTCGGCTCCTCGGGCTTCTTCATCGACCGGTTCCGCGCCACGGGCGGCGAGGGCATCCTGTGGGTGCACGGCTACGGCAACGTGTTCGAAAAGACCTGGCCGCGGGCGAGCAGATCGACATCGAGCCCGGCGGCTGGCTCTACAAGGACCCCGAAGTGCGCATGGAGACGGTGATCGACCGCCTGTCGAGCGGCCTGTTCGGCGCGGCCGGCAACCTGATCGTCAACCGCTTCACCGGCCCGGGCAGGGTCGGGCTGCAGTCCATGTACCTGCACTATCCGACCGAGGAGTAGGGCTCAGCCCAGCAGGGCGCGGGTGGCGGCGGCCACGTCGTCCTGGCGCATCAGGCTCTCGCCGACCAGCATGGCCCTGGCGCCGGACCGCTCCAGGCGCGCGGCGTCGGCGGGGGTGAAAATCCCGCTCTCGGTGACCAGGAGGGCGTCCGGCGGGCGCCAGTCGCGCCAGGCGCTCGGTGTTGGCGAGGTCGACCGTAAAGGTGCGCAGGTCGCGGTTGTTGACGCCGATCAGCCTGGCTCCGAGCGCGGCGGCGCGGGCCATCTCCGCCTCGTCGTGGGCCTCGACCAGCACGTCCATGTCGAACCGCGCCGCCTCGGCCATCAGGTCGCGCGACAAGGCGTCGTCGGTCATCGCCAGGATCACCAGCACGCAGTCCGCGCCCAGGACCCGGGACTCCGCGATCTGCAGGGATCGAGCATGAAATCCTTGCAGCAGGCAGGGCAGGGCGACCGCCTCGCGCGCCGCAGCCAGATAGGCCTCCGCGCCCTGGAAGCTCGGGCTGTCAGTCAGGATCGACAGGCAGGCCGCGCCGCCGGCGTCATAGGCGCGGGCCAGGGCGACCGGCTCGAAGTCGGCGCGGATCAGGCCGCGCGAGGGGCTGGCCTTCTTGACCTCGGCGATCAGGGCCAGGCGGCCGGGCGCGTGGGCGGCCTCCAGCGCGCGGCGGAAGCCGCGGGGCGGGGAGGCGGCGCGGGCCCGCGCCTCGACCTGCGCCTGCGGCGTCGCGGCCTTGCGCTCGGCGACCTCGATCCGCTTGTAGGCGGCGATGCGGGAGAGGATGTCCTGGGTCAAGGTCGAGGTCCGATTCCGGCGCCGGCCTCGGCGCAATCCGTCGTCATCCCGGACGGCCCGAAGGGACGATCCGGGACCCAGCGGGGCCGTGCGCCGGAGGCTGGGTCCCGGCTCTCCGCTTCGCTACGGCCGGGATGACAGGAGGGTTGGCCAAGGTCCTAACCGGGGGTGTTGGTGATCTCGACCAGCCGGTCGAGCGCGGCGAGGGCGCGGCCCTCGTCGATCGAGGCCTTGGCCATGGCTGCGCCTTCGCGCAGGTCCGCCGCCTTGTCGGCCACCAGGAACACGGTCGCCGCGGTCAGCACGACCACCTCGTAATAGGCGCTTCTTCATCTTGCCCTCGAGGCAGGCGCGCAGGGCGCGGGCGTTGGACTCCGGCGGGCCGCCGCGAAGCTCCCCCAGGCTGCCGCGCCGAGGCCGGCGTCCTCGGGCGTCACCTCGAACAGGCGCACCTGGCCGTCCTTCCACTCCGCCACCTGGGTGACGCCGGCGACGTTCATCTCGTCCAGCCCCTGGCCGTGCACGACCCAGGCGTGGACGGCGCCGAGCTCGCCGAGCGTACGCGCCATCGGCTCCAGCCACTTGGGGTCCGCCACGCCCACCACCTGGCGGCGCGCGCCGGCCGGGTTGGACAGGGGGCCGAGCAGGTTGAAGATGGTGCGGAAGCCCAGCTCCTGGCGCACGGCCAGCACGTGCCGCGTCGCCGCATGGTGGGCCGGGGCGTAGAGGAAGCAGATGTTGGCCTCGTCCAGCGCCCGCCGCGACTGCTCGGGCGTGGCGTCGATGTTGACGCCGAGCGCCTGCAGAACGTCCGACGAGCCGGACTGGGACGACTGGGCGCGGTTGCCGTGCTTGGCGATCTTGACGCCGCCGCCGGCCGCGACCAGGGCCGCGGCGGTGGAGATGTTCAGGGTCCGCCGGCCGTCGCCGCCCGTGCCGCAGGTGTCGACCACGTCATAGGGCTGGTCGAGCTTCAGCGCGGCTTCGCGCAGGGCCCGCGCCCCGGCGACCAGCTCGTCCACCGTCTCGCCGCGCACGCGCAGGGCGGTGAGGGCCGACGCGGTCTGGGCGGGTGTCGGCTCGCCCCTCAGGCAGGCGGCGAAGAAGGCGTGGGCGTCCGCCTGGGACAGCGCCTCGCCATTGGCGAGCTTCGCCAGCAACGGCTTGAAGTCGTCGGACATTGGTTTCCCCGGGGGCCCTGGACCGCGTCAGACGCGGCGAGGCGCTTGACGCCGGCCAGGTCCAGGAAGTTGCCGAGCAGCTCGTGGCCGTACTCGGTCGCTATGGATTCGGTGGAACTGCACGCCGTGGACGGGGCGCGTGCGGTGCCGGGCGCCCATGATCTCGCCGTCGTCGGTCCAGGCGGTGACCTCCAGCTCGGCCGGCAGGTCTTCACGCCGCACCGACAGGCTGTGGTAGCGCGTGGCGGTGAACGGGTCGGGGATGCCCTTGAACACGCCCTGGCCGGTGTGGTGGATCTGGCTGGTCTTGCCGTGCATCAGATGCTGGGCGCGGATCACCGCGCCGCCGTAGGCCTGGCCGATCGCCTGGTGGCCCAGGCAGACGCCGAGGATCGCCAGGTCCTCCGGCGCGGCGCGCAGCAGCGGCAGGCACACCCCAGCCTCGTTCGGGTGCAGGGCCCCGGCGACAGGATCACCGCCTCGGGCTTCAGGGCCAGGGCCTCCTGCACCGTGATCTTGTCGTTGCGGCGCACGAGCGTCTCGGCCCCAAGCTCGTTCACATAGTGGACGAGGTTGTAGGTGAAGCTGTCGTAGTTATCGATGACAGGATCATGGGCGGGATGTAGCCCCTGCCAGGGCCCGCGCCAAGGGCGGCGCCGGCCGTCAGCGCTTCTTGCCGAGCTCGGCGGCGATGTCCTTGACCAGGCGGCCCGACCTTGCGGGCGCCGCGATGATCTGGTCGCGGGTGACGCCCCAGCGGCGCATCCAGTACTCCACCGCCTGCCGCTCGGAGAGGTCGAGCCGGTCCTTGTCGATGAAGCCGCGCTTGTCCTTCAGGCCGGCCATGACGGCGTCCTCCGCTAAGCGAACCGCCAGGCCTCTTCCGCGGCGCGGGCGAGGGCGCGGGCCTTGTGCAGGGTCTCGTCATACTCTGCATCGGGGGTCGGAGTCGGCCACCACCCCGCCGCCGGCCTGGACGTACATCATCCCGTCCTTGAAGCAGGCGGTGCGCAGGAGGATGCAGGTGTCGACTTCGCCCTCGGCCGAGATGTAGCCCGCCGCGCCGGCATAGGCGATGCCGCGCTTCTCCTGCTCGAACTCGTCGATGATCTGCATGGCCCGCACCTTGGGCGCGCCCGACAGGGTGCCCGCCGGCAGGGCGGCCATCAGCACGTCCACCGGGTCCACGTCCGGCGGGGCGTCGCCCTCGACGTTGGAGACGATGTGCATGACGTGGCTGTAGCGCTCGATGGTGAAGCTCTCGGTCACCCGCACCGCCGGGGCGCGGGCGGCGTTGGCGCCGGGCCGCGGGGCGGCGGCGACGCGGCCGACGTCGTTGCGGCCGAGGTCGAGCAGCATCAGGTGCTCGGCGCGCTCCTTGGGGTCGGCCAGCAGCTCCTGCTCCAGGCGCAGGTCCTCGGCGGGCGTCTTCCCACGGGGCCGGGTGCCGGCGATGGGGCGGATGGTGATCTTGCCGTCGCGCAGCCGCACCATGATCTCAGGGCTCGACCCGGCGAGCTGGAAGTCGCCGAAGTTCAGGTAGAACATGAATGGGGACGGATTGAGCCTTCTGAGGGCGCGATAAAAGGCGAAGGTATCGAGGTCGAACCTGGTGCGCATCCGATGGCTCGGCACCACCTGGAAGATGTCGCCGGCGCGGATGTAGTTCTTCGCCCGCTCCACGATCCTGGCGTAGTCGGCGCGCGAGACCGGGGTCTGGAAAGGCTCGGGCGTCCAGGGCGTCGGCTCGCGCCGCGCCGCGATCGGCTGGCGCAGCTCCGCCTCGATCCTGGCCAGGCGCGCCGTGGCCGCGTCGTAGGCCTCCCGCGCGGAGGCGCCGAGGGACGCACGGTGGTGACCAGGACGATCTCCTGGGCGATGGAGTCGAACACCGCCACGATCCCCGGCCGGGTCATCGAATCGGGCAGGCCGAGCGGATCGGCCTGATGGCTGGGCAGGTCCTCGACCAGCCGGACCATGTCGTAGCCCAGCGCCCCGAACACCCCCCGCCGCCATCGGCGGCAGCTCGTCCGGCAGCTCCAGCCGCGAGCGGCGGATCAGGTCGCGCAGCGATTCCAGCGCCCCGCCGTCCTGCGGCGTGAAGCGGCCGGCGGCGATGTCCTCGCCCTCGGCGACCTCGGCCTGGTTTCCCGCGGCAGCGCCAGACCAGGTCCGGCTGCAGGGCGATGATCGAATAGCGCCCGCGCCAGGCGCCGCCCTCGACCGATTCGAACAGGAAGGCGTAGGCACGCCCGTGGCCGATCTTCAGATAGGCCGAGACGGGCGTCTCCAGGTCGTCGATCACGCGGGTCCAGACGACCTGCGGCGGCCCAGCCGCGTAGGCCTCGGCGAAGGCGTCGAATGCGGGCTGGATCGTCATTTCGCCTTCGACGCCGCCGCCGCCTCGCCGCTCAAGGCCGGCGCCTGCTGGGGCTGCACGCCGATCACCTGTTTGGCCCGCACCTCGTCGACCTTCGGCTTGACGATGGTCCGCGCGGCGGTGCGCAGCATGTCGGAGACGTCGCCCTGCACCATCTGCATGGTGAACTGCGGCCGCTGGGCCTCGGCCGCGGCGGCCACCTCGGCGGCCGGGGCCGGCTGCTGGCTGTCGAGCTTGCCGATCGCCACGCCGAACGGGCCGCGGGCGGTGAACACGTCGCCGACCTTGGCCTGGAAGGCCTTGCCGAGCAGCTCCTGGCCGAGCTGCTGCTCCTGCTGGGCGGCGGTCTGGCGGTTCAGGGTCAGGTGCTGGACCTTGGCGCCGGTCGAGGCGGCCACGGCCTCCACGCTCTCGCCCTTCATTATGCGCTGAGCCAGGGCGTCGGCGCGCACCTGCATGCGCTTGACCAGCTCCTGGGTCATCCAGACCTGGGTCAGGGGGCCGCGGATCTCCTCCAGGCTCGGCACGGCCGTAGGGTTCACCTTGTCGACGCGCAGGGCGTAGTACTCGCCCTTGCCGAGGTCGACGACGTCGGTCTCCCCGCCCTGGGACTGGGCGAAGGCGTCGGTCAGCATCTGCTGGTTCAGGCCCACGAGCGGCTGGCCGTTCAGCATCTTGCCGTCCGAAGTGATCGGCGGAAGCTGGTAGACCTGCACCCCCGCCGCCTTGGCCGCGGTCGGCAGGTTGGCGCCGGAGGAGCGGGCGTCGTCGTACTTCTGGACCTGGTCATAGACCTTGTCCTGCGCCTGCTCGGCCTGGATCGTCTTCTCGATCTCCGGCCGCGCGTCCTCGATGGTCGCGGGCTTGCCGGGGGTGATCTTGCCGAGCTTGACCACGGCCAGGCCGAGCTGGCCGGGGATCGGGCCGCTGACCTGGCCCTCCTTGAGGCCGAAGGCGGCCTGGCCGACGGCCGGGTCGACCACGGCGCTCTGCGGGGTGTCGGCGTAGACGATCGGCTTGGCGCCCAGCGAGCGCGCCACGGCGGCAGAGTCCTCGCCCTTGTTCAGGCGCGCGACGATCGCGGCGGCCTGGGCTGGGTCCTTGGCCGGGACCTGCACGAACGAGCGCTTCTCGGGCACCGTGAGCCGCGCCTTGTTGGCGTCGAACCGCTTCTGCACCTCGGCCGGGTCGACCTTCAGGGGTCGGGGCCAGGGCCTGGGCGCTGAAGCGGACCAGGCTGATCTGGCGCGTCTCGGGCCGGCGCAGGCGGTCGGCGTTGTCCTGCATGAACTTGGTCAGATCCGCGTCCGTCGGCTTGGGCGGCGCGCCCACCGACTTCGGGTCGATGGCGAAGAAGCTGAAGGCGCGGGCCTGCAGGTTGAACATGGCGATCAGGGCCGAATAGGTCCGCGGCGCGCGCAGGCCGGCCACCATGCCGATGGAGAAGTGGTCCTGGGCGATCTCGTCGCGCAGGCCCTTTTCGTACTCGGTCGGCGTCAGCTGGTTCTGGGCCAGCAGGGCCTGGTAGGCCTTCTCGTCGAAGGCGCCGGTGATCGAATTGAAGAACGCCGGCTGCTTGCGCAGCTCAGAGACCAGCAGCTTGTCGGAGGCCTGGATTCCGGAGCGGCGAATCAGCTCGGCGATCGCCTCGGAGTCGGCCATGTCCTGCAGAAGCTTGGTGTCCAGGCCCGCGTCGGCGGCGTCCTGGGCGGTCAGGGCCCGGCCGGTCTGCTGCGACGCCTGGCGCAACTGGCGGTCGAACACCTGCTTGAACTCGGTCGCAGTGACCGTGCGCGAGCCGGCCTTGATCACCCAGTCGGAGATGCGCGTGTGGAACACGTCGCGCACGCCCCAGACGCCGAAGCTTATGACGAGCAGGCCCAGGAGCACCTTGGCCACCCAGGATTTCACCAGGGCTCTGAATGCAGCCATCATTGGCGGAAGGGCTCCCGAGCGGCGGAGGATCGTTCGATCCGGTGCGCCGGTATAGTGGAGCCGCTCGCCGACCTGCAAGGCGCGCGCTCAGCTTGGCCATTTTGCAGCCGTGTCATATTGACCGGCCATGGACGTCGTCATACCGCCCCTGATCGCCGGAAACTGGAAGATGAACGGCCTGGCCGCGAGCCTGGCCGAGACCGCCGCCCTGGCGCGCGCCCTGGCCCGGCAGCCCAGTCCGGCGCGGATCGCCGTCTGCCCGCCGGCGACCCTGATCCACCGCATGGCCCAGAGCCTGGCCGGCACGCCCGTGCTGGTGGGCGGGCAGGACTGCCATGCCGAGGCGTGCGGCGCCTACACGGGCGACATCTGCGCCGAGATGCTGGCGGACGCCGGCGCGCGGCTGGTGATCGTCGGCCACTCGGAGCGGCGCGCCTATCACGGGGAGACCGACGAGATGGTGGCGCTGAAGGCGGCCGCGGCCTTGCGCGCCGGCCTGGAGCCCATCGTCTGCCTCGGCGAGACCCTGGAGGAGCGCCGGGCGGGCTGGGCCATGGACGTCGTCACCCGCCAGGCGCGGGAGTCCGTGCCCACCGTCCTGGCCGGCCATCCGTTCTCGGTCGCCTACGAGCCGGTCTGGGCCATCGGCTCGGGCCAGATCCCGACCATCGACGAGATCGAGCAGGTCCACGCCGCCATCCGCATGGTGCTGGCCGACCGTCTGGGCGAGACGGGCCTGGTCGCGCCGATCCTCTACGGCGGCTCGGTGAAGCCCTCGAACGCCTGCCAGATCCTGGCGGCGCGCGAGGTCGGGGGGGCCCTGGTCGGCGGCGCCTCGCTGAAGGCGGCCGACTTCATGCAGATCATCCGCGCCGCGGAGTAGGGCCTCAGTCGCTGCGGATGAAGCGCAGGACGCCCGCGAGCCGGGGCGCGCCGCCGGCCGGCCCGTCGGAGGGGTGGTTCGAGGCGCCGTCGGTGACCGGCAGCTCCTCGAAGTCGAACGGGCTCACGCCCTCCAGGCACGCGACGCTGACGCCGAACTCGCCGGGGTTCGAGCGCCGCTGGTGATGGGTGTAGATGCCGCAGCGGGTGCAGAAGTGGTGCGCCGCCACGCCCGTGTTGAACCGGTAGGTCCCCAGAATCTCCTCACCCTGGAGCACTTGCAGGTCCTCGATGCGGGCGGTCACCGCCACGCCGCCGCGCATCCGGCAGATCGAGCAGTTGCAGCGTCGCGCCGTCCTGAGGCCGTCGCTGAGCCGGACGTGGAAGCGCACCGCGCCGCAATGGCACGCGCCGTCGTAGTCGCGCCTGTCGAGGTCCATCGTTCCTCCCATGCCTTTGCGTCGGCTAACGCGATGCGCCCGGCCGCCACAGCACGTCGCCGGCGCCGCGGCCGTTGGCCCAGCGGCAGGCGACGAACAGCAGGTCCGACAGCCGGTTCAGATAGCGCAGGGCGGGGCCGGAAACGTCCTCGCCGGGCCGGTCGGCCAGGGCGATCGCCTCGCGCTCGGCCCGGCGGCAGACGGTGCGCGCCAGGTGCAGCGCCGCCGCGGCCGGGGTCCCGCCCGGCAGGACGAAGGAGCTCAGGGGCTCCAGCTCGGCGTTCAGGGCGTCGATGTCGCGCTCCAGCCGCGCCACCTGGTCCTCGGTGATCCGCAGCGCCGCCGCGCCCGGCGCCACGCCCCGCTCGGGGGTGGAAAGGTCGGCGCCAAGGTCGAACAGCTCGTTCTGCACGCGGGCGAGGACCGCATCGAGCGCCGCGTCGCCCGCGGTGTGCAGCCGCGCCAGGCCGACGCAGGCGTTGGTCTCGTCCACCGCGCCATAGGCGGCGACCCGCGGATCGGTCTTGCGCACCCGCTCGCCGGTGGAGAGCGCCGTATCGCCCTTGTCGCCCGTGCGGGTATAGATGCGCGTCAGCCGGACCATGACCGCCTCAGTGGCTGCGCACGAAATAGAACGCCGCCATCAGGATCAGGATGGCCACGAACTGCAGCACGACCCGCAGGCGCATGATCTTGTTGGAATAGGACCGCGCGAAGTCGCCGCCGCGATAGAGGCTGTAGATGCCGAACCCCAGGGTGATCAGCACCGCCAGCAGCGACAGCGGAACCAGGATGTCGAAGATGTCTCGGGCCTGCATCGGATGAGCCTTTCGCCGCGGCGGTCGGCGCCGTTTCCCGCGGCTTACATCGCAAGGGGCGGGGACGCCACCGCTGCGCTGGCGCGGTGCGCCCCCGCGGTCTAAATCCCTGGGATGCGCACAGACACCCCCACGCCCGTCCGGCTCTCCGACTATCGCCCGCCCGCCTTCCTGATCGAGGAGACGGCGCTCGACTTCCGCCTGGAGCCGAAGGCCACGCGGGTGGCGTCGCGGCTCACCGTGCGGCGCAACGGCGAGCACGCCGATCCGCTGGTGCTGGACGGGGTGCGGCTGACGCTGAAGTCGGTGGCCATCGACGGGCGGACGCTGGAGCCGGCCGACTACGAGGTCACCGCCGAGCACCTGACCATCCCGGACGCGCCGGACGCCTTCACCCTCGCCATCGAGGTCGAGATCGACCCGGAGGCGAACACCTATCTGGAAGGCCTCTACATGTCCGGCGGCCGCTTCTGCACGCAGTGCGAGGCGGAGGGCTTCCGCAAGATCACCTATTTCCCCGACCGGCCGGACGTGCTGTCGCGCTTCACCCGCGTGCGGATCGAGGCGGACAAGGCGGCCTATCCGCGCCTGTTGGCCAACGGCAACCTGGTCGAGCAGGGGGACCTGGAGGCCGGGCGCCACTACGCCGTCTGGACCGACCCGTTCCCCAAGCCCTGCTACCTGTTCGCCCTGGTCGCGGGCGAGCTCGACGTGCTGGAGGACAGCTTCGTCACCGTGTCGGGCCGCACCATCGACCTGCGCATCTTCGTCGACCCCGGCCAGGCGGCGCGGGCGGCCTACGCCATGGACGCCCTGAAGCGCGCCATGCGCTGGGACGAGGAGGCGTTCGGGCGCGAGTACGACCTCGACCTGTTCATGATCGTGGCGGTGCGCGACTTCAACTTCGGGGCGATGGAGAACAAGGGGCTGAACATCTTCAACTCCTCGCTCCTGCTGGCCGACCCGGACACGGCCACCGACGGCAACTATGCTCGGATCGAGAGCGTCATCGCCCACGAGTACTTCCACAACTGGACCGGCGACCGGATCACCTGCCGCGACTGGTTCCAGCTCTGCCTTAAGGAAGGCCTGACGGTGTTCCGCGACCAGAGCTTCTCGGCCGACATGCGCGGGGCGGCGGTGCAGCGGATCAAGGACGTCAAGACCCTCCGCGCCCGGCAGTTCTCCGAGGACTCAGGCCCGCTGGCGCACCCGGTGCGGCCGTCGAGCTATCTGAAGATCGACAACTTCTACACTGCGACGATCTACGAGAAGGGCGCGGAGATCATCCGTATGCTGAAGACTATGCTGGGGCCGGACGACTTCCGCCGCGGCATGGACCTCTATTTCGAGCGCTGGGACGGGTCGGCGGCCACGGTCGAGCAGTTCATCCAGTGTTTTGCGGACGTCTCGGGCCGCGACCTGACCGAGTTCTTCAAGTGGTACGAGCAGGCCGGCACGCCAACCGTCCGTATACGGCAGAGCTACGATGCGGCCGCCAAGGCCCTGGAGCTGCAGGTGAGCCAGGAGACGGCGCCGACGCCGGGCCAGCCCACGAAGTCGCCGCTGCCGATCCCGATCCGCCTGGGCCTGCTGGACGAGGACGGCCACGCCCTGGACTTCCGCGCGCCCGACGCCGCCGGCGCCGAGCCGGAGGCGACCCTGGTCCTCGACCGCCCCGACGTCACGGTGCGCCTGGAGGGCGTGGAGCGGGCGCCGGTGCTGTCCGCCCTGCGCGGCTTCTCCGCCCCCGTTAACCTGAAGCTGGAGGCCGACCCCGCCGCCCGCTACGTCCTGTTGGCCTCGGACCCGGACCTGTTCAACCGCTGGGAGGCCGGCCAGGCCCTGGCGCAGGAGCTGATCCTGGCGCGCGCCCGCGGCGCGGCCGACGAGGCCGGGGAAGCGCGCTTTGCCGAGGCCATGGGCCGCGCCATCGCCGACCAGTCGGCCGAGCCGGCGTTCACGGCCCTGCTTCTGCAGCTTCCCGAGGAGCCGGACCTGGCGCTGGCCATGGCGCCCGGCGCCGATCCCCAGGCCATCCACGCCGCCCGCGACGCCCTGCGCCTGACCCTGGCGCGGACACTGAAGGCGGAATTGGAGCGGCTGCACGATTCGCTGGCGCCCGCCGGCCCGTTCTCGCCGGACGCCGAGAGCGCCGGCCGCCGCGCCCTGTCCAACGCCGCGCTGGAGATGCTGGCCGCGGACCCGACGCCGGAGACCGCCGAGCGCGCCCTGCGCCGCTTCCGCGCCGCCACCAACATGACCGACGCCATGGGCGGGCTGGAGGCCCTGATGCTGATCGGCGGCGAGCCGTTCGAGCAGGCGCTGGCGGAGTTCTACGACCGCTGGAAGTCCGAGCCCCTGGTGGTGGACAAGTGGTTCGCGATCCAGGCCCGCGCGCCGCGGCCGGACGCCGTCGGCCGGGTCATGGGCCTGACCGCCCATCCGGCCTTCGATCCGAAGACGCCCAACCGCCTGCGCGCCCTGGTCTCCAGCTTCAGCGGCTTCAATCCGACGGCGTTCCACGATCCGTCCGGCGCCGGCTACCGCTTCCTGGCCGACCAGATCCTGGCCGTGGACCGGTTCAACCCGATGGTCGCCGCGCGCCTGATCGAGCCGCTCGGCGGCTTCCGGCGGTTCAAGCCGGCCCTGGCCGCCCTGATGAAGGCGGAGCTGGAGCGGATCGTCGCCGCCGAGGGCCTGTCCAAGAACGTCTACGAGCTGGCGTCCCGCGCCCTGGCCTGAGCCAAGACCCTTCGCGCAAACAGATCGTTAAGCCGTCCGCCCTCTGCAATCCGCTTTGGCCGCGGGTGGGCCACGCGTAAGCTTCCGCCCAGGTGAATCGGCAGGGAGCGGGAGAGGTTGGCGGGCCGCGCGCGGAGCAGCAAAGGCGGTTCGGAAACCGAGGCCGACTTCACCGGCTCGACGGGGCGCCAGCGCGCGCCCGGGCAGATGCGCGTCGCCATCCTGGCGGCGATGCTGCTGCTGGCCACCTATGCGGTGTTCGCCATCCGCCACTTCGCCCAGTACCAGCCGCCGCCTGACAGCACGAGCTCGCAGCTCGGCCGCGACGCCGCCGTGTTCGCCGCCCGCACCGACGACGCCCTTGACAGCGTGCGCACCGCGCTGGCGGCGGGGCGCGAGGCGTACCGGAAGTCTGCCGGCGAGCCGCTCGCCGCGGCGGAGCTGGCGGCCAGGGCGGCGGGCGGCCGGGCGGCGGGCGTGGCCCTGGTCGGCGACGCCGGCGTGCTCGCCCGCGACGGCGGGGCGGCTGACGCCGACTGGCTGAAGGCGGCGACCCAGGCGCAGGCCGGGGGCAAGGACGGCTGGATCGGCGCGGGCGACGGCGGAGCGGGACGGCGGTGGATCTACGTGGCGACGCCGCTCGCCGCCGGACCGCACGCGCTGGAGCTGGTCGCGGCTGTCGACCCCGCGAGCCTGATCGGCCAGGCGCAGGGCGCGGCCCTGGCGGCCGTCGCCGACCCGGACGGGCGGCTGCTGGCCATCCGCGGGCCCGGCGGCTCGGCCCAGGCGCTGAGCCTCAAGGAAGCCCTGTCGATCACCCCGGCCGACGTCGAGGACGGCGAGGCTGAGGGCAAGCTGCCCGACGGCGGCGCCATCCGGCTGGCGGTGCATCCGGCCGGAGGAGGGGGCCTCGTGGTGCTGACCGGCCAGCCGGCCGCGCCCGCGCCGGCCCCGCCTCAGACGCGGCTGGCCGAGGAGCTGATCACCACCTTCGGCCCGCTGGTCATCGGCGCGCTCCTGACCATCCTCCTGATGCTGCAGAACCGCCGCGCCCGGCGCGCCCAGCAGGCGTTCTCCGACACAGAGCAGCGCTTCCGCCTGGCGGTGGAGGCGGCGCGCTGCGGCATCTGGGAGTGGGACCTCAGGACCGACCGGGTGTTCATGTCCGACGTCACCGGCGCCATCCTCGGCTGGGGCGGCGGCGGGGTGGTGGACAGCGCCGAGGTGCTCGGCCGCATCGCGCCCGACCATCGCGAGCGGGTGCGCCAGGCGCTGGATTCGGCGCGGCTCTACGGCGCCTTCGACGTGTCGTTCCGCGTCCCCGACCGCAACGGCCGCACGGCCTGGATCGACGCGCGCGGCCAGGGGCTGAGCCCGGGCGACGACGGCTTCATGCGGATTATCGGGGTGGCGCTCGACGTCACCGAGGAGCGGATGAGCCAGGCCCGCGCCCAGACGGCCGAGACGCGCCTGCGTGACGCCATCGACAGCGTCTCCGAGGCCTTCGCCCTGTGGGACCGGCTTGGCCGCCTGATGATGTGCAACAAGAACTACCGAACCTTTTTCTCGCTGGAGCCGCGCATCCTGAAGCCCGGCGCGTCGCGCGAGAGCGTCGGCCGGTTCGTGCAGCTCGCGATCAAGCAGGAGCACCCCTCCGGCCAGAAGGGCGTGCGCGAGGCGGAGCTGAACGACGGCCGCTGGCTGCAGATCTCCGAGCGGCGCACGGCCGAGGGGGGCCTGGTGCTGACCGCCGTCGACATCACCGCCATCAAGCAGCAGGAAGAGGCGCGCCGGCGCAACGAGGAGGCCCTGCAGGCCGCCGTCCACGACCTGCAGCGCAGCCGCGAGCAGCTCGAGGAGCTGGCCCGCAAGTATGAGGCCGAGAAGATCCGCGCCGAGGGCGCCAACAAGGCCAAGTCCGAGTTCCTGGCCAACATGAGCCACGAGCTGCGCACGCCGCTGAACGCCATCAACGGCTTTTCGGAGATCATGGTCGGCGAGCTGTTCGGGCCGCTGGGCGACCGGCGCTACGCCGAATACGCCAAGGACATTCTCAATTCCGGCCAGCACCTGCTCGCCCTGATCAACGACATCCTCGACATGGCCAAGATCGAGGCCGGCAAGCTGAACCTGAAGTTCGAGCCGATGCGGATCGAGGACCTGGTCGACGACGCGGTCCGCCTGGTGCGCAACCGCGCCGAGTCGGCGGGGCTGGACCTGGTGGTCGACATCCCCAGGCTCCCCGAGATCGAGGCGGATTACCGCGCTCTGAAGCAGGTGCTGCTGAACCTCCTCTCCAACGCGGTGAAGTTCACGCCCCGCGCCGGGCGGGTGACGGTGCGCGCGGGCCTCGAGATCGCGCCGGGCGGGGGCGAGCGGCTGCGCCTCCTGGTGCAGGACACCGGCATCGGCATCTCCAAGGCCGACCTCGAACGCCTGGCCCAGCCGTTCGAACAGATCGAGAGCCAGCTTTCGAAAACCCAGCAGGGCTCCGGATTGGGGCTTGCGCTGACCAAGTCCCTGGTGGAGATGCACGGCGGGCTGCTCGATATGGAGAGCGAGCCGGGTCACGGCACCACCGTCAGCGTGGTGCTTCCGCTGCAGCAGTCGGGCGAGGTTGGCCGGTCGGCCTACGCCGCCTAGCGGGGTGGAGCGCCATGTTGGACAGGCGGCGGTTCCTGGGGATGCTCTGCCCCTGCGCCATCGCCGCCGCCCCGCGCGGGGTCTTCGCCGCCATCGCGGACATTCCCTCCCAGGGCCTGCCCCAGGCGCTGGAGCTCGGCGTCGAGCCGATGACGCGGCTGTCGAGCACCGTCTGGGTGGCGCGCATCGCCCAGGGCCTGTGGCTGCACACCACCACCTGGCCGGTCTCGCGCGGCTTCTACTACCCCGCCAACGGCCTGATCATGGAGCGGCCCGGCGGCGCGCTGATGATCGACACCACCTGGTCGCCGGACCAGGCGGACGTGCTGCTGGACTGGTCCCGGCGCACCCTGTCCGCGCCGATCAGCTCGGCGGTCGCCACCCACTTCCACCTTGACCGCACCGGCGGGATCCCCGCGCTGAAGCGGCGCGGCGTGTCGGTGCTGGCCCTGCCGCTGACCTGCCAGCTCGCCCGGGCGCATCATCTGCCGGTTCCCGCGCCCATACCGGGCCTCGCCACCGGCCCGCAGAAGTTCGGCCCGGACTGCGAGCTCTACTTTCCCGGCGGGGGCCACACGCGCGACAACATCGTCGCCTGGCTGCCGCGCCAGAGGACGCTGTTCGGCGGCGGCCTGGTCCGCTCGATCACCAGCATCAGCCTCGGCGACGCCTCGGACGCGGCGGTGTCGAGCTGGGCCGACAGCATCCGCAACGTCCAGGCGCGCTATCCCAGGCCCCGGATGGTCGTGCCCGCCTTCGGGACCATCGCGGGCGATCCCATCGCCCACACCCTGACGCTGCTGGCGCGGAGCGGGGCGGTCAGGCCGCCGCCTTGACATCGCGCCGGCCCCGTGCGCCCTTCGCCGCCTTTCGAAACCAGAGGCTTGGACGGCGCACGCATGCACGCCTATCGCTCCCACACCTGCGGCGAGCTGCGCCTGTCGGACGCCGGCGCCACGGTCCGCCTGTCCGGCTGGATCCATCGTAAGCGCGACCACGGCGGCCTGCTCTTCATCGACCTCAGGGACCACTACGGCCTGACCCAGCTCGTGCTGAGCCCGCAGAGCCCCGCCTTCGCCGCGGCCGAGCGCCTGCGCGCCGAGAGCGTGATCCGCATCGACGGCGAGGTGGTCGCCCGCACCGGCGACACCATCAACCCGAACCTGCCGACCGGCGAGATCGAGGTGCGCGTCTCCGCCCTCGCGGTGCTGTCCGAAGCCGCCGAGCTGCCCGTGCCGGTGTTCGGCGAGCCGGACTATCCCGAGGAGCTGCGCCTGAAGCACCGCTACCTCGACCTGCGGCGCGACAGCCTGCACCGCAACATCGTGCTGCGGTCGAAGGTGATCTCATCGATCCGCCGGCGGATGACCGACCGCGGCTTCACCGAGTTCCAGACCCCGATCCTGACCGCCTCCAGCCCCGAGGGCGCGCGCGACTTCCTGGTCCCCTCGCGCCTGCATCCGGGCAAGTTCTACGCGCTGCCCCAGGCGCCGCAGCAGTTCAAGCAGCTCCTGATGGTCTCGGGCTTCGACCGCTATTTCCAGATCGCGCCCTGCTTTCGCGACGAGGACGCCCGCGCCGACCGCTCCCCCGGCGAGTTCTACCAGCTCGACGTCGAGATGAGCTTCGTCACCCAGGAAGACGTGCTCGGCGCCATCGAGCCGGTGCTGCACGGAGTGTTCGAGGAGTTCTCCGACGGCCGCGCCGTGACCCCCTATCCGTTCCCGCGCATCCCGTTCCGCGAGTCGATCAGGAAGTACGGCACCGACAAGCCGGACCTGCGCAATCCGCTGGTCATGCAGGACGTGTCCGAGCATTTCCGCGGAGGCGGCTTCGGCCTGTTCGCGCGCATCCTGGAAGACGGCAAGAACGCCATCTGGGCGATCCCCGCGCCCAAGGGCGGCAGCCGCGCCTTCTGCGACCGGATGAACGCCTGGGCCCAGGGCGAGGGCCAGCCGGGGCTCGGTTACCTGTTCTGGAGCGAGGACCAGGGCGGCTGGGGCGGACCGATCGCCAAGAACCTCGGCCCCGAGCGCACCGGCGCGATCGCTGCACAGCTCGGCATCGGCGCGGGCGACGCGGCCTTCTTCGTCGCGGGCGATCCCAACGCCTTCTACAAGTTCGCCGGCTTGGCGCGCACCAAGGTCGGGACCGACCTCGGCCTCGTCGAGGAGGGGCGGTTCGACTTCTGCTGGATCGTCGACTTCCCGATGTACGAGTTCAACGAGGAGTCCAACCACGTGGACTTCTCGCACAACCCGTTCTCCATGCCCCAGGGCGAGCTGGAGGCCCTGACCACCCAGGACCCGCTCGACATCCTGGCCTACCAGTACGACATCGTCTGCAACGGCGTGGAGCTGTGCTCGGGCGCCATCCGGAACCACCGCCCGGACGTGATGCTGAAGGCGTTCGAGATCGCTGGCTACGACGCCTCGGTGGTCGAGGAGCAATTCGGCGGCATGCTGAACGCCTTCCGCTACGGCGCCCCGCCGCACGGAGGCCTGGCCCCCGGCATCGACCGCATCGTCATGCTGCTGGCCGGCGCGACCAACATCCGCGAGGTGATCGCCTTCCCGCTGAACCAGCAGGGCGAGGACCTCCTGATGAACGCGCCGTCCGAGGTCTCCGACAAGCAGCTCAAGGAGCTGCACATCCGCCTGGCCGTGCCGGCCGCCGCCCGCTGAGGCTCAGCGCGGCGGCTTCGGCGCCCTGGGCGGCGCGGGCGGGGCAGGGGGCGCCGGCGGCGCCTTCGGCAGGCGCACGTTGATCGCCAGGCCGCGGCAGTTGCGCGCGCTGAGCCCTGGCGGCAGGCGCGTGGCGCGGTCGGCGCAGGCGGTCGAGAGCTGATCCTGCTCCAGGCCCCGCGCGCCGGCGAGGTCCGCGCCGAACAGCAGCACGCCCTCCAGGCTCGCGTCGTGGAAGTCGGCCCGGGTGAACACCGCGCCCGACATGTCTGCGCCCTGCAGGGTGGCGTCGCGGAACGAGGCGTCGTCGAACCGCCCCTTGTTCAGCCGCACGCCCGTCAGGCTCGCGTCGTGGAAGTCGGCCCGCCGGGCGTCGACGCCGGTCAGCGTCGTGCCGGTCAGGTCGGCGCTGTCGAGCTTGGCGTCGACCAGAGACGCGCCGGTGAAGTTCGCCCCCGCCAGGCTCGCAGAGGTGAACCGCGCCCGCGTCAGGTTCGCGCCGGCGAAGTTCGGGCCCGCGCCCTCCACGCCGTCCAGGTGGGCGTCGGTGAAATTGACCCCGCCGAAATTGGCCCCGAGGAAGCTGGAGCTGCGCATGTCGG
The DNA here is from genome assembly GCA_037201645.1 of Caulobacteraceae bacterium. Classification (GTDB taxonomy): domain Bacteria; phylum Pseudomonadota; class Alphaproteobacteria; order Caulobacterales; family Caulobacteraceae; genus JANWHQ01. The sequence continues at coordinate 29,057 of JBBCHF010000005.1, forward strand.
CCCGGATGAAGTTCGCGCCGCCGAAATCGGCGTTGGTGAAGCTCGCCCCGCGAAGGTCGGTGTCGGTCAGGATCGCGCCGCGGAAGTCGCCCGAGAACGCCGCGCCGGTCAGCTTGCGCCTCGCCAGGGAGCAGCCGGGGCAGGACCCGCCGAACGCGGTCATCCGCTGCACCTCCCGGTCGGAGTCGGCCGCCGAGGCCGTCCCCTGCAACGCCAGGAACAGCGCGCCCGCCGCCGCCAACATGCTCAGAACCCGCGCCATCCACCTCGCCTCGAAACCGGCCCGCCCGCCGTCCAGCCGATGTGGGGCGCCGTCAGGGACCACGCCACTTAATTCGCGGTAATGGCACGGTGCTGATCCTTCTCCCCTTGCGGGAGAAGGTGGCCCGAAGGGCCGGATGAGGGGTCGCGCCGAACTCTCAGTCAGGCATCCCCGCCGCCTTGCGGATCGCGCTCAGAACTCCGTGGCGGTCGGTGTGCACCTGGTCGTTCTTGAAGCGCAGCATCCCTGGCTGCTGAGCCAGGCGTCGCGCTCCCGATCGCGATGGCTGTCGTCGTGGGTGGGACCGTCGGCTTCTACGATCAATCTATGACGGAAGCAGATGAAGTCGACGATGTAGCGGCCGACGGGAACCTGGCGACGAAATTTCAGATCGGCGAGGCGGCGGTCTCTCAGCAGGTCCCAGAGCAGGCGTTCAGTCGCGGCGGGGGCCTTGCGCATCGTCCTCGCGAAGGCGCGCTGGCTGGGTCTGTCTATGGAGTCCACGCCTCAAGGATGCCAGGGCGGCAGGCGCGGCGCGACCCCTCATCCGTCGGCTTCGCCGACACCTTCTCCCGCAAGGGGAGAAGGGATTCGTTCAGCGGCACGCCCTCAGGCCCAGGCCGGGCGGAAGCTGGGTGCTCTGGTCGCCGCAGGCCTGGTCGAGCTGGCGCTGGGTGAGGCCGCGGGCGCGGTCCATCTCGGCGCCGGAGAAGTTGGTCCCCACCAGGGTCGCGCCGGCGAAGTCGGCGCCTTGCAGATAGGTCCCAACGAAGCTGGCGTGGGTCAGGTTGGCGCGGGCGAAGTTGGCGCTGGAGAACAGGGCACCATAGGCGTTCACGTCGCGCAGGTCCGCCCCCGCGAAGCTGGAGTGGTTCATGATCGCCAGGCTGAGGTCGGCCTGGCGCAGGCGCGCGCCGGCGAAGTTCTTGCCGCGAAGCTGCTGGTTGGCGAAGTCCGCCTGGAACAGGTTGCAGCCGGGGCAGCTGGCCCCGCCGCGGGCGTGGGCGATCTGGCCGGCGTTCTGGGCCAGGGCCGGCGCGGCGGCGAAAAGCGCCAGGGCGGCGATCAGGAGGAGCGGCGGTCTCATTTCGGTACAGCCTCGATCACGACGGTGCGGCGGACCGCCTTCGCCGCAAGCCTAGGGCCAACCCGTTAGCGGGTCCCTTCCGCCCCGCCGCCGGTGCGCCCGACCCCCGCGGGCGCGCCGCACGCCTCGCAGGCCAGCCGCGCGCCCTGGCGCACCACAGCCAGCTCGCCGCACTCGGCGCAGACGTCCGGCGCCTCCGCCTCGCCCCGCGCCGCAGCGGCGCCCCGGCCGCGCCCGCCGACCGGCAGGACGATCAGGTTGTCGCCGACCTCGCCGCGCGAGAAGCCCTTGGAGATGAAGCGCGAGGCGGGCAGGGGCTCCGGCTCCGCGTCCGGGGCGGGGGCTGCGTCCATGCCGACGCCCTTGCCCAGGCCGTCGGCGTGCAGCTCCTCCGGGTCGCCGTTGGCGAGGTCCTCGCGGTCCAGGTAGGACACCGCCAGCTCGCGGAAGATGTAGTCGAGGATGGAGGTCGCCGACTTGATCGAGTCGTTGCCGTCCACCCGCCCCGCCGGCTCGAAGCGGGTGTAGACGAACGCCTCGACGAACTCCTCGAGCGGCACGCCGTACTGCAGGCCGATCGAGATCGCGATGGCGAAGTTGTTCATCAGGCTGCGGAAGGCGGCGCCTTCCTTGTGCATGTCGAGGAAGATCTCGCCCAGCTCGCCGTCGTCGTATTCGCCGGTGTGCAGATAGACCTTGTGGCCGCCGATGGTGGCCTTCTGGATGTAGCCCTTGCGCCGGTCGGGCAGCTTGCGGCGGGCGCGTTCGCGCTCGACCACCTTCTCCACGATGCGCTCGGTGACGACGGGCGGAAGCTCGGCGCGCCGGCGTGGGGCCTCGTCCTCAGCGGGCGGCAGATCGAGAATCACCGGGGCGCGAGGCGCGGGGCGGGGCGGGCGCACGGCGCGCAGACTGGACGCCGCCAGGGCCTGGACGCGGGCGTCGGCCGGCGGCGGCAGGGCGGTCAGGGCGGGGGCGCAGGCGAAGGCCTCCAGCGCCGCGGTCATGGCGATGCGGTTCTCCGGCGCGATCTCGTCGGCCGAGGCGAACACCGCGCGGGGCGGCGTCGGGCACGGCCGGGCAGGCGGCGAGGCTGGCCATCGCGCGGACGCGTGCGTCAGTGTCGCCGATCTCCGCGGCGGTGAAGCCGGCGAAGGCGAGGACGTCGAACGCCGGGTCGGCCATGGCCTCGGCCGGCGCGCCGAGCACGTCCTGCACGAAGCCCTCGCCAAGCTCGGCCGGCGCGAACGCCGCGCGCAGCGACGCGCCGCGGGCCAGGGCGGCCTGGGCGCGGCCGATCTCGTGGCCGGTGAAGCCCTTGGCCTCCAGCGCGGCGCGGGTCACGCCAGCGCCGGTCTCGAACAGGCCCTCGCCACGCAGGTGCGCCTCGGCCTCTGCGACATTGACGCCCAGCCGCTGCAGGCCCTCGACGGCGGCGGCGGACAGGGTGCGGACCACCTCGCCGTCCTCGACCTCGGCCAGGGCTGTAGCGCCAGCCCACGGATCGGCTCCGAGCGCGACGCCGCCCAGGCGCAGGGACAGCTCGGGATCGTCGAACAGGGCGACGACCTGGCGGTTGCGCAGGCCATGAGCCTCCGCTGCCGACGCCGCTTCATCGAACAGCCGTTGCGCGAAGACGGCGGCCGGCTCGTCGGCGAGGCCGGCGCAAGCCTCCGCCCGCGCTAGGACGCGTTCCATGGCCAAGGGCCGCTCGACGGCGTCGGCGGGAGAGGGACCAAGGGCAGCGGCCAGCTCGGCGGAGGCGGCCAGCGCCGCCGCGGCGGCCAGGGCGTGGACGGCGGCGGCCGCTCGCCGTCCTTCCGGCGAGGCCGTGGGCGAGGCCGCGACGGACCAGGAGCTCTCCGCAACCGGCGACGGCCAGGGCGAGGGGGCGATGGGATGCGAGCTCGCGCCGGCCGTCCGCCTCGATCTGCAGGTCCAGGGCGATGGTCCACAGCCGCACGGCTGCGGCGAAGCCCTCGGCGTCGAACGCGCCGTCCCGCCAGAACGCCGCGGCGTTCACCGCCGCCCGCGGCGCGGCCCAGGCCAGCCGCGCGGCCTCCGCGTCGTCGGGCGTGAAGGCGATGATCACGTCCGCGGCGCGCGTTTCGGCGGCTGACGCGCGGTCCCCGACGGCGATCAGCGGCGACGGGGGCGGGGGCCGGCTCGACCGGCGCGTTCGGCCAGGCCGCCTCGCCGGCGCGGGCGAGCTCGATAGCCTCGGCGATCAGGGCGTCGGAGGCGCCGGCTTCGCGCGCGGCGCGGGGCGGCCCGGCCGAGGGCGGCGTTGTGGCGCGGGTCGGCGCAGGCCGCCGGGTCGCCCTCGCAGCGGAGCACCGCGTCCATCACCGCCTGCAGCTTGGCCCCCAGCGCCCGCGCCGCCTCCGCCGCGGTCCGTCCGGCGCGCTTCGCCGCGGCGCGCTCGGCGAGGCGAGCGGCGAAGGCGGGGCTGTCGAGATCGAGCGGCGGATCAGGCAGCTCCGCGCCGGCCGAGCCCGGCGCGGCCAGGCCCGCCGCCATGCTGGCGATCAGGTCGTCGCGGAAGGCGAGGGCGTCCTCAAGCGAATCGAACAGGCCCGCGGTCCAGCCGGCGGCGGTCAAGCGCTGGGCGTGGTCGAACAGCGCGCCGTCCAGGAGCGCGTCCGGCGGCGCGTCGGCGGCGAGAGCCTCGGGCAGGCCGGCGAGCAGCGGCGAGGCGGCGGCGCCCGCGGCCCCGTCCAGCCATGATTCGATCTGGCAGGAGGTCCAGGACCGCGGCGCGAGGATCTCCACAACCCCGGCCGGCCGCTCGACCAGCCGCGCGGCCGCCTCGATCGCCTGTGCTGCGAACCTCGGCTTAAAACGCATGGCCGCCTCCGGACGCCGTTCCTGGAGCGAGCTTAGGAGGCGCGGCCGCCTCGGGCAATAGATGTAGCGGGAATGTGGCCGTCATCCACAAGATGTTGTTGGCGCGCGTGGCCGCCCCGCCGGACCCGCCCTGGGCGGCGCCCCTAGTCAGGCGCGCGCCGAGCCGCTATTGCCTTGGCCTTCCGAAAGGCGGTGCGGCCAGTGCCTCAGCAAGATTTTCACCTGGTGGAACGGGGCCACGATCGGGACGCTGTTCACGATCGCCAAGCGGGGCGTGTTCGTCGGCGAAGACGAATTTGGCAATCGCTACTACGAAGCCAAGGACAACAGCGACAGCTACGACGCGCGAAAGCGCCGCTGGGTGATCTACAAGGGCTACGCCGAGCCCACCAAGATCCCGCCCGACTGGCACGGCTGGATGCACTACACCTTCGACGAGCCGCCGACGCGCGCGCCGCTGCGCCGCCGGATCTGGGGAAAAGCCGCACCAGCCGAACCTGACCGGCACGCCTGGCGCCTGGCGGCCCAAGGGCTCCATCGCGCGCGGCGGCGAGCGCGCCTCGGCCTCCGGCGACTACGAGGCGTGGAAGCCGGAATGATCGGCGCCGGTCGCGGAGAGCGGGCATGCGTCGCCTAGCGTGGGTCCTGGCGGCCGCCGCAACGGTCGCCGGCGGGCTTGCGCTCGCCCAGCCCCGCGCCGGAGGGCGGCCCCCCCGCACAGCCCGCGCCCGAGTTGCCGCCGATCGCGCCCCTGCCGGCCGCGCCCGCGCCGGTGATCCCCGCCCCGGCCGGCCCGACCAACGTGCTGCCGCCCGAGGAGGCGGCTCCCGAGGCCCCGGCCTCAGACGAAGCGCCGGCTGCCCCCAAAGCGCGGCCAAGCCGGCCGCGCCCCAGCGCAGCTCTATACGGCGGCGGTCATCCAGGCGCTGGACAAGGTCACCGCCGACACCCTGCGGTTCGAGGCCCCGTTGCACAAGCCGATCCGCTACAAGGGCCTGATCTTCCTAGTCAACACCTGCCAGACCTCCACCGACCAGCCGACGCCGGCGGCGCACCTGGAGATCGATTCCCAGCCGCCGGCCCTGCCGGGGCGTCCGCCCAACCCGATCAAGCTGGTGTTCCGCGGCTGGATGTTCGCCGACCAGCCGGGGCCGCATCCGTTCGAGCACCCGGTCTATGACGCCTGGCTGGTGGCCTGCAAACAGGCGGCGACGCCTTAACCGCGTCCGGCGGCTGAAACCAAAGCCGAGCTTGCACGCTATGTCAGCGCGCCGACACGGCGCGATGCAAACGTCAGAGGACCCACATGAAAATCTGGTTGGTCGCTACATCCGTGGTGCTCGCGCTCGCCTGCGCCGGAACGGCGGACGCCTCGCGCAAGGGCGCGCGGAACGGCGCGGTGGCTGGCGCGGTGGGCGGCGCGGTCGTGGCGGGGCCGGTCGGGGCCGTGGTCGGCGGCGTCGGCGGCGCCGTCATCGGCTCGCACGCCCGAAGCCATCATGCGGTCCGCCGCTGCAAGGACCGCCACGGCCACTGGATCGCCCTGCCGGCGCTAGGGCCGCGCCTCAGTCGGCGCCGATCGCTTCCAGCACCGTTTCCCCCGGCGCATAGGCGGGCAGGCGGTAGAAGTCGCCCTGGCCGGCCAGGGCGCGGGCCAGGCGGCGCAGATAGGCGGCGCGCTCGATCTCCTCGGCGCCGAACTGGGCCAGGTGCTCGGTCATGAACTGGGCGTCGAGCAGCCGGTAGCCGCCGACGCGCAGCCGCGCCACGAGGTGCGCCAGGGCGACCTTCGAGGCGTCGCGCGCGATGGAGAACATGCTTTCGCCGAAGAAGGCGGCCGCGACCGATACCCCGTAGAGCCCGCCCACCAACCGCCCCTCGCGCCAGCATTCGACGCTGTGCGCCTCGCCGCGGGCGAACAGCTCGCGATAGAGGTCGTGGATCGGGCGGCTGATCCAGGTCTCCATCCGGCCCGGCGCGGGGCTGGCGCAGCGCTCCACCACCTCGGAGAACACCGTGTCCACCCGGATCTGGAAGTCGCCCGGTGCGCAGCGTGCGCGCCAGCCGCCGCGGCACGTGAAGCGGTCGAGGGGGATCACCCCGCGCGCCTCTGGATCAACCAGGAAGATGCGGTCGTCCTCGCGCCCCTCCGCCATCGGGAACACGCCGCGGCGGTAGCAGGCGATCAGGTCGTCTGGCGTGAAGGCCGGCACGTCGGCGCCCCCAAAGACCTCACCCGTTCGCCTTCAGCCACTGTTCCAGCCAGTGGATGTGGTACTCGCCGGCGATGATGTCCGGCTGGGTCATCAGGTCCTGGAACAGGGGGGATGGTGGTGTCGATGCCGCCGACCACCATCTCGGCCAGGCACCGGCACAGGCGCGCGATGCACTCGGTGCGGTCGCGGCCGTGCACGATCAGCTTGCCGATCAGGCTGTCGTAGTAGGGCGGGATCACATAGCCGGCGTAGACCGCCGAATCGAGCCGCACGCCCAGGCCCCCCGGCGCGTGGAAGTCGGTGACCAGCCCCGGCGACGGGGCGAAGGTGCGCGGGTTCTCGGCGTTGATCCGGCACTCGATGGCGTGGCCCTCGAACACGATGTCCTTCTGGCCGAACGACAGCGGCAGGCCGGCGGCGACGCGGATCTGCTCGCGCACCAGGTCGATGTCGGTGATCGCCTCGGTGACCGGGTGCTCCACCTGCAGGCGGGTGTTCATCTCGATGAAGAAGAACTCGCCGTCCTCGTAAAGGAACTCGATGGTGCCGACGCCGAGGTAGCCGATCCTGCGGATCGCCTCGACGACGGTGGAGCCGATCGTCTCGCGCTGGGCTGGCGTGATGGCGGGCGAAGGCGCCTCCTCCATCACCTTCTGGTGGCGGCGCTGCAGCGAGCAGTCGCGCTCGCCGAGGTGGCAGACGTTGCCGAAGCTGTCGGCGATGACCTGCAGCTCGATGTGGCGCGGCCGGGCGAGGTAGCGCTCTAGATAGACGCTGTCGTCGCCGAACGCCGCGCGCGCCTCCGCCTGGGCGGTGGCCAGGGCCTCGCCGAGGTCGTCGCGGGTGGCGGCCACCTTCATGCCGCGCCCGCCGCCGCCCGCCGCCGCCTTGATCAGCACGGGAAAGCCGATCTTCTCGGCCGCCGCCATGGCCTCTTCCTCGCCCGACAGCGCGCCGTCCGAGCCGGGGGACCACGGGGATGCCGGCGGCCTTCACGGCCACCTTGGCGGCGATCTTGTCGCCCATCATGCGGATGTGGTCGGCCTTGGGGCCGATAAAGGTCAGGCCGTGCGCCTCGACGATCTCGGCGAAGCGGGCGTTCTCGGACAGGAAGCCGTAGCCGGGATGGATGGCCTGGGCGCCGGTGATCTCGGCCGCCGCCATGATCGAGGGGATGTTCAGATAGCTCTTGGCCGCCGGCGCGGGGCCGATGCAGACGCTCTCGTCGGCCAGCCGCACCCACATGGCGCCGGAGTCGGCTTCGGAGTGCACCGCGACCGTGGCGATGCCCATCTCCTTGCACGCCCGGTGGACCCGGAGCGCGATCTCGCCGCGGTTGGCGATCAGGATCTTGTCGAACATCAGCCTACTCGAGAACGACGAGGGGCTCGCCGAACTCCACCGGCTCGCCGTCGTCGACCAGGAGCTCCAGCACCCGTCCGGCGCGCGGCGCGGGGATCGGGTTCATGGTCTTCATCGCCTCGACGATCATCAGGGTCTGGCCGGCGGAGACCTGCTCGCCCACGCGAACGAACGGGTCGGCGCCCGGGTTGGCCTGAAGGTAGACGGTGCCGACCAGCGGCGACTTGACCACCTCGCCCTTGGGCTCCGCGCGCGGGGCGGCGGCGGGCTGGGGCGCGGGGCCGGACAGCAGCGCCGGCTGGGCGGGCGCGTGCAGGGCGGGGATCGATTCGATGTCGGAGATCGACAGGCCGCGGGCGACCTTGACCCTCAGCCCGGCGCGCTCGACCTCGATCTCGGTCAGGCCCGTCTCGGACAGGAGATCCGCGAGCTTGCGCACCAGGTCGATGTCGATCGGATCGTCCTTGCCCTCGTCGGCGGCCATCAGTGGAACCTCGTTCAGTTGCGCGGAAGCGGTCAGGCGGAGACCGCGGCGGCGGCCAGGCGGGCGGCGGCCTCCACGGCGAGCTCGTAGCCCAGCGGGCCGAGGCCGGTCACCACGCCCCTGGCCACCAGGGAGACATAGGAGAAATGCCTGAAGCGCTCGCGGGCCGCCGGATTGGACAGGTGGCACTCCACGATCGGCGCTTCAAGCGTCTTCAGGGCGTCGTGGAGGGCGACCGAGGTGTGGCCGTAGGCGGCGGGATTGATCACCAGGGCCGCGGCGGCCTCGCGCGCCTCCAGGATCCAGTCGACCAGCTCGCCTTCGTGGTTGGACTGGCGGAACACGACCTCGTGGCCGAGCGCCCGACGCGCGGCGCTCGCAGCGCGCGCGGATGTCCTCCAGCGTCTCGGAGCCGTAGATGTGCGGTTCGCGCACGCCCAGGAGGTTGAGCGTGGGGCCGTTGAGGACATAGATAGGTTTGGGCATCTGGCCCCGCCGTGATTCCGCCGTCTTGTAGCCATCGCCACGGGGGGTCACAAGTTTATCCCCGTGCGGACGGGGAGACGCCCACAGGGAACGGGTCATGCAGCTTCTGGTGAACGGCGAGGCGCGGACGTTCGAGGCGGTGGCGACGGTCGCCGCCCTGGTGACCACGCTCGGCCTCGACCCCCGCAAGGTGGCGGTGGAGCGCAACCTGGAGATCGTGCCCCGCTCGACCTACGCCCGCACGCCCGTGGCCGACGGCGACCGCTTCGAGATCGTCCAGTTCGTCGGCGGCGGCTGAAGGCTCCAAACCTTCCGGGTTCAGAACCCCCTTACCGCGTCCCACTGCGCCAGCCAGTCGGCCAGGGCCTGGGGGGTCATCGAGCGGGCGTCGGCCAGGGCGGCCACGTGGCCGGCGTCGACCAGGCGGTCGGTGCGCGGGTCCACGACCAGAAGGCTCGGCACGCCCTCCAGCCGGCTGTGGATGCCGTAATGGGCGGGAATCTGCAGGTTCTTGTCGAACCGGCCGACGTCGACGGCGACCAGCACATAATGGGCGTCCACGAACCGCTTCAGCGTGGGCGTCTCGATCGTGCCAGCCAGGATGCGGCAGTCCGGGCACCAGTCGCCGCCGAGATCGACGAGCAAGAGCTTGTGCTCGGCCCGCGCCTGGCGCTTGGCGGCGGCCACGGCTTTGTCGGCGTCGGCGTGCTCGTCATAGGGATAGGGCAGGGGCGTGGGCAGCTCCGCGAAGCTGGCGATCGGCATCTTGGGGGCCGGCGCGGCCTGGACGGGGAGCGCCGTCAGCAGGGCGAGGCCGGCGGCGAGGCTGATGGCGCGGATCATGCGGGCTCCAATCTTCACGGCTGACGTCAGATAGGCGAGGCGGTGCACAAGCTCAAATGCGACGACTCGCCAGGGCATTGAACCGGCCGGACGCGGAGCGTAGTTTGCGCCCGTTCTCCGGGGAGCCCCGCGCGAGGGCTGAGAGGCGGCTGAGGCCGCGACCCGCTGAACCTGATCCGGGTCATGCCGGCGAAGGGAGAGACCGCATGAACGTCCAAGCGAAAACCATTGAAATCACGAGCGATGTCCAGGATTCCTGGACCGTCGCCGGCCGCACCTTCGGCTCGCGGCTGATCGTCGGCACGGGCAAGTACAAGGGACTACGCCCCAGAACGCCGCGGCGGTGGAGGCGTCCGGCGCCGAGATCGTCACCGTGGCGCTGCGCCGGGTGAACCTGTCGGATCCGAACCAGCCGCGGCTGGTCGACTTCCTCAGCCCCAAGCGCGTCACCTACCTGCCCAACACCGCCGGCTGCTACACCGGCGAGGAGGCGGTGCGCACCCTGCGCCTGGCGCGCGAGGCGGGCGGCTGGGACCTCGTCAAGCTCGAGGTCCTGTCCGATCCCAAGACCCTCTATCCGGACATGGAGGAGACCCTGCGGGCGCTGAAGCTGCTGGTCGCCGAGGGCTTCCAGGTCATGGTCTACTGCTCGGACGACCCGTCTATGCGCGCAAGCTGGAGGAGGCGGGCGCCGCGGCGATCATGCCGCTGGGCGCCCCGATCGGCTCGGGCCTCGGGGTGCAGAACCCGGTGAACATCCGCCTGATCGTGGAGCAGGCCAAGGTCCCGGTCCTGGTGGACGCCGGCGTCGGCACGGCGTCCCGAGGCGGCGGCGGCCATGGAGCTCGGCTGCGATGGCATCATCACCAACACCGCCATCGCCGAGGCAAAGGACCCCGTCCGCATGGCCCGCGCGATGAAGCACGCGGTGATCGCCGGCCGCGACGCCTACCTGGCCGGCCGCATGCCCCGCAAGCTGTACGCCGACCCGTCCTCCCCGCTGGCGGGACTGATCTGAAGGCGCATGCTTCCCCTCCCCCTGGATGGGGGAGGGGCAGGGGTTGGGGGTGGCGCCCTCTCGGCGTCTCTGCTGGCGTGACTGGCCGCATCGGCGGTTTCGCCGCCCGAGCTTCTTTCGGAAGCGCTCCACCCCCATCCCCGGCCCTTCCCCCATCCAGGGGGAAGGGAGGCGAAAGCCGGCGTCCGCCGCGATGTCCTGGCCGAAAGTGAGCCGGCGTCCGCTTAGCCCGCCTTCACCCCCGACCGCGCCTTGGCGATGGCGGCCTTGAGGGCGTCGATGTCCTCCCCCGGCCACGAAGGTGTCGCCGACCACGAAGGTCGGGGTGCCCTCGATGTCGAGGGCCTCCGCCAGCTTGTGCACGTCGGCGAGTTGGGCGTCGGCCTTGTCGCGGATGTCGGCGTGCTCGATGGCGGCGGGATCGACGCCATAGCCTCGGACCAGCCGGTCGACGGTCTGGTCGTTCAGGCCCTTGGTCTGCATCAGGGTGCGGTAGAAGCCGACGTAGTCGCCGCCGGCCGCTTTCACCGCGATCGCGGCCCGCGCCGCGTGCTCGGAGATCGCGCCGAAGATCGGCAGCTCCTTGAACACGAACCGGACGTCCGGATTGTCGTGGATGATCCCGAGCACCGCCGGCGCGGCGTTGATGCAGTGGGGGCAGCGGTAGTCGTAGAATTCGGTGACGGTGATCCTGCCGGTGGGGTTGGCCACGAAGTCGCGCAGGTCGCGCTCCAGCGCCTGTCGCTGGGTCTGCAGCGCGGCCTTGGCGGCGGTCGCGGCCTCGGCGTCCTTCTTCTCCTGCAGCTTCTCGACCGCCTCCTGGATCACCTCGGGGTGGGCGAGCAGATAGGCGCGCACCTTGTCGCCGAAGGCGGGGTCCTCCGCGGCCTTGGTGCAGCCGGCCACGGCCATGGCGACGGACGCGACGATGATCAGGCAGGCCTTGCGCATCACGCCGGCTCTCCAGGTTCAGGATGTTGGACGGTCAATGGTCGGCGTCGGCCAGGCTGTCGCCCTTGGTGAGCGACTGGACGCTGTCCTTGTCGGGCCGCGAGACCAGGACGATGTCGGTGGCGCGACGCCATTCGGGGGAGTTCTTCGGCAGCATCTCGCGCGCCCGCATGGCGAAGGTCCAGGCCTCGCGCATCTGGCCCAGCGAAAAGTCCTGCTCGGCCGTGGCCAGGCGCGCCATGCCCGCCTCGCCCTTGGAGTCGTAGGGCGCGGGCCAGGATCTGCCAGGCGAAGGCGTTGTCCTTCTCCAGGTCGATCGCCTTGCTGAGGTGGGCGATCGCCTCGTCCAGCTTCTTGGGATCTTCCTCGGAGACCAGGGTCTGGCCGAGGTTGATCTGCAGCAGCGGCGCATCCGGCTTCAGCTCCACCGACTTGCGATAGGGCGCCTCGGACTCCGGCACGCGCCCGGTCTCGAACAGCACCTGGCCCTTCAGCTCCCACAGGTAGGGATTGTTCGGCTGCTCGGCGAGCAGGGCGTCGATCGCCTTCAGCGCCTTGTCCGGCTCTGTCGCCTTGAAATAGGCGATCGCGCGGGCGAGCGGGCCGGATAGGAGGTGTCGCTCTCCTTGTAGTCGATGAAGGTCTGGTTCGGCGGGTTCACGAACGCCTTCAGCTTGGCGATCATGATCTTGTGCTCTTCGATCATCTCGGGGGTATCGACCGCGCCGTAATGCGGCAGCTTCTCCACCCGCACCCTCAGCGCCTCGATCCGGTCGGAGGTCAGGGGGTGGCTCTGGAAGAACGGATACTGCTTGGCGTGGGAGAACACCTCCTCGTAGCGGAAGTGGTCGAAGAAATCGACGAGCCCCTTGCCCGAATAGCCCGCCCTGTCGAGGTAGGTGGCCGCGGCCTGGTCGGCCTGGTCCTCCTGGATCCGCGAAAAGCCGAGGTAGTCCAGGGTCGCGAAATAGCTGGAGCTGGCCAGGAGGCCCGCCGCGGCGTCCGGCGCGCCGGCGGCGGCGGCGGCGATCCCCAGGCCCATAGTGATCAGGAAGGTGCGCAGCGCGCTCTTCTGGCCTTCGCCCGAGCGCGCGATGTGGCCGCCGGCGACGTGGCCGGTTTCGTGCGCCACCACCCCGATCAGCTCGTTGGGGACCTTGGTCTCCGAGATCAGGCCCGTGTCGACGAAGATGTCGAGGCCGCCGGGCGTGAAGGCGTTGATCTCCTTGTCGCCGACGATGTGGATGGTGACCTGCTTGGGATCGAGCCCGGCGGCGATGAACACCGGGTCGCATTCCTGGTGCAGGATCTCCTCGATCTCGGTGTCGCGGATCAGCGACATCGGCGGCTCGTCCTGCGCCCGCGCGCCGAACGGCAGGATCGAGCCGGCCGCCACGAGCACCGCGGTCGCCGCCAGCCAGGGCCGACGGCGGTCGCGGATGCGGGGGGAAGAGGGCTGCACGGTCTCGGACGCCATCCGACTTGCTCCGGTCGATCACGCGCCTCGGCGCGACCGCATACCCCTCGACGCCACCTTAGCCGGTCAAGCCCCGCGGCGCCACCACCCGCGACGAGGCGCCGCCGGCGGCGTGGTGATCTCGGCCGGATCCGGCTCAGGCGGAGGCGGCGGCTCGGCGGCGACGGGTTCGGGCTCGACGAGCGTCGGCGCAGCTTCGGCCACGACCGGTTCGGGCGCGGGCTCGACCGGGGCGAGCTCCACCTCTGCGGCGGCCGCAGCGGCGGCTTCGGCCCTCGGCCGCGATCATGGCCTTGGTCCGGCGCGGGCGGCGCGCGGGCTTGGCGGGCGCGGCTTCCTCCGCCGGCGCGGGCTCGGCGACGGCGGCCTCGACGGATCCGCTTCGATCTCGGCCACGGCTTCGGTCTCGGCAGGCGCTGCGGCGGCGCGGCCGCGTCCCCGGCGGGCGCGGGCGGGCTTGGCTGCGGCGGGCTCCTCCGGCAGTTCGACCCAGATGTCGGCGGGCGCGCTCGCCACCGCGGCGACGGCCGGCTCGGCCGCGGCGGCGACCGCGGGGACCGGCGCGGCGAGCGCCAGATCATTGGCGGCGACCGGCGCGATCTTGGACGGATCGTGGGCCGGTCTCGTACCAGCCGAAGGGATCCGAGCCGTCCGGCGTGCGGGCGCGGGTCCAGGCATAGGGATCGGCCGGACGGCCTTCCTCGCGCGGGCGACGGCCGCCGCGACGGCCGCGACGACGGCGATGACGGCGCGCCTGTTCGCTCTCGTCGCCCTCGCCGCCGGCTTCGGCGTCGAGGTCTGCGGACTCGTCGTCCTCATCCCCCGCCTCGGATTCGGCTTCAATCGTAGTGTCGGGCGTGCGGCGAGCCTCGACGGGCTCGTCCCCGCGGCGGCCGCGGCGGCGACGGCGACGACGGCGGCCGCCGTTGGCGTCCTCGGCGACGGCCTCGACGCCCCGCTCTTCCTCGACGCGGTCTTCCTCCTCGTCCTCTTCTTCTTCCTCGTCTTCCTCCGCCTCGTCCTCCTCGGCGAAGGGCTCTTCGGGTTCGGGCGCAGGCAGAAGGGACAGGGTCGGGTCGATCGCCGGACGCGCCTCGGCGTCGGTCAGGATCGAGGTGCGCTCGACCTCGAAATCAACGTGCTCGACCGAATCGTCGAGCTGGACGGAGACGAACAGGCCGTTGTGCTGGTGCAGCCGCACCAGGTGCGCGCGCTTCTCATTGAGGATGTAGAGCCCCACCGCCGAGGGCACGCGCAGGGTGATCACCCCGGGCCCATGGCGCGCCGCCTCGATCTCGACGGCGCGAAGGGCGGCCAGGGCGCTGGATTCCACCGAGCGCACGCGGCCCGTGCCGGCGCAGTGGGGGCAGACGTGGGTGGTGCCTTCCAGCACGCCGGTGCGGCGGCGCTGGCGCGACAGCTCCATCAGGCCGAAGCTGGAGATCTTGCCGACCTGGATGCGCGCGCGGGTCGTCCCTTCAGCGCGTCCTTCAGCTTCTTCTCGACGAGGCGGTTGTTCTTGGCCTCGTCCATGTCGATGAAATCGATGACGATCAGGCCCCGCGAGGTCGCGCAGGCGCAGTTGGCGCGCGGCCTCCTCGGCGGCTTCGAGGTTGGTCTTCAGCGCAGTGGACTCGATGTTGCGCTCACGCGTGGACTTGCCGGAGTTCACGTCGACCGCGACCAAGGCCTCGGTCTGGTTGATCACCAGGTAGCCGCCCGAGCGCAGCGGGGCGACCGGCGAATAGATCTGCGCCAGGCTGTCCTCGATGCGGTGCTTGACGAACAGCGGCGTCGCCTCGCGGTAGGGCTGGATCTTCTTGGCCTGCGAGGGCATCAGCATGCGCATGAAGTCGCGCGCCTCGCGGTAGCCTTCCTCGCCCTCGACCTCGATCCCGTCGATGTCCTTGTCGTACATGTCGCGGATGGCGCGCTTGACGAGGTCTTCCTCCTCATAGATCAGCGCCGGCGCGATCGAGTTCAGCGTCTTGTCGCGGATGTTCTCCCAGAGCCGCAGCAGGTATTCGTAGTCGCGCTTGATCTCGGCCTTGGTGCGCTTGGCGCCGGCGGTGCGCACGATCAGGCCCATGCCCTCGGGCACGTCCAGGCTCTGGATCACGCCCTTCAGGCGCTTGCGGTCGGTGGCGGCGACGATCTTGCGGCTGATGCCGCCGCCGCGCGCCGTGTTCGGCATCAGCACGCAGTAGCGGCCGGCCAGCGACAGGTAGGTGGTCAGCGATGCGCCCTTGGCGCCGCGCTCGTCCTTGACGACCTGCACCAGCATGATCTGCCGGCGCTTGATGACTTCCTGGATCTTGTAGCGGCGCAGGAGACGGCGGCGGCGGCGCGCCAGCTCCTCCTCCATCACGTCGTCTTCGTCCTCGCCGCCGGCCTCCTCGCTGTCGGATTCGGCTTCGGCGTGGCCGTTGTGGCGCTCGCGATGGTGGCTTTCGTTCTCCTCGGCCTCCTCGCGCAGCAGCGCCTCCCGGTCGGCGACCGGGATCTGGTAATAATCCGGATGGACCTCGTTGAAGGCCAGGAAGCCGTGGCGGTTGCCGCCGTATTCGACGAAGGCGGCCTGCAGGCTCGGCTCGACCCGGGTGACCTTGGCGAGATAGATGTTGCCGCGCAGCTGTTTGCGCGACCTGCTTTCGAAATCAAATTCCTCGATACGTGTTCCATCGACGACGGCCACCCGCGTTTCTTCTGCGTGGGCGGCGTCGATCAGCATTTTCTTGGTCATTAACTGAGTCTCCACGGCGCGCGCCGGAGCCGTGCTCCGGGGGCCGATCGGGGATGGAGTCGCCAAGACGCCCGGCCGCGCATGAGGCTGCGGCGAAAACGACGGCTAGGCGTCGTGTCGGGGCGAAAGAGGGGCGACCCATCGGTTGAATCCATTGCGCCGAGGCGGCGCCGAGCCTGGGATGCGTCGCCGCTGAAATCGGCCGCGACACTTTCCCCGCCGCACACGGCACGAAAAGCGCGGGGCGGCGGCGAACTTGCCAGACTCTGCAACATGGAGCCGAAAAAGAAAAGGCCAAGGACTTCCGGGCGTACTTAACCCTTTCGCTACGCGCCTGGTGCATAGGAAGGTAAAGCTGTCCTGTTCTGGGATTCCGTGGGGTGATGGGCGTGGGCTGGGCGAGGGTCGTGGGCCGGGGGCTGGGCCGAATCGCGGCGTTGGCCGCGGTTGTGGCTTGCCTGGGCGCCGCGCCCTGGAGCCGGGCGGCCACCGGCGTGATGAAGATCCGCTTCGGCGGCGACCAGACCCAGACCCGCATCGTCATCGATCTTGATCAGAGCACGCATGGTCGCCTGCTGGTCGGCGGTCAGGGCGGCCGTATCGTCCTGGCGCTGCCGGGGCTGGACGCCTCGGCCGGCCTCGACGGCGAGGGGCGGGGGCTCGTGCGCTCCTGGTCCGTCGACCGGGTGGCCGGCGCCGCGCGCGTCGAATTCGGCCTGACCCGCGGCGCGGTGATCAAGCGTCGCTTCCTCCTGGCGCCGAGCGACGGTTCGCCGAACTACCGCTACGTCCTCGACATCGTCGGCGTCGGGCCGGCGGCGCCGACCTCCACCGCCGCCCTGCTCAAGGTCAATCACGTCGCCGACGTGCTGCCGATCCACGCCCGCAAGGTGGTGGTGATCGACGCCGGCCATGGCGGCAAGGACCCCGGCGCGTCCGGCGCCGAGGGCGTGGAGAAGGACGTCACCCTGGCGGCGGCCAAGGCGCTGAAGAAGCGGCTGGAGCGCGACGGCCGCTATGTGGTCGTGCTGACCCGAACGCGCGACGTCTTCGTGCCGCTCGAGGAGCGGGTGCGGATCGCCCGCAACGCCGAGGCGGACCTGTTCATCTCCCTGCACGCCGACGCCGGCTCGGACGGCGAGACGCGCGGCGCCACCGTCTACACCCTGTCCGACAAGGGCTCCGACCGCGTCGCCCGCAACGTCATCGGCAAGGACAACTGGTTCATCAACGTCAGCCTGCCGGGCCACGACCGCGCCGTGGACCAGATCCTGCTCGACCTCACCCAGCGCGCCACCCGCAACCAGTCCTCCGCCTTCGCCGAGACCCTGATCGAGCACATCAGCGACGAGACGCCGATGCTGCAGCACGGCCACCGCGACGCCGGCTACATGGTGCTGCTGGCGCCCGACGTGCCGGCGGTGCTGCTGGAGATGGGCTTCATCACCAACCAGCAGGACGAGGCGGGGCTGCGCAGCCCGGTCCACCGCACGCGGATGATGGACTCGGTGGGCGACGCCATTGACTCCTATTTCAACGAACAACGCCGCTACGCCTCGCGCTGACGCCTGCGACGACGTCGCCGCGCCGGTCCCGGCTTTCCCAAGCCCTCGACACACGCTAAGCGTCACCGGCGGCCTGTTTCGCCGCCGGAGGCCAATCAGTCTTGGACCGCCTCGAACGATGGATCGCGATCGGCGGGATCGCGGTGCTGAGCGTTATCGCCGTGGCGGGATTCTCCCTGGCCATCTATGCGGCGTGGCTGTTCCACGGCATGCCGGACGCCTCCGACCTCGCCGACTACCGCCCGCCGACCGCCACGCGCGTGTTCGCCTGGGACGGCACCCTGATCGGCGAGTTCTCGCGCGAGCGCCGCATCTACGTCCCCTACGACCAGATCCCGCCCAAGCTGTCGGAGGCGTTCCTGGCCGCCGAGGACCACAACTTCTTCAAGCACCAGGGCATCGACGTCGGCGGCCTCGGCCGGGCCATGCTGAAGAACCTGCTGAACGCCATGCGCGGCAAGCGCTTCGAGGGCGGCTCGACCATCACCCAGCAGGTGGCCAAGAACGTCCTGCTCGGCAACCAGGCGACCCTGGGGCGCAAGCTCAAGGAGGCGATCCTCGCCCGGCGGCTGGAGCAGACCCTGAGCAAGGAGCAGATCCTCGACCTCTATCTGAACGAGATCTGGCTCGGCTATCGCTCCTATGGCGTCGCCGCCGCCGCCTACAACTATTTCGGCAAGTCGCTGCAGGACCTCGACCTGGCCCAGATGGCCTATCTGGCCGCCCTGCCCAAGGGGCCGGACAACTACCAGCCGATCACCCGCAAGGCCGCCGCCATCGGCCGGCGCAACTGGATCATCAAGCAGATGATGGACCTCGGCTGGGTCAGCCGCGCCGAGGGCGAAGAGGCGATGCGCGAAGACCTGAAGGTCCAGCTCGCGCCTGAGCGCGCGCACTATCGCGACGCCGATTATTTCGTAGAGGAGGTGCGCCAGGAGGCGCTCTCCACCCTCGGCCAGAAGCTGAACGAGGGCGGCTACTACCTGCGCACCACGCTCGATCCGCGGCTGCAGACCATCGCCCGCGTCGCCCCTGATGCACGGCCTGGAGGTCTACGACCGCCGCCACGGCTGGCGCGGCGCCTGGGGCCATGTCGATACGCTGGACAACTGGGAGCAGGCGACCAAGGCCCAGACCCCGCCGTCCGAGCGCCGCGGCTGGCGCGCCGCCGTGGTGGAGTCCGCCGAGGGGGACGCGGCGCGCGTTCAGGGTCGCCGGGGGCGGGGCCGGGTCGCTGGTCGCCGCCGACGCCGCCTGGGCCAAGGCCGGCAAGGGCCTGCACCGCGGCGACCTGGTGTTCGTCGAGCCGGCCGACGGCGGCGGCTACAACCTGCGCCAGGTCCCGGCGGTGAACGGCGCCCTGGTGGTGGTGGAGCCGACCTCCGGCCGGGTGATGGCCCTGGTCGGCGGCTACAGCTTCTCGCTGTCGAAGTTCAACCGGGCCACCCAGGCGATGCGCCAGCCGGGGTCGGCGTTCAAGCCGTTCGTCTACGCCACGGCCCTGGAGAACGGCTTCACCCCGGCGTCCCAGGTGCTGGACGCGCCGATCGAGCTGCGGGGCGCCACGGCCGACGAGACTGGAAGCCGCGCAACTACGAAGACAAGTACTACGGCATGCTGACCCTGCGCCGGGGCCTCGAGCTGTCGCGCAACACCATGACCGTGCGGATGGCCCAGATGATCGGCATGCAGAAGATCCGCACCACCGCCATCGACGCCGGCGTGGTCAAGGACATGGCGCCCGTGCTGGCCATGGCCCTGGGGGCGGGGGAGACCACGCCGTTCAAGCTGACCGGCGCCTATTCCGCCTTCATCAACGGCGGCCTGCGCGTGGAGCCGCACGTGATCGAGATCGCCGAGGACCGCGAGGGCAAGGTGATCTTCCGCGCCGACAAGCGCGACTGCCCGCACTGCGACGGCCCCTACGGCGGCGAGGATCCGCCGGCGCTGCAGCCGGTGGGCAAGCCGATCTTCGACCCGGTCACCGCCTACCAGATCACCTCGATGCTGCAGGGCGTGGTCGCCCACGGCACCGGCTACGAGGCGCACATCCTCGGCGCCAACGTCGGCGGCAAGACCGGCACCACCAACGACTACCGCTCCGCCTGGTTCGTCGGCTTCACGCCCAAGATGGTGGCCGGCGTGTTCGTGGGCTTCGACGACAACCGCTCGCTCGGCGAGAACGAGACCGGCGCGGTCGCGGCCCTGCCGATCTTCATCGAGTTCATGCAGGAGGCGATGAAGGGCCAGCCGCAGGGCGACTTCCGCCCGCCCAAGGACGCCAAGTTCTCGGTGGTGAACGGCCAGCGCGAGGCGTTCCGCAACGGCACCGAGCCGCGCAGCGCCGTGGCCCAGCCGACCGGCCCGCAGCCCTACAAGTCGGTGTGGCCCAACGGCCAGGTCACCGGCGCGCCCAGCGCGGGCGCCGCGGTGGCGCCGGCCGCCCCGCCGCCGGCGCCGCACAAGCCGCCGTCCGACGTCACCGGGTTGTATTGATCCGTCCCGCGCGCTATCTCGCCGGCCCACCCCAACACGGGAATTCCATCCAATGAGAGCGGATGTCGAGGCTGCCGCAGCCGACATCGAGCGGTCGATCGACCTGCTCAGGAGGCGTCTTTGACTGGGACGTCGCCCTAAGGAAACTGGACGAGCTGAACGCCCGCGCCGAGGATCCCACCCTGTGGGACGGCCCGAGGACGCGCAGGCCCTGATGCGCGAGCGAAACCGCCTTGCCGCCCAGATCGACGCAGTGCGCGGGCTGGAGACGGGCCTGGCCGACGCGGTCGAGTTCGCCGAGATGGCCGACGCCGAGGGCGACGAGGATTCCTACCAGGAGGCGTGCCGCGAGCTCGCCGCGATCAAGGCGCGCGCCGCGCGGGCTGAGCTTGAGGCCCTGCTGTCGGGCGAGGCGGACGGCAACGACGCCTATGTCGAAATCAACGCCGGCGCCGGGGGCACCGAATCCCAGGACTGGGCCGAGATGCTCGAGCGGATGTATTCGCGCTGGGCCAACAAGCACGGCATGACCGTGGACGTGATCGAGGAGACCGGCGGCGAGCAGGCTGGCATCAAGTCCGCCACCCTGCAGGTGAAGGGGACCAACGCCTATGGCTGGCTGAAGACCGAGGCCGGGGTGCACCGGCTGGTGCGCATCTCGCCGTTCGACTCGAACGCCCGCCGCCACACGAGCTTCGCCTCCGTCTGGGTCTATCCGGTGGTCGACGACACCATCACCATCGAGATCAACCCGGCGGACGTGCGGGTCGACACCTATCGCGCGTCCGGGGCGGGCGGCCAGCACATCAACAAGACCGACTCCGCCGTGCGCCTGACCCACATCCCGACGGGGGTGGCCGTGGCCTGCCAGAGCGAGCGCTCGCAGCACCAGAACCGCGAGCGCGCCTGGAAGATGCTGCGCGCGCGGCTTTACGAGATCGAGCTGCAGAAGCGGGAAGCCGCGGCCCAGGCCATGGAAGACCAGAAGACCGACATCGGCTGGGGCCACCAGATCCGGTCCTACGTCCTGCAGCCATACCAGATGGTCAAGGACCTGCGCACGGACGTGGAGACCTCCGACACCCAGGGCGTGCTCGACGGCGACCTCGACCCGTTCATGGGCGCGGCCCTGGCCCAGCGCGTGGGCGCGACGCGGGACGGCGAGGAGGCGGCCTGAGCCCGTCTCAGCTGGCCGAGACGGCCCCGAGGTTGATCACGTCGCCCATGGGCGCGGATTCCGGCCTCGGCTGAGCCGGGGCGGCCGGGCGCTGGAACTTCAGGCTGCGGCCCTGGAAGGACGCGCCGGTCTCCATCGCCAGCTGCTCGTGGGTGATGTCGCCGTCGACCTGGGCGGTCGCGAACAGGCGGATCTGCTTGGCGGTGATCGAGCCGACCACCTTGCCGCGCGCCTCCACCAGCTCGGCGGAGATGGTGCCCTCGATGTGGCCCGTCTCGCCGATGGTCAGGCGGCCCACCCGGATGTCGCCGCGCACCACGCCGTCGACGTGGAGCTCGCCCTCGCCGGTCATGCCGCCTTCGACGGTCATGTCCTTGCCGATGACGGAGGCGACGGTGGCGACCTTGCGGGTCACGGCGGTTTCGAGCGGAGGCGGCGCCATCGGTTGGGCCTTTGCGGCAGGACGGGGTGCGGGTTTACTCGACTTGCTGAACATAATCTCCGGCCCTCAGGAAGCGGTCCGGGTTCTGCGGACGGCCGTCCACCCAGACCTCGTAATGCAGGTGCGGCCCCGTCGAGCGTCCTGTGGACCCCATGGCGCCGATACGCTGACCCACTGCAACTCTCTGGCCAACACTGACGGCGATGCCCTCGAGGTGGGCATAGCGGGTCTTGAAGCCCCCGCCGTGGTCGATCTCTATTGTATTGCCGTATCCTGAGCGCACGCCGGTAAAGGAAATCACACCGGGGGCGGTGGCGTAGATCGGCGTCATCATCCCTCCGGCGAAATCAAGCCCGGAATGAAACGCCGGCCGTCCCGTAAAGGGATCGAAGCGGACGCCGAAGCCGGAGCTTCGATTGGTCCCCACCGTCGGCTTGGCGAACGGGACCTTGCTGGCGGCGTCGGACAGGGCGCTCATGTCCTGCAGGGGTCACGGCCCGCGTGCTGGATGCGCAGGGCGAAACCTTCGTCGACGTCGAGCACGGCGGCCAGGGCCTTGGGGTCCTTGCCGTCGATCAGCGGCCCGCCGAGACCTTCCGCCGGGCTGGCGAGGGAGGCGGGGTCGAGGCCCGCCAGGCGCAGCGCCAGCCGCAGGCGGTCGGCGCGGCTCTTGGCGAAGGTCTCGGCCTGGTCGATCAGCCGATCCTGGTCGATGCGCACGAAGCGCACGCGGTCGATGGCGGATTCGTTGGTCGGCGCCTTCAGCGGCGCGATCGCGGCCATGGCCCCCGGCGCGCCCCGCAGCGGCGCCAGCAGGAGAGGTCAGCGCGCGGTGGCGCTTCTCCACCGTCTGCGCCAGCTCGTCCACTGAGCCGGTGGTGGCGTTGAGCTGGGTGAGGGCGCTGTCCAGGCGGGCCTGGCGGTCGGCGTTCAGCCGCTCGTAATAGGCTTTCATCCTGAGGGCGTCCTGGTCGCCGGCGCCGAGCTGCAGCGCGCTGATCAGCATGGCGGTGGAGCAGACGCTGACCCACAGCGCCGCCAAGCAGGCGACCGATGCTCCCAAGACTTGTTTGCCGGTGGTGAGGACGAATCCGCGGATTTCGCCGCCGGATCGGACATAGAGATGACGCTCGGGGAACAGTCGCTCGAGCGACTGACGCAAATCCGCCAAGCGTTCCATCGGATATTCTCGGCCCACCAACCCCAACAGCGAAGTTATGCAGCCTTCTCAAAGCAATAGGCAAGTGGGTTCGCGCGCGAAGCGTAGTCTATACGTCCGGAGACGGGCTAAGGAGGCGTCCATAACGCCTTGTTAACTCAAGGAAAATTCGCGCACCGGCCAAGGTTCTAATTGTGGCGCTCGCGCGGCGAATCGGCGCATGCTGGATGGCTTTTTATTGTCAGACAGCCAAGCTCCGCACGGCCGCCAGCACCTCGGCGGCATGGCCGGTCACCGAAACCTTGCGCCACACGCGCCTGATCACGCCCTGGCCGTCGATCAGGAAGGTCGCGCGCTCGATGCCCATGTACTTGCGGCCGTACATGCTCTTTTCGACCCAGACGCCATAGGCTTCGACCGCACGGCCGTCCGCATCCGAGCCGAGCGGGATGGCGAGGTCGTACTTCTGACGGAACTTGGCGTGGCTCTTGAGCGAGTCCTTGGAGACGCCCAGCACCGTCGCGCCGGCCGCCTCGAACTCCGGCAAGGCCTCGCTGAACGCCTTGGCCTCGCTGGTGCAGCCGCTCGTGTCGTCCTTCGGATAGAAATAGAGGACCAGGATGCGGCTGGCGAAGTCGCCGAGGCTGACGTTGCGGCCGTCCTCGACGGGCAGGTCGAATCGGGCGCCTTGACGCCCGGCTCCAGCGCTTGGGCCATGGTGGTCTCCTGACTCGGTTTCACCGTAACTATGGAGCGCGTTCGCCCACCGGGGAAAGAGCGGGCGGATCAGACGGGTTTCACCAGCACGATCTTCTTCTTGCCGGCCGCAAGCTTGATCACGCCGTCGACGAGGTCGTCCAGGGTGACCATGCGCTGGGCGTCGGGCTCGGCGGCGTCGTTGAGCTTCAGCCCGCCGCCCTGGGCGAGGCGCCGCGCTTCCGACCGCGAGGACGCCAGGCCCGCGTCGGCCGCCAGGGCCGCCAGCAGCACGCCCTCGGCCAGGGCCGCGCGCGGGACCTCGAACGTCGGCAGGTCGGCCGAGAGCCGGCCCTGCTCGAACGCCGCCTCGGCTGCCGTGCGGGCGGCGCCCGCCGCCTCGCGCCCGTGCAGCAGGGCCGTCGCCTCGTCGGCTAGCACCTTCTTGGCCTCGTTGATCCCCGCGCCCTCCAGCGCCTGGAGCCGCGCGATCTCGTCCAGCGGCAGGTCGGTGAACAGGCGCAGGAACCGGCCGACGTCGGCGTCCTCGGTGTTGCGCCAGAACTGCCAGTAGTCGTAGGGGCTCAGCCGGTCGGCGTTCAGCCACACCGCCCCGGCCGCGGTCTTGCCCATCTTGGCGCCCGACGCGGTGGTGATCAGGGGCGTGGTCAGGCCGAACGCCTGCCTGGCGTCCATCCGGCGGATCAGCTCGACGCCGTTGACGATGTTCCCCCACTGGTCCGAGCCGCCCATCTGCAGGATGCAGGAATGACGGCGCTGCAGTTCGAGGAAGTCCACCGCCTGCATCAGCATGTAGTTGAACTCGAGGAAGGTCAGCGGCTGCTCGCGCTCCAGCCGCAGCTTCACCGAATCGAACGTCAGCATCCGGTTGACGGTGAAGTGCGGCCCGTATTCGCGCAGGAAGCCGATGTAGCCGAGCCGGTCGAGCCAGTCGGCGTTGTTGACCATGATCGCCCCGGTCGGCCCGTCGTCGAACGACAGGAACTTGCCGAAGGCGGTGCGGATGCTGGCGATGTTGGCGGCGATGTCGGCCTCCGACAGCAGCCGGCGCGACTCGTCCTTGCCGGATGGGTCGCCGACCTTGGTGGTGCCCCCGCCCATGACCACGATCGGCTTGTGGCCGCTCTGCTGCAGCCGGCGCAGCAGCATGATCGAGACGAGGTTGCCCACGTGCAGGCTGTCGGCCGTGGCGTCGAAGCCGATGTAGGCCGCGATCGGCCCCCGCCCGCGCCGCCGCGTCCAGGGCCTCGATGTCGGTGACCTGGTGGATGTAGCCGCGCTCCCGGAGCGTGCGGACGAAGGCGGAGCGGGGCTCGGTTTCAGACGACATGGCGGGGAAATCCTGCGGGGCAGGCGCGTTTAGCACGCGAGGCTCGGCGGTCGAAACGGTGTCGGGCGGCATGGGGGGCTCCAGCGGTTGGGCTGGCCGGAGACCGTCTGTCTGGGATGACACGCCGCCGGCCGGTGGGCGGCGTAGGATCTGGCAAGGATCGTCCGGCCGCTCGCTAGAGATGCGAGCGGCAGTAGCTTTCGCGGCTTTGCGGGCGGGCGATCATGGCCGATAGGTACGGGCAGGCTGCAGAAGGGTCAAGCCGCGCCATGCTCGTCCTCGGCTTCATGAGCGGCACCTCGCTGGACGCGGTCGACATGGCCGTGCTGGAGACCGACGGCGAGGGGATCGACGCGTTCGGTCCGGCGGGCGAGCGCAAGCTGTCGGACGCCACCCGGGCCCTGGTGCTGGCGGCCACCCACGACGCCATGGAGTGGGCGCGCGGGACCCCGGAGCCCGCCTCCTTCGCGCCGGCGGCCCAGGCGGTGGCCGAGGAGCACTTCGGCGCGGCGCGCGCCTTCCTGGCCGAGCATGGCCTTGCTGGTCCGACATCGAGCTGATCGGCTTCCATGGCCAGACGGTGCTGCACGAGCGGCCGCAGCCGGGGCGGATCGGACGGACGGTCCAACTCGGTGACGGGCCCCTCCTGGCGCGGCTGGCGCATACGCCGGTGGCCTTCGACTTCCGCACCGCCGACGTGGCCGCTGGCGGGGAGGGGGCGCCGCTGGCCCCCATCTACCACCTGGCGCGCGCCCGCGCCTCGGGCCTGCCGCCGCCGGCCGCGGTCCTGAACATCGGGGGCGTCGCCAACATCACCCTGATCGGGCCGGACGAGGACATCGCCGCCTTCGACACCGGGCCGGGCAACGGCATGATCGACCTCCTGGTCCAGGCCCGCGGCCATGGCCGCTACGACGAGGGCGGGGCGCTGGCCGCGGCGGGCAAGGTGCACGCGGGCACTCTGGAGGCGCTCCTGGCCCACGCCTATTTCGCCGCCCCGCCGCCCAAATCGCTGGACCGATATGACTTTCCGCTGTCGGCGCTGGACCACCTGCCGGTGGAGGACGCGGCCGCGACCCTGGTCGCCTTCACCGCCGCCGCCATCGGCCGGGCGTTCGAGCATGCGGCTCACGCCCCGTCCGGCCTGATCGTCACCGGCGGCGGGCGGCGTAATCCGGAGATCATGCGGGCCCTGCGCGAAGCCTCGCCCGCGCCGGTGATGACCGCCGAGGACGCCGGCTGGCGCGGCGACTCCATAGAGGCGGAGGCCTTCGCCTACCTGGCCGCCCGCACTGCCCGCGGCCTGCCGATCTCGTTCCCGAAGACGACAGGTGTAGCCGAACCGATGACCGGCGGCCGCATCGTGGAGCCGTAGGGCGAGAGGATCGGCGCCGGTTTCACACTCCGTCACCCCCGGCCTTGTGCCGAGGGTCCCTGCCTCCGCAACCCCGCACTCCGACATCCGGACTCAATGCCGGCGGCGAGAGGGACCCTCGGCACAAGGCCGAGGGGTGACGGGGAAGAGTCGAGGGTCGAGGGAAACTGAGGCGGCGACGCGTCCGGCAAGGTCCGCTTTTGGGCGCCCCTTAAAGGGTCCGCAACTGTGGCGGCCTATGTCAGGGCATGGTCTCGGACGTCGCATCGCACCTGCAGCCCCTCGCCGGGCACGTCGGCCATCTGCTGTGGACCGTCTTCCTCGCGCCGGGCTCGACCTTCTCGCTGCTGTCGCTGGGGTTCGCCACGGCGGTGTCGGCCGTGCACCTGGCTCGGCGCAGGCCGGACGCCGGCGGCCGCTGCGGGTGCTGATCCGCGCCCTGTTCCCGCGCTGGCTGCTGCTCAGCCCGTCGATGCGGGCGGACCTCGGATTCTTCCTGCTGAACAGCTTTGTCACCGGCAGCCTGATCGGCTGGGGCCTGTTCTCCTACGCCGCCATCACCCACGGCGCGACCGACGCCATGGTCCGCGTCTTCGGCGCCGGGCCGCATCCGGCGATGCCGCCGCCGGTCGGAGCGGGGCTGATGACCGTGGCGCTGTTCCTGGCCTACGACTTCTCCTACTGGGTCGACCATGCGCTGAAGCACAAGGTGCCGGCGCTGTGGGAATTCCACCGCGTGCACCACACGGCCGAGGTGCTGTCGCCGCTGACGGCCTTCCGCATGCACCCGGTCGACAGCCTGGTGTTCGCCAACATCACCGCGGCGGCCATGGGTGCGGTGAACGGCGTGGGCCTCTACCTGCTCGGCGGGACGGCCAAGCCGGCGACCCTGTCGGGGACCAACGTGATCCTCGTCGTCTTCGTGTTCGCGGTGATCCACCTGCAGCATTCGCACATCCCGATCCGCATCGGCGGCTGGCTCGGCCGGGTGGTGTTCTCGCCGGCGCATCATCACATCCACCATTCCACGCGGGTCGAGCACTACGGCTGCAACCTCGGAAGCTGCCTGGCGGTCTGGGACTGGATGTTCGGCACCCTGATCCTGCCAGACGAGGTGAAGGGCCGCCTGACCTTCGGGGGCGGACACCGAGGACGACCGCTATCATCCGCATTCCATCGCGGGCGGCCTGGTCCTGCCCTTCATCCGCGCGGCGCGGACGCTCGTGCCGAGGTTGCGGCCGGATGCGACGCCGGTGCTGGGAGACGAGAGCCAAAGTCTCCGTTAACCACGAGCCGCGATACTGCTCGTTGAGTCGTCCCCGCCGGAGCCCCTTCTCAGTGCTCGACCGCATTCGTCCCTATGCGCCGATCGCCATACTGGCGCTGCTGATCTTCTATTTCGGCTTCCAGGCGCTGACCGGCGACCGCGGCCTGCTCAACTGGACCCGCCAGGACGAGCTGCTCGCCGCCAAGGCCGCCGAGCTGAAGCAGGTGCATCGCGAGCGCATGGAGCTGGAGGCCCGTGCGCGTTTGTTGCGCGATGGGACCCTGTCGAGGGACCTCTTGGAGGAGCGCGCGCGTTCTCTGCTAGGCTTGTCCGATCCTCGGGATTATGTGATCCGCACCAAGCCCGTCCGCGCCGGCTGAGCCGGCGACCCCAGGGCCCCGAGATCGGGCCGCGACTGTCGCGCGGCCGAGGAGACGCTTGATGGCGCAAACGCGCACGAAGGACGCCAAGCCCGCGCCCGCCTCCAACGGCGCGGCCGGCGCGGTCGACAAGGACCAGTTGCTGAAGTTCTACCGCGACATGCTGCTGATCCGCCGCTTCGAGGAGCGGGCCGGCCAGCTCTACGGCATGGGCCTGATCGGCGGCTTCTGCCACCTCTACATCGGCCAGGAGGCCGTGGCGGTGGGCGTGCAGTCGGTCAAGGAGAAGGGCGACGAGGTCATCACCGCCTATCGCGACCACGGCCATATGCTGGCCTGCGGCATGGACCCCAAGGAAGTGATGGCCGAGCTGACCGGCCGCGAGGGCGGCTCCTCGCACGGCAAGGGCGGCTCGATGCACATGTTCTCGGTGGCCAGCGACTTCTACGGCGGCCACGGCATCGTCGGGCGCAGGTGTCGATCGGCACGGGCCTGGCCCTGTCGAACAAGTACCGGAACAACGGCAAGATCACCTTCTGCTACTTCGGCGACGGCGCCGCCAACCAGGGCCAGGTCTATGAGAGCTTCAACATGGCCGAGCTGTGGAAGCTGCCGATCGTCTATGTGATCGAGAACAACGGCTACGCCATGGGCACGAGCGTGAGCCGCTCCACCGCCCAGCCGGAGCTCTACAAGCGCGGCGTCGGCTTCGGCATCTCCGGCGAGGCGGTCGACGGCATGGACGTGCTGGCCGTGCGCGACGCGGCCGAGAAGGCCGCCGACTTCGTGCGCTCCGGCAAGGGGCCCTACATCCTGGAAATGAAGACCTACCGCTATCGCGGCCACTCCATGTCCGACCCCGCCAAGTACCGCACGCGCGAGGAGGTGGACGAGGTGCGCAAGACCCGCGACCCGATCGACCACGTCGCCGCGCGGCTGGAGGCCGAGGGCTGGGCCGACGAGGCCGCCCTCAAGGCCATCGACGCGGAGGTGCGCAAGATCGTCGCCGACGCCGCCGAATACGCCCGGTCGAGCCCCGAGCCCGACCCCAAAGAGCTGTACACCGACGTCTATGTAGAGGCCGCCGTCTGATGAGCGTCGACGTCCTTATGCCCGCCCTGTCTCCGACCATGGAGGAGGGCACCCTCGCCAAATGGCACGTGAAGCCGGGCGACAAGGTCGCGTCGGGCGACGTGATCGCCGAGATCGAGACCGACAAGGCCACCATGGAGGTGGAAGCCGTCGACGAAGGGGTGGTGGAGGAGTTGCTGGTCCCCGAAGGCGCGGAGAACGTGAAAGTCAACACCCCGATCGCCCGGCTGAACGGCGAAGACGGCGCCGCCGCGCCAGCGCCCGCGCCGAAGCCGAACGGGGGCCAGGCGCCCCAGCCCGGCGTCCAGCAGGCGACGCCGCCGGACGCACCGGCGATCCCGAAAAGAAGCCCCCCGAGGCCGAGGCGAAGAAGCCGGAAGGCGAGGGCGCCACGCCGGTCGTCGCGGCCCAGCCCCTGGCCGATCCCGAGATCCCCGCCGACGCCAAGCTGGTCAAGCAGACCGTCCGCGACGCCCTGCGCGACGCCATGGCCGAGGAGATGCGCCGCGACGAGACGGTTTTCCTGATGGGCGAGGAAGTCGCCGAGTACCAGGGCGCCTACAAGGTCTCCCGCGACCTCCTGCAGGAGTTCGGCGAGCGGCGGGGTGATCGACACCCCGATCACCGAGCACGGCTTCGCCGGCGTCGGCGTCGGCGCGGCCATGGGGGGCCTGCGCCCCATCGTGGAGTTCATGACCTTCAACTTCGCCATGCAGGCGATCGACCAGATCATCAACTCCGCCGCCAAGACCCACTACATGTCCGGCGGCCAGATCCACTGCCCGATCGTGTTCCGCGGCCCCAACGGCCCGGCCGCCCGCGTCGGCGCCCAGCACAGCCAGGACTATTCCTCCTGGTACGCCCACGTGCCGGGACTGAAGGTCGTCGCGCCCTACGACTCCGCCGACGCCAAGGGCCTGCTCAAGGCCGCGATCCGCGACCCGAACCCCGTGGTCTTCCTCGAGAACGAGGTGGTCTATGGGATGGAGTTCGACGTGCCGGACGTGGAGGACTGGATCGTCCCCATCGGCAAGGCCAAGATCCGCCGCGCCGGGACCAACGTCACCATCACCTGCCACTCGCGCATGGTAGGCCTCGCCCTGCAGGCGGCCGAGGAGCTGGCCAAGGACGGCATCGAGGCGGAGGTGGTCGACCTGCGCACCCCTGCGCCCGCTCGACAGCGACACCATCGTCGAAAGCGTGAAGAAGACCAACCGGCTGGTGTCGGTGGAGGAGGGCTGGGGCCCCATGGGCGTCGGCGCCGAGGTCTGCGCCCGGGTGGTGACGGAGGCCTTCGACTACCTCGACGCCCCGCCGCTGCGCGTCCACGGCGAGGACGTGCCCATGCCCTACGCCGCCAACCTCGAAGCCCTGGCCCTGCCGTCGGTCGAGAAGATCGTCAAGGCGGTGAAACAGGTCTGCTACGCCTAGGATGGCTTCTCTTCCGCCGACCGTCCCCGCGAAGGCGGGGACCCATCCAGCCCGGCGCCTGAACCCGCCGTCGGCGCGGACTCATGGGTCCCCGCCTTCGCGGGGACAATCGGAGTAGAGGGTTGTCGGAGAACCTCACCTGGCGCGCCGGGGGCTGCCACTGCGGGGCCGTGCGGTTCGAGGTGGCCTTGCCGGCCGCGCCGACCGCCTCGGACTGCAACTGCTCGGTCTGCCGCATGACCGCCATGCTGCACCTGATCGTCCCGGAGAGCCGGTTCCGGATCACCCGGGGCGAGGACAGGCTGACGGCCTACACCTTCAACACCGGGGACGGCGAAGCACCTGTTCTGCAGCGTCTGCGGGATCAAGAGCTTCTACCGGCCGCGTTCGAACCCGGACGGCTGGTCGGTGAACGCCCGGTGCCTGGACGACATCGACGGCCTCGACATCACGGTCAAACCGTTCGATGGACAGAACTGGGAGGCGCACGCCGCCTCGCTCGCCCACCTCAGCCGCGAAGAGACCCCCGCGTCATGACCGACATCCTGATGCCCGCCCTGTCTCCGACCATGGAGGAGGGGACCCTGGCCAAATGGCACGTGAAGAAGGGCGACATCGTCCATTCCGGCGACGTCATCGCCGAGATCGAGACCGACAAGGCCACCATGGAGGTGGAGGCCGTCGACGAGGGCGAGGTCGAGGAGATCCTGGTCCCCGAGGGCGCGGAAGGCGTCAAGGTCAACGCCCCGATCGCCCGGCTGAAGGGCGAGGGCGAGGCCGCCGCGCCGCCGTCCCAGCCCGCGCCGACCGCCGCCGCGCCTGCGCCCGCGCCCGCCCCGGCTCCCCAGCCCGCGGCGGCTCCCGAACCGGCTGAGCCGGTGAAGGCCGCCGCCCTGAGTTCCGGCCGCGGCGCGCGCATCTTCGCCTCGCCCCTGGCCAGGCGGATCGCCGAGCAGAACGGCGTCGACCTCGGCCAGGTCCAGGGCTCGGGCCCGCACGGCCGCATCATCAAGCGCGACGTCGAGGGCAAGGCCGGGACCGCCCCGGCCGCCAGGCCCTCGGCCGCGCCCCAGCCGGCCGCCGCGCCGCACGCGGAGCCGCGCCAGGTCCTGTCGCTCGAGCAGATGGGCATCAAGCCCGGCAGCTACGACCTCGTCCCGCTCGACGGCATGCGCCGCGTCATCGCCAAGCGCCTGACCGAAAGCTTCCGCGACATCCCGCACTTCCCCCTGACCATGGACCTGGAGATCGACGGCCTGCTCGCCGCCCGCTCCAAGATCAACGCCGCGCTGGAAGGCGAGGGCGTGAAGGTCTCGGTCAACGACATCGTGATCAAGGCCGCGGCCGTGGCGCTGAAGCGCGTGCCGGAGGCCAACGCCTCGTTCACGCCCGAGGGCATCGCCCTGCACCGCCACGCCGACGTCGCCATGGCCGTGGCCATCGACGGCGGCCTGATCACCCCGATCATCTTCGCGGCCGAGACCAAGAGCCTGTCGCAGATCGCGCGGGAGACCAAGGACCTCGCCGCCCGCGCCCGCGAGCGCAAGCTGAAGCCGGAGGAGTATCAGGGCGGCACCTTCAGCGTGTCCAACCTCGGCATGTTCGGGATCAGGAGCTTCTCCTCGATCATCAACGAGCCGCAGGGCGCGATCCTGTCGGTCGGCGTCGGCGACAAGCGGCCGGTCGTCCACGGCGACAGGCTGGAGATCGCCACGGTGATGACCGTCACCCTGACCTGCGACCACCGCGTGGTGGACGGCGCCATCGGCGCCCGCTGGCTGCAGGCGTTCAAGGCGCTGGTGGAAGACCCGGTGACGATGCTGGCTTAGCGGCGCCGTGCGTGCTTCGAGGCTCGCTCCGCTCGCGCCTCAGCATGAGGAGCGGGAAGCGAGCCGATCTGCAGTAGCCCTCATCCTGAGGCGCCCGCGCAGCGGGCCTCGAAGGACGAGGGCGGCCCAAGGAGACTGACGTGGCCACGGATTTCGACCTGATCGTCATCGGCTCCGGACCGGGCGGCTATGTGGCCGCCATCCGCGCCGCCCAGCTCGGCATGAAGACCGCGATCGTGGAGCGCGAGGCGCTGGGCGGGGTCTGCCTGAACTGGGGCTGCATCCCGACCAAGGCGCTGCTGCGCACCGGCGAGGTCTACGAGCAGCTCTCTCACCTGAAGGACTACGGCGTCTCGGCCGAGAAGCCGGCGTTCGACTTCACCGCCGTGGTGCAGCGCTCGCGCAAGGTGGCCGGCCAGCTTAACTCGGGCGTCGGCTTCCTGATGAAGAAGAACAAGATCGAGGTCATCGAGGGGACGGCGCGGCTGGAGAAGGGCTCGCCTGCGCCGACGGTGGTCGTCGACCTGAAGGCCGGCGGCTCGCGCGTCGTACAGGCCAAGAACGTGATCCTGGCCACCGGCGCACGGGCGCGGACCATCCCCGCGGTCGGCCTGGAGCCGGACGGCGAGCGGGTGTGGACCTATCGCGAGGCCATGGTCCCCAAGGCGGCGCCGAAGTCGCTGGTGGTCATCGGATCGGGGGCCATCGGCATCGAGTTCGCCAGCTTCTACAAGGCCCTGGGCGCGGACGTCACGGTGGTGGAGATGCTCGACCGCATCGTGCCCGTGGAGGATGCGGAGATCTCCGCCGCCGCCCAGAAGGCGTTCGAGCGGCGCGGGCTGAAGTTCCGCGTCGGCGCCAAGGTCGACAAGCTGACCAAGGGCGCGGCCGGCGTGACGGTCGACATCGAGGCCGGCGGCAAGGCCGAGAAGCTGGAGGCCGAGGTCGCCATCGTGGCTGTCGGCATCGTCGGCAACGTCGAGAACCTGGGGCTGGAGGCGCTCGGCGTGAAGGTCGACCGGACCCACGTGGTCATCGACGAGCACTGCGCCACCGGCGTGCCGGGCCTCTACGCCATCGGCGACGTCGCCGGACCGCCGTGGCTGGCGCACAAGGCCTCGCACGAGGGCGTGCACTGCGTGGAGCACATCGCGGGGCTGAAGCCGTCGAACCTGACCGCCCCCATCCCCGGCTGCACCTACGCCGATCCGCAGATCGCCTCCGTCGGCCTCACCGAGGCGGGCGCCAAGGAGGGCGGGCGCGAGGTCAAGGTCGGCCGCTTCCCGTTCCGCGTGAACGGCAAGGCCATCGCGGCTGGCCATACCGAGGGCTTCGTGAAGACCGTGTTCGACGCCAAGACCGGCGCCCTGCTCGGCGCCCACATGCTGGGCGCGGAGGTGACCGAGATGATCCAGGGCTTCGCCCTGGCGATCACCCTGGAGGCCACCGAGGCCGAACTGATGGCCACGGTCTTCCCGCACCCGACCATGAGCGAGGCCATGCACGAGGCGGTGCTCGACGCCTACGGCCGCGCGCTGCACATCTAAGCGCCACTCCGCTCACGCCGCAGCGCACAACGCGAAACGGCGGCGCGATCGCTCGCGCCGCCGTCCGTGAACCCCAGGGATCCGGATCGCGCCCCCCAACCCTGGGGGTGACCGGGTCCTTAGAAGGTGGCCTTCAGGGTCGCCACATAGTGCGAGCCGCCGTAGCCGTAGCCGTGTTGTTCACGTTGTCGCCCGTGCCGATGTAGCGGGCGTCGATCGAGGAAGTGGTCGGTGATTGGATAGGTCACGCCGATGTTCCAGGTCGTGTAGCCGCCGATCAGGTTCTTGGCGTCGTCCAGGTTCTGATAGCCGAGGGCGCCGCTGACGGTGGCCTTCTTGACCGTGTAGGACAGGTCGGCCTCATAGTATTCCGCCGCGCCCAGGTGGCCCGGGAATTCCGGCGAATAGTAGAACACGCCGCCGATCGTCGCAGGGCCGAACGCCTTGCTCGCGCCGGCCTTCAGTTCCCAGTAGTGCAGGCCGTCGTTGTTCTTGGTGTAGCCATAATAGATGGCGCCGAAGTCGAAGCCGACGCCGTCGAACGTCGGCCGCACGCCGCCATACACGTCCACTTCCATGGGCTTGCCGGTCCAGTTGGTGGTCGAGGTCCAGACCCCGGCGTAGCCGAGGCTCAGGGTGGCGTCGGCGCCCGCGAAGGCCTCGGCCTTGTTGGAGCCGGTGCTGCTCTGCTCGATGCCGCGGAAGATGTACTGGTTGGCGAGGCCGGCGTTGAACGCGATAGACGGCGTCTGGGCAAGGCCGCGCCGCCCATGCCGACTGACGCCACGGCGGCGCAGAGAGCGAGTTTCCAGAATTTCATTTCTTATCCCCTATTCAGCGCCGCGCTGTGGGCGCGCGGCGTCGGCCTCATTCGAGGTATTGTGACGTTTCAAGCTTTGCCGCACTGCAGCAACCATGGGGTCCCCTAAGGGGGCCGGGAAATGGCCGATCTGACCCGCTGCTATGCGTAACAGGGCAGTGGCGCCCAGGAATTGGGCGCCAAAAATGCGGGCCTTCGCCGCCCGCGCGAATCACCGCGTTGCACCGGGGGCGAGGGGCGCTAACCGTCCGCCATGGCCGACAATCCGCTGACGCAGCTCGGGCGCGCCGTCGAAGGGCCCGCCAGCCCCGACGAGGCCGTGCTCGAGCGCGTGCCCAATCCGCACCCCGGACGCCCTCTACCTCGCCCGGTTCACAGCGCCGGAATTCACCTCGCTGTGCCCCGTCACCGGCCAGCCAGACTTTGCGCACCTGGTGATCGACTATGCGCCGGGCGACTGGCTGATCGAGTCCAAGTCGCTGAAGCTGTTCCTGGGCGCGTTCCGCAACCACGGCGCGTTCCACGAGGACTGCACGGTCTATGTCGCCAAGCGGTTCGTGGCGGCGGCCGCGCCGCGCTGGCTGCGCATCGGCGGCTACTGGTATCCGCGCGGCGGAATCCCGATCGACGTCTTCTACCAGACCGGCCCGGCGCCCGAGGGCCTGTGGGTCCCCGACACCGGCGTGCAGCCCTACCGCGGCCGCGGCTAGGGTCCGGCCTCGGTTCCTTTCGCCTGTCCAAGGGCCTGTCCAAATATCCGCTCATCCCCGCGAAGGCGGGGACCCAGTTTTCCGGCGCAGGAGTTCGCAACGCTCGCAAGGGCTGCCGGTTCAATGAACTAAAAACGCCTGGGTCCCCGCCTTCGCGGGGATGAGTGGGATTGGGTGCGTTTCTAGGCTGCGGGTGCGGGGCCAGGCGTGGCGGCGGAACGGCGGTGGCGCGGAACAACTGCTCGAACCGCTTCAGGAACAGGGCCTGCGCCTCCGACGGCGACAAAGGGACGAGCTTCGGGCGCGGGATCTTCGGCGGCCGGCCGAACAGGGGGATCGCTTCCTCCTCGGTGAAGCCGGCCAGCTCCACGGCCTCGTAGAAGGCGGAGATGCGGTCGGCGGCCTTGATCAGGCGCCTGATGTCGGCCGGCGGTCTTCGGCGGCAGGCCGAAGCGCAGGTGGATCGCGTGCTCCAGCCGGTCCTCGAAGGCGCGGTAGTCGAGGCCGAGCGCCGCCTTGAACGGCGAGATCATGTCGCCGATCACATACTCCGGGGCGTCGTGCAGCAGGGCCGCCAAGCGCCAGCGCGGCTCCACCCCCGCTTGAGACGCCGCACGATGTCCTCGACCACCACGCAGTGCTGGGCCACCGAGAACGGATGCTCGCCGACTGTCTGGCCGTTCCAGCGCGCCACCCGCGCCAGGCCGTGGGCGATGTCGTCGATCTCCACGTCGAGCGGGGAGGGGTCCAAGAGGTCCAGCCGCCGGCCCGACAGCATCCGTTGCCAGGCGCGCGCCGTGCGGGTTTGACGCAGCTCAATGGACACAACAACGTTCCTTGCCAGGACCGCCCAGCGGAGCCTTGATGGCCGGGGATTGCACAGGATCAAGCATGGGCTCAGACGACCAAGTCCAGTTGGGCGCGGATCATGGCGCCTCTTTCGGGGCGGAAAGGGGGACGCCGCCATCCTGGCCGCCGCCGCCGAGATCGCCCGGCCGTTTGGGGCCGAGGTGCTGGCCGCCTATGCGCCCGCCGACGTGGCCGACCTGATGCCGTGGATGGGCGAAGGCTTCATGGGCGGGGTGCAGATCACCGCCATGGAGAGCCTGAAGGAGGCCGCCAGCGAGGGCGAGAAGAACGCCCGCGCCGCCTTCGCCGCCTGCCCGGCCGGGCACAAGACCTTCCTTTCGCTGGAATCGCCGGGTGTGGTCGTCGCTGGCCTCGCAGTCGCGCCTGTCGGACGTGGTGGTGTTCGACAACGAGGCCGCCCGCGGCCGCGGACCCCTGGCCGAAGCCTTCCAGCAGCTGGTCGCCAACGAACAGCGGCCGACCATCGTGGCGCGCGCGGGCCTGAAGGCCGACGGCGTCACCGTCATCGCCTGGGACGGCGGCAAGGAGGCGACCCGGGCGGTGCGCACCGCCCTGCCGCTGCTGGAGAAGGCGTCCAAGGTCGTGATCCTCTCCGCGCCCGACGCCTCGTCGCGAGCGTTCGATCCGCAGGACCTGCGCCACTTCCTCGCCGCCCGCGGGGTGAGGCGACGGTCGAGGTGATCCCCGGATCGGGCGACGCCGCGGCCCTGCTGCTCGGCGCCGCCAACTCGCTGGAGGCGAACCTTATGGTCTCGGGCGCGTTCGGCCACCCGCGGCTGCAGGAGTTCATCTTCGGCGGCACGACGCGCGGCTTCCTCGGCGCGGAAACGCCGTCGGTCTTCCTGTCACATTAGATACGAGCCCTTGGAGGGCGAGCGGACATGGGTCTCAATCGCATCGTCATGCGCCTGGCGCGCAATCCCGGCACCGAGTTCGCCGGCGGCGACGACCATCGGGGCTACGCCCCTGACCGCGCCGCTGACGCCGGACGGCCGCCTGGACGCCGCGCATACGGCAAGCTGAAGGCCCAGTGCAGCGTGCGCCGGTTCCTGCCCCGACGAGGACCCCGCGGACGGCCGTCTGATGCGGCGCGGCGAGCGCTGGTACTTCGATTATGAGGAAGGCGACGCGGCCGACGACGAGCCGATCTACCGCCTGGGCGATCACCGTTTCGCCGTCGGGGAGTACGTCACCGTCACCGACGAGGACGGCCGGCCCCTGACCTACAAGGTCGTCGAGGTCGCTCCGGCCGCGGAGGACTGAGGCTCGGCCGCGGCTGCGCTGGCCCGCTCTTCGCTCCAGCCCGTGCCAATTCCATAGACCGTCACCCTCGGCCTTGTGCCGAGGGTCCCTGCCTCCGCGACCCCGCGCTCCGCTGTCCTGACGCCGAGCAAGCGGCGCGAGGGACCCTCGGCACACGGCCGAGGGGTGACGGGGTGGAAGCGGAAACGCCCCGATCAGCCGCCGGCGGTGTCGCGCACCAGGCGCTTGGCGTCGTCGAAGAGGTGGTCTCGGTCCTCGGACTTCGACTTGACCACCGCCACCACCAGTGGGCCGGACTTCGGCCCCCGCGCCTCGTAGCCGACCACGCGCCAGCCCTCCGGGCCGGGATTGTCGGTAGCGACGATGAAGGTCGAGCGCACGTCCGGCCCCATCTTCTCGGCGCGGATGATGGCGCCGCCGTCGTTGGCGTCCACGGTCACCCCGCCGCCATGCCCGGGACCCGGCCCGACGCGGACGGTGCTGCGGTCGTGATCGTCGTCGGCGTCGACGGTGACGCCGCCGACCTTGACGTTGGCCTGCTTGTCGCCGGCGTGGATGGAGATGCCGGGCAGGTTGATGTCGACGTTCTGGTCCTTGTCGCCCGGCGCGCCAGGAGCGGCGGGCGGAGACGGCGGCTTCGGCGGCGACGGCGGGATCAGCGCCTTCAGCTCGGCCTCGATCGGATCCAGCGCGCTGGGCGGGGGGCCGGACAGCTTGACGAGGCGGAGCTGAACCTGGGCGCCGTCGGCGCTGGCGTAATCGCAGGTCGCGCCGTCAGAGGCGGCGTTGGCCAGCTTCAGGTCGCCTGCGGACTTCGGGCAGTCCAGGCGCGAGACGGGCTTCAGCGGCGCGTGGGCGTCGCGCACGTGCGGCGGCACACAGGCCGCCAGCGCCGCGGCCGCGCCGCCGAGCACGATCAGGGACAGGGTCTTCATATCGGTCTCCTCGCGTCCAAAGGTGCGGACGCCGGGCCGACCGGTCCAGTGAATTCGCGGTAAGCCGCCTCAGTCGACCCGCTTGGGGGCGATCGGGTCGGAGGCCGGGGAAAGTCTCCTCCACCGCCTCGTCCAGCAGGGCGTCCTGATGAGGCGTGACCCGGTTGGGCTCCTCGTCTGGATGGTGGGCCGGGTCCTGGTAGCCCAGCTCCTGCAGGTCGGCGTCCGACAGCTCGCGGGTGGACTCGTACTTGTCCGGCTCGTCGTCGCGCGGATTGGTGCCCGGGTCGACGTCGGCCACATCCACCAGTTCGACCTCGTCGGGCTCGGCCGCGGCGATGGCGTCCTCGTCGTCCGGGTCGTCGAGATCGTCCTCGAGGTTGTCGTCCTCCGCCTCGTCCTCGAGATCGTCGAGAGGGCCGCCGTCGGCGTCGTCGACGTCCTCCAGCGCGTCCTCGTCGAAGGCCTCGGGATCGAAGTCGGCCTCGTCCACGGCCTCGTCGTCCTCGGCGTCGCCGATGGCCTGGGTCACGTCCAGCACGTCGGGCACGTCCTCGAAGGTCGCGAACTCGTCGGCGTCCTCGTTGAGGTGCGTCTCGTCGAGGACCTCGGCGACGTCCTGATCTTCCATTTCGGATTCGGGGGGATCGGGTGCGGGCGACCATGGCATCACTCCTGGTTTGACGCGAACAACGGCTCAGCCGGGCAAGAGTCAACCCCGCGCCGCGGCTTCCGTTCCGGCCGCGCCGGGCGCGGGCGCGGGAAGGTCGGAGTAGAGGGCGCGCGCCTCCGCCGGGCGGCCCGCGGCGATCGCCCAGCGCCTCGATCCTGACCGCGAACACCCGCCCGCCGATGGCCAGCACCAGGCCGTCGCCCGGGCGCAGGGCGCGGCTCGCCTTGTCCAGCCGCGTCTGGGGCGCCGGCGCGCACCAGCCGCACGCGCCCGTCGTCGATGAAGCGGGCCGACAGGGACCGGGTCTTGAAGAACCGCGCGCGCCACAGCCAGACGTCCGCCCGGCAGGACTCCTCCCCCGTCACGCGCGCGCCTTGCGCCGGCGGCGGGGACGGCGGCGCGGCTCGGCGGCGGGCTTCAGGGCGGCCAGGGCGGCGAACGGGGAGTGGGCCGGCGGCTTGGCGGCCGGGCGCGGCGGCGGCGTCGCGGCGGGCGCGCCAGGCGGCGGGCTCTCCGGCCTTGGGACGTCCGCCGGCGCAAAGCCGAGGCCGCGCAGGACCTCGCGCGCCTCCGCCGCCGTCCAGCCGAGCGGCTCCAGCGCCTGGTCGGACAGCAAGGTCGCGCCGTCGCGCCGCGGGGCGGCCCGCAGGACGGCCTCGAGCGCCTCCAGCGCCTCCACCGGCGCGGCGAACGGCCCGACGACGCGCAGGCCCCGCGCCGACAGCGACGCCGCCGAGGGCGCGGGCGAGGGCAGGGGACTCAGCCGGTCGTGCGGCAGGGCGAAGCGTCGGCGACGAAGGCCCCCGCGAAGCTGCGCGCCGTCTCCGACAGCAGGCCGGGCATGTAGAGGCTGAAGGCGCCGAGCTTGACCCCGAGGCCGCGCAGCGCCCTCCGCTCGGCCTGGCTCAGGGCCTTGACGTCGGCGGCGACGGCGCGGCGGTCGAGCACGCCGCCGGCCTCGATCAGGCGGTAGGCGATGCCGCGCGCCAGGCCCTTCAGCCGGCCCTCGGACACCGCCGCCTGCAGCCGCTTCAGCGGCCCCAGCCGCCGGCCCGCCTCGGCCGCCACGAAGGCCTCCAGCCGCCGCGCCGCGCGCTCGCGCGCCGGCTCGGGGCCCGAGCTCGCCATAGAGGCGCACCCGCGCCGCGAACGGCGGCCCGCCGGAAACCTGGCCCGCCGCCTCGCCGCGCCAGAGCACGACGCCGTCCGGCTGGAACCCGAACGCGGAGTCCGGGTCGGCCGCCAGGGCGCCCAGCCGGCGCGCCACCTCCGGCCCCACGGCGCGCTGGGCCGCCGCGCGCAGGGCCTTGTCCTCCAGGGCGGTCGAGCCCTGCGCCCCTTCGAAGTGGGCGCCGCGCAGGCGGCCGACGTAGTGGCCCTCCACCGTCACCGCGCCATCGGCGGCGACGCCGGCCAGGATGTCGTCGCGCACCCTCAGGCCGCGCATCAGGGCGGAGGTGCGCCTGTCGACGAACCGCTGCATCAGCCGCTCGTGCAGGGTGTCGGAGATGCGGTCCTCCAACTCGCGCGTGCGGCCCTGCCAGTGGGGCGGGATCGCGCAGCCAGTTCGGCCGGTTGGCGACATAGGCCAGGGTGCGCACGCGGGCGAGGGCGGCCGGCCAGGGCGTCGATGTCGCCGTCCAGCCGGTCGAGCGAGGCGAACTGGCCGCCGATCCAGTCGTCGGACAGGCGGCGCGGGCCCTCGGTCAGGTGGTCGAAGATCATGCGCACCAGCCGCAGGTGCTCCTCCATCGAGGTCTTGCGGAAGTCCGGCGTCTGGCAGACGTCCCAGAGGGCGAAGAGGTTGTCGCGGTTGCGGCAGCGGGCCCGGACGGTCTCGTCGGCGGCGAGCTGGCGCAGGACCATCTCGTCCAGCGCCTCCCGCGCGCGCTTCAGACCCGGCGCCGGCGGCGGCGCGGCCAGGGAGCGCTGCAGGGCGCCGAGCGACTGGAAGTCCAGCCGCGCGTTGCGCCACTCGGCGGCCGCCACAGGCTCGAAGCGGTGGTTCTCGACCGCCTCCACGAGGTCCGGGTCGATGTCCGGGCAGTCGCCGGTGACGCCGAACGTGCCGTCGGTGCGA
This sequence comes from Caulobacteraceae bacterium, assembly GCA_037201645.1. Lineage (GTDB taxonomy): Bacteria > Pseudomonadota > Alphaproteobacteria > Caulobacterales > Caulobacteraceae > JANWHQ01. The sequence continues at coordinate 69,991 of JBBCHF010000005.1, forward strand.
TAGGCGGCCTGCGCGGCCGGCGATCTGGCCGATCTCCTGGGCGTGCAGCCAGCGGGTGCGCCGGCCGTCGTGCTTGCGCAGGCCGGCGAAGGCCACATGGTCGACGTCCATGTTCAGGCCCATGCCGATGGCGTCGGTGGCCACCAGGAAGTCGACCTCGCCGGACTGGTAGAGCGCCACCTGGGCGTTGCGGGTGCGGGGGCTGAGGGCTGCCCATGACCACGGCGGCCCCGCCCCTCTGCCGCCGGATCAGCTCGGCGATGGCGTAGACGGCGTCAGCCGAGAAGGCCACTACGGCCGAGCGCCGCGGCAGGCGGGTCAGCTTCTTGGGCCCGTCGTAGGTCAGGCGCGAGAACCGCTCGCGGGTCTGGAACTCGGCGTGGGGCTCAAGGCGCCGGATCAGCGGCGCCCATGGTCTCGGCGCCCAGAAGCATGGTCTCGGACTTGCCCCGGGCGCTAAGCAGGCGGTTGGTGAACACGTGGCCGCGCTCGGGATCGGCGCAGAGCTGGATCTCGTCGACCGCCAGGAACTCCACCTCGCGGTTCAGCGGCATGGCCTCGGCGGTGCAGACGAAATACTGCGGCCGGGCCGGGACGATCTTCTCCTCGCCGGTGATCAGCGCCACCGAGCGCGGGCCGCGCGCCCGCACGATCCGGTCGTAGACCTCCCGCGCCAGCAGGCGCAGCGGCAGGCCGATCATGCCCGAGGAATGGCCCAGCATCCGCTCGACCGCCAGGTGGGTCTTGCCGGTGTTGGTCGGACCCAGGACGGCGACGAGGCGCGACGGGCCTCGTCCGGTCGGGCGATCGCTCATGCCCGCAAGGTGGGAGATTCAGTCGCCCGGGGCAAGGCGCACGCCGCGCGGCGGAAAATCACAGTGCGCAGAGTGCACAGAGTGCATTCCCGCCGGGCGGCGCATACTCGATGCGCCCGACCGCCATCATCCGCCGGCTTTCCGGGACGGGGAAAACGGGCGGAATCGCGAAGGTTAAGGCGCGACTCGCGACGCCCGGAACAGGCGCAAAACAAAGCATGACCGAATCAGTGATTCGGCGCGATTCGATGTTTGTTCCATACCATATCTTGGGGTAGCGGAACAGCGCGGCCACAAACCGGTAGTGTCTCAGTTTGAATTGATGGATTGGCATGTGGCGGCCAGCGGGCGTATTAGGATCGCGCGCGGCGGCGTGGAAGCAGACACGCGGTACGCTTGGCCGGTAAGACCAACACTCGAGAGGGGCCGCGGTCCGAAGACTGAGCCGAGGGCAGGCGACACTAGCGGCGGTGTAAGTCCAGAGGGCGTCCGCCGTCTTGGGTCTCTAGTCGGGATAGCATCCGACCCGCGTTATGTTGGCGGCCTCTTGTAAGGCGCGCTTTCCCGGCTTCGCCGCCGATCACGTCGCCGCTGCGCTTCTCTTCGCGTGGGTCTTTAGGCATTGCGACGCTCCCGCACATGGACGGTGTCGCCATTTGGCCTACGAAGTTCGAAACCCTTGGCTGTGATCGTCCAAGCTCCGCTTTCCCATTGGAAATTTGCCCACTCAATGGCGGCTTCGTCCGTCTCCTTATCGAAGTGGACAACGTGGGTTCGCTCGGGTTCGACAATATGGGCTTCATAGTGCATGCGCCTATGATAGGCACCCCGATCGCCGCGCGCCATGCTTGTCAACGGCGCTGGATTTCGAACTGGGACACTACCACAAGCCTGATCGGCCGCGCTTCAGTCAGCTCACGTCCGCCGGCCGCTGACGGAGACCTGCTTCAGCTCGATCACGCCCCAGCCGAGCGGGGGTCTGGGGCGTGCAGGGCGGAGATCACCCACGGCCCCGTCCGCGCCGACACGGGCGAAGTCGATCCTGATCGGGCGGGTGATGTCGTCGCTCTTCTGGCCCGGCTTCTTCTCGCCGAAGCCCGCGACCTTGCGATAGAGGGCGTCGCAGCTGAAGCGGGCCGACGAGCCCCAGGTCCTTCTCCCGGTCCGACGGCGGCGCGGGGTGACGGATTGCTGAACTCCAGGTCGTAGAGCTGCTTGCCGTCGAAGAAGCGGTAGTGTGCGCGGGCAGATGCCCTCGCGCGCATCCTCCAACGTCATGCGCATCAGGCCGGTGAGCGGGTCGGTGGCCTGCAGCTTCTGGGCGCGGGTGGCCGGCGGGTGGCCGAGGTCGTTTGAACGCCGGGGGTCGCGCTCATGGCCACGTCGCCGCCGGTCCAGACCGCGCGCACGCGGCGATGGGTCTTGCCGCCGAGGTTCACATACTCGAAAGCGCCGGGGGCGGGTTCGCCGGCCGCGATCCGGCCCTGGGTCGCCGCCTGCTCGTCGATGTGCTTGAAGGCCGCCAGGACGCCCGAGCTGGTCAGGCGGGCGCTGGCGCCGAATCCGTGGACAGTGGCGCGCTCCTCGATCCGCACCTCCAGCACCTTGAGCAGCAGCCGCCCGTCGTACTTCAGGGAGATGTGCAGGCCGCCGTCGCCGTCCTGGGCCATGGCCGCGGTCTCGCCCAGCGGGGCGGGCGCCAGCACCGCGGCGGCGAGGGCCGCGGCGGCGATACGCAGGAACTTCGTCGGCGTCGTCAGGCTGTCCATCCTTCGAATCATCGCCGCCCACGGATAAGGTGCGGCGCATGAACCCGGCTTGAAGTGGCGTTTCAGGGCGAGCCGTCAAGCCTCCGGACGCTCCGCCAGTCCCCGCGAACGACCGTCGCCCTTGACGGGAGGACCGGCTCCCGCCTATATCGCCCGCCTTCGCGCGGACGGCTCGCCGCCCGCGTCGGCTTTCCTTTTGGCGAAGGTGTCAGAGCATGTCGCGGCGCTGCGAACTCACGGGTGTCGGCCCTATGGTCGGCAACAACGTGAGCCACTCCAACATCAAGACCAAGCGCCGCTTCCTGCCGGCGCTGGCCGACACGTCGCTGCAGTCCGAGGCGCTGGGCCAGAGCTTCCGGCTGAAGGTCTCCAACGCCGCCCTGCGCACCCTGGACGCCAAGGGGGGCCTGGACGCCTACCTGGTCCACGCCAAGGACGCGGTGCTGTCGGACCGGGCGCTGAAGATCAAGAAGCAGGTCAAGGCCAAGCTCGCGACCCAGGCCGCCGCCGCGGCCTGAGCCGCGTCGCGCTCCGGCGCCAGCCAGCTCTCTCTCTAGACCGTCATGCCCGGCCTCGTGCGGGCATCCCTGTATCCGCTGCTCGATCCTGGTGGCCTTGGCGCGGCCGTGCGGCCGCGAGAGGGACCCTCGGGACAAGCCCGAGGGTGACGGCGGGGGTAGGGATCAGCGGCCTGTTGAAATCACGCCGCGACCTTAAGGACCTGGTCGAAGAGGTCGATCAGCTCGCTCCAGTGCCGCTCGGCCGCCGCCTCGTCATAGACCTGGGTGTCGGGCATGACGAAGCCGTGCCTGGCGCCGGCGTAGAGCTCGACCTTCGCCTCCACCCCCGCCGCGTCGAACGCCGCCTGCAGGGCCTTGCGGTCCTCGGCGGTGAAGCCGTTGTCCTCGTCCGCCCCGCCGACGACCACCCGCGCCCGCATCTTCGGCGCGAGCTTGTGGACGCTGTCGGGGGAGTCGGTGACAGATGAACATCACCACGTCGGCGTCCTGCTCGATGGAGCCGGATTCGCGCAGGTCCGACAGCTGGGGCTTCTTGTCCTCGCGGTTCTCGACCTGGCGCGAGAGCTGGGCGAGGGCCACGACCGGCACCGACAGCTCCTTGGCCAGGGCCTTCAGCGAGGCGGTGACCTCCGAGACCTCCTGCACGCGGTTGTCGTTGCGGCCGCGGTCGGAGCCGGTCACGAGCTGCAGATAGTCGACCACGATCAGGTCCAGGCCCGTGGTCCGCTTCAGCCGGCGCGAGCGGGCGGCGAGCTGGGCCATGGCGAGGCCGCCGGTGTCGTCGATGAACAGCGGCGCCTCCTGGATCTCCAGGGCCGCGTCGCGCACCTGGCCGAACTCGGACGCGTCGATGTCGCCGCGGCGCAGGCGGTCGGAGGCCACGCCCGACACCTCGGCCAGCAGGCGCATGGCCAGCTGCTCGGCCGACATTTCCAGGGAGAAGAAGGCCACCACCCCGCCGTTGACGGTCTTGCGCGAGCCCGTCCGGCTGCGGCTCCCAGGCGTAGTTCTTGGCCACGTCGAAGGCGATGTTCATGGCCAGCGACGACTTGCCCATGGAAGGGCGCGCGGCGAGGATGATCAGGTCGGACGGATGCAGGCCGCCCAGCATCTTGTCGAGGTCGATCAGGCCGGTGGACACGCCCGCCAGGCCCCCGTCGCGGGAATAGGCCTCGGCCGCCATCTCCACCGCGCCGTGCAGGGCGTCGGCCAGGGGGGTGAAGCCGGTGGACGAGGCGCCCGTCTCGGCCAGGGAATAGAGCTGCTGCTCGGCCTGCTCGATCAGCTCGCGCGCCGCGTGCTCGGGGTCGTTCACCGCCTGGGTGGAGATGTCGCCGCCGATGCGGATCAGCTCGCGCCGCAGGGCGAGGTCGTGGATCAGCCGGGCGTAGTCGGCCGCGTTGGCCGCGGGCGGGGCGCGGTCGACGAGGTCGGCCAGATAGCGCACGCCGCCCAGCTCCTCGAACGCCGGGTCGCGCCGGAACCGCTCCATCAGCACGATCGGCTCGGCGAGCTGGCCCTTGCGGATGTGCTCCTCCATCGCCGCGAACAGGCGCTGGTGGAACGGCTCGTAGAAGTGCTGCGCCTTCAGCATGTCGCCGAGGCGCTCGTAGGCGGCGTTGTCGAACAGGATCGCGCCCAGCAGGGCCTGCTCGGCCTCGATGTTGGAGGGCAGGTGCGCCGGCGCCGGGTCGGGGCGGCGGAGGTCAAGGGCGGGGGCTAGGGCCATTGCTTAATGATAGCTTAAGGCGATCGGCCGGCGCATGCGGTCCGATGGCCGACTCACAGGAACATTCGTCTGGGGATAGTTGCACCGGCGGCGGCTCAAACGAAGAACGGCGCGAGGATGCCCCCCGCGCCGTCCTGGATTTCGCAGCGGTGGAAAGGCTCAGGCTTCTTCGCCCAGGCCCTCCTGCTGGCCGGCGCCGCCTTCGAAGAGGTCTTCCGCCGCGGCCTGGGCCATGGCGCGTTCCTCGTCGAACTGAGAGGCGATGACGTCCTCGCCGCGGGCCTGGCGTTCGGCCTCGTCCTGGGAGCGGGCGACGTTGACGTTGACGGTGATGGTGACCTCCGGGTGGAGGCGGATCTTCACCGGGTGCACGCCGAGCGTCTTGATCGGCTTGTCCAGCACGACCATGGCGGCGGGTCGACCTGGGCGCCCTCGGCCGCCACGGCTTCCGCCACGTCGCGGCCGGAGACCGAGCCGTAGAGCTGGCCGCTCTCGCCCGCCTGACGGATGACGATGTAGCTGGAGCCGTCGTACTTCTCGGCCGACTTCTCGGCGGCCGCGCGCGCCTGGGCGTTGCGGGCCTCGATGTCATGCCGCTGGCCTTCGAAGACCTTCAGATTGGCCTCGTTGGCCCGCAGCGCCTTGGAGCGGGGCAGGAGGTAGTTGCGCGCGAAGCCGTCCTTGACGTTGACGACCTCGCCGAGGGCGCCGAGACGCTCGACGCGCTCGAGGAGAATGACCTTCATCGCCCGGTCCTCACTTCACGACGTAGGGGAGCAGCGCCAGGAAGCGGGCGCGCTTGATGGCCTTGGCCAGTTCGCGCTGCTTGGGCGCCGAGACGGCGGTGATGCGCGACGGCACGATCTTGCCACGCTCGGAGACGTAGCGCTGCAAGAGCTTCACGTCCTTGTAGTCGATCTTCGGGGCGTTGGCGCCGGAGAACGGGCAGACCTTGCGGCGGCGGAAGAACGGCCGGCGGGTCTGGGCGGCGGCCGGGGCGGCCGCGACGGTTTCGTCAGTCATGGCTCATCCTCCTCTTAGACCGCCAGATCTTCGTACGGGTTGCGCGGACGCTCGCGTTCACGCTCGCGGTCGCGGCGCGCCAGGATCGGCGACAGCTCCAAGTCGATGTCCTCGACCTTCACCGTCATGTACCGCAGCACGTCTTCGTTGATCGAGAGTTGCCGCTCCATCTCCTTCACCGCCGGGGCTGGGGCGTCGAGCGCCAGGAGGGAGTAGTGGCCCTTGCGGTTCTTCTTGATCCGGTAGGCGAGGTTGCGCAGGCCCCAGTACTCGATCTTGGCGACCTTGCCGCCGCCTTCTTCGATGAGGGCCTTGAGCTGGTCGTTGAGGGCCTCGGCCTGTTGCGCGGAAATGTCCTGCCGCGCGATCAGCACGTGTTCGTAAAGCGCCATAGTGTCCTTCTTCCGTATGGAAGGCGGCGGCCGGCGCGGCGGAAGCTCCGCGACGGGCGATGGATCTGACGCGGCGTCTCCGACGTCATGCCGGGGAGCTTTGGGGTTCCGCGAAAGACCGCCTTCCGGAAAGGCGGGGGACATAGCCGGGAATGGCCCCGGGCGCAAGGCGGCCCCGCCGACGCGCCGGCTGGCGGCGCGTCGGCGGGGCTCGCTTTCAGCCGCTCAGGCCTGCGTCAGAACCGGATCCAGACGCCGTCGCGCCAATAGCCGCGGCCGCGGTGCTCGTGCCAGCGGAAGTGGTCGGCGGGACCCCAGCGCCAGCTGTCGGGATGCACCACCAGGCCCCAGGCGGGGCGGTAGGCGTAGCGGGCATGCGTGTGCCAGCAGTCGCCGGCGGCGTTGCAGACGATGGCGGCCGAGGCGCTCGAGGCGGCGAGGGCGACGCCGGCCGCGGCGACGGCGCCGGCGATCAGGGATTTGTCGGAAGGTTTCATCTGCGTCCTCCTTCAATATGTGGAGACAGGCCGCCGGCCCTGGCCGCGGCCCGGATGACATCACAATGAAGAGGAGGCCGCCGGGTTCCCGGCGACCGGTATGGCCGCAGGCGGTTCACCGCACCGGCGTGACGGTGAAATAGGCCAGCTGCTCCTTCGGGTCGGCCCAGTCTGGCTTCAGCGCCACGGCGTGCTTGAAGTCGAGGTACGCGCCCTTGTAGTCATCCTGGCCCCAGCGGGCTATGCCGCGGAAATAATAGGCCTTCTCCGGCTGTTCGGTGGCAAGGTCGAGCCCCCGCGAGATCTCCGCCTCGGCCTCGCGATAGCGTTGCTGGCTGATCAGATAGCCGCCTTCGCCGACGTGCGCCTCGCCGAGCTGCGGATCGATCCGCACGGCCTGGGCGAAGTCGTCGTGCGCCTGGGCGTTCTCTTTATTGAGCAGATGCATGGCGCCGCGGTTGACGTAGGTGCCGGCCCGGTCGCGCTCGGTCAGGGATTCGGCCGCCAGGGCGCGGGTGCACAGGTCGATCGCCGCGTCGTCGTGCCGGCCCAGCCTGGCCTCCGTCGAGCATCGGCCGGCGAGGCCGCCGACCTCGGCCTGGAATCCGAACGCGGGCGCCGCGCCGAGACTGAGCGCCAGGATCATCCCGCCTGCGGCCCTCGATCGCCCGCGCATCGTCTCCTCCGTGGCCGGATGCATCATACCACGCCCCGGCGCGGCGGCCACCATGGGCGAAAAGCTCGGCGCCCCTTCCGATGTGCTCTATGACGCGGTGTCGTGGCGGGAACCGCAGGGAGTCCGCGCCGTTCACCCAAACCGTTTCAAGCTGCGCCGCACGCAGCGCCCGGGAAGGACCGATGATCAAGACGCCGGCTGAGTTCGACATCGCGCTGGAGCGCGTGCTGGGATACCTGTCCGATCCGCCCCAGCCAGGGGGCCATGAGGACGCGGAGTTCTCGCGGCTCATGGAGGACATCGCGGCCTATCAGGCCGCCCTGCCGACGCCGGCGCCCGAGCATCCGGCCGCGCCGGGGCTGGACCGGCTCCAGGCCGAGCTGGCCGACTTCCAGCGCCGCCATCCGGACCGCGCGGAGGGGATCACCGAGCGCTTCGGGTTCGGCCGGAACCTCGATGGCAGCTGAGCCGCCCGGCCGCTTCCAGTTCCAGGGAACAAGAAAAGGGCCAGGGGCGAAACGCCGCCTGGCCCTCTCTGTCTCAAGCTCGCCGCCGTCCCGCCCGCAGGCGGGACGATCAGCCTAGCACTTGTAGTACATGTCGAATTCGACCGGGTGCGGGTGCAGCTGCACGCGCATCACTTCCTCCATCTTCAGCTCGATGTAGGAGTCGATGAAGTCGTCGTCCATGACGCCGCCCTTCTTCAGGAACTCGCGGTCCTTGTCGAGGTTGTCCAGGGCTTCCTTCAGGGAGCCGCAGACTTCCGGGACGCGCTTCTGCTCGCGCGGCGGCAGGTCGTACAGGTTCTTGTCCATCGGCTCGCCCGGATGGATCTTGTTCTCGATGCCGTCCAGGCCCGCCATGAGCAGGGCCGTGAAGGTCAGGTACGGGTTGCCCATCGGGTCGGGGAACCGGCACTCCAGGCGCTTGGCCTTCGGCGAGGAGCCGAACGGGATGCGGATCGAGGCGGAGCGGTTGCGGGCCGAATAGGCCAGCTTCACCGGCGCTTCGTAGCCGGGCACCAGGCGCTTGTAGGAGTTGGTGGTGGAGTTGGAGAAGGCGTTGATCGCCTTGGCGTGCTTGATCAGACCGCCGATGTAATACAGGCACATGTCCGACAGGCCCGCGTAGCCATCGCCGGCGAACAGGGGCTTGCCGCCCTTCCAGATCGACTGGTGGCAGTGCATGCCCGAGCCGTTGTCGCCGAACATCGGCTTGGCCATGAAAGTGGCCGTCTTGCCGTAGGCGGCGGCGACGTTCTGGATCACGTACTTATAGAGCTGCAGCCGGTCGGCCATGATCACCATGCTGGCGAACTTCAGGCCGAGCTCGTGCTGGGCGGGCGCCACCTCGTGGTGGTGCTTTTCCGGCTCCAGGCCCAGCTCGCCCATCACCGACAGCATCTCGCCGCGCAGGTCCTGGGCGGAGTCGACCGGGTTGACCGGGAAGTAGCCGCCCTTGGGGCCCGGGCGGTGGCCCATGTTGCCCTCGGGATAGTCCTTGCTCGAGTTCACCGGCAGTTCGGTGGAGTCGAACGAGTAGCCGGTATCCTGCGGCGCGGTCGACCACTTCACGTCGTCGAAGATGAAGAACTCCGCTTCCGGGCCGAAGAACACCGAGTCGCCGATGCCCGAGGAGGCGACGTAGCTCAGCGCCTTCTTGGAGATCGAGCGCGGGTCGCGGCTGTAGGGCTCGTTGCTGTCCGGGTTCACCACGTCGCAGAACAGGAACATCGTGGTCTGCTGGTAGAACGGGTCGATGTAGGCCGTGGTCAGGTCCGGCTTCAGCTTCATGTCGGACTCGTTGATCGCCTTCCAGCCGGCGATGGACGAGCCGTCGAACATGGTTCCGTCGTTCAGGAAGTCGTCGTCGACGAGATCGATGTCGAAGGTGACGTGCTGCATCTTCCCGCGGATGTCGGTGAAGCGGACGTCGACGTACTTGACGTCCTTCTCCTTGATCTCGGCCAAGATCTCACTGGCGTTCATGTTGGTTATCCCTCGTGATGCGGTGGCGGTTTTATCTGCTCACACGGTTGTCGGATTGCGCTCAGATGGCCTGCGCGCCGGTCTCGCCCGTCCGGATGCGGACGACCTCGGTGATCTCCGAGACGAAGATCTTGCCGTCGCCGATCTTGCCGGTGCGCGCCGCGCTCTGGATGGCCTCGAGGGCGCGGGGGAGCTGGTCGTCGCTGACCACGGCCTCGATCTTGATCTTGGGCAGGAAGTCCACGACGTACTCGGCCCCGCGATAGAGCTCGGTATGGCCCTTCTGCCGTCCGAAGCCCTTGGCCTCCAGCACGGTCAGGCCCTGTACGCCCATCTCCTGCAGCGCCTCCTTCACGTCGTCGAGTTTGAACGGCTTGATGACGGCTTCGATCTTTTTCATATCCCAATGAGGTTGGTTGGCCGCCCCGCCCGGTGCAGCAGCCCAAGTTGCGGGCAGGAAGCATGGGCGGAACGCCCGGCAAGAGGCTCAGCTAGCCGCCGCGGGCCAGCCGCAGCGGTTTTTGACACCGCCTAGATGGCGGGCATTCGGCGCCTAACGATTGAGCGATCCCTTTCCGCTGGACGCCGGAAGGAGGGTCCGCGATCCTGCCGGGATGGGCCAAGGTTTCGAGATATTGAGCGTCGCGGAAAGCTCCGCAGCGGACCGCGCCGCCGCCGCCGCGGGCGCGCCGGGAACGGTGCTGATGGAGCGGGCGGGGGCGGGGCGTCGCCGACGCCATCGCCCGCCGCTGGACCCCGCGCCCGGCCGTCGTCCTGTGCGGCCCCGGCAACAACGGCGGGGACGGCTTCGTCGTCGCCCGCGCCCTGGCCGCCAAGGGCTGGACCGTGGCGACCGCCGAGATGGTCGGCCGCGAACGGCTGAAGGGCGACGCCGCCTGGGCCGCCGGCCTGTGGACCGGGCCGCACGGGCCGCTGTCGCCGGACGCGCTGGCCGGCGCGGGCCTTGTCGTGGACGCCCTGTTCGGCGCGGGGCCTTTCGAAGCCGCTGGACGCGGACGCCCAGGCGGTGCTGCGCGCGGCCGAGGCGTCGGGCTCGCCGATCGTGGCGGTGGACCTGCCGTCCGGCCTGCCGGGCGACCGCGCCGAGCCGCTGGAATACGCGCCCCGCCTGCGCCCTGACCGTCACCTTCCATCGCAAGAAGCCGGCCCACTTGTTGGAGCCCGGCAAGAGCCTCTGCGGCGAGGTCGTCGTGGTCGACATCGGCTTGGCCGACCCCGTCGGCGCGACGCTGTTCGAGAACGCCCCCGACCTTTGGCTGGAGCACTTCCCCTGGCCGACGGCCGCGGGCCATAAGCACGACCGCGGCCGGCTGATGGTCGTCTCGGGCCACATGCACAACACGGGCGCGGCGCGGCTTTCGGCGCGGGGAGGGCTCCGCATCGGCGCCGGCCTCGTCACAATCCTGTCGCCGCCGGACGCCCTGCTGGTCAACGCCACGCACCTGGAGGCCGTGATGCTGGCCCCCTTCGCCAACGAGGGGGAGCTCGGCGACCTCGCCGCCCACGCCAGCGCGGCGGTGATCGGGCCCGCAGCGGGGGTCAACGAGGCCACCGCGCGCAACGTCCTCGCCCTGGCCGGGACCGGCGCGAGGCTGGTGGTCGACGCCGACGCCCTGACCGTGTTCCGCGACGATCCCCGCCGCCTGTTCGCGGCGCTCGACGACCACGACGTGCTGACGCCCCCATCCCGGCGAGTTCGAGCGGGTGTTCCCTGGCCTCCTGGCCGGCTCGCCCGAACGGATCGCGGCGGCGCGCGAGGCGGCCAACCGGTCCGGCGCGGTCGTGCTGCTGAAGGGCTCCGACACCGTGATCGCCGCGCCCGACGGCCGCGCGGCGGTGAACGCCAACGCCACGCCGTTCCTGGCCACCGCCGGCTCCGGCGACGCCCTGGCCGGTTTCATCGGCGGCCTGCTCGCCCAGGGCATGCCGAGCTTCGAGGCGGCGTGCGCGGCGGCCTGGATCCACGCCGCGGCCGCCAGCGGCTTCGGCCCCGGCCTGATCTCCTCGGACCTGCCCGACCTCGCCCCGCCCGTGCTGCGCCGCCTGTTCCGATCGGCGGCTTGACGGCCGAGCGCCATCCGCGCGAAGGCTCCTCCCGCGCGGATGTGGCGGAACTGGTAGACGCACTGGATTTAGGTTCCAGCGCCGCAAGGCGTGGAGGTTCGAGTCCTCTCATCCGCACCACGCCGGCCTTGCTCAGGGCGCCGGCACCCCGAAACGGGTTCCCACGGGCGGCGCGGCGTTCTAGCGTCGCCGCAAAAGCCGATAGGGGGAGCCTTCCATGAAACCGACCATGCTGTGGGGAGCCGCGGGTCTGGCGCTGGCGTGCGGCGCGGTCTCGGCGGGCGGGGCGCAGGCGGCGACCGCGCCGGCGGCCTCGGTCTGCTCCACACTTGCGGCGCCCGGCGCGTTCGACCACACCACCGTTACCTCCGCCGTGATCGTGCCGGCCGATCCCGCCAACGGGACGCCGGCGTTCTGCGAGGTCACCGGCGTGATCTCGCCTGTGCAGGGCTCCGCCATCGGCGTGGTCTACCGCCTGCCGGAGGGCTGGAACGGCAAGATGCTGGGGCTCGGCGGCGGCGGTTGGGCCGGCAACATCCGCATCGAGACGGCGGCGCCGGGCCTGAAGGCCGGCTACGCCACGGCCCAGACCGACGCCGGCCACGACTCGCGGCTCACCGTCTGGGACCTGAGCTGGGCGACCAACCCCGAGGCGCTGACCGACTTCGCCTATCGCGCCGTTCACCAGATGACCGCCGTCGGCAAGGAGGTGGTCGCGCGCTACTACGGCCGGCCCCAGACCCGCGCCTATTTCCAGGGCTGCTCCACCGGCGGCCGGCAGGGGCTGATGGAGGTCCAGCGCTTCCCGGACGACTATGACGGGGTGATCTCCGGCGCGCCGGTCTACAACCTGACCGTCCAGACCAGCGCCATCGTGCGCGACAACATCTTCGCCGGCGGCCCCGAGCACCTGACGCCCGAGACGCTCGCCCTGGCGCACCGCTCTGTGCTCGCCGATTGCGACGCCAAGGACGGGGTGGCGGACGGAATCATCACCGACCCGCGCGCCTGCGACTGGGACCCGGCGTCGATCCAGTGCAAGCCGGGCGAGGCCGGGGCGGAGTGCCTCACCGCCGGCCAGGTCGCCATCCTGCAGCATGCCTATCGCGGCGTGCAGACCATGGACGGCCGCGTCGCCGCCTGGCCGCTGAGCCGCGGGGGCGAGGAGGGGTGGGGCATGTTCATGCCCGTGACCGGCGGCAAGGACGCCACCAATGGCGGGGGCATCGGGGGGCTGAAGGCCCAGCTCCTCGGCGACCCGGACTTCGACATGGCCAAGTTCGATCCCAGCGTCGATCTCGCCAAGGTGCGCACCAGCGCCTTCGCCCGCATCTACGAGGCCAACGACCCGGCTATCGGCGCCTTCACCGGCCACGGCGGCAAGCTCCTGATGTGGCACGGCTTCTATGATCCCGGCCCGAGCCCGATCGCCACCATCAGCTACTTCGACCAGGTGCAGGGCAGCGCGCCCAACGCCGCGGCCGACACGCGCCTCTTCCTGGCGCCGGGCGTCTATCACTGCGGCGGCGGGCCCGGCCCGGACAGGATCGATCTTCTGGCCGCGCTCGACCAGTGGGTGGAGACGGGCAGGCCGCCCGAGACCCTGCTGGCCACCAAGGCCGGCGCCAAGATATCCCGTCCGCTCTGCGCCTATCCGGCGATGCCGCGCTACAAGGGCGCGGGCGACCCTGATGCGGCGTCCAGCTTCGAATGCCGGTGATCGTCCGGACTTGGAGCGCGCGCGGGCTCGTGACATAAGGCGCTCACCACGCCGCCCAGGCGCCCGCCGGGCGGCGGTCTCTTTTTCCGGCAAAGAATAAAGATGTCCGTACAGATCATTGAAAAATCGGGGCAAGGTCTCAGCCGGGTCTACGGCGTCACCGTGCCGGCCCAGGACCTGACCGCCAAGCTGGAAGCGCGCATCGCCGAGATCGCGCCGCAGCTGAACCTGAAGGGATTCCGTCCCGGCAAGGTGCCCATGGGCCACGTGCGCCGCATGTACGGCAAGTCGCTGATGGGCGAAGTGGTCGAGCAGACCCTGAACGAAGGCGCCCAGCAGGCGCTGGACGAAGCCAAGCTGAAGCCGGTCGGCCAGCCGGACCTGAAGCTCGAATCGGACATGGAGCAGGTGCTCGCCGGCAAGGCGGACCTGTCCTACGAGGTCGCGGTCGAGTTGATGCCGGAATTCGAGCCGGTGGACGTCGCCTCGATCAGCCTGAAGCGCCCGGTCTATGAACCGTCCGACGCCGAGGTGGACGAGGCCGTGGCCGAACTTGCCGCCCAGAACCGCGCCTACGAGCCGCGCACGGGCAAGGCCGTGAAGGCCAAGGACGGCGACATGGTCGTGATCGACTTCGTCGGCCGCATCGACGGCGAGCCGTTCGAGGGCGGCGCGGCCACGGACGCCGAGCTGGTGCTGGGCTCGGGCCAGTTCATCCCCGGCTTCGAGGACCAGCTGGTCGGCGCCAAGCCGGAGTCCACCCTCACGGTGAAGGTGACCTTCCCCGAGGACTACGGGGTCGAGGCGCTGAAGGGCAAGGCGGCCGAGTTCGAGACCACGGTCAAGGAAGTGAAGAAGCCGGTCGAGGCCAGCGTCGACGACGAGTTCGCCAAGAAGCTCGGCCTGGATGACTTGAACGCCCTGAAGGACGCGGTCCGCAGCCAGCTCAAGAGCCGCTACGAGTCGATGTCGCGCTTCAAGCTGAAGCGGGCCCTGCTCGACGTGCTGGACGAGAAGCACGACTTCGCCCTGCCGCCGCGCAATGGTCGAGGCCGAGTTCGAGGGCATCTGGAACCAGGTCCAGGCCGAGAACCAGCGCCAGGGCCTGCCCGAGGAGGACAAGGGCAAGACCGAGGAGCAGCTCAAGGCCGAGTACCGCAAGATCGCCGAGCGCCGCGTGCGCCTGGGCCTGGTGCTCGCCGAGATCGGACGCCGCCAGAACATCCAGATCTCCGATCAGGAGATGCTGCAGGCCGCCCGCCAGGAGGCCATGCGCTATCCGGGCCAGGAACAGCAGATCTTCGACCTGCTGCGCCAGAACCCCCAGGCCCAGGCCCAGCTGCGCGCCCCGCTCTATGAGGACAAGGTGGTCGACGCCATCTTCGCCCAGGCCAAGGTCGAGGACGAGCCGGTGTCCAAGGAAGAGCTCGTCAAGGAAGACGAGCTGCCGCAGGGCTACGACGGCTGAGCGCCAATGTCGCCTTGCATCGGGCGGTGGGGGACGCGATATCTGATGCTCGCGGCGCCCGCGCCCGGGCCCCGGTCAATCGAGATTTGAGCCTTTCATGCACGATTATCGCCCCTCCGCGCTGAACCTCGTGCCCATGGTCGTCGAGCAGACGAGCCGGGGCGAGCGGGCGTTCGACATCTTTTCGCGCCTGCTGAAGGAGCGGATCATCTTCCTGAACGGCCCGGTGGACGACGGCATGTCGGCCCTGGTCTGCGCCCAGCTGCTGTATCTGGAATCCGAGAACCCGAAGAAGAAGATCGACATGTACATCAACTCGCCGGGCGGGTTGGTGACGGCGGGCCTGGCGATCTACGACACCATCCAGTACGTGAAGAGCCCGGTCTCGACCGTGTGCATGGGCCTGGCCGCGTCGATGGGCTCGTTCCTGCTGGCGGCCGGCGCCAAGGGCCACCGCATGGCCCTGCCCAACGCCCGCATCATGGTGCACCAGCCGTCGGGCGGCTTCTCGGGCCAGGCGTCGGACATCGAGCGCCACGCCGAGGACATCATCCGCACCAAGCGCCGGCTGAACGAGATCTACGCCCACCACACCGGCCAGCCGGTCGAGCTGATCGAGAAGACGCTGGACCGCGACTACTTCATGACCGCCGAGGAGGCCAAGGACTTCGGCCTCGTCGACGCCGTGTACGATCCCCGCGACGACGCGACCGACGTCGTGTAAACCGTCCGGCGGTCCAGCGTCCGCGCTGCCCGCGGCCCTCCGGCCGCGGACGGCGTGACGCCGGCTGGACCCGTGCGGACTCCCCGAGAAGGCGAGCGACCCAAGATGGCGACCACGACCACGGCTGTGAAATCGACCGACGAGCGAAGCGCCCTGTCGAGCCTGCTGCAGACCTATTCGGCGGAAGTCACCGCCCGCGACAAGAAGGGCATCGAGGCCGCTCCCGAGCTGATGGCCAAGGGCGCCGAGGTGTTCGTCGCCAACCTGCCCAACGACGACTTCGACAAGCTGGTGACGGCCTGCGCAGCCATCCGCAAGTCGGGCCTGACCCCGGTGCCACACATGGTGGCGCGCAACACCAGGGACCTGAAGGAGCTGGACGAGGTGTTCGCCCGGCTGAAGGGCGAGGCGGCCTCGACCGCTGCCTGGTGCTGGCCGGCGACCGCGACAAGCCGGTGGGCGAGCTCGATTCCGCCATCCAGATCATCCAGTCCGGCCTGATCCAGAAGCACGGGGTCAAGGACATCTTCGTCTCCTGCTATCCCGAGGGCCATCCCCGCATCGCCGACGACCTTTTGGAAGCCGCCCGCGCCGCCAAGCTGAAGGCGGCCGCCGAGGCCGGCCTGGACGTGACGCTGGTCAGCCAGTTCTGCTTCGACGCCAAGGCCGTGATCGAGCTGACCAGGCGCATGCGCGCCCAGGGCCAGACCCAGCCCTACCGCGTCGGCGTCGCCGGCCCGGCCGACCGCGCCAAGCTGATCAAGTTCGCCCTGATGTGCGGCGTCGGCGCGTCGCTCCGCGCCCTCAAGGAGCGCCAGGAGCTCTCCAAGGCGATGATGACCGGCGAGACCCCCGAGGCCCTGCTGACGGAAGTCGGCGAGGCCCAGGCCGCCGATCCCTCGCTCGGCCTGGAAGGCGTCCACTTCTTCACCTTCGGCGACCTGCCGGGCTCGGTGAAGTTCGCCGAAGGCTGCAAGGGCTAGCTCCCTACCTCTTGTCTCTCCGCCCACGGCGAAGGACGATCCGCGTTACGACCGGCGTTCCCTCTCCCCTTGCGGGAGAGGGTGGCCCGCGAAGCGGGTCGGGTGAGGGGTCGCGCGGCGCTCTCGGCGCCGAACCCGGCGGAGCGGCCGTGGAAAACCCCTCATCCGGCCCTTCGGGCCACCTTCTCCCGCAAGGGGAGAAGGGACGAGAACCAAAGCAAAAGGGCCGGGTGGTTTTCCACCCGGCCCTTCGCATTTCCAGCGCTGTGAGCGCGGCTTACGCCGGCTGCTTGGTGCGCCAGCCTTGGGCGTAGGTTTCGCGCGCGTCGCGGGCGAACGGCACCGGAGACACCTTCACGCGGACTTCCAGCGGCACGTGCTTCTCGGAGGTCAGCTTCTTGGTGCCGCCCGGCTCGCCCCAGATCAGGGTGAGGACTTCGCCTTCCTCGACGTCGGCGTCGACCACGCCCAGCGACAGGGCCTGGCGCTCGTTGGCCGAGTAGCCGGAGAACATCGACAGGCCGACGGTCTTGCCGTTCTTGTCCAACACCTTGTCGAACGACGAAGAGCCGTAGTTGCCGATCGGCGTCTCGAAGTACTTGTAGATTTCGCTGCCCGGGGTGAACAGACAGTCGTAGGTCTTCTGGATGTCCTCGCCGTTCCAGGCGAAGGTCACCTTGCGGCGGTGCGTCTGGCCTTGCATGGCCTTCAGGGCGTCGGCGCCGATGAAGTCGTGGTCGAACTTGATGAACGGGCCGTAGCCCAGCTCGTAGGGGTTCGAATAGTAGTCCTCGATTGTTGTCGGAGATGAAGCTGCCGGCGATCGAGCCAGTGGCTTCATAGCCATGGCCGGCAGCCATTCGCGGTAGGACTTCATGCGGTCGTCGGAGTAGACGGCCGGCAGCGGCGAGGGGATCCAGCCGGACTCCAGGGTGTTGGAGGCGTAGGCGCGCGAACCCACCGGGGTCAGGCCGAACTCCTTGCCGGCTTCCAGGATGATCTCGCGGATCTCCAGGTACTCCTCGTACGGGCCCCAGATTTCCAGGCCCGGCTCGCCGGCCATGCCGTGACGCAGGGCGCGGACCTTGCGGCCGCCGATGTTGATCTCGTCCATGAAGAAGAACTTGATCTCCGGGATCGGGCCGCCGTTCAGCTTCTCGATCACGTCCTTGGCCTTCGGGCCCTGGATCTGGAAGCGGTAGTGGTTGCGCTTCACCGCGCGGCCCATGGGGGCGGACGGGGAGCGGTCGTCGCGGGGTGATCTGGACGTCCCACTTGCCGGTCTTGGCCTGGAACTCGATCCAGTTCACGGTCGGGGCGCGGCCCACGAAGTCGTAGGTGTTCTCCGCCAGGTGGAACAGGATGCCGTCGCCGATGACGTGGCCCGAGTGGGACAGCGGCACCATCTGCTTGGCCCGGTTCACCGGGAAGTTGTTGAAGGTGTTGATGGTCAGGTAGGACAGGAACTTGCCCGCGTCCGGCCCCTCGACGATCATTTCCGCCATGTGGTGGGACTGGTCGAACAGCACCGCCTTGGTGCGCCACGCGATCTGCTCATCGCGCCAGTTGCTGAATCCGACGGCACCACCGGATAGACGTAGGCGCCGAGCTGCGAATTGCGCAGCAGGTCGACGGTGTTGCCGGAAGCGTTGAGCACTTCCTCCAGTTCTTGTAAGCCATAGTGTTTAGTAGCCTCCTTTGAGTGGCGTTCGCCCCTGCGCCTTTCCGACGGTGCGCGAGGGCTTAATGGCAGACGGCCGCGCGGGCAAGCGAGGCCCGCACGCCGCGCGCTCCCGAAACGACTAACTTCCCCACACCTCTTCGGCGATCTCCACCACCAGACGCAGCTTGGCCTCCTGCTCGGCCCAGGTGAGGGCGTTGCCGTCGACGGTGGAGGAGAACCCGCATTGCGGGCTCAGGCAGATCTGGTCGAGCGGCACGAACCTGGAGGCTTCCTCCAGCCGCCGCTTGATCAGGTCCTTGGATTCCAGGTCCGGCCGCTTGGAGGTGACCAGGCCCAGGACGACCTTCTTGCCCTTGGGCACATAGCGCAGCGGCTCGAAGCCCCCCCGAGCGTTCGTCGTCGAACTCCAGGGAAATAGCCCTGGACGTCGAGCTGGTTGAACAGGGCGTCGGCCACGAAGTCGTAGCCGCCCGAGGCCACCCACGAGGAGCGGAAGTTGCCGCGGCACAGGTGCGTGCACACCGTCATGGTCGAAGGCTTGCGCGCGATCGCGGCGTTGAAGGCCTTGATGTAGTCCAGGTGCTGGGTCGCGCCCTTGCCGCCCTGCTTGTCGAGATACTCGCGCTGGGACGGGTCGTTGACGTAGGCGAGGGAGGTGTCGTCGAGCTGCAGGTAGGTGCAGCCGAGCTGGCCGAGGGCTCGACCTCCTGGGCGTAGGCCTCGCCGAGGTCGGCCCAGAACTCCTCGATGTCCGGATAGACGGTCTGGTCGATGATGTTGCGGCCGCCGCGGTAGTGCATCATCGACGGGGCGGGGATGGTCAGCTTGGGCGTGCCGTTCTTGACGACGGACTGCAGGAACTTGAAGTCCTCGCCGAAGATGCAGCCCTCGTACTTGATCTTGCCGACCACGCGCAGGGCGGAGGGGGTGAATTCAATGCCCCCTTCCTTGTTCTGGAACTTGACGGTCAGGTTGTCCTGGACCTTCTCGACGCCGCCGAACTGATAGAGGAAGTCCATGTGCCAGGAGCCGCGGCGATACTCGCCGTCGGTGATCCCGTGCAGGCCGACGCTCTCCTGGAACGCCACGGCCTTGCGGATCGCCTCGTCTTCGGCGGCGCGCAGCTCGGCCTTGGTGGTCTCGCCGCTCTGATAGCGGGCGCGCGCGTCCAGGAGTTCCTTGGGGCGCAGCAGGCTGCCGACGTGGTCGGCGCGGAAAGGCGGGCTCGCCACACCCGGGGCATCGTACACTTGGCGTCTCCTCTTACTCGCCGCGTCCTTGCCGGCGCGCGCTCTGGCCGCGCCGATACGCGGAGATGGCCGGTGTAGCCCGGACTCCGGGCGCCTAGTCGGCGAGGCCGTTTAAGCGATGGCCAGCCGGGGCGCAACCCGGCGCGGGCGAGGGCGGCTCAGGGCCCGTCCTTAAACACGCGGTAGCCCTTGACCTCGGCCAGCTCCAGCATTTCCGCGTCCCCCGAGGTGTCGCCATAGGCGGCGGCAAGGCGCAGGTCCGGCCCGAACAGGGCGCGCAGCCGCGCGACCTTCTCCGGCCCGCGGCAGTTATCGCCGATGAAGGCGGCCCGTCACGCGATCGTGTGCGTCGAACGCCAGGCGCGTGCCGATCAGGGCGTCGGCGCCGAGCCGCCGGGCGAAGGGTTCGACCACCTCCTCAGGGGAGGCGGTGGATCACGCGGCGCGCGCCCTTCTCGCCCCAGTCGCGCCAGCACTGAGCCGCATCGGGACGCACCAGCCGCCGGCCAAGCTCCGAATCGGCGAAGGCTGCGCTGGATCGGGACAGTTCCTCCCGGCTGAGGCCGTGCAGGAACACCCGCACGGCTGCGGCCTTCAGCCGCCCCCGGCTCCCATGGTCGAGGAAGGAGAGGGCGTCGGGCAGCAGCGCCATCAGCCCGAAGGCGTATCGCGCGGGCCCCGCCCGCCAGGACAGGAAGGCCATGAAGCTGTCCCGGAACGTCAGGGTTCCGTCGAAATCGAAGGCGACGATCGGCCTGGTGTCCGCCCCCTGGCGGGGCGCATCCGGTCTTCCCATGTTGCCTGATGTCCCAACCGATGCGCGGCCATTGAACGGGAAGGCGCCGTCCGCTGTTTTTGTGGAGTGCGGCGCCGAAGCGCTTGTGATCCGGCCCCGCATCGGAGAATGTCAAGGTTTAGACAACTTGCGGCGCGTATCCTGCACGATCGTTCTGGAGGATTCGGCCCAGGTCGGCGGCGGGCCCGCCCCAGGTCCCGTCTCGGAGTGAGAAGCGACTATGACCAAGGCCGCGAGCGGCGACGCCAAGAGCACCCTGTACTGCTCCTTCTGCGGAAAGAGCCAGCATGAGGTGCGCAAGCTCATCGCCGGACCGACGGTGTTCATCTGCGATGAATGCGTCGAGCTGTGCATGGATATCATCCGCGAAGAGCACAAGATCGCCTTCGTCAAATCCAAGGACGGCGTGCCCACCCCGCGCGAGATCCGCGAGGTGCTGGACGACTATGTGATCGGCCAGGACTACGCCAAGAAGGTCCTCTCGGTCGCCGTCCACAACCACTACAAGCGGCTGAACCACGCCTCGAAGAACAACGACATCGAGCTGGCCAAGTCGAACATCCTGATGGTCGGGCCGACCGGCTCGGGCAAGACCTACCTGGCCCAGACCCTGGCGCGCATCATCGACGTGCCCTTCACCATGGCCGACGCCACGACCCTGACCGAAGCCGGCTATGTGGGCGAAGACGTCGAGAACATCATCCTGAAGCTGCTGCAGGCGGCCGACTACAACGTCGAGCGGGCCCAGCGCGGCATCGTCTACATCGACGAGGTCGACAAGATCAGCCGCAAGTCCGACAACCCCTCGATCACCCGCGACGTATCGGGCGAGGGCGTGCAGCAGGCCCTGCTGAAGATCATGGAGGGCACCGTGGCCTCCGTGCCGCCGCAGGGCGGGCGCAAGCATCCCCAGCAGGAGTTCCTGCAGGTCGACACCACCAACATCCTGTTCATCTGCGGCGGCGCCTTCGCGGGCCTGGAGAAGATCATCTCCGCGCGCGGCCAGGGCGCCGGCATCGGCTTCGGCGCCAACGTCCGCGACCCGGACGAGCGGCGCATGGGCGAGGTGCTGCGCCAGGTGGAGCCGGACGACCTTCTGAAGTTCGGCCTGATCCCCGAGTTCATCGGCCGCCTGCCGGTGATCGCGACGCTGGAGGACCTCGACGAGGACGCCCTGGCCAAGATCCTGACCGAGCCGAAGAACGCCCTGGTCAAGCAGTACGCCCGCCTCTTCGACATGGAGAACGTCGGGCTCTCGTTCACCGACGACGCCCTTCGCGCCGTGGCCCGCAAGGCCATCGCCCGCAAGACCGGCGCCCGCGGCCTGCGCTCGATCATGGAGGGCATCCTGCTCGACACCATGTTCGAGATGCCGACCTATCAGGGCGTGGAAGAGGTCGTGGTCAACGCCGAGGTGGTCGAAGGCCGGGCCCAGCCGCTGCTGATCTACGCCGAGAAGCGCGGCGAAAAGGGCGGCGCCGCCTGACGCCCCGCGCCCTCGCGGGCGCGTGAATAGTCCTTGATCAGCTTGGCCTTTCCCCTGCACAACAGCAGCGGGAAACGCCAATAAGGTCGAGGAATCGCGGACATGGCGAAGTGGAAGACGGCGGCCGCCTGCGCGGCCGGCCTGGCGTGCGCGGCGCTTGCGCCCGCTGCGTGGGCGCAGGACGCGGCGGGGACGCCGCCGTCGTGGGACACCCTGACCCGCTGCGCCCAGACCGTGCGCACCGAGGAGCGGCTGGCCTGCTACGACGCCGCCATGCGCGCGGCCGGCTATGCGCCCAAGCCCGAGGCGGTCGCGGCCGAGAAACGCCGGGTGTTCGGCCTGTCCGTGCCGCTGCTGAACTCCGAGAAGCACGCCGAGGCCAAGACCTCCAGGAAGCAGGAGAAGGCCGCCGCCCGCGCGCCCGAACCCGCGACCGTCGCGGCCGAGGACGACAACGGCGCGGTGACGGTGCAGATCTCGCGCGTCGCCATGCTCTACGGCGGCAAGATGCTGTTCGTGACCACCGACGGCGCCTTGTGGCAGCAGACCGACACCGAGACCGTCGAGCCTCTCCCAACCGAGGGCCAGTCGATGCAGATCCGGCGCACGCGGTTCGGCGGGTACTTCTGCGACGTCAGCAAGTGGAAGACGGTGCGCTGCGTCCGGCTGAAATAGACGGCGCCATCCTGCTCCCAAGCGGCATTTCCTGATCCATGAACCTGTTCGACCTCTGTCTCGGCGGCGGAGACTCCGATGCGCCGGCGCTGGAGACCCACGACGGCGCGCGGCTGACCTACGCCGAACTGGCCGCCGAAGCCGGGCGCATGGCCAACGCCCTCGTCGCCATCGGCGTGGCGCCCGGCGACCGGGTGGCCGTGCAGGTGGAGAAGTCGGCGCGGAACCTGATCCTGTATCTGGCCTGCCTGCGCGCCGGCGCGGTCTACCTGCCGCTGAACACGGCCTACACCCTGGCCGAGCTGGCCTATTTCGTCGGCGACGCCGAGCCGCGGCTGGTGGTCTGCGACCCGGCGCCTCGCGCGGGCGTGGAGCCGATCGCCGCCGCCGTCGGCGCCACGGTCGAGACGCTGGACGAGGCGGGGGAGGGATCCCTGGCCGACCTGGCGCGGGCCCAGCCGGCGGCATTCGATACCGTGGGGCGCGGCGACGACGACCTCGCCGCCATCGTCTACACCTCAGGCACCACCGGCCGCTCCAAGGGTGCGATGCTGACCCATGGCAACCTGGCGTCCAATGCCCGGACGCTGGTCGAGGCCTGGCGGTTCACCGCCGACGACGTCCTGATCCACGCCCTGCCGATCTACCACGTGCACGGCCTGTTCGTGGCGACCAACGTGCTCCTGATGGCGGGCGGCAGCCTGCTGTTCCTGCCGAAGTTCGACGCTGGCGCGATCATGGAGCGCATGCCCCACGCCACGGCCCTGATGGGCGTGCCGACCTTTTACACCCGCCTGCTCAGGCATCCCGGCCTGACGCGCGAGGCGACGGCCCACATGCGCCTGTTCGTCTCCGGCTCCGCGCCGTTGCTGGCCGAGACCCACCGCGACTGGAGCGGGCGCACCGGCCACGCGATCCTGGAACGCTACGGCATGACCGAGACCGGGATGAACGTCTCCAACCCCTACCACGGCGAGCGGCGGGCCGGCACGGTCGGCTTTCCGCTGCCGGGAGTGCAGTTGCGGATCACCGACCCGGAGAGCGGCGCGCTCCTGCCGCCGGGCGAGATCGGCATGATCGAAGTGAAGGGCCCCAACGTGTTCAGGGGCTACTGGCGCATGCCCGAGAAGACCGCCGCCGAGTTCCGCGCCGACGGATTCTTCATTACCGGCGACCTTGGGGTGATCGACGCGCGCGGCTACGTCTCCATCGTCGGCCGCGGCAAGGACCTGATCATCACAGGCGGCCTCAACGTCTATCCCATCGAGGTCGAGGAGGTCATCGACGCCCTGCCGGGGGTGGTGGAGAGCGCAGTGGTCGGCCTGCCGCACGCCGACTTCGGCGAGGCGGTGACCGCCGTGGTCGCCACCGGCGGCCGCGAGGGCGTCACGGAGACGCAGATGCTGGCGGCGCTGGAGGACCGGCTGGCGTCGTTCAAGCGCCCCAAGCGGGTGCTGTTCGTCGACGAACTGCCCCGCAACACCATGGGCAAGGTCCAGAAGGCGGCCCTGCGCCAGCGTTACGCAGACCTATACGCCTGACCGGCCAAGCTGGCGAAATGCGGCGGCTGGCCGCCTCACGTGCGCCGGGCGCCGTGATCCGCGACACGCGGCCGCCCCAAGCGTTTCCTGGGGACCCCGCTCACGGCCGCGCTTGAAAGCCTTCGCAAACGAGCCACATTACCTTCCGACACCGTCGCGAGTCCGGCGGGGCGGACGAGGCGCTTGTCTATCCCAGATCAAGGCGGCTGGTTCGTCGGCGTGGCGTGATGAGAACGCGCCCGTCCAGGAGTGCATTATGACCGAGATGAGAACAATCCCAGTGTTGCCGTTGCGGGACATCGTGGTGTTCCCGCACATGATCTCCCCTCTGTTCGTGGCCGTGACAAATCCGTGCGCGCCCTCGAAGAGGTGATGAAGCACGACAAGCACATCCTTCTGGCCACCCAGAAGAACTCCACCGACGACGATCCCGATCCGTCCGCCATCTATGACGTCGGCGTGATCGCCCAGGTGCTGCAGCTGCTCAAGCTGCCGGACGGGACCGTGAAGGCCCTCGTCGAGGGCAAGTCGCGCGCGGCCATCGTCCGTTTCACCGACGAGACCGAGTTCTACGAAGCCGAGGCCGCCACGGTCGAGGAAGAGCAGGGCGAGGCGCACGAGGCGGAAGCCCTGTCGCGCGCCGTGATCGAGCAGTTCGACAACTACACCAAGCTCAACAAGAAGATCCCGCCCGAAGCCCTGGCCTCGATCCCCAACATCGCCGACCCGGCGAAGCTGGCGGACTCCATCGCCCAGTACCTGTCGGTGAAGATCACCGACAAGCAGAACCTCTTGTCGATCTTCAACGTGGTGAAGCGGCTGGAGAAGGTCTTCGCCCTGATGGAGGGCGAGATCAGCGTCCTGCACGTGGAGAAGAAGATCCGCTCGCGCGTGAAGCGCCAGATGGAGAAGACCCAGCGCGAGTACTACCTGAACGAACAGATGAAGGCGATCCAGCGCGAGCTGGGCGAGCAGGAAGACACGCGCGACGAGCTGAACGAGCTCGAGAAGCGGATCAAGAAGACCAAGCTCTCCAAGGAGGCGCGGACCAAGGCCGACGCCGAGATGAAGAAGCTGCGCAACATGAGCCCGATGTCGGCCGAATCCACGGTGGTGCGCAACTACCTGGACTGGCTGCTGTCGATCCGTGGGGCAAGGCCAAGCCGAAGAAGATCGACATCATCGAGGCCGAACGGATCCTCGACGAGGACCACTACGGCCTGGACAAGGTCAAGGAGCGCATCCTCGACTATCTGGCCGTGCAGGCCCGCACCGGCACGCTGAAGGGCCCGATCCTGTGCCTGGTCGGCCCTCCGGGCGTCGGCAAGACCTCGCTCGGCAAGTCCATCGCCAAGGCCACGGGCCGCGAGTTCGTGCGCCTGTCCCTGGGCGGCGTGCGCGACGAGGCGGAGATCCGCGGCCACCGGCGCACCTACATCGGCTCGATGCCCGGCAAGGTCATCCAGTCGATGAAGAAGGCCAAGTCGGTCGACCCGTTCTTCCTGTTCGACGAGATCGACAAGCTGGGCGCGGACTGGCGGGGCGACCCGACCTCGGCCCTGCTGGAGGTGCTGGACCCTGAACAGAACAACACCTTCGCCGACCACTACCTGGAGGTCGACTACGACCTATCGCAGGTGATGTTCGTCACCACGGCCAACAGCCTGAACATGCCCCAGCCGCTGCTGGACCGCATGGAGATCATCCGCATCCCCGGCTACACCGAGGACGAGAAGGTGGAGATCGCCAAGCGGCACCTGCTGCCCAAGCTGGCCAAGGACCACGGCCTGAAGAAGGCGAGTGGGTCGTGCCCGACAAGGCCATCCACGACCTGATCCGCTACTACACCCGCGAAGCCGGCGTCCGCTCGCTCGAGCGGGAGCTGGGCGCCCTGGCCCGCAAGGCCGTCCGCGACATGGAGCGCAACAAGCTCGTCCAGGTCGTGATCGACGACGAACGGCTGGCCAAGTACGCGGGCGTGCGCCGGTTCCGCTACGGCGAGACCGACGAGGAGGATCAGGTCGGCATCGTCACCGGCCTGGCCTGGACCGAGTTCGGCGGCGAGATCCTGACCATCGAAGCGGTCAAGATGCCGGGCAAGGGCCGCATGTCGATCACCGGCAACCTCAAGGACGTGATGAAGGAGTCGATCTCCGCCGCGAACAGCTATGTCCGCGCCCGGGCGACGCACTTCGGCATCAAGCCGCCGCTGTTCGACAAGACCGACGTACACGTCCACGTTCCGGAAGGCGCCACGCCCAAGGACGGCCCCTCGGCCGGCGTCGCCATGGCCACGGCCATGATCTCGGTGCTGACCGGCGTGCCCGTCCGCAAGGACGTGGCCATGACCGGCGAGATCACCCTGCGCGGGCGGGTCCTGCCGATCGGCGGCCTGAAGGAGAAGCTGCTCGCGGCGCTCCGCTCGGGCGTCAAGACCGTGCTGATCCCGTCCGAGAACGAGAAGGACCTGGCGGACATCCCGGAGAACGTGAAGTCGGCGCTGGAGATCGTGCCCGTCGGCACGGTGGACGAGGTGCTGGCCCGCGCGCTCGCCGGGCCGCTGACCCCGATCGAATGGACCGAGGAGGACGATCGCGCCCTGCCGGCCACCGGCCCCACGCTGGACGAGGTCGACCCGGAGGCCGTGATCACCCACTAGGCGTCTTCAGTTAAGCTAACATTGCTAAACCGTAAAAAACTGTGCGGCGCGGGCCTGTCCCGCGCCGCCTTTGTTTGACGAGGCCGCAATACCGTCGCACTCTTTTCCCGTACGGGGCGAGCGCCGCCATTGACAGGGGTGGGAGAGACAATGACGAAGGCCGAACTGGTGAATGCGATTGCGGACCGGGCGAAGATCAGTAAGTCCCAGGCGCGCGACGCTCTGGAAGCTTTCGTCGGCGCGGTCACCGACACCTTGAAGTCCGGCTCGGAAGTGCGGTTGGTGGGCTTCGGCAGCTTCCTGCCCGTGGCCCGCAAGGCGGGGACGGCGCGCAACCCCCGCACCGGCGAGACCGTGAAGCGTCCCGCGTCCAAGACATGTCGGTTTCGTGTCGGCGAAGGCCTGAAGGGCGCCCTCAACGGCTGATCCCGCGCCGGGCGTCTGGCGTCGGCGATCCGCGCCGAGTAGAGAGGCCCGCGTCCGGGTGAGGTCACGGCGGACGGGCGGCTAGCTCAGCTGGTTAGAGCACCTCGTTTACACCGAGGGGGTCGGGGGTTCGAACCCCTCGCCGCCCACCAGCCTTCGCGCCTAGCGGCGCCTCGCGGGACTTTGCCATCCGGTCCCCGACCCGTCACCCTCGGCCTTGTGCCGAGGGTCCCTGCCTCCGCTACGCTGCGCTCCAAAGTCTAGCCTCGGCGCCGGCGGCGCGAGGGACCCTCGGCACAAGGCCGAGGGTGACGGAGGGGGAAGGTCAGTCCGTCGCCGAAGGCCGCCCCCTCAACACGCCCGCCGTCTGCCGGCGATCACCAGTTCCTCGTCGGTGGGGATGACCCAGGCGCGCTGGCGGCTGTCGGGGGCGCTGATCAGGCGCTCGCCGCCGTCGGCGTTGGCGGTCTCGTCGAGCGACAGGCCGAGCCAGGCCAACCGAGCGGCGATGGCGGCCGGACCGCCGGCGCGTGCTCGCCGATGCCGCCGGTGAACACCACCCCGTCCAGGCCCCCGAGGGAGGCGACGAGGCCCGCGGCCTCTCGCGCGGCGCGGAAGACGAAGAGGTCGATCGCCTCGCGCGCGGCGGGGTCGGGGCTGGCCTCCAGGGTGCGCATGTCGCCGCTGATGCCCGAGACGCCGTAGAGGCCTGAGCGGTGGTAGAGCAGGTCCTGCAGGGCGTCGGCGTCCATGCCGCGCTCCTGCAACAGGTAGAGCACCGCCCCAGGGTCCAGCGCGCCCGGACGCGTGCCCATCAGGAGGCCGTCGAGCGGCGAGAAGCCCATCGAGGTGTCGACGCTGCGCCCATCGGCCATGGCGCAGAGACTGGCGCCCGACCCCAGGTGCGCCGCGATCACCCGACCCTTCGCCAGCGCCGGGTCCAGGGCGGCCAGCCGGCCCGAGACATAGTCGTAGGACAGGCCGTGGAAGCCGTAGCGGCGCACGCCCTGCTGATGCAATTCGCGGGTCAGGCCGAGCCAGGTCGCCAGCGGGTCCTGGGTGCGGTGGAAGGCGGTGTCGAAGCAGGCGACCTGCGCCAGGTCCGGCCGCGCCGCCGTCACCGCGCGGACAGCGGCCAGGGCCTGGGGCTCATGCAGGGGCGCCAGCGGGCACAGGGCGTCGAGGTCGGCCAGCACGTCGCCCTCGATCCGCACGGCCGCGGAGAAGGCCGCGCCGCCGTGCACGATGCGGTGGCCGACCCCGATCAGGGTCCCGCCCGGCCGCTGGGCCTCGACCCAGGCCAGGACGTCGGGGATGTGGGTCGCCGGCTGGTGGGCGTGGTCCTCCAGCTCGTCCCGCGCCAGCTCGGCCGCGCCGCCGTCCGCCGCCTCGAACAGGGCGTACTTCAGGCTGGAGGAGCCGACGTTCAGGACCAGGATCAGGCCGTCCATGGGGACCTCACGACCGGACGGTCGGCTTGGGCGCGATCAGGACCTTGCCGCTCATCAGCACCGCCACGACGCACGAGGCGATGCGCGCCTGGTCGCTGTCCGCGCGGCTGGTCAGGACGATCGGCACGCGCGCGCCCAGCACTACGCCCGCCGCGTCGGCCCCGCCCATGAAGGTGAGCTGCTTGACCAGCATGTTCCCGGCCTCGAGGTCCGGCGCCACCAGGATGTCGGCGCGGCCGGCCACCTCCGAGACGATGCCCTTTTCGCGGGCCGCCTCCGGATCGACGGCGTTGTCCATCGCCAGGGGGCCGTCCACCAGGCCGCCGGTGATCTGGCCGCGGTCGGCCATCTTGCACAGCGCCGCCGCCTCGATGGTCGAGGGCAGCTTCGGCGTCACCGTCTCCACCGCCGACAGGATCGCCACCCGCGGCCGCTCGATCCCGAGCTCGTGGGCCAGGTCGATGGCGTTCTGGACGATGTCGCGCTTGTCCTCCAGCGAGGGCAGCACATTGATCGCCGCGTCGGTGATCAGCAGCACGCGCGGATAGGACGGCAGGTCGATCAGGAAGACGTGGCTGATCCGCCGCTCGGTGCGCAGGCCGGTGTCGGCGGCGACGACGGCGTGCATCAGCTCGTCGGTGTGCAGGGCGCCCTTGATCAGCATCCCCGCCTCGCCGGCGCGGACCAGGGCCACCGCCTGCTCGGCCGCGGCGTGGCTGTGGGGGGCGTCCACGACGCGGAACGGCGCGATGTCGACCTTGGCGGCCGCGGCGGCGGCGCGGATCTTGGCCTGCGGCCCCACCAGGATCGGCTCGATCAGGCCCGCGCCGGAGGCCTCGACGGCGGCCAGGATCGACGCCTCGTCGCAGGGATGCACCACGGCGGCCGTCACCCGCGCGCAGCCGGCGCAACGCGCCAGCAGGCCGCGGAAATAGCCGTGGCGGGGTCTGAGACTCATGGGACGGGGCTCCGGACGGGAAGGTTGCACCTTGGCGGCGGCAGGCGCCATCCTCCTTGATGTGGATCAGCGAGCCGACGCTGACTTCGATCATCTTCGGCGCTCGCCAACCGCCGGAGCGCGCATGACCACGCCGTCCGAGACAGCTACGGCCAAGGCGTTCTGGCTGCAGACGCCGCAGGCGCTGAGCGGGAGCCTGGGCTGCGACCTGGACGGCCTCACCGCCGCCGACGCCCAGGCGCGGCTGGAGCGCTACGGCCGCAACGTCGATCGCCAGGTCCGGCAGATCGGCCTGATCCGCTCCCTGGCCAAGCGGCTGCTGGAGCCGCTGGCGCTGGTGCTGATCGCCGCGGCCGTGGTCTCGGGCGCGACGGGGGATTCGGCCAGCGCCATCATCATCGTGGTGATCCTGCTGCTGTCGATCGGCCTGGACACCATCCAGGAGCGGCGGGCGATGAAGGCGGCCGAGGCGCTGCGCCAGTCGGTCGCCGTCCGCACCGAGGTCAAGCGCGACGGCCAGTTCGTGCAGGTCCCGGCCGAGGAGATCGTTCCCGGCGACGTGATCCGCGTGCGCGCGGGCGACGTGGTCCCCGCCGACGCCCTCGTGCTGGCCAGCGACGGCTTCGCGGCGGGGGAGGCGGCCCTGACCGGCGAGCCCTATCCCGTCGACAAGCATCCCGGCCCCAGCACGGCAAAGACCGCCGCCGACGCCTCCAACGCCCTGTTCCGCGGCGCGGTGGCCCAGACCGGCGAGGCCACGGCTTTGGTCGCCGCCACCGGCCGGGCGACGCTGTTTGGCGCGGCCGCCGCGGCGCTGAACGAGGCCAACACGCCGTCCCCGTTCCAGCATGACCTCAGGGTGCTCGGCTTCCTGATCATGCGGATGACGCTGCTCCTGGTGCTGTTCGTGCTGGCGGCGCACATCATGTTCGGGCCGGCCGTTGCTGCAGTCGCTGATGTTCTCGGTCGCCTTGGCGGTGGGGCTGACGCCCGAGCTCCTGCCGATGATCACCACCGTGACCCTGGCGCGGGGGGCGGTGCGGATGGCGGCGCGCAAGGTGATCGTCAAGCGCCTGGCCTCGATCCACGACCTCGGGGCCATGACGGTGCTCTGCACCGACAAGACCGGCACGCTCACCTCCGCCGAGATCAAGCTGGCCAGGAGCGTGGCGCCGGGCGGGGCGGACGACCCGCGCCCAGGCCGACTGGCCGCGATCTGCGCCGGCCTGGCCGGCGACCGGGGCGCGCTGGACTGCGCCCTCGGCGACGCCGCGCCGGAAGCCGCGAAGGGCTGGGCGCTCGTCAGCCGCCGCTCGTTCGACTTCCAGCGCCGCGTCGGCTCGGTGGTCGCCGACGGGCCGGAGGGCCGCCTCCTGATCGCCAAGGGCGCGCCGGAAGCCATCCTGGCCGACTGCGTCGCGATGCGGGGTCCGAGCGGCGTCGCGCCATGTCGGCGGCCGACCGCGCCGCCGTCCAGGCCAGCGTCCAAGCCCTGGCGGAACAGGGCCTTCGGACCGTGGCGGTCGCCTCCAAGGCCGCGCCAAGCGACACGGCGGAGTCCGGCCTCGCCTACGAGGGCCTTTGCGCCTTCGCCGACCCGCCCAAGGCCACCGCGCCCGCGGCGATCGCCGGGCTCGCGGCCACCGGCGTCAAGGTCAAGATGCTGTCCGGCGACGACCCCGTGGTGGTCAAGCGCATGGCCGCGCTGGTGGGCCTCAGGGCCGACCGGGTGCTCACAGGGCCGGACATCGCCGCGCTCAGCGCCGACGCCCTGAAGGTCCAAGTGCTGCAGGTGGACGCCTACGCCCGCCTGGCGCCCGACCAGAAGTCGCGGATCGTCCACGCCCTGCAGGCCGCTGGCGAGGTGGTCGGCTTCCTCGGCGACGGGATCAACGACGCGCCGGGTCTGAAGGCCGCCGACATCGGCCTGTCGGTCGACGGCGCCAGCGGCGTGGCGCGCGAGGCGGCGGACATGATCCTGCTGGCGCCGGACCTCGAGGTCGTCGCCGACGGGGTGCGCGAGGGGCGGCGGACCTTCGCCAACATCCTGAAGTACGTGCGCATGGCCGCCGGCTCGAACTTCGGCAACATGCTGTCGATGGCCGCGGCCTCGCTGCTGCTGCCGTTCCTGCCGATGCTGCCGACGCAGATCCTGCTGAACAACCTGATCTACGACGTCTCCGAGATCGGCCTGCCGTTCGACGAGGTGAGCCCAGAGGAGACCGCCAAGCCGCAGGTCTTCAGCCTGCGCCGCCTGTTGCGGTTCGCCGGGGTGATGGGGCCGCTGTCGTCGGTGTTCGACATGATCACCTTCGCGGGCCTCTACTGGTGGTTCCGCGAGACGCCGGACGCGTTCCGCACGGGCTGGTTCATCGAATCCATGGCCACCCAGATCCTGGTGATCTTCCTGATCCGCACCAAAGGCCCGTTCTGGAAGAGCCGGCCGCACCGGCCCTGATCGTCTCCTCGCTCGGGGCGCTGGCGGTGGCGCTGGTCCTGCCGTTCACGCCCGTCGGGACCTGGATGGGCTTCCATCCGCCGCCGGCCGCGGCCCTGGCCGCCATCGCCCTGGTGGTGGTGGTCTACCTCGGATGCGCCGAGCTCCTGAAGGGCTGGGCCATCAAGGTGCCGGCCGAGATCCTGCAAAGGAGGCCCTGAAGATGCGCGCCATGGTCCTGACCGCCCTGCGCACGCCGCTGCAGATGCAGGAGCTGCCCGATCCGGAGCCGAGCCCGGGCGAGGTGCGGCTGAAGGTCCTGGCCTGCGGCGTCTGCCGCACGGACCTGCACGTGGTCGACGGCGAGCTGCCCGACCCCAGGCTGCCGATCATCCCGGGCCACGAGATCGTCGGCGTGGTCGACAGGGTCGGCGAGGGCGTCACGGCCCTGAAGGCCGGCGAGCGGGTCGGCGTGGGCTGGCTCGGCCACGCCTGCCACCACTGTCCCTACTGCCTTTCGGACCGGGAGAACCTCTGCGACTTCCCGCAGTTCACCGGCTTCACCCGCAACGGCGGCTTCGCGAGCCACGTGGTGGTCGACGCCGACTACGCCTATCCGCTGACGGGCCTCGGCGGCGACGCCGAGACGGCGCCTTTGCTCTGCGCCGGCCTGGTCGGCTGGCGCTCGCTGGTGATCGCCGGAGAGGGCAAGACCCTGGGCGTCTACGGCTTCGGCGCGGCGGGGCACATCATCTGCCAGGTGGCGCGCTGGCAGGGGCGGCGGGTGCTGGCCTTCACCAGCCCCGGCGACGTCAAGGCCCAGGACTTCGCCCGCTCGATGGGCGCGGTGTGGGCCGGCGGGTCGGACGAGCCCTCGCCGGAGCCCCTGGACGCGGCGATCATCTATGCCCCCGTCGGGCCGCTGGTCCCCGCGGCCCTGCGCGCGGTGAAGAAGGGCGGCAGGGTGGTCTGCGCCGGCATCCACATGAGCGACATACCGAGCTTCCCCTACGAGATCCTGTGGGAGGAGCGGCAACTGGTCTCGGTGGCCAACCTGACGCGCCACGACGCCCACGACTTCCTGCGCATCGCGCCGCAGGCGGGGGTCGCCACCAGCGTGACCACCTATCCGCTGGAGGCGGCGAACCAGGCCCTCGACGACCTGCGCCACGGCCGCCTCAGCGGCGCAGCGGTGCTGATCCCGTAGCCTTTCTGATGGTGTGGGCCGGAACCCGGCCAGGGGTCAGAAGCGCCTGGCGACGACGGCGCGGACCTGGTCCAGGCAGGACTCCGCAGCCTCGGGGGTCATGTTGGGCGTGACGCCGCCGAAGTGGACGTGGTCGAGCACCGACAGGCCGCAGACGTTGGCGACGTGCTCGTCGAACAGCTTGCGCATGGCGCCCCAGGCGCCGGTCTCCACCAACCAGTTCATCGGCGCGCCCGAGGAGGTGAAGCTGATCAGGCTGCGCCCGTTCAGCAGAGGCGTGTTGCCGCCTTCTTCCGCCATGCCATAGCCGAAGCCCATTCCGAACACCCTGTCGATGTAGCCCTTCAGCATGGCCGGCGGGGCGTTGAACCACACTGGATAGACGAAGGCGAAGCCGGCCGCGTCGGCCACGACCGCGCGCTCGGCCTTCACGTCGTCGGCGGGCTCGAAGCCATGGGGGCCGGGGATTTCGCCTTCGCCCAGGCGTGGGTCGAAGCCCATGCGATAGAGGTCGCGCAGCACCGCCTCGTGGCCGCGCGCCTGCAGCGCCGCCTGCACGGTCTTGGCCACGCTGACGGTGAAGCTCTGTTCATGGGGATGGCTTACGATGAGGGCGTATTTCATGCCTGTACTCTCCTGACCGCACGATCATGCCCCTGAGGCGCACGCCGCGCCTTGAGCGGGGTCAAGCGGCGGAACTTGAGCGGGCGCAATGCGTCAAACAGGCGGGCGGCCTAATCCCAGGGCGTCGCGTCCGTATGAAGGTAGAACTCTCGATGGTGGATCGTCCCGGCCTCAGGATCATGGGCGTCGCAGCCTTCGCCCTGGCCCTGACGGGGCAGCCGTGGGCGGCGAGGGCGCAGGACGCCGCGCCCGCCCAGGCGGCGCAGGCCGTCGCGCCGGCGGCCATCCAGGCGCTGAGGCCCGACCAGGACGAGCTGATCCTGGCCGCCCTGGCCCAGGCGGACGCCCAGGGCCTGGGATCGGCGCCCGACCTGCAGGCCATCGCCGCGGACGTCCGCTCAGGCGATCCGGCCCGCCGCCAGGCCGGCGAGGACCGCCTGCGGTTCGCCATCCTCGACTATGCCGACGCCCAGCATGGCCGGCGCATCCGCGAGAACGACTTCCCGCGCGAGTGGGCGATCCGTCCCCCCGCCTACGACGCCGGCGCCGACTTCGCCGCCGCCCTGGCGCAGGACCGGCTGCAGCCGTGGCTCGCCGGCCTCGCCCCGCCGTACCAGGCCCTGATCAAGGCCTATGGCGACTATCGCCAGATCGTGCAGGCCGGCGGGTGGCCGCAGATTCCAGCCGGCCCGCCGCTGAAGCTCGGCTCGACCGGCGCCCGCGTGGCCGCCCTGCGCCGCCGGCTGGGCCGTGGAGGACCCGACGCTGAACGGGCCCGGCCAGGACCATCCCGGCGTGGAGACGCCGCTGTCGCCGGAGTTCGCGACCTACGACCAGGCGCTGGCGGACGCGGTCGGCCGCGCCCAGATCCGCTACGGCATCACCCCTGACGGCGCGGCCGGGGCGGCCACCATTGCGGCGCTGAACGTGCCGGCCGACGAACGGGTACGGCAGATGGAAGCCAACCTGGAGCGCTGGCGCTGGCTGCCGCGCCCGCTGCCGGCGGACCGGGTCGAAGTGAACATCGCCGCCGCCCAGCTCGACGAGTTCGAAGGCGACCAGCCGGTCCTGTCCATGCGCACCGTGGTGGGCCAGCCGACCTGGCGCACGCCGATGCTGCAGACCATCATCGAATCGGCCTTGCTGAATCCGCCCTGGAACGTGCCATCCGACATCGCGGCCAAGGAGGTCTGGCCCAAGGCGCGCCGGCACCCCCGGCTATCTGGCGGCCAACGACTACATCGTGAAGCCGGGCGGTGGACTACAGCAGCGCGCGGGGCCCAAGAGCGCGCTCGGCCAGATCAAGTTCGAAATGCCCGACGACTTCGTGGTCTATCTCCACGACACCCCCGTCCCACAGCGCCTTCGCCCGCGACCGCCGCCAGCTCAGCCACGGCTGCATCCGCCTGGAGAGGCCGCTGGACCTGGCCGACCGGCTGTTCCGCGGCTCCTCCAACTGGACCCCCGACATCATCCGCCAGACCATCGCCGCCAAGGCCACCGTGCGCGCCGACCTGCCGCGGACCGAGCCGGTGTTCCTGCTCTACTGGACGGCGTTCACGAGCCCGGACGGGACCGTGAATTTCCGCGACGACGCCTACAAGTGGGACGCCCAGTTGCTGGGCATGCTCGGCCGCTAGCTTGGCTGCGCCTTGACAATTCACCATATTTTCACCGACTAAGGACCTCACTGGACAGGCGGGGCGCGTGGGGGCGCTGCAGTCGGTGGAGTCGGGGCCATGCTTGGTGTTCACGCCCGTCGTGATTGTTCTGAAGTTCGGCATGGCCGCGGCGGCCTTCGCGGCGCCGGGCGCGGCCTGGGCGACAGCCCTGCCGTCGACGGCCCCCCGCCAGCTCACCTTCGATAACCTGCATACCGGCGAAAAGTTGCAGGCGGTCTATTTCGACCGCGGCGCCTATGTGCCGGACGCCCTGCAGGCGGTGAACCACGTGCTGCGCGACTTCCGCACCGGCGACGTGCACGAGATCCATCCCCAGCTTCTCGACCTCCTGCACGTGCTGCAGGGCAAGGTCGGGACCAGCCAGGCGTTCGAAGTGATCTCCGGCTACCGCTCGCCCAAGACCAACGCCATGCTGCACGAGGCGAGCTCCGGCGTCGCCACCCACAGCCTGCACATGGACGGCATGGCCATCGACATCCGCCTCGGCGACGTGGACCTGGCGCACCTGCACGACGCGGCCCTGGCCATGCAGGCCGGCGGCGTCGGCTACTATCCCGCCTCCAACTTCGTGCACGTGGGACGTGGGCGCGGTGCGCCGCTGGGGCGGCTGAGCGCCTACTTGAGCTCCACCTTCCGCGTCGGGTCGCCGACGAAGATCGCCCAGCCGGCCGGATAGGTCGCCCGCCGACACCTCGAACACCTGAGCCGCGTCGCTCGAGGCGCCGGGCGCCATGTCGCCGGCCGCCGCCTTGGCGGGCGCCTCGGTCTGATAGGCCGCCGTCAGGGCCGCGTCCGGATCGTGCGCGGCGCCGGCCGGATCGACCAGGCCGAGCCTTGGGAAGGCGGAGGCGGGCAGGGGACTCTGGCCCACGTTCCGGATGCTGTCGCGCAGGATGATCAGCACGTCGCCAGGCCTGGCTTCCTGGCGATGGCCGGGCGCGCCGAGCTCCTCGCGCGCGATCACGGTGTCGATGGTGACCCTCGGCGGCGCCGACCGTGACCGGCTGGCCGATGGCGTAGGACCCGGGCGGAGAGGTCGCCGGCGCCTTGGGCTTGCCGGCCGAGCAGGCGCAGGCCAGCGCCGCCGTCGCGACCAGGCTTTGGGACAGGAATGCGCGGGTCATCCGCCGGCCTCCGTTGCGGGGCGCAGTTAACGCCGCCGTCGCCGCGGCGTCCATTCGCGGGGAGACGGCGAGTTCGCTTCACGATTGCGCCCGACCCTGAACCGGCGTTCAACTGAAAGCGAGCGGCAGCCGCCGACGTGCGACCGTGCGCCCCGGCGGCGCGTTCTGGTTCGGATCAGCGTTCGAACAGGGAGAACGAAATGAATCGCACAGTTATCGCGGCGAGCATGGCCGCAGCCGTGGCCGTGGGCGGCCTGCCGGTGACGGCCAGCGCCCAGACGAGCTTGAGCATCACGCCGGGTGCAGTTCGGCTACTACGCGTTCGGCGGCCGTCGCTACTGCTGGTACGACGGCGGCTGGCACGGGCCCGGCTGGTACTGGTGCGGCTATCGCTGGCGGCGCGGCTACGGCTGGGGCGGCCCCTATGGCTGGCATAACTGGAGCCGCGGCGGTCGGTACGGCCACGGCGGCGGCCACTATGGCGGCCACGGCGGCGGTCCATTATGGCGGCGGCTTCGGCGGCGGTCATGGCGGCGGGGGCCACGGCGGCGGCGGCCACGGCGGCGGCGGCCATGGAGGCGGCGGCCATGGCGGCGGAGGCCACGGCGGCGGAGGCGGTCATGGTGGCGGCGGCGGTCACGGGGGCGGGGGCCACCACCACTAGCCAGACGACGCGACGAAGGACGGCGAGCGGCTGCGGCCGCCGCCTGTCCTGGCGCGTGCGTCGAAGCGCGATCTCAGGGACTTCCTGGGAGATGGCGCGAGTGACGGGACTCGAACCCGCGACCTCCGGCCGTGACAGGCCGGCGCTCTAACCAACTGAGCTACACCCGCATCCGGTCGGCCCGTCGGGCCGGCGAAGCAAGGCGGGTGACATAGGTCGGCGCGCGCGTCGCTGTCAACCGGAAGGCATGTGGGAAAAGCGCGCGCCCAAATGTCGTCGCGCCGTTTGAAGCCGGGATGGACCATGGTCTAAAAGGCCCGGCGACTCTCCCAGAGGCCTCTGTATGAACGCCTTCCTCCTGCAGTACCTGCCGATCGTCATCTTCATGGCGATCGCGGCCGTCCTCGGCCTCGGATTCATCCTCGCCGCCGCCGTGCTGGCGCCCAGTTCGCCGGACCCCGAGAAGAATTCCGCCTATGAATGCGGCTTCAACGCCTTCGAGGACGCCCGCACCAAGTTCGACATCCGGTTCTATCTGGTGTCGATCCTGTTCATCATCTTCGATCTGGAGGTGGCGTTCCTGTTCCCGTGGGGCGTGGCGCTGATGAAGCTGCCGCACCAGACGGCGGTCTTCGCCTTCTGGTCGATGATGACCTTCCTGGGAGTGCTGACGGTGGGCTTCATCTACGAGTGGAAGAAGGGAGCCCTGGATGGGAGTGATCCGCGCCGAGGCCACCGACGTGGCCGCCTACGGATCGGCCGGCCGCGCCAGCGTCGAGGGCTATGATCCCAAGCAGCACGACCCGTTCTTCGACGGGGTGTCCGACGCCCTGGCCGACAAGGGATTCGTCACCGCCGCCCTCGACGACGTGATCACCTGGGCCCGCACGGGCTCCTTGATGTGGATGACGTTCGGCCTGGCCTGCTGCGCGGTCGAGATGATGCAGATGTCGATGCCGCGCTACGACGCCGAGCGATTCGGTTTCGCGCCGCGCGCCTCGCCGCGCCAGTCGGACGTGATGATCGTGGCCGGCACCCCTGACCAACAAGATGGCGCCCGCCCTCCGCAAGGTCTTCGACCAGATGCCCGAGCCGCGGTACGTGATCTCCATGGGCTCGTGCGCCAACGGCGGCGGCTACTACCACTACAGCTACAGCGTCGTGCGCGGCTGCGACCGGATCGTGCCGGTGGACGTCTATGTGCCCGGCTGCCCGCCGACGGCCGAGGCGCTGCTCTACGGCGTGCTGCAGCTCCAGAAGAAGATCCGGCGGACGGGGACCATCGACCGATGATCTATGCGGTTCCCGAGGCGGAGTTGGCCGAGCTTGGCCAGCGGCTGGTCGCCAATTCGGCCGGCGGCGTGTTCGCCTGGTCGGTCCAGTATGGCGAGCTGACCCTGGAGGCGGTGGCCAACCGCATCGTCCGAGGTGCTGACCCGGCTGCGCGACGACGCCGATGTGCGGTTCGTCCAGCTCATCGACCTCTGCGGCGTGGACTATCCCGACCGCGAGAAGCGGTTCGACGTGGTCTACCACCTGCTGTCGTTCTCCAAGAACCGGCGCATCCGGGTGAAAGTGCAGACCGACGAGGACACGCCCGTGCCCTCCATCGCCTCGGTGCATCCCTGCGCCGACTGGTTCGAGCGCGAGGCGTTCGACATGTACGGCATCGTGTTCGAGGGGCACCCGGATCTGCGGCGCCTGCTGACCGACTACGGCTTCACCGGGTTCCCCCTGCGCAAGGACTTCCCCGATGAAGGGCTATGTCGAGGTGCGCTACGACGAGGAGCTGAAGCGGGTGGTCTATGAGCCCGTGAAGCTGCCGCAGGAATTCCGGCAGTTCGACTTCCTCTCGCCCTGGGAGGGCGACCGCAAGCAGCTCCCCGGCCAGGGCTATCCCTACGTCCTGCCGGGCGACGAGAAGGCGAAGGCTTGATGGCTGACGACCGCCCATCCCGTTCCGGCTCCGTCGGACTCCGTCCTGACCGACGAGAACCGCAAGTTCACCATCAACTTCGGCCCGCAACACCCTGCCGCGCACGGGGTTTTGCGGCTGGTGCTGGAGCTCGACGGCGAGGTGGTGGAGCGGGTGGACCCGCACATCGGCCTCCTGCACCGCGGCACCGAGAAGCTGATGGAGGCGCGCACCTACCTGCAGAACATCCCGTACTTCGACCGCCTCGACTACGTGGCGCCGATGAACCAGGAGCACGCCTTCTGCCTGGCCATCGAGAAGCTGCTCGGCGTGGACGTGCCGCGGCGGGCGATGATCATCCGGGTGCTATACGACGAGATCGGCCGCATCCTGAACCACCTGCTGAACGTCACGACCCAGGCCATGGACGTCGGCGCGCTCACCCCGCCTCTGTGGGGGTTCGAGGAGCGCGAGAAGCTGATGGTGTTCTACGAGCGCGCCTCCGGCTCGCGCCTGCACGCCAACTACATCGGCCGGGCGGCGTCCACCAGGACCTGCCGCCGGAGCTGGTCGACGACATCGCCGCCTGGTGCGAGACCTTCCCGAAGATCCTGGACGACATTGACGACCTGATCAACCCCCAACCGCATCTTCAAGCAGCGCAACGTCGACATCGGCGTGGTGTCCAAGGAAGACGCCTACCGCTGGGGCTTCTCGGGCGTGATGGTGCGCGGCTCCGGCATCCCGTGGGACCTGCGCCGCAAACCGCCCTACGAGATCTACGACGAGCTGGAGTTCGACATCCCGCTCGGCAAGAACGGCGACTGCTACGACCGCTATCTCTGCCGCATGGAAGAGATGCGCCAGTCCGTCAGGATCATGAAGCAGTGCATTGAGCTGCTTCATAAAACGGCCGGGCCGGTGCTGACCGAGGACGGCAAGGTGGCGCCCCCGCGGCGCGGCGAGATGAAGCGCTCGATGGAGGCGCTGATCCACCACTTCAAGCTCTACAACCGAGGGCTTCCACGTGCCGGCCGGCGAGGTCTATGCCTATGTCGAGGCGCCCAAGGGCGAGTTCGGCGTCTATCTGGTGGCCGACGGCACCAACAAGCCGTATCGCTGCAAGATCCGCGCGCCGGGCTTCCCGCACCTGCAGGCCATGGACTGGATGAACCGGGGACACATGCTGGCCGACGTGAGCGCGATCCTCGGCTCGCTCGACATCGTGTTCGGGGAGATCGACCGTTGAGCGTACGCCGTCTCGCCAAGGAGCAGCCCGCGTGCTTCGCCTTCACGCCGGAATATCTGGACAAGGCGAACTGGTGGATCTCCAAGTACCCGGAAGGGCGTCAGTTCTCCGCCTGCGTGCCGCTGCTGTGGCTGGCGCAGAAGCAGGAGGGCTGGGTGCCCGAGCCGGCCATCCGCCTGATCGCCGACATGCTGAAGATGCCGGTGATCCGCGTGCTGGAGTGCGCGACCTTCTACACCATGTTCCAGCTCGAACCCGTTGGAACGGCGGCCCTTATCCAGCTTTGCGGGACGACGCCCTGCATGCTGCGCGGCGCCAACGATCTGATGAAGGTGCTGCAGGAGAAGATCGGGCCGCGCGACCACTTGTCCGCCGACGGCCTGTTCACCTGGCAGGAGGTCGAGTGCCTCGGCGCCTGCTGCAACGCGCCGATGGCCCAGATCAACGACTACTTCTACGAGGACCTGACGCCAGAGACGCTGGCCAGATCATCGACGACTTCCCGCGCCGGCAAGGCGCCCGAACCCGGCTCCTACGCCGGCCGCCAGGGCTCCGCCCCCGCGGGCGGGCCTGAGACCCTGACCGACCCTGCGCTCTACGACGGCAGCCTCGGCCAGGCCGATCGAGCTGCCGAACCGGCCGCAGCCGGAGCCGGCGCAATGAAGGTCATGGAGGCCGGACTACGCATCCGCCCCTGGGGGCCTGCGGACCAACCTCAGCGGCCTCGATTTCGGCCGCCGACGATCCGGTGTTCATGATCCGGCGCGCGACCTATGTCGGCGAGATCGCTCGGTGGGCCCTGCGCGTGCGCCGCGCCGCCCTGACCGCCGAGCTGATCGGCCTCCTGGCGTTCGCCTGGGCGATCCTGCGCGGCCCCGGCGTGCATTCGCGGCTCGCCCACTCGGGCGAAAGCGCGATCGTGCTCGGCTGGGCGCTTTTGATCTATGTCATGATCCGGCGGACGCGCTATGTCCGCACCCATCCCTTCGACCCGAACGATTGAGGCATGCCCGGCATCCTGCAGGACAAGGACCGCATCTTCCTGAACCTCTACGGCCTGCACGACTGGGGCCTGGAGGGCGCGAAGAGTCGCGGCGCGTGGAACGCCACGGCCGACATCATCGCCCTCGGCAAGGACTGGATCTGCGACCAGATGAAGGCCTCGGGCCTGCGCGGCCGCGGCGGCGCGGGCTTCGCCACGGGCCTGAAGTGGACCTTCATGCCCAAGGAGGTGCGCCCTGGGCGGCCGCACTACCTGCTGGTCAACGCCGACGAATCCGAGCCGGCACCTGCAAGGACCGCGAGATCCTGCGCCACGACCCGCACCTGTTGATCGAGGGCTGCCTGATCGCCAGCCGGGCGATGCTGGCGCACACCTGCTACGTCTACATCCGCGGCGAATACGTGCGCGAGCGCGAGGTGCTCGAAGAGGCGATCAAGCAGGCCTACGAGGCCCGGCTGATCGGCAAGGACAACCTCAACGGCTGGGACTTCGACATCTATGTCCACCACGGCGGCGGGGCCTACATCTGCGGCGACGAGACGGCCCTGATGGAGAGCTTCGAGGGCAAGAAGGGCCAGCCGCGCCTGAAGCCGCCGTTCCCCGCCGGCGCCGGCATCTACGGCTGCCCGACCACCGTCAACAACGTGGAGTCCATCGCCACCGTCGGCGCCATCCTGCGCCGCGGGGCGGGGTGGTTCTCCAGCTTCGGCCGGCCCAACAACACCGGCACCAAGCTGATGTGCGTGTCCGGCCACGTGAACCGGCCGTGCAACGTCGAAGAGGTGATGTCGATCCCGCTGAAGCAGCTGATCGAGGAGCACTGCGGCGGGGTGCGCGGCGGCTGGGGCAATCTGAAGGCCGTGATCCCGGGCGGGTCGTCCACGCCGCTGATCCCGGCCGAGCAGTGCGAGACGGCCCTGATGGACTTCGACAGCCTCAAGGAGCTGAAGTCGGGCCTCGGCACCGCCGCCGTCATCGTCATGGACAAGGACGCGGACCTGGTGAAGGCGATCGCGCGCCTGTCCTACTTCTACAAGCACGAGAGCTGCGGCCAGTGCACGCCCTGCCGGGAGGGAACCGGCTGGATGTGGCGGGGTGATGGAGCGCATGGCCTCGGGCGAGGCGGAGATGAGCGAGATCGACCTCCTGCTCGACGTCGCCAGCCAGGTCGAGGGCCACACCATCTGCGGCCTCGGCGACGCGGCCGCCTGGCCGATCCAGGGCCTGTTCCGCCACTTCCGCAGCGAGGTCGAGGACGCATCACCACCTACCGAGCCCCGCCGCCCGCATGTGCAGGGCGCCACGCTGGTTGCGGCGGAGTAGGGGGGATGGACGTGCGTAGGTGCAGGTTGGCGCTCCCTTCCCCTGGAGGGGGGAAGGGTTGGGGATGGGGGTGGAGGCGCATCAGCCGCCGCTCCCTTCGGTGATCCTGAGCCGGAGCCCTCGGGCTGGCGCCTTCACCACGACCCGCGCCCTTTCCGGCGGCGGCGCCACCCCCATCCCCGGCCCTTCCCCCATCCAGGGGGAAGGGAGAAGGACGGCGGCATGAGCGACGGGATCAAGATGCTCGAACGCCTGGACGCCATGCAGGCCAAGGCGGACGCGATGTGGGACCAATGCGAAAAGGTCCGCAAGGAACTGGCTGTGCTGCGCGATGGGCTGGCCGGATTGTCGAAGGGGTTGCGGGAGGCCGAGCACGACCTGACGCACGCCGAATTCGCCGCCCTCGAAGCCAAGCTGACGGAAACACCTCATGCCTAAGTGCAAGGTCAATGGCGCCGAGGTCGAGTTCGAGCCCCGGCATGACGGTGCTGCAGGTCGCCGAGCTGGGCGGAGCCGAGATTCCGCGGTTCTGCTACCACGAGCGGCTCTCGATCGCCGGCAACTGCCGCATGTGCCTCGTGGAGGTGAAGCCGGGGCCGCCCAAGCCGCAGGCCTCCTGCGCCCTGCCGGCCGCCGAGAACATGGAGATCTTCACCGACACCCCGATGGTGGAGAAGGCGCGCAAGGGCGTGCTCGAGTTCCTCTTGATCAACCACCCGCTCGATTGCCCGATCTGCGACCAGGGCGGCGAGTGCGACCTGCAGGGACGAGACCCTCGGCTACGGCCGTGACGACAGCCGCTACATCGAGAACAAGCGGGCCGTCGAAGAGAAGTACATGGGCCGCTGATCAAGACGGTGATGACGCGGTGCATCAGTGCACCCGCCTGCATCCGCTTCATCACCGAGGTCGGCGGCGAGTCCGAGATCGGCGCCATCGGGCGCGGCGAGGACATGGAGATCACCACCTATCTCGAGAAGGCGGTGACATCGGAGCTGTCCGGCAACGTCGTGGACCTCTGCCCCGTCGGGGCCCTGACCTCCAAGCCCTACGCCTTCAACGCCCGGCCGTGGGAGCTGAAGAAGACCGAGAGCGTCGACGTGATGGACGCGCTCGGCTCCAACATCCGCATCGATGCGCGCGGGCCCGAGGTCATGCGCGTGCTGCCGCGGCTGAACGAGGCGGTCAACGAGGAGTGGATCTCCGACAAGACCCGCCACGCCTGCGACGGCCTGATGCGTCAGCGCCTCGACCGGCCGTTCGTGCGCGAGGGCGGGTCGCTGCGTGCCGCCACCTGGGCCGAGGCGTTCGCGGCGGTGGCCAGGGCGGTGCGCAACGCGCCCTCCGACCGCGTCGGCGTCATCGCCGGCGACCTGCAGGACGCCGAATCGATGAAGGCGGCGCTGGACCTGTTCTCGGCGCTTGGCGTGAAGAACCTCGACTGCCGCCAGGACGGCACGGCGCTGCATCCGTCGTTCGGGCGGGAATCCTACCTGTTCAACTCCACCGTCGCCGGCATCGAGCA
This sequence comes from Caulobacteraceae bacterium, assembly GCA_037201645.1. Classification (GTDB taxonomy): domain Bacteria; phylum Pseudomonadota; class Alphaproteobacteria; order Caulobacterales; family Caulobacteraceae; genus JANWHQ01. The sequence goes on from JBBCHF010000005.1 coordinate 114,060, forward strand.
GGCCGACGCGATCATGCTGATCGGGACCAATCCGCGGCTGGAAGCGCCGGTGCTGAACGCCCGCATCCGCAAGCGCTACCTGCAGGGCGGCTGCCTGATCGGCGTGATCGGCGAGCAGGTCGACCTGACCTATCCCTACACCTACCTCGGCGCGGGGCCGCAGAGCCTCGCCCAGTTCGCCTCGCACGGCCCGATCCAGAAGGAGCGGCCGATGTTCGTCCTGGGGCAGGGCGCCCTGACGCGGCCGGACGGCGCCGCCGTCATGGCCCTGGCGGCCCAGGCGGCCGGCTCCATGGGCCTGGTCAAGGACGGCTGGAACGGCTGGAACGTGCTGCATGCCGCCGCCGCGCGCGTCGGCGGCCTCGACCTCGGCTTCGTCCCGGGCGAGGGCGGCCTGACCGCCAAGGCGATGGTCGCGAAGGGCGCGGTGGACGTGCTGTTCCTGCTCGGCGCGGACGAGATCGACCTCTCCGAGACCGACGCCACGGTGATCTACCTCGGCACCCACGGCGACCGCGGCGCCCATCGGGCGGACGTGATCCTGCCGGGCGCGGCCTATACCGAGAAGCCGGCCCTCTATGTGAACACCGAGGGCCGGGTGCAGATGGCCAACCGAAGCGTGTTCCCCAAGGGCGAGGCGCGCGAGGATTGGGCGATCCTCAGGGCCCTGTCCGAACGGCCTGGGCGCCAAGCTGCCCTACGATTCGCTGGACGAGCTGCGCGTGCGGCTGTTCGCGGAGCATCCGACTTTCGGCCAGATCGACTATGCGCCGGGCGCGGTCGGCGCGGCCGGGTTCGACCTCGGCAAGGTGGGTGTGAAGGGCGACGTCTCTGACGCGCCGTTCGCCAGCCCGGTGACCGATTTCTATCAGACCAACCCGATCGCGCGGGCGAGCGTGACCATGGCCGAGTGCTCGGCCCTGGCCTCCGGCCCGGCCGAGCGGCTCGTGGCGGCGGAGTAGGGGCGTGCAGGCTCAACCGATCTCCTTCTGGGGCACCCCGGGCGGCTGGACGCTGATCACGGTCGGCGAGATCCTGATCGTGATGGTCGGCGTGCTGGTTTCGCTGGCCTTCCTGCTCTGGGGCGACCGCAAGGTCTGGGCCGGCGTGCAGATGCGCAAGGGCCCCAACGTCGTCGGCCCATTCGGCCTGTTCCAGTCGTTCGCCGACTTCGGCAAGTTCGTGCTGAAGGAAATCATCATCCCGGACGGATCGGACAAGGCGGTGTTCCTGCTGGCGCCGCTGGTCAGCTTCATCCTGGCCTTCGGCGCCTGGGCGGTGATCCCGTTCGCACCGGGCTGGGTGGTGTCCAACATCAACGTCGGCATCCTCTACCTGCTGGCGATCTCCTCGCTCGGCGTCTACGGCATCATCATGGGCGGCTGGGCGTCCAACTCGAAGTACCCGTTCCTGGGATCGCTTCGGTCCGCGGCCCAGATGGTCAGCTACGAGGTCTCGATCGGCTTCGTGCTGATCACGGTCATCCTGCTCTGCGGCTCGATGAACCTCTCGACCATCGTCCAGCACCAGGCCGGCTGGTTCTGGCACTGGCACGCCTTCGCCGTGCCGACGCTGGTGGTCATGCTGCCGATGACGGTGGTGTTCTTCATCTCCGCCCTGGCCGAGACCAACCGCCCTCCGTTCGACCTGCCCGAGGCGGAGTCCGAGCTCGTCGCCGGCTATCAGGTGGAGTACTCCTCCACGCCCTACCTGCTGTTCATGATCGGCGAGTACGCGAACATCGTCCTGATGTGCGCGATGATGACCATCCTGTTCTTCGGCGGATGGCTGCCGCCGTTCCCGACGCCGTTCACGGCCTCCTGGCCGCCGTTCGTGACCAACCTGGTCTTCCTGCTGATCTTCATCATCAAGGTGGTGGCGTTCTTCATCGCCTTCGCCATCGTCAAGGCGATCGTGCCGCGCTACCGCTACGACCAGCTGATGCGCCTGGGCTGGAAGGTGTTCCTGCCGACCTCCCTGGTCGCGGTGGCCCTGATCGCGGCGTGGCGCGTGTTCGGTCCCCAAGGGAGCTAGGGGCCGTGAACATTTATGGCACCCTCATTTCTGCAGTCGTGCTCATTTCATCACCTTCGCTGGCTACAGGGGCAACGTCGGAAAAACAGTTGTCGTTTGTATTTGGTGTTGTTCAGGCTGACGCGGTGTGGGAGCCAAAGCAGTTCAAACTCTGGAGCGGTGTGAGTATGAAGCACGAATGAAGTTTCCAACTGCTTGGCGGGATCAATCCAACAGTTTTCGTTTAGCGATTGCTTTAATGACGCAAGCGTGTGCAAGACGGCATGGTTTGTTGGCCAAAATCTGTGCCAAAGAGCCTTCCGCCACAGAGTCAAGCGAGTGTCTGACGCCAAACAAGACTTCCTTCGTCGGGTATTGAAATGGCACATGTTTTTCAACGCGTTTCCCAGGCCGTGAAGGGCGCCGCGATGATGGACTTCATCGGCGCCACCGGCCTCGCCTTCAAGTACATGTGGCTGCCCAAGAAGACGGTGAACTATCCGTTCGAGAAGGGCCCGCTGTCGCCGCGCTTCCGGGGCGAGCACGCCCTGCGCCGCTATCCCAACGGCGAGGAGCGCTGCATCGCCTGCAAGCTCTGCGAGGCGATCTGCCCGGCCCAGGCCATCACCATCGAGGCCGAGCCGCGCGAGGACGGCAGCCGCCGCACGACCCGCTACGACATCGACATGGTCAAGTGCATCTACTGCGGCCTGTGCCAGGAGGCCTGCCCGGTGGACGCCATCGTCGAGGGGCCGAACTTCGAGTTCGCGGTGGAGACACGCGAGGAGCTGCTCTACGACAAGGACCGCCTGCTCGCCAACGGCGACCGCTGGGAGCGGGAGATCGCGAAGAATCTGGAACTCGACGCGGCCTATCGGTAAGAGACGGGCGCGATTCAAACGGGAGGATCAACCTCCCCGTCATGGCCGGCCTCGTGCCGGCCACCCATGATCGCAGCCCTCCCCGGAGAGGCCGCCGTGCATGGGTCGCCGGGACAAGCCCGGCGATGACGATCTTGGTGAAATGAGAGAGAGGGGTACGGCGTGGACTTTCAGGCGGTCGCCTTTTTCGTGCTGGCGCTGGTCAGCGTGGCGGCTGCGTTCCTGGTCATCTCCGCGCGCAATCCCGTCCACTCGGTGCTGTTCCTGATCCTGACCTTCTTCTCGGCGGCGGGCCTGTTCGTGCTGCTCGGCGCCGAGTTCCTGGCCATGCTCCTGGTGGTCGTCTACGTCGGCGCGGTCGCGGTGCTGTTCCTGTTCGTGGTGATGATGCTGGACGTCGACTTCTCCCAGTTCCGACAGGGATTCGCCCGCTACCTGCCGATCGGCGGGGTGGTCGCGGCGGTGCTGCTGGGCGAGATGGTGATGGTGTCGAGCGCGGTGGCGACCACCGGGGCCGCGGCGCACAGCACCGGCCCCCTGGTCAATGTCGGCGACGTCACCAACGCCGAGGCGATCGGCCGGGTGCTCTACACCGACTACCTCTACTACTTCCAGGCGGCGGGGATCGTGCTGCTGATCGCCATGATCGGCGCCATCGTCCTGACCCTGCACCACCGGCCCTATGTGAAGCGCCAGTCGGTCTCGCGGCAGACCGCGCGCACCCGCGCGTCGGGCATGCAGGTCGTCAGCATCAAGAGCGGGGAAGGCGTGCCCGAATGACCATCGGCCTCACCCACTACCTGGCGGTGGCGGCGATCCTGTTCACCATCGGGGTGTTCGGCATCTTCGTGAACCGCAAGAACGTGATCGTCATCCTGATGTCGATCGAGCTGATCCTGCTGGCGGTGAACATCAACCTGGTGGCCTTCTCGGTCTACCTGCACGACGTCACGGGGCAGATCTTCGCCATGTTCGTGCTGACCGTGGCGGCCGCGGAGGCCGCCGTCGGCCTGGCCATACTGGTCACCTTCTTCCGCAACCGCGGCGACATCGCCGTGGACGACGCCTCGATGATGAAGGGCTGAGGATGACGCCCCAGCTTTTCGTCACCACCCTGGTCTTCCTGCCCCTGATCGGGGCGGCCATCGCGGGCCTGACCGGCCGTCGCATCGGCGACATCCTGTCGATGACCATCACCACGGGCCTCTTGATCGTGGCCTGCGCCATGAGCTGGTCGGTGTTCGTCAATGTGGTCGGCGGCGCCTGGGCGCCGTTCACGGCCCACATCTGCCAGTTCATCCAGGTGGGCGACTTCAAGTCCGACTGGGCGGTGCGGATCGACAGCCTGTCCGCCGTCATGCTGGTGGTGGTGACGAGCGTGTCGGCGCTCGTGCACATCTACAGCTGGGGCTACATGGTCGATGACGACTCCAAGCCCCGCTTCTTCGCCTACCTCTCCTTCTTCACCTTCGCCATGCTGGCCCTGGTGACGGCGGCCGACTTCATGCAGCTGTTCTTCGGCTGGGAAGGGGTGGGCGTCGCGTCCTACCTGCTCATCGGCTTCTGGTTCAAGAAGCCCACCGCCAACGCCGCCGCGATCAAGGCTTTTGTGGTCAACCGGGTGGGGGACTTCGGCTTCGCGCTCGGCATCATGACGGTGTTCTGGATGTTCCACACCATCCGGTTCGCCGAGCTTTTCCCGCTGATCGCCTCGCACGCCGGCCAGACCTGGCGTTTCGGCAGCTGGTACTGGAGCGCGCTCGACCTCGCCGGCTTCCTGTTGTTCATCGGCGCCATGGGCAAGTCGGCCCAGTTCTTCCTGCACACCTGGCTGCCGGACGCGATGGAGGGCCCGACCCCGGTCTCCGCACTGATCCATGCCGCGACCATGGTGACGGCCGGCGTCTACATGGTCTGCCTGCTGTCGCCGCTCTACGAGCACGCGCCGATCGCCAAGGGGATCGTGTGCCTGGTCGGGGCGGTGACCTGCCTGTTCGCCGCCACCGTCGGCCTGGCCCAGAACGACATCAAGCGCGTGGTCGCCTATTCGACCTGCTCGCAGCTCGGCTACATGTTCTTCGCCGCTGGGGCGGGGGCCTACCAGGCCTCGATGTTCCACCTGTTCACCCACGCCTTCTTCAAGGCGCTGCTGTTCCTGGGCGCGGGCTCGGTGATCGTGGGCATGCACCACGAGCAGGACATGCGGAAGATGGGCGCCCTGTGGAACAAGCTGCCCGTGACCTATCTCGTCATGGTGATCGGCACCCTGGCGATCACCGGGGTCGGCATCCCGGGCCTGGATATCGGCTTCGCCGGCTTCTACTCCAAGGATGCGATCATCAACGCCGCCTGGGTGGCGGGCCAGCACAATCCGATCGCCTATTTCGCCTTCGTGCTCGGCGTGATCGCCGCCGGCCTGACGTCGTTCTACTCCTGGCGGCTGATCTTCATGACCTTCCACGGCCACGCCAAGTGGGGCGCGCACGCCGCGCACGCCGCCGCATCGGACGACCACGCCAGCCACGCCCAGATCGAGACGCACTCCGAGCCGGACGTCTCCCACGGCCATGGCCACGACCATGTCCCGCACGAAAGCCCGGCCGTGATGGTTCTGCCGCTGCTGGTGCTGGCGGTGGGCGCCGTGGCCGCGGGCGCGGTGTTCGTGGAGCGGTTCGTCGGGCCGGAGCGGGCTGCGTTCTGGAAGGGCGCGATCTTCACCGCCGCCGACAACCACGTGCTGGACGGGATCGAGCACATCCCGGCCTGGCTGGCCTGGCTGCCGCTGGTCGTCACCGCCATCGGCTTCGTCGGCGCCTGGTGGGCCTACATCCCCAACGAGGGCCTGGGCGCGCGGATCGCCGCCCGGCAGGGGCCGCTGTGGACCTTCCTCTACAACAAGTGGTTCTTCGACGAGCTCTACGACTTCGTCTTCGTCAAGGGCGCCAAGCTGCTCGGCGACCTGTTCTGGAAGGGCGGGGACCAGAAGATCATCGACGGCCTGGGGCCGGACGGCGTCTCGGCCGTGTCCTACATGGCCGGGCGCGGGGTCGGGAAGATCCAGACCGGCTATCTCTACCACTACGCGTTCGTGATGCTGCTCGGCGTGGCCGGCCTGCTCACCTGGGCGCTCTGGTCCTGGCGGTGAGACGATGACCGGCCTGCTCTCCCTCATCACCTACACGCCCCTGATCGGGGTCGCGGCGATCCTCCTGCTGCGGGCCGTCGCGCCCGACGGCGCGGGCCGCAACGAGGCGGCCAAGTGGATCGCCCTGGCGACCACCCTGGCTACCCTGGCGCTCAGCGTGCTGCTGGTCGCCCAGTTCGACTCCGCCGAGCCCGGCTTCCAGTTCCAGGAGGACATCGCCTGGTTCGCCGGCGTGCACTACCGCATGGGCGTGGACGGCATCTCGGTGCTGTTCGTGCTCCTGACCGCGTTCCTGATGCCGCTGTGCATCCTCGCCTCCTGGAAGTCGATCGAGAACCGGCTCCTGGAGTACATGGTCTGCTTCCTGGTGCTGGAGACCCTGATGCTCGGGGTGTTCTGCGCCCTCGACCTTCTGGAGTTCTACCTGTTCTTCGAAGGCGGCCTGATCCCGATGTTCCTGATCATCGGGGTGTGGGGCGGCAAGCGGCGGGTCTACGCGGCCTACAAGTTCTTCCTCTACACCCTGCTCGGCTCGGTCCTGATGCTGGCCGCGATCCTGGCGATGTGGGGCGTGGCCAAGACCACCTCGATCCCCGAGCTGATGGCGTTCCACTTCCCGCCGCAGATGCAGATCGCCCTGTGGCTGGCGTTCTTCGCCTCGTTCGCGGTGAAGATGCCGATGTGGCCGGTGCACACCTGGCTGCCGGATGCGCACGTGGAGGCGCCGACCGCCGGCTCGGTGATCCTGGCCGGGATCATGCTGAAGATGGGCGGGTACGGCTTCCTGCGCTTCTCCCTGCCGATGTTCCCGCAGGCCAGCCACTATTTCACGCCGCTGGTGTTCGCCCTGTCGGTGATCGCGGTGGTCTACACCTCGCTGGTCGCCTTCCGGCAGACCGACATCAAGAAGCTGATCGCCTATTCGTCCGTGGCCCACATGGGCTTCGTGACCATGGGCATCTTCTCGGGCAACGCCCAGGGCGTGCAGGGCGCGATCTTCCAGATGCTGAGCCACGGGGTGATCTCGGGCGCGCTCTTCCTCTGCGTCGGGGTGGTGTACGACCGGATGCACACGCGCGAGATCGCATTCTACGGCGGGCTGGTGAACCGGATGCCGTGGTATGCGGCGGTGTTCATGCTGTTCACCCTGGGCAACGTCGGCCTGCCGGGCACGTCGGGTTTCGTCGGCGAGATCCTGACCATGACGGGGGTCTACGGCGTCTCGACGTGGACGGCGCTGATCGCGGCGACGGGGGTGATCCTGTCGGCGGTCTATGCCCTGAACCTCTACCGCAACGTCGTGTTCGGCGAGATGACCAACCCGCAGCTCTCGGCCATCGCCGACCTGAACTGGCGCGAGATCGTGATCTTCGCCCCCCTGATCGTGGGGACCCTGGCGCTCGGCGTCTATCCGAAGCTGGTGTTCGCGGTGACCACCGCCTCCAGCGACGCCCTGGTGGCGGCCTATCACGCGGCGCTGGGCGCCTGAGGACGACGGCATGACCCTGTACCCGGCCCTCATCCTCGCCCTGCCTGAAGTCCTGCTGACGGTGCTGGCGCTTGTCCTTCTGCTGGGCGGCGCCATCGGCGGACCCAAGTCGAGCTCGCCGGTGGCCGCGGTCGCGGGCCTGGGCCTGCTCGGCGCGGCCGTGCTGGCGGCCATGGGACCGCACGGGACCGCCTTCTCCGGCGCCTTCGTGGCGGACAGCTTCTCGGCCTTCGCCCGCGCCGCCATCTACGCCATGAGCGCGGTGGGCGTACTGCTCGGCGACCGCTGGCTGGCCAAGCGCGACGACGCCAAGTTCGAATTCCCGGTGCTGGTCGTCCTGGCCGCCGTCGGCATGGGCGTGACCTCCGCGTCCGGCGACCTGATCTCCCTCTACGTCGGGGTGGAGATGCAGTCGCTCGCGCTCTACGTGCTGGCCGCCATCCGCCGCAATGACGCCAAGGCGTCCGAAGCCGGCCTGAAGTACTTCGTGCTCGGCGCCCTGTCCTCGGGGCTCCTGCTCTACGGCGCCTCGCTGATCTACGGTTTCGCCGGCTCGACCCACTTCCCGGTCATCGCCGCTGCAGTGCGGGCGGGGGCGGGGACCGGCGGCATCCTGTTCGGCCTGGTGTTCCTGATCTGCGGCCTGGCGTTCAAGGTCTCGGCCGCGCCGTTCCACATGTGGACGCCCGACGTCTACGAGGGCGCGCCGACGCCGATCGTGGCCTTCTTCACCGCCGCGCCGAAGTTCGCGGCCATGGTGCTGTTCGCCCGCGCCCTGCTGGACGCCTTCCCCGGCGCCATCGACCAGTGGCGCCAGGTGGTGCTGGCCATCGCCTCGCTGTCGATGCTGTGGGGCGCGTTCGCGGGCCTGGCGCAGAAGAACCTGAAGCGGCTGTGGGCCTATTCCTCGATCGCCAACGTCGGCTACGCCCTGGTCGGCCTGTCGGCGGGCGGCCAGGCGGGCGCCCAGTCGATGCTGGTGTTCATGGTCCTCTACATGATCGACGTGACCGGCTTCTTCGCCTGCCTCGCGGCCCTGAGCCGCCAGGGCGTGGCGATGGAGACCATGGACGACATGGCCGGCCTGATCCGCGTGCGGCCGGGCCTCGCCCTGGCCATGACGGCCTTCTCGCTCTCGGCGTTGGGCCTGCCGCCGTTCTCCGGCTTCTGGGCCAAGGTCTATGTGTTCAAGGCCGCCATCGACGCGGGCCTGTGGCCAGTGGCGGTGCTGGGCCTGGTCTCCAGCGTGGTCGCCGCCTTCTACTACCTGCGCCTGATCAAGGTGATGTGGTTCGACCCGGCTGCGGGGGGAGCCACCGACGCGGCGCCGGCCTACGCCAAGGGCGTGGCCTATGTGGCGGCCCTGTTCTCGTTCCCGGTGGCCATGGTGGCGCTCGCCGCCCTGGACCCGGCCGCTGCGGCGGCGGCGCAGGCGTTCGCCCTGCACTGAGGCCGGCCGGCCGCGGCTCGCGGTTTCTGTCGGCTTCACCACATCGGTTTGTATTACGGTCATCCTGGCCCGCCATGTTGGCGGCGCCAGACCCGGCCCCATTCGAGGAACCCTCCGAACCCGTGCAACCCGCCGCCGCCATCCACTGGTTCGAGGAGCTGGATTCGACCAACGCCGAGGCGCGCCGGATGGCCGACGCCGGCGAGGACGGCCCGCTCTGGATCGCCGCGCGCCGGCAGACCGCGGGGAGGGGCCGCCGCGGGCGCGCCTGGGAGACCGGGCAGGGCAATCTCGCCGCCACCCTGCTGCTGACGCTCGACCGGACCCCCGCCGAGGCCGCCCAGCTCTCCTTCGTCGCCGCCCTGGCCGTCGGCGACCTCGCGCGCCGCTTCGCGCCGGCCGCCAGCGTCGGCAACAAGTGGCCGAACGACGTGCTGCTGGAGGGCCGCAAACTCGCCGGCGTGCTGATCGAGTCCGGCCGGCGCGAGGACGGGCGGCTGTGGCTGGCCATCGGCGTCGGCGTCAACCTCGCCTCGGCGCCGGAAGGGACCGAGTTCCCCGCCATCAGCCTCGCCAGCGTGCAGGCGCCACCCACGCCAGAAGAGGCGCTTGGGGTCCTCGCCGAGGCCATGGCCGACCGGATCGCGCTGTGGACTGCCTCGGGATTCCCCGCCGTGCGCCAGGCGTGGCTCGAGCACGCGCACGGCCTCGGCGCCTCCTGCACGGCGCGGCTGCCCGCCGAAAGCGTCGAAGGCGTCGCCGAGGGGCTGGACACGGACGGCGCCCTGCTTCTGCGCTTGGCGGACCGGCGGGTTCGGCGCATCACCGCCGGCGACATCTTCTTCGGTCCCTCGGCAAGCTCGGGATGAGGCGCTGATGCTGCTCGCCATCGAACAGGGCAACACCAACACGCTGTTCGCCGTCCACGACGGCGAGCGCTGGATCGCCCAGTGGCGGACGTCCACCGTCGCAGCGCGCACCGCCGACGAATACGCCGCCTGGCTGAACCAGCTCCTGGACCTGCAGGGCCTGGGCCTGAAGGACCTCGACGACTGCATCATCTCCTCAGTCGTGCCGCATTCGCTGTTCAACCTGCGCAACTTCTCGCGACGCTACGTCCACGCCGAGCCCCTGGTGGTCGGCCACAACGTGCAGAGCGGGTTCGAGGCGCGCGTCGCCAATCCGGCCGAGGTGGGGGCCGACCGGCTGGTCAACGCCGTGGGCGCCCACGTCTGCTATCCGGGCGCGCTTCTGGTGGTGGACTCCGGCACCGCGACGACGTTCGACGTCATCGCCCCCCGACGGGGCGTTCGAAGGCGGGGCCATCGCCCCGGGGATAAACCTGTCCATCGAGGCGTTGCACAGCGCCGCCGCGATGCTGCCGCGCGTGGCCATAGCCCGGCCCCTGCGCGTCATCGGCAAGGACACGGTTTTCCTGGGGCTATGTGGCCTTGGATCGAGGGACTGGTGGAACGAACCAAGGCGGAATACGGCCAGCCGATGACGGTGATCGGCACGGGGGGCGTGGGCGTCCCTGTTCGAGGGCGGCGACCCAGGCCATCGATCGGTTCGACCCGGACCTGACCATCCGCGGCCTGCTCGAACTCTACCGCCGTAACCGCGCATGAGCGCCGGGCCCCGCGACGAGCTCGTCTTCCTGCCCGCTCGGCGGCTCGGGCGAGATCGGGATGAACTTCAACCTCTACGGCTTCGGCCCGCCCGAGGCGCGCAAGTGGATCGTGGTCGATCTCGGCGTGACCTTCGGCGACACCTCCCACGCCCGGCGTCGAGATCATCCTGCCCGACCCGACCTACAACGAGAGCTTCAAGGACGACATCCTCGGCATCGTGCTGACCCACGCCCACGAGGACCACATCGGCGCCGGGCCCTGGCTGTGGCCGCGGCTGCCTGCGCCCGTCTACGCCACGCCGTTCACCGCCTTCCTGGTGCGCGAGAGAAGCTGCGCGACGCCGGGCTGCTGGATCAGGTGCCGATCACGGTGGTGCCGCTCGACGGCCAAGATCACGCTCGGTCCGTTCGAGATGCAGCTGATCACCATCTCCCACTCGATCCCCGAGCCGAACGGGGTGGCGATCAGGACGCCGTTGGGCACCATCCTGCATACCGGCGACTGGAAGATCGACCCCGACCCCCTGATCGGCGGCAAGACCGACATCCAGGCCATCCGCCGCCTCGGCGACGAGGGCATCCTGGCCATGGTCTGCGACTCCACCAACGTCATTGTCGACGGGGGTGGCGGGGTCGGAGGCCGAGGTGCGCGTCGCCCTGAACGCCCTGGTCGGCGAGTTGGACCGGCAAGGTCGCTGTGGCCTGCTTCGCCGCCAACGTGGCGCGGATGGATTCGGCGATCCGGGCGGCGGAGGCCAACGACCGGCGCGTGTGCCTAGTCGGCCGCTCGATGCACCGCATGGCCGCGGCGGCCAAGTCGGTCGGCATCATGGCCGACGTCCAGCCGTTCATCACCGAGGCCGAGGCCGGCCACTTCCCGACGACAAGATCCTCTACCTCTGCACCGGCAGCCAGGGCGAGCCGCGCGCGGCCCTCTCGCGCATCGCCGAGGGCACGCACCCGCACGTCAGCCTGGGGCAGGGGGACGCGGGTGATCTTCTCCTCGCGGGTCATCCCCGGCAACGAGATCGGCATCCGCAACCTGCAGAACCGGCTCGCCGACCGCGGGGTGCGGCCTCTACACCGACCGGGACCACCCGCACATCCACGTCTCCGGCCACCCCTGCCGCGACGAGCTGGCTCAGATGTACCAGTGGGCGCGGCCGCAGATCGCCGTGCCGACCCACGGCGAGCGCCGCCACCTGCTCGAGCACGCGGCCCTGGCGCACGACCTGCAGGTCCCCCAGACGGTGCGCCGCGCAACGGCGACATGGTCCGCCTGGCCCCCGGCCATCCGGAGATCATCGACCGAGGTCCCCGCGGCCGTCTGTTCGTCGACGCCGGCATGGTCACGCCCGAGAACGGCGAGGCCCTGCGCGAGCGCAAGCACGCGGCCCACAACGGCGTGCTCAACATCGCCCTGGTGCTCGACCGCAAGGGGCGGATCGTGGCCGGGCCGGAGCTGACCGCCGTCGGCCTGCCTGGCGACGAGGACTATTCCCTGGAAGAGGCCCCTCGGCGACCTGTCGGAGACCGCCCGCGAGGCGATGGGCGAGATCCGGCGCGAGGACCTCGGCCGACGACGAGGCGATCCGCACCCTGGTCTGCCGGCGGGTGAAGAAGGCGTGCCAGCGCATCTGGGACCGCCGTCCCATCGTCGAAGCTGTCGTCCTGCGCGGTCTGAATGGCCTAGAACGCTGCGTCCGCGGCCGCCAAAGATCGGCCGCGATCTACGCCTTCCTTGGGCGCGGAGGCTTAGGCGTAATGATTTCAAGACTGATTTCCGCGGCCGTCCTGGCCGTCGTATTGGCCGGGACAGGCGTGGAGCGGGCGGCGGCGGAGACCCCCAAGGCCCTGGTGCAGGCCCTCTACACCGAGCCGGACCTCGGGTTCGGCCGGCTGGATTCGCGCCGCTATTTCGCCGTCGACCTGGGAGAGCGCCCTGCGCGGCCGGCGCGAGGCCCCAGGCGGTCGGCCCCGTCGACTTCGACTACCGCTACGGCGCCCAGACCTGCAGATCACCGGCCTGCAGCTCCTGGAAGAGATCGACAACGACCAGGCCCGCGTGGGTGGCCGTGTTCAAGAACTACGGCGCGCCGGAATCGGTGGACTGGATCCTGTGCCGGCGGGCCGACGGCGACTGGCGGATCATGGACGCAAGCTCCAACACCTATCGCGACAAGGACCCGTGGGACCTGCGCCAGAATGCTGGGCCTGCCGGCCGACCGGGCCGAGGTGCTGAACATGATCGGCAAGCTGAACCACGTGGGCGTCGCCACCCCCTCCATCGCCGAGGCGATCAAGCCGTACCGCGACCTCATCGGCGGCCACCTCGATCACCGAGACCCGCGCCCTGCCCGACCAGGGCGTCTCGGTCTGCTTCGTGAACCTGCCCAACGCCCAGATCGAGCTTCTGGAGCCCTATGGCGAGGACTCGCCGATCGCGGGCTTCCTGGCGCGCAACCCCAAGGGCGGGCAGCACCACGTCTGCTTCGAGGTCGACGACATCTACGCGCTCGCGACGACCTGCGGGCCAAGGGCGCGACGGGTGCCTCGGGACCGGCGAGCCGCGCATCGGCGCCCACGGCGTGCCGGTGATATTCGTGCATCCCAAGGACGCCGGGGGCGTGCTAGTGGAGCTGATGCAGACCCCCGCCGAGGCGCACGCATGAACTGGTTCACGGCGTCACGTCCTATCTGACCATCTGGTGGATCGTGCTGTTCGCGGTCCTGCCCGATCGGCGTGCGCAGCCACGCGGAGATGGGCATCGAGCCGCCCCCAGGCTGTGATCCAGGCTCGCCCGTCGATCCCAAGCTGGTGCGCAAGGCGATCACCACGAGCTGGGTGTCGGCCATCGTGTTCTGCGCCATGTGGGCGGTGATCTATTTCAAGCTGATCCCCTGCCGAGCCTCGAAGGCGGAGCCTGGTTCCGGTGAGGATCGCAGCGGCGGTCGTCCGCCAGGGCTCCTCGACGCCGGTCCTCGAGACGCTGGACCTGGAAGGCCCGCGCGCGGGGCGAGCTTCTGGTCCGCATCGAGGCGGCCGGCGTCTGCCACACCGATATCCGCGTCGCCGAGCTGGAGCGCTTCCCGCGCCCCATCGTGCTCGGCCACGAGGGCGCGGGCGTGGTCGAGCGGGTGGGCGAGGGGGTGTCCGAGTTCGCCCCCGGCGACCGGGTGGTGCTGAGCTACAGCTTCTGCGGCGATGCCCGCTCTGCCGGCGCGACGCCATGGCCTACTGCCAGCGCTCGGCCACGAGCTGAACTTCCTCAGGCCGGCGCGCGGACGGCTCCAGCCCGCTCTCCAAGGGCGGCGAGTTCGTCAGCCACTTCTTCGGCCAATCCTCCTTCGCCACCCACGCCGTCTGCGACGCCCGCGCGGCCGTGAAGGCGCCCGACGACGTGCCGCCTGGAGCTGCTGGCCCCGCTCGGCTGCGGCGTCCAGACCGGCGCGGGCGCGATCCTGAACTCCCTGGCGGTGCGCGAGGGCCAGTCCGTGGCTGTGTTCGGCGCCGGCTCGGTGGGTCTCAGCGCCATCATGGCGGCCAAGGTCCGCCGGAGCGTCGAAGATCATCGCCATCGACGTGAACCCGGCCCGTCTGAGGCTGGCGCAGGAGCTCGGTGCCACCGACGCGGTGGACGCTTCCAGGGTCGATCCGGTGCAGGCGGTGAAGGACATCACCGGCCTCGGCGCCGACGCGGTGCTGAACACCACCGACGTCGCGCCGGTCTATCACCAGGGCCTGGCGTCCGTCGCGCCGCTGGGGACCTTCGGCTTCGTGACCTCGCCGGGGCCGGGGTTCGAGGTGGACATGCCGCAGCTGATGCTCGGCGGCCGCTCGATCCGCGGCGTGGTCCAGGGCGACGCGGTCCCGCGCGAGTTCATCCCGCGCTGGTCGGCCTATGGCGCGAGGGCCGCTTTCCCATGGACCGGCTGATCACCGTCTATCCGTTCGAGCGGGTGGCCGAGGCCAGGGCCGACTCCCACGCCGGGGCCGCCGTCAAGCCGGTGCTGGCGCGCGGCGTGACACCTTGCCCTCCCTTCAGGGGGACGGTGGGCGCGCAAAGCGGGTGGGGGTCTGTGGCGGACTTCCCCACCCTGGCCGCTGCGCGGCCTGTCCCTCCCCATGAAGGGGAGGGAGGGCGTCGCGTTGCCAACCCTGCCGGCGCAGGGCTAATTGGCGGCCCCGTCTTAGCCTGGAGTCCCGATGCGCCTGTCCCGCTACTTCCTGCCCGTCCTGAAGGAGACCCCGGCCGAGGCGCAGATCGTGTTCGCACCGGCTGATGCTGCGCGCGGGGATGCTGCGCCAGGAGGCGGCCGGCATCTACGCCTGGCTGCCGCTGGGCTTCCGGGTGCTGCAGAAGGTCGAGCAGATCGTCCGCGAGGAGATGGACCGGGCGGGGGCCATCGAGCTCCTGATGCCGACGCTGCAGCTCGCCGACCTCTGGCGTGAATCCGGACGCTACGACGACTACGGCGCGGAGATGCTGCGCATCAAGGACCGCCACGAGCGCGAGCTGCTCTACGGCCCGACCAACGAGGAGATGATCACCGAGATCTTCCGCTCCTACGTGCGCAGCTACAAGGACCTGCCCAAGAACCTCTACCATATCCAATGGGAAGTTCCGGGACGAGCAGCGGCCCCGGTTCGGCGTCATGCGCGGGCGCGAGTTCCTGATGAAGGGACGCCTATTCCTTCGACCTCGACGAGGCGGCGGCGCGGCGGTCCTACAACCGCATGTTCGTGGCCTACCTGCGCACCTTCGCCCGCATGGGCCTGAAGGGCATCCCCGTGCGCGCCGAGACCGGGCGATCGGGGGGGGACCTGTCTCATGAGTTCCACGTGCTGGCCAACACCGGCGAGTCGGCCCTGTTCTGCCACAAGGACGTGCTGGACCTGCCGATTCCCGGGCGAGGACGTCGACTACGAGGCCGAACTGCAGCCGATCATCGACGAGTGGGACCAGCCTTTATGCCGCCACCGAGGACGTGCACGACCAGGCCAGGTTCGAGCGCGAGACCCCCGAGGACAAGCGCCTCGAGATGCGCGGCATCGAGGTCGGCCCAGGGTTTCTATTTCGGCGACAAGTACTCCGCCCCGATGAAGGCCGTGGTCTCCACCCCCGACAACGCCGAGCGGGCGGGTGATGATGGGCTCCTACGGCGTCCGGCGTCTCGCGCCTGGTCGGCGCCCTGATCGAGGCCAGCCACGACGAGGCTGGCATCATCTGGCCCGACAGCGTGGCCCCGTTTGGCGTCGGCATCGTCAACCTGCGCCCGGGCGCCGAGGGCCGTCGACGCCGCCTGCGAGCAGGCGCACGCCGCGCTTGAGGCCGCCGGCCGCGAGCCGCTCTATGACGACACCGACGAGCGCCCCGGCGCCAAGTTCGCCTCCATGGACCTGATCGGCCTGCCCTGGCAGCTGATCATCGGCCCCAAGGGGCTGGCCGCCGGCGAGGTCGAGATCAAGCGCCGAGCCACCGGCGAGCGCCGGTCCCTGCCGCTGGAGGAAGCCCTGAAGGTCCTCGGCGCATGAGCCTGGAGTTGGGGCGCACGGCCGGGGCCTTCTCGCTCTGGGAGCGGTCGATCGCCTACCGATACCTGCGCGCCCGCAGGAAGGACGGCGGCGTGGCCATGGTGTCGGTGATCTCGTTCATCGGCGTCATGCTGGCGGGTGGCGGTGCTGGTCATCGTCATGAGCGTGATGAACGGCTTCCGGCCGAGCTGCTGTCGCGGACCCTCGGCTTCAACGGCCACCTGTTCGTCACCGGCGACCTCCTGAACGACCCGGTCCGCACCGGCCAGGTCATCGACCGCATCCGCGCCATCCCCGGCGTGATCCAGGCGACGCCCATGGTGGAGGCCCAGGCCATGGTCGTGGGTCAGGGCCAGATCACCGGGGCGGTGGTCCGCGGCGTCAGCCGGGCCGACCTCGCCAGGACCCCGATCATCGCCAAGAACGTCGCGTCCGGCTCGCTGAACGGCTACGGCGAGGGCGACTACGGCGGCGACATGATCCTGGTCGGCAGCCGCCTCGCCGCCCAGATGGGCGTGCAGCCTGGCGACGCCCTGACCCTCATCTCGCCGTCCGGCGGCGCCACGGCCTTCGGCTCCACGCCCCGGACCAAGGCCTACACCGTCGGCGGCCTCTTCACCGTCGGCATGAGCGCCTATGACGAGGCCTACATCTACATGCCGCTGGAGCAGGCCCAGATCTTCTTCGGCCGCGACCAGTCGGTCGACATGATCGAGATCAAGGTCAAGGACCCCGACCGCACCGGCCAGATCCGCCCCCTGGTCGCCAACGCCGCCGGCCCCGGCGCGATCATCAGCGACTGGCGCGACCGGAACCAGAGCTTCTTCAACGCCCTGCAGGTGGAACGTAACGTGATGCGTCTGATCCTGCTGCTGATCGTCGCCATCGCCGCCATGAACATCGTCACCGGCCTGATCATGCTGGTGAAGAACAAGGGCCGCGACATCGCCATCCTGCGCACCATGGGGGCGGGCAGGGGCTCGATCCTGCGCATCTTCTTCATGTCGGGCGCGGCCATCGGCGTGCTCGGCACCCTGGCGGGCCTCCTGCTCGGCATCCTGTTCTGCGCCTACATCCGCGAGATCCAGGCCTTCGTGGAGTGGGTCACCGGCTCGGACGTATTCAACGCCGACGTCTATTTCCTGTCCCACCTGCCGGCCAAGATCGACTGGGGCGAGGTGGCGATGGTCACCGCCTGCTCGATCGGCATGTCGTTCCTGGCGACCCTGCCGCAGGCCTGGCACGCCTCGCGCCTCGATCCGGTGGAGGCGCTCCGCTATGAGTGAGCCGGTGCTGCAGCTTCGCGGCATCGTCCGCCAATATGTGACCGGCCCGCGCACGCTGGAGGTGCTGCGCGGCGTCGATCTCGACGTCTATCGCGGCGAGATCGTCGGCCTGATCGGGCCGTCGGGATCGGGCAAGTCGTCGCTGCTGCACGCCGCTGGGCTGCTCGAGCGCCCCACGGCCGGCCAGGTGTTCCTGGAGGGCCAGGACTGCACCGCCCTGAAGGACCGCGGGCGCACCAACATCCGCCTCCACGCTATGGGTTTCGTCTATCAATTCCACCACTTGCTGGCGGAACTTAGCGCCCTGGACAATGTGGCCCTGCCGCAGATGATCGCCGGCGTTTCCCGCGCCGACGCGCGAGACCGCGCCGCCGCCCTGCTGTCCAACTTCGGCCTTTCCGAGCGCCTGACCCACCAGCCGGCCCAGCTTTCCGGCGGCGAACAACAGCGCGTGGCCATCGCCCGCTCCATGGCCAACCATCCCAAGGTGATCCTGGCCGACGAGCCGACCGGCAACCTCGACCCGACGACCTCGCGCGGCGTGTTCGACAGCTTCTTCGCCGTCGCGCGCGAGGAGGGCGCCGCCGCCCTGATCGCGACCCACAACATGGAGCTCGCCCGCTACATGGACCGCGTCTTCGCCCTGAAGGACGGCCGCCTGGTCCAGCAGCGCCTCGCCTGAAGCAGACGTCGGAACGGGGCTTGACTCCGAGAACAAAAGGGGAATAGCGTGCGGAGAACAAAACGGCAACTAAGGGGGGCTGCAATGGTTCGTCTGGCGCGTGAAGGGTTGGCGCTTGCGTCAGTCGCTGGCTTCGTTTGGATGATGTGCCAGGTGGCGCACCTGGTCGCCTGAGTCGCGGGCGTCGCGCGGAGGAGCCTCGATGGCCGGTCTGGATGAGGCGTTCGTCCACCTGAGGGTCCGCTCGGCCTATTCGCTGCTGGAAGGCGCGATCAAGGCCGACGCGATCGGCGCCCTGGCGGCCGGCGAGCACATGCCGGCCGTAGGACTGACCGACCGGGCGAACCTCTGCGGCGCCCTGGAGTTCTCGGTCCTGGCCAAGGACACCGGCGTCCAGCCTGTGGTGGGATGCGCCCTGCCGGTCTCCGGCATCGGCGAGCGTTCACCCGAGCGCTGGGCCCGCGCCCCCACGATCGTGCTCCTGGCCCAGAGCGAGGCCGGCTGGCGCAACCTGTCGGTGCTGTCCTCCGCCGCCTACCTCGACTCCATGGGCGCAGACGAGCCCAGCGTGGCCTGGGAGAAGGTCGTCGCCCACGCCGAGGGCCTGATCCTTCTATCGGGCGGGCCGGATGGCCCGGTCGATCCGCTGTTCGCCGCCGGCAAGCGCGAGCAGGGCGGCGAGGCCCTCGCCCGGATGGCCGAGGCGTTCGGCGATCGCTTCTATGTCGAACTGCAGCGGCACGGCCTGGCGTCTGAGGCCGCCGCCGAGCCGGGTCTGGTGGCCTGGGCCTATGAGAACGACGCCCCGCTGGTCGCCACCAACGACGTCTATTTCGCCAGGCCGCAGATGCACCGCGCGCACGACGCCCTGCTGTGCATCGCGGACGGCGCCTTCCTCGGCCAGGATGAGCGCCGGCGCGTGACGCCCGAGCACTGGTTCAAGCCGCCCGCGGCCATGCGGGCCCTGTTCTCGGACCTGCCGGAAGCCTGCGACAACACCCTCGACATCGCCAGGCGCTGCGCCTTCATGGTCAGGAAGCGCGACCCGATCCTGCCCCGCTTCACCACGGCGGCCGGTCGCTCGGAAGCCGAGGAGCTGGCCCACCAGGCGCGCGAGGGCCTGCGCGCCCGCCTCCAGGTGCATCCGCTCGCCGTCGACCAGGCCGACTACGACGCGCGGCTGGAGCGCGAGGTCGGCGTCATCTGCCAGATGGGCTTCGCCGGCTACTTCCTGATCGTCTCGGACTTCATCAAGTGGGCCAAGGCCAACGGCATTCCCGTGGGGCCGGGGCGGGGCTCGGGCGCGAGCTCGCTGGTCGCCTGGTCGCTGATGATCACCGACCTCGATCCCCTCCGCTACAGCCTGCTGTTCGAGCGGTTCCTGAACCCGGAGCGGGTGTCGATGCCGGACTTCGACATCGACTTCTGCCAGGAGCGGCGCGAGGAGGTGATCGCCTACGTCCAGGCCAAGTACGGCCACGACCGGGTCGCCCAGATCATCACCTTCGGCACCCTGCAGGCGCGCGCCGTTCTGCGCGACGTCGGCCGCGTGCTGCAGATGCCGCTCGGGCTGGTCGACCGCCTGGCCAAGATGGTGCCGAACAATCCCGCCAGCCCCGTCACCCTGGCCAAGGCCATCGAGATCGAGCCCCGGCTGCAGGCGGCGCGGCGGGACGAGGCCTCGGTCGCCGAGCTGCTCGACATCGCCCTGGAGCTGGAGGGCCTCTACCGCAACGCCTCGACCCACGCGGCCGGGGTGGTGATCGGCGATCGGCCGCTCACCGAGCTCGTGCCGCTCTACCAGGACCCCCGCTCGGAGCTGCCGGCCACCCAGTTCAACATGAAGTGGGTCGAAAGCGCCGGCCTTGTGAAGTTCGACTTCCTGGGCCTGAAGACCCTGACCGTGCTCGACCGCGCCGTCCGCTATCTGAAGCGCCGCGGGGCCGCTGTGGCGATGGACACCCTGCCGATCGACGACGCGCCAAGCTACGAGCTGATGGCGTCGGGCCAGACTCTCGGGGTGTTCCAGCTGGAAAGCCAGGGGATGCGCGACATCCTGCGCCAGCTGCGGCCTGCGTCGCTGGAGGAGGTGACGGCGCTGATCTCGCTCTATCGCCCGGGGCCGATGGACAGCATCCCCGAGTACGTCGACTGCAAGATGGGCCGCCGGCCCGTCGACGTCGTGCATCCGCTGCTGGAGCCGGTGCTGAGGGACACCTACGGGGTCATCGTCTACCAGGAACAGGTGATGCAGATCGCCCAGATCCTGGCCGGCTATAGCCTGGGCGAGGCGGACCTTCTGCGCCGCGCCATGGGCAAGAAGAAGAAGGAGGAGATGGACCAGCAGCGGGCCCGCTTCCTCTCCG
Organism: Caulobacteraceae bacterium; assembly: GCA_037201645.1. Classification (GTDB taxonomy): domain Bacteria; phylum Pseudomonadota; class Alphaproteobacteria; order Caulobacterales; family Caulobacteraceae; genus JANWHQ01. The sequence continues at coordinate 134,538 of JBBCHF010000005.1, forward strand.
GCGCGGCCGAGCGGGGCCTGGAGCAGGCCACGGCCAAGCTCCTGTTCGACCGGATGGAGAAGTTCGCGGGCTACGGCTTCAACAAGGGCCACGCCGCGCCCTACGCCCTGATCGCCTACCAGACCGCCTGGCTGAAGGCGAACGCGCCGGTCGAGTTCTTCGCCGCCTCGATGAGCCTCGACATCTCCAACACCGACAAGCTCGCGGTGTTCTACCAGGACGCCCGCCGGTTCGGGGTGAAGGTGCGCGCGCCGGACATCAACCGCTCCGGCGCCGACTTCGAGGTCGAGGACGGGGAGGTGCTCTACGCCCTCGGCGCCGTGCGCAATGTCGGCGTCGAGGCCATGCGCCACCTGGTGGCCGTCCGCGAAGAGGGCGGGCCGTTCCGCGACCTCTTCGACTTCGTCGAGCGGGTGGACCCGCGGCTGGTCAACAAGCGGGCGTTCGAGAACCTGGCGCGCGCCGGGGCCTTCGACACGATCCATCCCAACCGGGCGCAGATCGTCGCCGCCGCGGACCTCCTGATCGCCCACGCCCAGTGCGCGGCGGGCGAGCGCGCCTCGTCCCAGACCAGCCTGTTCGGCGGCGAGCAGGCCGACGCATCCCGGCCGCGCCTGCCGAAGACCGAGCCCTGGACCGCGCCCGACCAGCTCGACGAGGAGCTGCAGGCCGTCGGCTTCTACCTCTCGGGTCATCCGCTGGACGACATGACCGAGGTGCTGCGCCGGAGGCGCACGACCCTGCTCGCCGACGCCCTGCCGCTGGCCCTGGCTGGCTCGGAGGCGTTTCGGATGGCGGGGGTGGTGCGCAGGAAGCAGGAGCGCTCCTCGGCCAAGAGCGGCGAGCGGTTCGCCTTCGTGACCCTGTCGGACCCCACGGGCGAGTTCGAGGTGCTGTTCCCGCCGGAGTCCCTGCGCCGCTGCCGCGAAATGCTGGAGCCGGGGCGGCCGCTCAGCGTCAAGGTGCGCGCCAAGGCGCAGGACGGGGAGGTGCGCTTCTACGGCGACGACGCCGAGCCGATCGAGAAGGCCATCGAAGGCGCCGCGGCGGGCCTGCGCATCCACGTCTCACCGCGATCGGCCGAAATCGACGCCCTGAAGGCGCGGCTGGACACCGCCGCGGCGTCGCGCGGCGGCGGTGAGGTGGTGCTGGTCGCCGGCCTCGGCGGAGGCCGCGAGGTGGAGGTCAGGCTGCCCGGGCGGTTCAACCTCGACGTCGCCCTGCGTGGCGCGATCAAGACCGCGCCGGGCGTGCTCTATCTGGAGGACGTCTGACCGGCTGGGCGCCGGGCCGCAATCGGCGGTAATGCTTGCATTTTCGGGGCTGAGCGCCTATCTGCACCGCCATCTCGCACGCGGGCGTTCGGCAGGACGCGGGGACAAATCCCGCTTTGGCCGTTCCGGTCCTTCCAGATGGAGGGGTCGCCTGCGGAGGCTCAACCGGAAGAAGGACATATACCGCCCATGGCGCTTCCTGAATTCTCCATGCGTCAGCTGCTCGAAAGCGGCGCCCACTTCGGCCACCAGACCCACCGCTGGAACCCGAAGATGGAGCGCTACATCTTCGGCTCGCGCGCCAACATCCACATCATCGACCTGTCGCAGACGATCCCCCTGCTGCACCAGGCCCTGCTCAAGGTCCGCGAAGTGGCGGCCAGCGGCGGGCGCGTGCTGTTCGTCGGCACCAAGCGCCAGGCGTCCGACCCCGTGGCCTCGGCGGCCAAGCGCTGCGCCCAATACTATGTGAACCACCGCTGGCTCGGCGGCACCCTGACCAACTGGCGCACCATCTCCAGTCGATCGCGCGGCTGCGCGAACTGGAAGGCGTGCTGGAAGGCGAGGGCGGCCTGCGCACCAAGAAGGAGCTGCTGCAGATCACGCGCGAGCGCGACAAGCTGGAGCTGTCCCTGGGCGGCATCAAGGACATGGGCGGCATCCCCGACCTGATGTTCGTGGTCGACACCAACAAGGAAGCCATCGCCATCCAGGAGGCGCGCAAGCTGAACATCCCGGTGGTGGCGATCCTGGACACCAATTCCGATCCGGACGGCATCACCTATCCGGTGCCGGGCAACGACGACGCCGCCCGGGCGATCCAGCTCTACTGCGACCTCGTCGCCGACGCCGTGATCGACGGCCTGGCGACCGGCCAGGCGGCGCTGGGCGTGGACCTCGGCGCGGCCGAGACGCCGGCGATCATCGAGCCGGCGCTGCAGCCCGAACCGGAAGCGCCTGCGGCCGCAGCGGCCGAACCCGATACCGGGGCCGGCGCCTCGGGGGCCGGCCAGGCAGAGGCGACGGTCGAAGCTTGAGTCCGGGCGGACCTTGTCCGCCCTCCATATTTCATCCTTGTGACCGGCCGCCCCACGGGCGGCCGGCGCTCACCCATCGGAGGATATCACATGCGGAAATCACCGCCGGCTTGGTCAAGGAACTGCGCGAGAAGTCCGGCGCAGGCATGATGGACTGCAAGAAGGCGCTCCAGGAAACCGGCGGCGAGCTGGAATCGGCCATGGACTGGCTGCGCACCAAGGGCCTCTCCAAGGCCGCCAAGAAAGCCGACCGCGTGGCGGCCGAGGGCCTCGTGGCCGTCGCCGTTCGCAATGACGGCGCGGGCATGACCGGCGCCGTGGCCGAGCTGAACGCCGAGACCGACTTCGTGGCGCGCAACGAGCTGTTCCAGAACGCCGCGCGCAAGGTCGCCGAGGCGGCGCTCGACGTCGTGGGCGGCGTCGACGCCCTGACGGCGGCCAAGACCTCGGACGGCGAAGTCGTGTCGGACATGATCACCGGCCTGATCGCCACGATCGGCGAGAACATGCTCGTGCGCCGCTTCGCCCGCTTCCGGGTGTCGCCGGGCGCGGTGGCCTTCTATGTCCACAACGCCATCGCGCCGGACCTCGGCCGGATCGGCGTCTTGGTGGCCGTCGAAGGCGCGGGCGACCAGGCCAAGCTGCAGGAGCTGGGCCGCAAGATCGCCATGCATGTGGCGGCCACCCAGCCGCTGTCCTTGTCCACCGACGACCTAGATCCGGCGGCGGTCGAGCGCGAGCGCGCGATCTTCTCCGAACAGGCCCATGCGTCCGGCAAGCCGCCGCAGGTCGTGGAGAAGATGGTCGAGGGCCGCATCCGCAAGTTCTACGAGGAGGTCGTGCTGCTGAAGCAGGCCTTCGTGATGAACCCGGACCAGACCATCGAGCAGCTGGTCGCCGAAACCGGCAAGACGCTCGGCTCGCCGGTGGCGGTGACGGGCTTCGTCCGTTTCGCCCTCGGCGAAGGCGTGGAGAAGAAGACCGACGACTTCGCCGCCGAAGTCGCCGCGCTCAGCGCCCAGTAACGAACGTCGGACATCCTCCTTCCCGCTCGCCGGGGAGGAGGATGTCCCTTCGCATGGCCTCCCGCCGCGGCGCGACCGCGCAACGGCGCTGCGGAGGGTTGCGCCCCTCGCGTCATCGGAGCACACACCGGGCATGCTCGCCGAGCCGCCGAATCCCCTGCTGCGCCCGCCGCGCTATCGGCGCGCCCTCCTGAAGGTGTCCGGCGAGGTGCTGATGGGCGGCCAGTCCTTCGGCATCGACCTCGCCACCGTCGACGCCGTCGCCCAGGACATCGCCGAGGTCATCCGTCACGGGGTGGAGTTGTGCCTGGTCATCGGCGGCGGCAACATCTTCCGCGGCCTGTCCATGGCCGCGCGCGGCATGGAGCGGGCCAGCGCCGACTACATGGGCATGCTGGCTACGGTGATGAACGCCCTGGCGGTGCAGAACGCGCTCGAGCGGATCGGCGTCGACACCCGCGTGCAGTCGGCCATCCCGATGGAGTCGGTCTGCGAGCGCTACATCCGCCGGCGCGCCCTGCGCCACCTGGAAAAAGGCCGCGTGGTGATCTTCGCCGCCGGCACCGGCAATCCCTTCTTCACCACCGACACCGCCGCCGCCCTGCGAGCGGCCGAGATGGGCTGCGACGCCCTGCTCAAGGGCACCAGCGTCGACGGCGTCTACACCGCCGACCCCAAGACCCATCCGGACGCCAAGCGGTACGACCGCTGAGCTATCTGGAGGTGCTGGCCCAGGACCTGCGGGTCATGGACGCCTCGGCCATCAGCCTGATGCGCGACAACGGCATCCCGATCGTGGTGTTCTCGATCCGCGAACGCGGGTCGCTGCTCGACGTGCTGACCGGCGGGGGCGTGCACACGGTGATCGCCGAAGACCGCCACGACCGCCCATATGAGGGATGAAGCCATGGCCGTGACCGAAAAGCCGGTCCTCTCCAAGTATCGCGACCGCATGGACAAGGCGGTCGCCGCCCTGAAGGAGGAGTTCGCCTCCCTGCGCACCGGCCGCGCCTCGGCCGGCCTGCTGGATCAGGTGCATGTGGACGCCTACGGCAGCTCGATGGCCCTGAACCAGGTGGCCAGCGTCAGCGTGCCCGATCCGCGCGCCCTGATGGTCAACGTCTGGGACCGGGGCCTGGTGGTCTCGGTGGAGAAGGCGATCCGCGCGGCGGGCCTGGGCCTGAACCCGGTGGTGGAAGGCCAGAACCTGCGCATCCCCGTGCCGCCCCTGACCGAGGAGCGCAGGCGCGATCTCGCCAAGCTGGCCGGCAAGTACGCCGAGCAGCAGAAGATCGCGGTCCGCAACGTGCGGCGCGACGCCATGGACGACCTGAAGAAGGCGGAGAAGGACGCCGCCATCACCCAGGACGAGCAGAAGCGCATGCAGGACGAGGTCCAGCACTTCACCGACGACCACATCAGACGGATCGACGAAGCCTTGAAAATCAAGGAACAAGAGATCATGCAGGTCTGACCGTCGCAGCTGCGCCGGCCGCGACTCATGGACCGCGACATGCCGAATCCGGGCAATTCCCCATCAGCCGCCGGCCGATCCGGCGCAGCCGCGCCCGGGCTGCATGTCGCCATCATCATGGACGGCAACGGCCGCTGGGCGAAGGCGCGGGGACTGCCGCGCTCATTCGGCCACCGCGCCGGGGTGCAGGCGCTGAAGCGCACCGTCGAGGCGGCGCCGGCGTTCGGCATCGACCGGCTCACCGTCTTTGGGTTCTCCACAGAAAACTGGCGCCGGCCTGCGCACGAGATCTCCGAGCTGATGGGCCTGCTCAAGGCCTATGTGAACTCCGACCTCGACCGGCTGGCGCGCGAGGGCGTCGAGGTGCGGGTGCTGGGGCGGCGGACCGGCCTGTCGCCCGACATCCTGGAGGTGATCGAACGGGCCGAGCAGCGGACGGCGCACAACGACCGCTTCGCCTGCAGGTCGCCTTCAACTACGGCGGCCGCGCCGACATCGTGGACGCGGCCCGGGCCCTGGCCGCGGACGTCCAGGCCGGCCTGCTGCAGCCGGAGGACCTGACCGAGGCGACCTTCGCCACGCGCCTGTCCACGGCCGAGACCGATCCGCCCGACCTGATCATCCGCACCTCGGGCGAGCGGCGCATCTCCAACTTCCTTTTGTGGGAGGCCGCCTATGCGGAGTTCGTGTTCCAGGACGTCCTGTGGCCCGACTACGGGGCCGAGGAGCTGAAGGCGGCCGTCGACGAGTACCAGCGGCGCGAACGCCGCTTTGGCGGGGCCGAGGTTGATGACGTCCTTGCCGCGGGCTAGGCGCTTCGACTGGTCAAACCTGGGAAAACGGGCTGTGTCGGCGATCATGCTGGCGCCGATCCCGATCCTCGGCGTGATCATCGGCGGCTGGGTGTTCGCCATCCTGATCGTGGCCGCCGCCTCGCTGCTGGCCCGCGAATGGAGCCTGATGAGCGCGCCGCGCGCGCCGGTCCGCCTCGCCGTGGCGATCAGCGTCAGCATGGCGGTCGTCGTCCTGGCGGCGCACCTCGGATATATGGTCGCGGCCTGGGCGCTCCTGGCGGTGGCGACCGCGGCCTGCGCCCTCCTGGCCCGCGCCTCGGGCGAGCGGGCCGAGGCGGCCGCGTTCGGGGTGATCTACATCGGCGTGCCGTGCATCGCCCTCGCATGGCTGCGCGACGCGCCGCAGGGCCGAAGCTGGACCATCCTGCTGTTCGCGGTGACCTGGGCTGCGGACATCGCCGCGTTCGGCGTCGGCAACCTCGTCGGCGGCGCCAAGCTTTGGCCGCGGTTCTCGCCCAACAAGACCTGGTCGGGTTTCGTCGGAGGGCTCGTGGCCGCCATGGCCGCGTCCGTCGCGGTCTCGATCATCGGCAGGATGGTCCTGTCCGCGCCCGCCGCCGCCCTGATGGGATTGGTCGGCGGGCTCGCCACCATGGCCGGGGACCTGTGGGAATCGATCCTGAAACGCCGATTCGGGGTAAAGGACTCCGGCGACCTCATCCCGGGGCACGGCGGCCTGCTGGATCGGGTCGACGGGCTGATGTTCGCGATCCTGGCCGTGGTCGCGGCCAGGCTGATCCACTTGGCAGGATGGGCCGCTTGAGTTCGCATCGGAAGATCACGGTCCTGGGCTCCACCGGCTCCATCGGCGTCTCCACGCTCGATCTGCTGGACCAGGCGGACGGCCACGAGGTCGAGGTCGTCGCCCTGACCGCCGGGCGAAATGTCGCACGCCTGGCCGAACAGGCCCTGAAGTGGCACCCGCAGACGGCGGTGATCCAGGACGAATCCCTGCTGGCCGAGTTGACCGAGCGGCTGAACGGGTCGGGCGTGAAGGCCGCGGCCGGCGCGGCGGCGATCGAGGAGGCGGCCGCGGCAGGCGCCGACTGGGTGATGGCGGCCATCGTCGGCGTCGCGGGCCTCGCCCCGACCCTGGCGGCCGCCCGCACCGGCGCGATCATCGCCCTGGCCAACAAGGAGAGCCTGGTCTGCGCCGGGCCCGCGCTGCTGGCCGCATCCAAGGCCGCGGGCGGGGCGGTGGTGCCGACCGATTCCGAGCATTCGGCGATCTTCCAGGCGCTGCAGCCCGACTGCGCCGACATGGTCGCGCGCCTGATCCTGACCGCATCGGGCGGGCCGTTCCGCCAGTGGACCCTGCAGGAGATGGCCGGCGCCACGCCCGAACAGGCGGTGGCTCATCCCAACTGGTCGATGGGCGCCAAGATTTCGATCGATTCCGCCACCATGATGAACAAGGGGCTCGAGCTGATCGAGGCGTCCTACCTGTTCTCCACTCCGGCCGGGCGCATCGACGTCTTGATCCATCCGCAATCCATCGTGCACAGCTTGGTCGAGTATCAGGACGGCTCCACGCTCGCCCAGCTCGGCGCGCCGGACATGCGCACCCCGATCGCCTGCGCCTTCGCCTGGCCGCAGCGCATGGCCTGGCCGGCGCAGCGGCTGGATCTGGCCGCCATCGGATCGCTGACCTTCGAGGCGCCGGACCCGGTGCGCTTCCCCGCCCTGACCCTCGCGCGCGACGCCCTGGAGCGCGGATGTGGCGCGCCCGCCGCGTTCAATGCGGCCAATGAGACCGCCGTCGCGGCCTTCCTTGACCGTAGGATCGGCTTTCTCGATATTGCGGCCGCGGTGGCGGAGACCCTCGAGCGCCTGGACGGAGCCGGGGAGCTGGATGCGGGGGCGGACGGCGACGCGGTGGAGGCCGCCTTGACGATCGATCGGACGGCGCGCCGCGTGGCGGCGGACGTCCTGACCGGCGTCGGGCGTCTCAACTAGGAAACAGGGAGAGCGCTCCGCCTGATGCTTCACTTCGCGCACAACGCGTTGGTCTACACCGCGCCCTTCCTGTTCGTGCTGACGCTTGTCGTCACCGTGCATGAATTCGGGCACTTCCTCGTCGCGCGCCTTTGCGGCGTGGCGGTGGACCGGTTCTCGATCGGCTTCGGCCGCGCGCTGGCGTCGTGGCGGGACCGCTCGGGCATCGAGTGGCGGATCGGCTGGATTCCGCTCGGCGGCTACGTGAAGTTCGCCGGCGACGACAACGTCGCCAGCGTCCCGGACGAGCAGGACCTGGCCGACCTGAAGCAGCAGATCGTAGCGCGCGAGGGCGCCGCGGAGCTGCGCCGCTATTTCCATTTCAAGCCGCTGTGGCAGCGCGCCCTGGTGGTCGCCGCCGGCCCGGTGGCCAATTTCCTTTTGGCGATCACCATTTTCGCCGCCCTGGCCCTGGCCGCGGGCGAGGTGACGGTGGTCAAGCCGCGCATCGGCGCGGTGGCGGCCAATTCCCCGGCTGCGGCGGCAGGCTTCCAGGCCGGCGACCTGATCACCAAGGCCGACGGCCGCTCCATCGACGACTTCGGCGATCTGCAGCGCTTCGTCTTGATGCGCGCGGGCGAGCCGATCCGCTTCCAGGTCGACCGCAACGGCGCGCCGGTGCAGCTCGTCGCCACCCCCATGCGCCGCCAGCTTCCGGGCCAGACGCAGGCGGGCGGGATGACCTTCGGCTATCTCGGCTTGGCCGCCAGCCAGGCGCCGGGTGACCTGCGCACCTTCCGCTTCGGCCCGCTCGGCGCCCTGCGCCAGGGCGTGCGCCAGACCGGCGACATCCTCGGCTCGACCCTGACCTACCTGCGCCGCATCGCCAGCGGCTATGAATCGGGCGACCAGCTCAGCGGCCGCTCGGCATCGCCGGCGCCTCGGGCGATGTCGCCATGGCGGCCGCCAAGAACGCGCCGAACGTGGAGGCCGGCGTGCTGCGTTCGGTCGTGGCCCTGATCGGGGTGGTCGGCTTCGTCTCGGTGGCGATTGGGTTCGCCAATCTTCTCCCCATTCCGGTGTTGGATGGTGGACATCTGCTGTTCTACGTCTACGAAGCGCTCGCCCGCCGGCCGCTCGCCGCCCGGGTTCAGGCCGCCGGGTATCGCGTGGGTTTCGCGCTCCTGGTGGGCCTGATGCTTTTCGTCACCTGGAATGATCTGCAGCGCTTCCGCGTGTTCCACTTCATCGGCGGTCTGTTTTCGTGAGCCGCCTTGCCCTGATGGCCGTCCTCATGCGCCGATCCCCTGTCCGCAGCGCCGCCCTGACCGCGTCGGCGCTCCTGGCTTCGTCCGCGCTGGCCTCGCCGGCCATGGCCATGTCGCTGCCGAGCATGTCCAGCATCCCCGGCCTGGGGTTCCTGAAGCATCACGACGGCGCCAAGTCGCTGCAGGGCGACGCCGCCCCGCCGGTCCAGATCGCCCAGGCGGACGCCGCCGCGCCAGCCGCGGCCACGACCGATTCCACGCCCGCCGCAGCGCCGCCGCCGCCGGATGCTTCGGCGCCGCCTGCGACCACCGACGCGGCGACGCCCGCGCCTGAGGCGGCCCGGCCGACCAGCCGTCCGCGCCGACCCCGCCGGCCTCCGCGCCCGCCGCGGGGCAGGGCGCTCCGGCTTCGGCGCCGGCGCCGCAACCCCAGACCGGCGTCGTCGGCCGCATCGTCGTGCAGGGCAACGAGCGGATCGAGCCGTCCACCATCCTGTCCTACCTGCCGATCCAGGTCGGGGACACGGTCGATCCGGCCAAGATCGACCTGGCGCTGAAGACCCTGTTCCGCACCGACCTGTTCGCCGACGTGGCGATCGACCTGCAGGGTACGGACCTGATCGTGCGGGTGTCGGAAACCCGATCATCACCAGGTGATCTTCGAGGGAAATCACGCCCTTAAGGACGACAGCTGAAGGACGAGGTGCAGATCCGCCCGCGCGGCATCTTCACCCGCTCCAAGGTCGAGCAGGACGTCCAGCGGATCATCGAGCTCTATCGCCGATCGGGCCGCATCTCGGCCACCGTGACGCCGAAGATCGTCCAGCTGCCGCAAAAGCGGGTCGACCTGATCTTCGAGATCGACGAGGGGCCCAAGAGCGGCATCCTCCGCGTCAACTTCATCGGCAACAAGGCGTTCGGCGACGGGGCCCTGCGCGACGTGATCGTCACGCGCGAGTCGCACTGGTACAAGTTCTTCCAGTCCAACGACAACTACGACCCGGACCGGATCGAGTACGACCGCGAACAGCTGCGCAAGTTCTACCGCAACCACGGCTACTACGACTTCCGCATCGTCTCGGCGGTGGCGGAGCTGGCGCCCGACAAGAACGGCTTCGCGGTCACCTTCACCATCGACGAGGGGCCCAAGTACCACTTCGGCAAGCTGAAGGTGGTGACCGAGCTGAAGCGCCTGAACGGCGCCCTGCTGCAGGAGCTGCTGCCGATCCGCGAGGGCCAGCTCTACCAGGACGACCGGATCGAGAAGGCCACCGACAGCCTGACCTTCGCGGCCGGCGCCAACGGCTTCGCCTTCGTCGACATCCGCCCCGAATACGTCGCCCACCCCGAGACCAAGACTGTCGACGTGACCTTCAACGTCAAGGAAGGGCCGCGCGTCTACATCGAGCGCATCGACATCGTCGGCAACACCCAGACGCTGGACCGAGTGATCCGGCGCGAGATGCAGGTGGCCGAGGGCGACGCCTACAACCGCGTGCTGGTCGACCGCTCCAAGACCCGCATCCGCGGGCTCGGCTTCTTCAAGGACGTGGACATCGAGCAGCTGCCCGGCACCGCGCCCGACAAGACCATCCTGCGCGTGAAGGTGACCGAGCAGCCCACCGGACAGCTGACCTTCAGCCTCGGCTACAGCTCGGTCGAGAAGCTGGTCGGCAACGTCGGCATCAGCCAGTCCAACTTCCGCGGCCGCGGCCAGACCGTCAACTTCCAGGTCGAGCTCGGCTACTATCAGAAGTCGGTGCAGCTCTCGTTCACCGAGCCTCGCTTCATGGGCCATAACATGAGCGCCGGCTTCGATATCTACACCCAGGACTACAACTTCTCCGACCAGGCCTCGTTCGACACGGCGACCACCGGCATCAATCTGAAGACCGGATTCCCGATCAACCAGTACGCCTCGATCGGCCTGCGCTACGCGATCCACACCGATAAGGTGACGATCCCGGACTACATCGTCGATCCGACCACCGGCAAATGCGCGCTCGGCTATTCGCAGAGCCTCTGCGAGGAGGTCGGCTCCAGCCTGACCTCGTCGGTGGGCTACACCGTGCGTTGGGACCGCCGCAACGACCCGCTGAGCCCGACCCGCGGCTTCTACATCGACTTCGGCCAGGACTTCGCCGGCTTCGGCGGAGACGTGAAGTACATCCGCTCCTCGACCGACGGCGCCTGGTACTATGGCATCACCCCCGCCTGGGTGTTCAGCCTCCAGGAGTCAGCCGGCTACATCACCGGCTGGGGCGGCGATGCGGTGCGGATCAACGACCGCTTCTTCAAGGGCGGCGACACCTTCCGCGGCTTCGAGATCGCCGGCATCGGGCCGCGCGACACCACGGTCGTGGACTCCACCGGCACGCGGTGGGCGACGCGCTCGGCGGCAAGATGTTCGCCATCGGCACGGCCGAGTTGACCGTGCCGACGCCGCTGCCCGCGCAGTACGGCATCAAGACGGCCCTGTTCTCCGACTTCGGCACGCTCGGCCTGCTCGACAGCAAGATCAAGCGCAACCCGGACGGAACCGTCGACCCCGCCATCAAGGACGACCTGGCCCTGCGCGCCTCCGCCGGCATCAGCGTCCGGTGGAAGTCGCCGATGGGTCCGCTGCAATTCGACTTCAGCAAGGTGCTGAAGAAGGCCCCCTATGACCGGACCGAAACGTTCCGGTTCTCAACCTACACAAGGTTCTAACCC
>JBBCHF010000006.1:0-60787 GCA_037201645.1 Caulobacteraceae bacterium
GTGGCGGCGATCGCCTTCGACCGGCCCGCCAACGTCGTGGACGGCAACGTCGAGCGGGTGATGGCGCGGCTCCATGCGGTCGAGACGCCCCTGCCCGCCGCCAAGCCCGAGCTGAAGGCGCTGGCGGGCGACCTGGTCGCCGCCGACCGACCCGGCGATTGGGCGCAGGCGCTGATGGACCTCGGCGCTGTGGTCTGCCGGCCCAGGGCGCCGCTGTGCGACCGCTGCCCGGTCTCGGCCTTCTGCGCGGCGCGCAAGGCCGGGACGCCGGACGTCTATCCCCGCAAATCGGAGAAGGCCGAGCGGCCCCGCCGCCACGGCGCGGCCTATGTGCTGACCAGCGGCGGCCAGGTCGCCCTGGTGCGCCGCCCGCCGCGGGGCCTGCTCGGCGGCATGCTCGGCCTGCCGACCAGCGACTGGCGGCCCGCGCCGTTCCAGGCCGAGCCGCCCGCGACGGCGGCGTGGCGGCCCGCTCGGCGCCGTGGAGCACGTCTTCACCCACTTCGCCCTGACCCTGCAGGTCTGGCGCGCCGAGACAGCGACGCGCGACGCGGCGTTCGAATGGCTGCCCGTCGAGGAGGCGGCGAAGGCGTTGCCGACGGTGTTTCCGGAAGGCGCTGGTGGCGGGGCTGGAGCGGCTGGCCTGAACACGCCACCGCCGTCATGCCCGGCCTTGTGCCGGGCATCCCTCGCGCGGCTTCGCCGTCGTTGCAGGACGACGACGGCCCGTGCGGCGGAGAGAGGGGACCCTCGGCACAAGGCCGAGGGTGACGCGTTGGGAACAGTCAGTCCTCCCAGACGATCCTGGGGGGGGGCTTGAGGTCGCCGCCGTCGTCTAGGCGGGCGGCGACGGCTTCGGCGATCTTCAGGAAGGCCTGGCCGGCGAGGCTCGCCGGATCGATGGCGACGAGCGGCCGGCCGGCGTCACAGGCCTGGCGCAGGGCCATGTCGATGGGGATTTCGCCGAGGAACGGCGCGCCCAGCGCCTCCGCCGTCGCCCTGGCCCCGCCGCGGCCGAAGATCTCGATCGGGGCGCCGGTCGTGGGGTCGGAGAAATAGGCCATGTTCTCGACCACCCCGAGGATGGGGATGTGGGTCCGCTCGAACATGGTGACCGCGCGGCGGGCGTCGATCAGGGCGACCTCCTGGGGCGTGGAGACCACCACCGCGCCCGACAGGGCCACGCGCTGGGCCAGGGTGAGCTGGATGTCGCCGGTGCCGGGCGGCATGTCGACCACCAAGACGTCGAGCGGCTCGGCCTCCGAGCCCCATTCCACGTCGTTCAGCATCTGGTTCAGCGCGGAGGACGCCATGGGGCCGCGCCAGATCATCGGCGAGGCGTCGTCCACGAGGAGGCCGATCGACATCATCTTCAGGCCCCAGCCTTCCAGCGGCAGGAGCCTTTTCTCGGCGGTGACCCCCGGCTCGTCGTGCAGGCCGGTCATCTGCGGCGCCGAGGGGCCGTAGACGTCGGCGTCGAGCAGGCCCGTGCGCCGGCCGATCATGGCCAGGGCGCAGGCGAGGTTCACCGCCACGGTGGACTTGCCGACCCCGCCCTTGCCGCTGGCCACGGCGATGACGTGGCGGACGTTGGCCGGCTTCAGGGTCGCGGGCGGCCGCGCGGCGGGCGGCGCGGTCTGGGCCTGGGCGTCGGCCGATAGGCGCGCATTGCCGCGGCGGACGCGGGTCACCCCCGGCTGCGGCGGCGGCTCGGTGGAGACGTGGGCGTGGGAATAGGCGATCTCGCCGCGGCGCGGCGGGGGCGGCGGGGCGGCCGAGCCCGGCCCCTTCTCGGCGGTCAGGACGACAAGTGTACGCTCGACCCCCGGCACCGCCTTCAGCGCCGCCTCGGCCGCCTGGCGGACGGCTCGTAGAGCGCCGCGTCGGCCGGCTCGGCCTCGATCATGAAGCCGGCGCGGCCCTCGCCGATAGCCAGGCCCTGGACCAGGCCCGCCTCGACCAGGCCGCGGCCCGACTTGGGGTCGCGGACGGCGTTCAGGGCGCGCAGGACGGCGCTGCGGTCGGGGGCGCTCACGGCCGCACCGGAAAATCGTGGTGCGCAGAGTGCGCAGAGTGCAGTCGGCTCATCGGGCGGCTCCCTCGCCGAGCAGGGCCGGCACCTCGTGCAGGGTGGCGGCGATGCGCACGCACAGGCCGCGGATCTCTTCGGTGGGGTCGAGCAGGTCGGGCACCATGATCGTCATCATACCGGCGGCGTGGGCGGCGCGCACACCGTTGTGGGAATCCTCCAGCGCCAGGCAGGCGACCGGATCGGCGCCGAGCGCCGCCGCCGCCTTCAGATAGGGTTCCGGATGCGGTTTGCCCTCCTGGTAGTCGCCGCGGGCGATGACGGCGTCGAAGCGGCCGGCGATGCCGCTCGGCCCGAGCTGGCGCTGGACGGAGGCATGCGGCGAGGAGGTGCAGACCGCCCGCGGCAATCCCAGGGCGTCGAGGTGGTCGAGCAGTTCGACCACGCCGGCCTTGAGCCGGATCTCGGCGGCGTCGACGGCGTGGAACCGCTCCAGCCAGTCGACCTTGAACCGCGCCAGGACCACCTCGTCGCGGAAATGCTCGCGCAGGATCTCGTCCGAGCTCGCCTGGTTGCGGCCGACCATGCTGAGGAACACCGGCAGCGGCAGGTCGCAGCCGAGATCATGGGCCGCGGCCATCATGGCGTCGCGCGCCAGGACCTCGGTGTCCACCAGGAGCCCGTCCATGTCGAAGATCACCGCCTCCGCGCGGCGCGGCAGCGTCATTCTCCCTTCCCCCTGGATGGGGGAAGGGCCGGGGATGGGGGTGGAAGCGGTGCAGGATAGGGCGCGGCGTATGAACTGACGCAGCGGTCATTCCCAGCCGCAGAGACGCGGATAGGCGCCACCCCCTCCCCTGCCCCTCCCCCCTCCAGGGGGAGGGGTTTGTGTGGCGACCTCATCGGACGAAGTCCTCGGCGCGATAGCCCTGGAAATAGAGCACGGCGGTCAGGTCGGCGTGGTCGATGCGGGCGTCGGCCTGGGCGGCCACCACCGGCTTGGCGCGGTAGGCGACGCCGAGGCCCGCCGCCTCGATCATGGCCAGGTCGTTGGCGGCCGTCGCCGATGGCCAGGGTCCGCGACAGGTCGATCCCGAGATCGGCCGCCTCTTCCTTCAGCGTCGCGAGCTTGGCGGCGCGGCCGAGGATCGGCTCCCCGACCCGGCCGGTGAGCCGGCCATCCGCCTCTTCCAGCCAGTTGGCCCTGGCTGCGTCGAAGCCGGCCGCCTGCGCCACCCGCGCGGCGAAGAAGGTGAAGCCGCCGGAGACCAGGAGGCGCCGCGCCCCGCCCGCCGCCATGGTCGTCACCATGGTCCGCGCCCCGGGGTTCAGCCGCACCCGCGCGTCGTAGCAGGCCTGCAGGTCCGCCAGCGGCAGGCCGGCGATCATCGAGACCCGCTCGCGCAGGGCGTCCTCGAAGTTCAGCTCGCCGCGCATGGCGCGCTCGGTGATCGGGGCGACCTTGTCCTTGACGCCGGCGAAGTCGGCCAGCTCGTCCAGGCACTCGCAGCCGATGATGGTGGAGTCCATGTCGGCGATCAGCAGCGCCTTGCGGCGGCCCTCGGCCGGCTGGACGCAGACGTCGACGGGCAGGCCCTCCAGGGCGTCCAGGGCCGCGGCGCGGATCAGCGGCAGGGCGTCGTCCGCCGCTTCCACGGCGAGGTCGATCGCGCCAGGGCCGAGCGGGCGCGCGCCGCCGACCCGCGCCCCGACGCGGGCCAGGGTCTCGCCCACGCGCCGCTGCGCCTCGGGCGGCAGGGACGGGTCCGGGGTCACGAGGGTGGCGGCGAACTGCATGGGCGCGCGGGGTAGACCGGTCGCGCGGCCGGATCAACGCATCCTTGGCCGCTCATCCCCGCGAATGCGGGGACCCAGGCGTTTTTTGTCGAAGGCCGCCGGCGCATGGGGCAAAGGAAAAAGCCTGGGTCCCCGCCTTCGCGGGGATGAGCGGATCGTGGGTATTGGCCGGACCTTCCATCCACCTGATCGCGGGGCCGACCGCCAGCGGCAAGTCCGCCCTCGCCCTGCGGCTGGCGGAGGCCGTGGGCGGGGAGATCGTCAACGCCGACGCCCTGCAGCTCTACGCGACCTGCGCGTGCTGTCGGCCCGGCCGGACGCGGACGAGGCGGCGCGCGTTCCCCACCACCTGTTCGGCGTCGCCGACGCGGCGGACGGCTGGTCGGTCGGGCGCTGGCTGGCGGCGGCGACGCGGGTGCTGGAGGAGATCGCCGGGCGCGGGCGGCCGGCGGTCGTGGTCGGCGGCACGGGACTCTACTTCCGCGCCCTGACCGTCGGCCTGGCCGAGATTCCCGCCGTCCCGCCGGCGGCGCGGCGGGAGGCGGCGGCGGCCTACGACCAACTCGGCGAGGCGGCGTTCCGCGAGGCCCTGGCCCAGCGCGACCCGGCCGCCGCGGCGCGCATCTCCGCCGGCGACCGCCAGCGGCTAACCCGCGCATGGGAGGTCGCCGAGGCCACCGGCCGCGCCCTGACCGACTGGCAGGCGGACACCCATCCGACGCTCGCGCCCGGGTCGTGGACCGGCGTTGTGCTGGAGCCGCCGCGCGCGGCGCTCTACGCCCCGCTGCGACGCCCGCTTCGAGGCCATGGTCGCGGCCGGGGCGCTGGAGGAGGTGCGGGCCCTGACCGCTCGCGGGCTCGACCCCGACCTGCCGGCGATGAAGGCCGTGGGCGTGCGCGAACTGGCGGCTTGCCTGCGCGGGGAGACCACGCTGGCGGCGGCGGTCGCCTTCGCCCAGCAGGAGACCCGCCGCTACGCCAAGCGCCAGACCACCTGGATGCGCAACCAGATCCCCGACTGGCCGCGGACGCAGGGCGAGGTTCCGGCGGGGTGGCTCGGATAGGCGTGGCGGCGGGGGCCGTGCGTCCTTCGAGGCTCGCTGCGCTCGCACCTCAGGATGAGGAACACGGCGGATGCGGTGAGCGCCTGCTGCTGACGCGCCGTTTCAAATCACCGCCTCATGGTGAGGTGCGAGCGCAGCGAGCCTCGAACCACGCACGGACACACGGCCGCAGCCGCCGAGGGGCGATTTCTTACCCTGGACCCCGCCTTGACCCGCGGCTGATCGCGTGCCATCTGCATCGCGTTCGACTTGGAGCAACGCCCTTGCGCGCGACCCTCGTACTCAGGATGCGACCGATCCCGGCCTGATCCCAGATCAGCCGCCGCTCGGTCGCGCTTGCCAAGGCCCCTCGCAGGGCCTTTTTTCATGCCCGAAATCCAGGACACTCCCATGACCGTCCACCAGACCATCGAAGCCGAAACCGAGACCCGCACCATGACCGGCGCGGACATGGTCGTGCGCGCGCTGCTCGATCAGGGCGTGGACACCATCTTCGGCTATCCGGGCGGCGCGGTGCTCCCGATCTACGACGCCCTGTTCGGCGAGGAGCGGCTGCAGCACATCCTGGTCCGCCACGAGCAGGGCGCGACCCACGCGGCCGAGGGCTACGCCCGCTCCACCGGCAAGGCGGGGGTGGTCCTGGTCACCTCCGGGCCCGGGGCGACCAACGCCATCACCGGCATCGTCGACGCCCTGATGGACTCCATCCCGCTGGTGGTCCTGACCGGCCAGGTCGCCACCCACCTGATCGGCTCGGACGCCTTCCAGGAGGCGGACACGGTCGGCATCACCCGCCCCTGCACCAAGCACAACTATCTGGTGAAGCGGATCGAGGACCTGCCGCACGTGCTGCACGAGGCCTTCCACATCGCCACAAGCGGGCGGCCGGGGCCGGTGGTCGTCGACATCCCCAAGGACATCCAGTTCGCGTCCGGCCAGTACGTCGGGCCGGAGCAGGCGCGCCACGCCCACGCCTATCGCCCGCGCACCGAGGGCGACGCCGACAGGATCGCCGAGGCGGTCGAGCTGATCGCCAAGGCCAAGCGGCCGATCTTCTACACCGGCGGCGGGATCATCAACGCCGGCCCGCAGGCGTCCCGGACCCTGCGTGAGCTGGCCCACGCGGTCGGCGCGCCGGTCACCTCGACCCTGATGGGCCTGGGCGCATTTCCGGCGGCCGATCCCCAGTGGCTGGGGATGCTGGGCATGCACGGATCGTTCGAGGCCAACAACGCCATGCACGACTGCGACGTCATGGTCTGCCTGGGCGCGCGGTTCGACGACCGGGTGACCGGGCGCCTTGACGCCTTCGCGCCGGGGTCCAAGAAGATCCACGTCGACATCGACCCCTCGTCCATCAACAAGAACGTTCTGGTCGACGTCGGCATCGTCGGCGACGTCGGCAAGGTGATGCAGGCGATGCTCGATGTCTGGAGCGCGCGCCGGCTGAAGGCGGCGGACCTCAAGGACTGGTGGGCCCGGATCGACCGGTGGCGCGCCCGCAAGGGGTTCTCGTACCGGCGCGATCCGCAGAAGATCAAGCCGCAGTACGCCATCGAGCGCCTGTACGAGCTGACCAAGGGCCGCGACGTCTACATCACCACCGAGGTCGGCCAGCACCAGATGTGGGCGGCCCAGTTCTTCCGCTTCGAGGCGCCGAACCGCTGGATGACGTCCGGGGGCCTGGGCACCATGGGCTATGGCCTGCCGGCGGCCGTCGGCGTGCAGACCGCCCACCCCGACAGCCTGGTCATCGACATCGCCGGCGAGGCCAGCGTGCAGATGACCATGCAGGAGATGTCGACCGCGGTTCAGTACGGCCTGCCGATCAAGATCTTCATCCTGAACAACGAGTGGATGGGCATGGTGCGCCAGTGGCAGGAGCTGCTGCACGGCGGCCGCTACAGCCACTCCTATTCCGACAGCCTGCCCGACTTCGTGAAGCTGGCCGAGGCCTTCGGCGCGGTCGGCATCCGCGCGGACCATCCGGGCGAGCTGGACGCCAAGATCCTGCAGATGATCGACTCGGACAAGCCGGTGCTGTTCGACTGCCGGGTGACCAAGGACGAGAACTGCTTCCCGATGATCCCGTCCGGCAAGGCCCACAACGAGATGATCCTCGGCGACGCCGCCGTCGACCTGAACACCGTCATCGACGAGGAAGGCCGGATCATGGTGTAGGGCTGGCGCTCAGCCACCCCGCCCCTGACGAGAGACCCATGCCCCCACGCGTCGAGCAGCCGATCGAGAAGCGCACCTTTGCGGTGCTGGTGGACAACGAGCCGGGCGTGCTTGCGCGCGTGGTCGGGCTGTTCGCGGCGCGCGGCTACAACATCGAGAGCCTGACCGTCGCCGAGACCGATCCGGGCCGGCACGTCTCGCGCATCACCATCGTCACCTCCGGCACCGCCCTGATCCTGGAGCAGATCCACGCCCAGCTGGAGCGGATGGTCTCGGTGCGCGAGGTCCACGACGTGACCCGCGATCCCGCCGGGCTCGAGCGCGAGCTGGCGCTGGTCAAGGTCAAGGGCGCGGGGGCGGAGCGGATGGAGGCCATCCAGATCGCCGAGATCTTCCGCGCCCGCATCATCGACACCACCCACGAGAGCTTCGTGTTCGAGGTCACCGGCGCGCCGTCCAAGATCGACAAGTTCGTCGGCCTGATGGCGCCGCTCGGCCTGGTGGAGCTGTCGCGCACCGGCGTGTTGTCCATCACCCGGGGCGCGGGCGAATAGACGGCCGCCCGTCGCGCCGCCTCTTCCTGTCCGGTCTGCACGCGCCTATATTGATCCTGTCCGGCTTGTCCGGACTATGGAGATAAACGCGCGCGAAATAAGCGATCTGGACCCGGGTGCGATTCCCGGCGGCTCCACCAACATCTTCCCCGGGTTATCGCCGGCGAGCATGGGGCCGATCAGTTTCGACAGGCGTGTAAAGGCGCGACCTTCTCTCGGCTGCTCGCCGTTATCGGGCTTTTTCTAGATGCGAACGATAACTTCGCTGAAGAGTATGCTCTCGCCGCGTAATGCAGCGCGAGTGAACTCGGTCTAAAGCCCTAGGGGTTCAGATCCCTAGGCGGGGCTCGGGGGGGGCCTGGCAACAGAACCCCCCCACTTCCCTTTTTCCGCCGCGATCCGTCCGAGACGCCGTCTTTGCGCGCCGCCGCGCGACGGGGTAAGCTTGTCGCCTCCCATTCGCGTAAAGTCGGTCATGGCCAAGGACACTCCGCCCAACGACGAGATGCACTACGAGGCCATGGCGCAGGAGGCCCTGCGCGGCGTGATCAAGATGGCCCTGAAGCGCGCCGCCTCGCCGTCCGGCCTGCCGGGGGCCCACCACCTCTACATCTCGTTCAAGACCGGCGCGCCGGGCGTGTCCGGCCCGCCGGAGCTGCTCGGTCAGTATCCGGACGAGATGACCATCGTGCTGCAGCACCAGTTCTGGGACCTGGCGCCGGGCGAGACCTTCTTCGCCGTGACCCTGCGGTTCGGCGGCCAGCCCAAGCGGCTGTCGGTGCCCTATTCGGCCATCACCCGGTTCTACGACCCGTCCGTGCAGTTCCTGCTGACCTTCGAGCCGCCGTCGGCGGCCGTGGCCGCCAGCCTGCCCGCGGCCGTCCCGGACGCCGCCGCCGACACCGAGCCGCCCCCGGCCGCCCCGCCTGCCGAGGCGGAGGGACCGAAGATCGTCTCATTGGACCAGTTCCGGAAGAAATGAGACGGGGCCTGCTTCTCGCTCTGGTGACGATCACCGTCGCCCTGGCGGGAGGCGCGGGCCTCCTCTCCCCTGCGAAGGCCGCCGGCCCGTTCGCCGGATGGGCGGCCGTGGTCGTCGCCGGCGACTTCCACGACCATTCCGGCGGCGACAGCGAAGCCTTCGACAACGCCCGACGCGACGTGGCGCGCGCCCTGGTCGGCGCCGGCTTCTCGCCCGACAACCTGCGCCAGTTCTCCGTGCGGCCCGAGCGCTATCCGGCCGAGCGGGTGATGCTGAGCGAGCCGGGCCTGATCGAGCGCCAGCTCTCCGACCTCGCCGCCCAGGCGCACGACGGCTGCCTGGTCTATTTCACCTCGCACGGCTCCCCGCTCGGGGTGGTGATCGGGCCGCGCCTCTTGTCGCCGGCCGGGATGGCGCGGATCGTGGACGACGCCTGCGGGATGCGGCCGACGGTGGTGATCATCTCGGCCTGCTTCTCGGGCGTGTTCGTGCCGGTCCTGGCCGAGCCGGACCACATGGTGCTGACCGCGGCGCGGCCGGACCGCGCCTCGTTCGGCTGCGGGTCGAGCGACCGCTATCCCTATTTCGACGCCTGCGTGCTGGAGACCCTGCCCCAGGGCGCCGACCTCGCCCTGCTGGCGCGGCGGGTGCAGGCCTGCGTCGCGGCCAAGGAAAAGGCCGCCGGCATGGCCCCGCCGTCCGAGCCGCAGCTGTTCGAGGGGCCGGAGTTCAAGCTCGTCGAGCCGTTCTATCAACTGGCCGCGCAGCCCGCTTCCGGCCGCCTGGAGCTTTCGCGCGCGCCCGGGGCGCCCTAGAAGCCTCGTTCGCCGTCATCCGGAGGCAGGCTTTTCATGGGAGCGCTGGTGAGACCCTGGCTGGGCGCAGCCCTGGCCGCGGCCGTTTGCGTGCTGGGCGGCGCGGCCCTGGCGCAGAAGCCCGCCGCGCATCCGCCCGCCGCCGCGCCGCCTGCGCCGCCGGCCCCCGCCCCCGCGGCCCTGCCGCTGCAGCCCGGCCAGCCCATCCCGCCCGCGGAGCTGGAGGCCTTCGTCGACGGCTTCGCGGCCGAGGCCATGGCCCGAGACCACATCGCCGGCGCGGCGGTGACGGTGGTGCAGGACGGCCAGGTCGTGCTGCAGAAGGGCTACGGAGCCGACCGGCTGTCGCCGGCCCGGCCCGTCGATCCGGACCGCACCCTGTTCCGCCTGGGCGAGGTGACCCAGCTCTTCACCTGGATCGCCCTGGCGCGGGAGATCGAGGCCGGCCACATCCGGCTGGACGCGCCCGTCAACGTCTACCTGCCGCAGAAGGACCAGATCCGCGACCAGGGCTATCGCCAGCCGATCCGGGTGCGCAACCTGATGAACCACACCGCCGGGTTCGAGGACCGCTCGCTCGGCCAGCTGATCGAGCGCGACCCCGACCGCATCCGTCCGCTCGACGTCTATCTGGCTCAGGAGCGGCCGCACCGGGTGCGTGAGCCGGGCGTGCTGCCGACCGCCACCGGCTATGGCCCCGCCCTGGCCGGCGAGGCGCTGGTGCAGGTGACCGGCCGCACCCTGCAGTCGCTGGTCGACGGCGAGATCGTCCAGCCGCTCGGCCTGCGTCGCACCACCCTGCGCGAGCCCTATCCCGCGCGCGCCGGACTGCCCGCGCCGATGGACCCGGCCCTGGCCAGCGACCTGTCGCAGGGCTTCCAGTGGACCGGCGGCGGGTTCCGCGCCCTGCCGACCGAGTTCATGACCCAGGCGGCGCCCGCCTCGGCCGCCTCGGCCTCGGCCGCCGACATGGGGCGCTTCATGCTGGCGATCCTCGGCGACGGGACCTATGGCGGCGCCACGGTCTACAGCCCGGCCATCGCGCGCGAGTTCCGCACGCCGCTCGACCGGCCGACGCCGACGGGGGCGGCGTTCGACTATGGCTTCATGGAGCGCCCCCTGCCCGGCGGCTTCGCCGGCTATGGCCACACGGGCCGGACCCTGGGATTCCACGCCGACCTGACCGTGGCGCCGGCGCTGGGGCTCGGCGTCTTCGTCGCCGCCAACACCGACACCGGCCGCGGCCTCGTGGCGGGCCTGCCCGCGGCGGTAGTCCAGCGGTTCTACGCCGGACCGCGAGCCCTGCCGCCGACGCCCTCGCCGTGGCTGCGTGAGAACGCCGGCGCCTTCGCCGGGACCTACATGACCACCGCCCGCGCCTATGCCGGGCTGGAACGTTTCGCCGACCTGCTGCGCGACCACAGCCGGGTGCGGGTGACGGGCGGGGGGCCTGCTGCTGACCACCGGCGCCACGGGCGCGCAGCTCTGGACCCCCGACCCCGCCGCCTCGACCGACGCGCGGTTCGTGACCTTCCACCAGGCGGACGGGCCGGCGGTGATCACCTTCGAGATGCGCGACGGCCGCGCCGCACGCTGGTTCGCGCCCTCGGGCCGCTACGTCTACGAGCGCTCGGGCCCGCTGCAGAACCCCTGGCTGCTCGCCGCCCTGGCCGCCGCCGCGGGCCTCGCCTCGATCGGCGCCCTGGCCGGCCTGTTCCTGCGCGACCGCCGCGAATCCCGGCAGAGCTCGGCCCAGGGCCGCGCCGACGCGGCCCAGCTCTCCGGCTCGGTGCTCTGGCTCGTCAGCCTGGCCTGCTTCGCGGTGTGGGCGGCGGGATCGACGGACCCGGCGGCGCGGATCTTCGGCTGGGCCTGGGCCGTGGCTGCTGATCGCCTCGTCCTCGGCCGTGGTCGCCTCGGTGCTGACGGCGTTGTGCCTGGTGATGTTGCCGGCCGTCTGGCGCGGCGGACGGCGGCTCGACAGCTGGACCGCCTGGCGCAAGGCTCGCTTCACCGTCGCCACCGTGCTGTTCGCCCTGTTCGCGGTGCTGCTCGGCCTCTGGGGCGCGCTGGAGCCGTGGAGCCGCTAGCGGCTCAGCCCGACCGCCTCGCGCTCGTTGAGCTTGCGCCACACGGTCATGCGCGACACGCCGAGCTTGCGGGCAATCTGCGAGGGGCCGAAGCCCTGGGCGCGCAGGGCCTGGACGTCCCAGACCTGCACCGTCCTCGCGCGCGCCGGCGGCTCGTCGTCGGCCGCGCAGAGCCGGTCCACCGCCGCCAGCGCCTCCACGAAGGCGCGGCCGGCCTCCTCGAAGGTCGAAATCTCGGGGGCCAGCACACGCAGCCCCGCGCCCTTCGCGTCCAGCCGCCGGACCACGTCGCGGATCGCGTCCGGGTTTCGCCGAGGTGCTTCAGTTCAGGCACGATCAGTTCGTCGTCCTCGCCAATGAAGGCGCAGATGGCGTTCAGTTGCGGCTTGCAGAGCCCGCCGTTGTCCAGCGTCTCCTCAACCCTGACGACATTGGCTCCTACCCGCTGCAACAGCTCAGCCTGCGTGTCTGCTGGAGCGCCGGGAGCAAGTAATTGGACATATCCGATGCGAATAGTCATACTTCACACGCGATAATTGTCAGTTCCGCGACAAAGATATCGGCCCGTCAGAGCAGTCGCTGACGTGTAGTCAGAAACGGTGGCGGTCTTTTGACAAAGCGGGCCGCCGCAGGGAAGGGAACAAATTCGACCACACGGCCTCGTGACTGGCCCGCGACCTCGATAAGCTGTGTGCACCTGCGAAATGGCCGGCGTCAGGGCCGGGGCAGCACGGTCACGGTGATCCGCTCGCGCTCCCCGGCGCGCCGCTCGACCAGCAGGCGGCCGACCTGGGCGTCGTCGTGGAAGGCGTAGCCCTTGAGGGCGTCGAGGATGGCCTTGGCCAGGTTGTCGAGGTCCAGCCAGGGCGGGTCGCCGGTGTACTCCATGACGATCTCGACGCTGAACTCGGCCCAGGACGGGCGCGCGCCGCGCCATTCCTTGCGGAAGAACTCGCGGACCAGGGGCTTGTACACCTTGGCCTGGGTCGACAGGCCGTCGACCGCCACCTCCAGCGCCCCGTCGCCCAGCTCGCGCGCGCGGACCTTGCCGGAAACCACCCATTCGGACGTCACGGCGCGTGGACGCGGACGCCCTCCGCCCGAGCCGCCTCTACCAGAGCCGTGTCGAGGGTGGCGAGATCGGCGTCCAGGCGCACCGCCATTTCAAGATAGGCTGCGTCATAGACAGTGAGGCCGTGCTTGTCCGACAGGCGGACGATCCGCGCCAGGACAGCGGCGGTCGGCGCATCGTCGAAGCCGATGCCGAAGTCGAGGAAGGCCGCGACGGACGCGTCGCGCAAGTCAGCGGCGATGAGACCCCTGACGACCTTTGTCCGCAGGGCGTTGGCGACCTCCAGGGGCAGGTGGGCTGGAGCCGCCGCCGACCCGGCCAGGACTTCTCCCATCAGCGCCCGCACGAACGGCGTGTGGCGCTCCGAGATCAGACCGGCGACGATGAAGCTGCTGTCGACGACGTAGCCCGCCACTAGGGGCGGCCCTCGTCGCGGTCTTTCTTCAGGTCCTCCCAGTCGAAGACAACGCCGCCATTTCGGCGGGATATCTCCTCGCGGATGCGCTCGACTTCGGCCCAGGCGGCCAGCCGACGTTGAACCTGGGCTGACGTGGGCAGAGTCGCCGACACGATCCTGGCTACAGGCTTGCCTCGACGGGTCACCACCACCTCTTCGCCGCGCTCGGCCGCCTCCAGCAATTCCGAGAAGCGGTTCTTCGCCTCGAACACGCCGATTTCCATCCGGGGACCTTCCTGGCCAGATACCTGGCCAGGATATAGCCGTTCGCAGGGGCTGGCGCCAGCTAGCCGGCCTCGACGCGGACGGCGGTGCCGTAGGCCAGGACCTCGGTGATGCCGTCCATGATCTCGTTGGCGTCGTAGCGCATGCCGATGATGGCGTTGGCGCCGGCGATCTCGGCGTGCTCGACCATCAGGTCGTAGGCCTCCTGTCGCGCCGTCTCCGCCAGGGCGGTGTAGATCGACAGACAAGGTTGCCGCCGAACACCGACTGGATCGCCCCGCCGAGGTTGCCGACCACGCTGCGGGAGCGGACGGTGATCCCGCGCACCATCCCCAGGTGCTGCACGACGCGATAGCCCGCCACGCCGTTGGTCGTCGCCACGAGCATCGGATGTCCCCTCGCCTGAGTCCCCGGCCGACTATACCGGCGCCCCCGGACCCGCGCCACGTTCGTTGCGGGCCGCGCGGGCGGACGCTAAACCCCGCCGCCGACCATGGAGACGCCGATGACCGCGACCCGCACCGAGACCGACACCTTCGGCCCGATCGAGGTTCCCGCCGACCGCTACTGGGGCGCGCAGACCCAGCGCAGCCTCGGCAACTTCAAGATCGGCTGGGAGCGCCAGCCGCTGCCGATCGTGCGGGCGCTGGGCGTGGTCAAGCGCGCCGCCGCGGAGACCAACATGGCGCTCGGCCGGCTCGATCCGGTGATCGGCGAGGCGATCGTGGCGGCCGCCCAGGAGGTGATCGACGGCAAGCTCGACGACCACTTCCCCCTGGTGGTCTGGCAGACCGGCTCGGGCACCCAGTCGAACATGAACGCCAACGAGGTGATCTCCACCGCGCCATCGAGATGCTGGGCGGGGTGATGGGCTCCAAGACGCCGGTGCACCCGAACGACCACGTCAACATGAGCCAGTCGTCGAACGACACCTATCCGACGGCCATGCACATCGCCTGCGCCCACGAGGTGGCCTATCGCTGATGCCGGCGCTGGAGCACCTGCACGCGGCGCTGAAGGCGAAGACCGAGGCCTTCGCGCACATCATCAAGATCGGCCGCACCCACACCCAGGACGCCACGCCGCTGACGCTCGGCCAGGAGTTCTCCGGCTACTCCACCCAAGTCGCCATGGCCGTGCGGCGGATCAAGGACACCCTCTATGGCCTCTACGAGCTGGCGCAGGGCGGCACGGCGGTCGGCACGGGCCTGAACGCCCGATCGGCTTCGCGGAAGGCGTGGCCGAGCGGATCGCCGCCATCACCCGCCTGCCGTTCGTCACGGCGCCCAACAAGTTCGAGGCCCTGGCGGCGCACGACGCGATGGTGTTCAGCCACGGGGCGATCAACTCGGCGGCGGCGGCCCTGTTCAAGATCGCCAACGACATCCGCCTCCTGGGCAGCGGCCCGCGCTCGGGCCTCGGCGAGCTGGCTCTGCCGGAGAACGAGCCGGGCTCCTCGATCATGCCGGGGAAGGTCAACCCTACCCAGTGCGAGGCCATGACCATGGTCTGCGCCCACATCATGGGCAACAACACCGCGATGAGCGTCGCCGGCTCCCAGGGCCACTTCGAGCTGAACGTCTACAACCCGGTGATGGCCTACAACTTCCTGCAGTCGGTGCGCCTGATGGGCGACGCGGCGGTCAGCTTCACCGACAACTGCGTGGTGGGCATCGAGGCGCGCGAGGACAACATCAAGGCGGCGCTGGAGCGCTCCCTGATGCTGGTGACCGCCCTCGCCCCCAGGATCGGCTACGACCGCGCCGCCAAAATCGCCAAGACGGCCCACAAGAACGGCACCACCCTGCGCGAGGAAGCCGTCGGCGGCGGCTACGTCTCCAACGAGGAGTTCGACGCCCTGGTGCGGCCCGAGAAGATGATCTCGCCGGGGTGAGCACGACAGATCGGCGCGCCTCGGCTATGCTCCGCCCGCGGAGGCTCGCATGGCAAGACTGAACTGAAGCTCGAGATCGACCCCCTGCTGCTGGAGCAGGCCGAGGCGGCCGGATTGCCGGTCGAAGCGCTGTTCGAACGCGCCCCTTAAGGCGGCGCTGGGCGAACGGGCGGCGGAGGAACGCGCCCGGCGCTGGGCGGGGGAGAACGCCGACGCCATCCGCGATCACGAGGAGCGCATCGCCAAGTACGGGGTTTTCGGCGAAGACCTGCGGACCTGGTGAGTGCGGCAGTTCGAGGTCTACGAGAACCCTTCGGAACGGTCGCGGGCCATGGTCCCGTTCGTGGTCGTCCTTCAATCGCACCTGCTCGGCGCCATGCCCACGGCGGTGATCGCGCCCCTGCTCCCGGCCGAGGGGCGCCGGCCGTACGCGGAGATCAGCGCCCCAGTCGATTCGACGGCGCCGCCTATCTGGTGTCGGTGGGCGAACTGGCCACCGTCGAGACCCGGCATCTGAGGCGCCCCAGGGGCGATCTCCTCGACTTCGAGGACGCCATCCGACGCGCCATCGACAGGCTGTTCACCGGCTTCTGAGGGTCAGCGCTTGTCGATCACCGTCTTGCCGACCGGCGCCAGGGCCAGCCAGGCGAGCTGGATGTCCTTGAAGGCGAAGGGGAGACCGATGATGGTCACCGCCTCTGCCAGGGCGATCAGCAGGTGGGTCAGGGCGATGTGCCAGCCGCCGAGCAGAACCAGACCATGTTCAGGACCAGCCCCAAGGGGCCCGTCCCGGCGTCGCGCTGGCCCAGAGCCTCGCGCGAGACGATCTCCTTGCCGAACGGGAAGTAGGCGAAGCCCGCGATCCGCCAGGCGGCCTGGGCCCACGGCAGGCCCACCACCGTCAGCGCCATCAGGCAGCCGCCGAGCAGCCACAGCGTCCCCGACAGCCAGCCGCCGAAGATGAACCACAGGATGTTGAGCAGCAGAGTCATCCGGCGACCTCCGGCCGTCTTGCGGGCTCAAGGGGTGCCCCGGATCGCGGCGCTTGTCGAGGGCCGCCGCCGGTCAGCCGCCGCCGAGCGAGGGTTCGAACCCCCATTGGGCGTCGCAGGCGTCCGACAGGCGCGCCATGTCCGTCACCGGCTGCACGCTCATGGTCGCCCTCGGTCTCGGCGTCCACCAGCTGGGCGTAGTCGTCCGACTGCGTGTCCTGGGCGGCGGCCTTCAGGTCGCTGACGCCGCGCTCGGCCTTGCCGGCCAGGGCGGTCAGCCGGTCGTCGAAACCGATCCGGGCGAAGGCGGGATAGCGCTCGGCGACCAGGGAATCGGTCGCGCCGAACTGGTCCTGGTCCTGGCCGAAGGCGCCGTAGACGGCGGCGCATTCGACGGCGCCGGGGGGCTTGGGCGGGACCTGGGCCTGCGCGGCCCCGGCGGCCAGGCTGACGGCGGCCGCAAGGCCCAAGACGACGCTCTTCACCGGCGCTTTCCTCGATCGATGCGGCCGGCATAGAGGCGCGCAGGGGCGGCCAAATTGAGGCGCGCCCCCGCGACCGGTCAAGAGCCGAAGCCGCCGGAACCGGCGGCTCCGGCGGACCTAGTTCTTGTCGATCCAGCGGCGCTCGGCTTCCTCGTGGTCCATGCTCAGGTGGACCTTGTCGTCGATGAAGTCGATCCAGCTCAGCGGGATCATCCGGTGCTTGCCCTTGGTGGTCAGGTCGAGCTTGGCCAGTTCGATCTCGTCGTTGTTCACGTGGTCGACGCGGCCGACGTGCTTGCCGTCCGAACCCACCACGTCCATGTGCTCACGGATTTCGAAGCGGTGATCATGACAAATCTCCCTTTCGCGCCAACACTTGGCGTGTGCGAGGGTAACGGCGGAGGGGACCGGGCGGGTTTCGCGCGGCCCGATTGCGATCCGCAGCGCCTGACCAGCAGCGAGGACGGCCGTGGGCGAGACGATCAATCTGAACCGGGCGCGCAAGGCCAAGGCGCGCCAGGACGCCGAGGCCAAGGCGGCCGGCAATCGGGCCAGGTTCGGCCGCACCAAGGCCGAGCGGTCGCTGGAGGCCGCGCGGGCCGAGAAGGCGGCGCGGGACCTCGACGCCGGCAAGCGCGAGCGGTGAGCGGCGGCGGCCTGCGCAAGCGCTCCGTCACCCTCTCGGGCCACGCCACCTCCCTGGCGCTGGAGCCGGCGTTCTGGGCGGCGCTGGAGGCGATGGCGCGCGAGGGCGGGCGCAGCCTCGCCGCGATGATCGCCGGCATAGACGAAGGGCGCGGCGACCAGCCCCTGGCCTCCGCCTGCCGCACCGCGGCCCTGGCCTGGGCGATGCAGCGCGAACGGCCCTAGGCTCTCGGCGCGCGGATCAGCAGGGCTTGGCCGCCCAGCACCAGGGCCAGGCCGGCGAAGGCGCTGAGCCCCCATCGGGCGCCCTCGAACAGGCTGGAGACCAGCATGGCCACGCCCGGCGTCAGGGCCGAGACATAGGCGGCGAAGGTGTAGCCGCGCCGCCGCGCCAGGGAGAAGTAGAGGAAGAAGGCCGCACCGAGCCGATCACCGCCAGATATAG
Source organism: Caulobacteraceae bacterium (assembly GCA_037201645.1). GTDB lineage: Bacteria > Pseudomonadota > Alphaproteobacteria > Caulobacterales > Caulobacteraceae > JANWHQ01. The sequence continues at coordinate 17,728 of JBBCHF010000006.1, forward strand.
CAGGGAGCCGACGTAGGCGGCGTCGCCTCGAACCGCCAGGGCTGGCCGGTGACGAGGGCGTAGGCCGCCAGGGCCGCCGCGCCATAGGCCATGGCCCAGGCCGTGCCGGGGGCCGACCGGCACGCCCGCCGCCTGGGCCTTGAAGGCGAACAGGTTGCCGATCGCCGAGCCCAGCACCGCCAGCCCCACGAAGCCCAGGGCCAGGAGCGCGCCGGCCCGGCCTTCAGCTCGCCGTAGGACAGCACCGCCACGCCCGCGACGCCGAGCGCCGCGCCGGCCCAGGCCGCGGGGGCGCCGCGCTGGCCCAGCGCCAGCCGGAACACCACCAGGTTGACCAGGGCGAGGGAGGCGAAGCTGACCGCCACCACGGCCGACGCCACCCGCCCCTCCGCCAGGTAGACGAACAGGTAGTCCGCCGCGAAGGTGAACAGCCCCTGCAGGAACAACAGGCCGTGATGGCGCAGCGACAGCCCCAGCGGCTGGCGGCGGATCACGCACAGGCCGAAGTAGAGGGCGGCCGCGATGGCGAAGCGGTAGACCACCGACACCGCCGGCGGCACCACGCCGAGCTGCTTGGTGATGGCGAACCAGGTCGTGCCCCAGATCAGGCTGCAGCCCAGCAGGGCGGCGTAGTCGGCCCCGGCGCGCGGCCGGGCCGGCGAGGCGATCTCGGAATCGGCGGCGGTCATGGCGCCGTGTAGCACGCGCCGCGCCGGCCGCGAGCGGCCCCTCAGAGCCGCGGGGCGGCCGAGGACCAGCAGGAACAGAACGACCACCACCGCGACGGCGATCATCGCCATGATGGTCCACAGCAGGATCGGCGCCTCGGCCAGCCGGTCGGCGCGCGTGCGGCGCTCCTCGGTGGAATCCTCATCCTTGACCATGAGCGCCCTCCGAGCCGGCGAGCCACTATGGCCCGAACGCAGGCGGACCCGCCAGGGCCGCCGGCCGCGGCCGATCAGCCGCTGCGGCCGGGGGCCTGATGGCGCGGCGTCGGCGTGCTACATATGTTCCCTGCGATTCAGAACCGTCCCGTCAGGTCCCTTGTCCGATTCCCTGCCCGCCCCCCGCATCTCCGACCTCGCCCGCGTGGACGCCCCCGCGGGCGGCTATCTCGACGGGTTGAATCCCGAGCAGCGCCAGGCGGTGGAGGCGATCGACGGCCCGGTGCTGGTGCTGGCCGGCGCGGGCACGGGCAAGACGCGGGTGCTGACCACCCGCCTGGCGCACATCTGGCGACGGGGCGGGCGCGGCCGTGGGAGCTCCTGGCCGTCACCTTCACCAACAAGGCCGCGCGCGAGATGCGCGAGCGGATCACCGCCATCATCGGCCCCTCGGCCGAGGGGCTGCGCTGGCTCGGCACCTTCCACTCGGTCGCCGCCCAGATCCTGCGCCGCCACGCCGAGCTGGTGGGGCTGAAGTCGAGCTACACCATCCTCGACGACGACGACCAGGAGCGGCTGATCAAGCAGATCCTGGAAGCCGAGAACATCGACACCAAGCGCTGGACCCCGCGCCTGTTCGCCGGCCTGATCGATCACTGGAAGAACCGCGGCTGGACGCCAGACAAGCTGCCCGCGTCCGAGGGCGGCGGCTTCGCGGGGAACAGGGCCCAGCAGCTCTACAAGCTCTACCAGGAGCGGCTGCGGGTGCTGAACGCCTGCGACTTCGGCGACCTGCTGCTGCACAACCTGACCATCTTCACCACCGCGCCGGACGTGCTGAAGGACTTCCAGGAGCGGTTCAGATACATCCTGGTGGACGAGTACCAGGACTCCAACGTCGCCCAGTACCTGTGGCTGCGCCTGCTGGCCCAGGCTCGGCAGAACATCTGCTGCGTCGGCGACGACGACCAGTCGATCTATGGCTGGCGAGGCGCGGAGGTCGACAACATCCTGCGCTTCGAGCGGGACTTCCCCGGCGCCGTGGTGGTGCGGCTGGAGCGCAACTACCGCTCCACCTCCCACATCCTGGCCGCGGCCTCGGCCTGATCGCCACCAACAAGGGCCGGCTCGGCAAGACCCTGTGGACGGAGGCCGAGGGCGGCGAGAAAGTGCGCGTGCGCGGCGTCTGGACGGCGAGGCCGAATCCCGCCTGATCGCCGACGACATCGAGCGCTGGAAGCGCGGCTCCGACCGCGCCGACGGCCCCGACCCGCGCCGGTATCGCGAATGCGCCATCCTGGTGCGCGCCTCGTTCCAGATGCGGGCGTTCGAGGAGCGGTTCGTGATGCTGCAGATCCCCTATGTGGTGGTCGGCGGCCCGCGGTTCTTCGAGCGGGCGGAGATCCGCGACGCCCACGCCTATCTGCGCCTGATCCAGTCCGAGGACGACGACCTGGGCGTTCGAGCGGATCGTCAACACGCCCAAGCGCGGCATCGGCGACACCACGGTCTCCAAGCTGCTGCAGCTCGCGCGGCTGAACGGCGTCTCCGCCTCGCTGGCGGCGCGGGGGGATCGTGTCCACCGACGAGCTGGCGGCGCGCACCCGCACGGCCCTGGCCAACTTCCTGCGGGACATGGACCGCTGGCGCGCCATGGCGGCCAGCCAGCCGCAGGGCCAGCTCCTGGAGACCGTGCTGGAGGAGAGCGGCTATACCGACGCCCTGCGCGCCGACAAGGGGCCGCAGAGCCAGAGCCGCCTCGACAACCTGAAGGAGCTCGTCCAGTCGATGGGCGCCTTCGACAGCCTGCAGGCCTATCTGGAGCACGTGTCGCTGGTCATGGACCTCGACCGCGAGGCGGGGGAGGACGCGGTGCAGATCATGACCCTGCACTCGGCCAAGGGGCTGGAGTTCCCCCTGGTGTTCCTGCCCGGCTGGGAGGAAGGCGTCTTCCCCTCTCAGCGCAGCATGGACGAGAAGGGCGAGAAGGGCCTCGAGGAGGAGCGCGCCTCGCCTACGTCGGCATCACCCGGGCGCGGGAGAGGCGCGGATCTCCTTCGCCGCCAACCGCCAGGTCTACGGCCGCTGGACCTCGCAGCTGCCGAGCCGGTTCGTCGACGAGCTGCCCGGCGCCCACGTGGAGGCGGCGTCGGAGACGGCTACTACGGTGGCGGGCCGGGAATGCAGGAGCGCGGCAGCCGCTGGGATTCCGCCGACAGCTTCGGCGGCTCCGGCTACACCTCCCCGGCTGGCAGAGGGCCCAGGCCCGCGCGGCCGGAACCGCGGCGCGGCCGGCGTGCAGCGCGGCTCGGCCTTCGCGCGGCAGGCGGTGATCGAGGGCGAGGGGCGGCTGGTGGCGGTCTCCGAACCCGGCGCCAGCACCTACAGCCGCGGCGACCGCGTCTTCCACCAGAAGTTCGGCTACGGCCTCGTCAAGGCCGTGGAAGGCAACAAGCTCACCGTCGCCTTCGACAAGGCCGGCGACAAGAAGGTCATCGACAGCTTCCTGGAGCGGGGATAGCCGCACCGTCACCCTCGGCCTCGTGCCGAGGGTCCCTGCCTCCGCCGCACGGCTGGTTGTCGCCCTGACGCGGCCGGGAAGCGGCGCGAGGGATGCCCCGGCACGGGGGCCGGGCATGACGGGGCCCGGGAGGGGTCGGATAGCGCCTATGACTTGTGAGCATTCCTCGCCGTCACCCCTCGGCCTCGTGCCGAGGGTCCCTGCCTCCGCCGCACGGGCGGTTGTCGCCCTGACCCGGCCGGGAAGCGGCGCGAGGGATGCCCGGCACGGGGGCCGGGCATGACGGGGCCCGGGATGGGCCGGATAGCACCCATGGCTGGTGAGCATCCCCCGCCGTCACCCTCGGCCTTGTGCCGAGGGTCCCTGTCTCCGCCGCATGGGTGGTCGTCGTCCTGACGCGGCCGGGAAGCGGCGCAAGGGATGCCCGGCACGGGGGCCGGGCATGACGGAAATGGGGACGGCTACTTCGGCTCGCCGCCGTACATCTTCGCGTAGAGATCCTCCCAATGGGGGTTCTCGCGTTCGATCAGATTGATCTTCCACTCGCGGGGCCAGCGCTTCAGCGCCTTTTCGCGATGGATGGCGTCGACAATCCTCTCGAACGGCGCATACCAGACCAGCCGTTTCAGACCGTACAACTTCGTGAAGCCGTCGATCAGGCCTTCGCGGTGTTCGTAGATGCGGCGCGCGAGTCGGCTCGTGACGCCGATGTAGAGCGTGCCTCGCGGCTTATCCGCCATGATGTAGACGGCGATGTAGGACTCCCGTCCGACCATCTGCGGAGCACACAGACCGCCAGCCGCTACGGCCCGCCGAACACCACGTCCCTGACGGCGCCGGGGCGCAGGGTCACGCGGCGCATCACCGCCATGGACTCGCCGCCGTCGCCGCTCGGCCTGGCCACCACCACCACGAACCAGCCCCCGGCCGGCAGGGCGCGGAAGGCGAAGCGGCCGGCGCCGTCGCAGGTCGTGTTGCGCACGAAGCGGAATATTCGTCGCGCGGCTGGCCCACCTGCGGCTGCGGACCTCGGCCACCGGCAGGATGGCGCGGTCGGGCGAGCCGTAGAGGGCGGGTCATCCGCCGGCGGCTGAAGGGCGCGTCGGGGATCAGGATCACCGGCTGGCCGGCGCAGGTTGTAGGCGTGGCCGTCCGGGCGGTAGTCCAGCCCGCCGAGGCAGCGTGGCCGTGCCGCGCTCGGACGACCAGGCGAAGTCCTCGGCGTGGAAGCCACTGGCCCGCGGCGGGGCCGCCTCGGGCTCGGGCAGGGTGGACGGCGGCGGCGGCACGGTCTCGCAGGCGGCCAGGGCCGTCACGGCGGCGATGCTGAGCAGGAGTCGTTTCATGGCGCTTCCGAACGCGGTCTGGCTTGTGGCGGCCCCGGCGGACTGCGGCCGGGGCGGTTTGCAGGCCTTATGCGCGGCCCGGCCCCGCCTGTCACCTCTACAGGAAGTCCCGCAGGTAGGCGCAGAGCGGCCCGTCGGCCGGCGGCATCGGCAGGTCGGCCAGCTCCGACGGCCGCACCCACTTCAGCGCGCGTGCTCGCGCGCCTGCACGAACCCCTCCCAGCGCCGGCACAGATAGAGCGGCATCAGCAGGTGGAAGGCCTCGTAGCCGTGCGAGGCGAACACGAACGGCGCCAGGCACGCCTCGGCGACCTTGATCCCCAGCTCCTCGTCCAGCTCGCGGATCAGGCAGGCTTCCGGCGTCTCGCCCGGCTCCAGCTTGCCGCCGGGGAATTCCCACAGGCCCGCCATCTGCTTGCCCGCCGGGCGCTGGCAGACCAGCACGCGCCCGTCGGCGTCGATCAGCGCGCAGGCGGCGACGAGGAGAAGGGGCTTGGCCACGGGCCGTGCTGCTCACAGATCGGCCGGGCGGCGTCAAGGCTCGCAGGTCAAGGCGACGCCCCACAGCCGGCGAAGCTGCGCCTCGCCGCCGTTGAATTTGTCGCGGTCGCACGGGCCGACGCCGTCGACCGTGTGGGGCGGCGGGCCGAGGGCGCCGTCGGTGTACTGCCACAAGGTCCAGGTCGGCCAGGTCGGCGGGACCTCGGCGGCCGTCCCATACTGCGCCAGCCAGAACCAGCACTGGGCGAGGACCGGGTCCTTGGTCTTGCCCAACAGGCCCTTGATGTAGCCGCCGGAATAGAGGCCGGGATAGCGGCCGGTCTTCTGGTGGACGCGGCCCACGAAGGCGTGCGCCTGCGCCAGGGTCATCGAGGGGGCCGGACGGGTTCTCCTCCAGTCCAGCACCGTCAGCACGCCGGCGGCGTCGCCGATCGCGGCGAGGAAATGGTCGGCCTGGGCCGCGCCGTCCTCGCCGGTCCCGAAGTGGTAGGCGCCCCAGAGCAGGCCCGCCGCCGCGCCTTCTTCCGGTTCGCCGCATAGGCCGGATCGACGCTCTGCAGGCCCTGGCTCGCCTTGTGGATGACGCCGAGAACGCCCGCGGCCTTGGCCTTGCCGAGGTCCACGGTCCCGTTGTGATGCGACAGGTCGACGACCGCGTTCAGCATGCCAGCCCCCCGGCCAAGCGTCAGGCGACGCCAGAATCCGCAGTATACACGCAAAACGTGTCTTATGGAACAGATGCGCTCAGGAGCGGTAGTCGGCGTTGATCTGGATGTAGCGCTCGGTCAGGTCGCAGGTCCACATGGTGGCCGAGGCGCGGCCCGTGCCGACGTCGACGGCGATCTCCAGCTCCGGCTGCTTCATGTAGGCGGACATCTTGGCCTCGCTGTAGGTCGGCGACACCACGCCGTCCTGGGCGGCCCAAAGGTCGCCGAAGCGGATCGACAGGCTTTCGCGGTCGATCGGCTCATCCGCCCGCCGGCGGCCATGACGATGCGGCCCCAGTTGGCGTCCTCGCCGGCGATGGCGGTCTTCACCAGCGGCGATTCGCAGATGGTCCGCGCGATCTTGCGGGCCGAGGCCGGGGTCTCGGCCCCGCTCACCGTCACCTTGACGAACTTGGTGGCGCCCTCTCCGTCGCGGACCAGCTGCCAGGCGAGGTCGAGCATCACCCGCTCCAGCTTGTCGCGGAAGTCGGCCAGGCGCCGGTCGCCGGCGCGCGAGATCCGCGGCGCCCCCGACTGGCCGGTGGCGAACAGCAGGCAGGTGTCGTTGGTGGAGCGGGTCGCCGTCCACCGTCACGCTGTTGAAGGTGGACGGGTGTAGAGCGCCACGAGGTTCTGCAGGGCCGCCGGCGAAATCGCCGCGTCGGTGGCGATGAAGGCCAGCATGGTCGCCATGTCCGGCGCGATCATGCCCGAACCCTTGGCGATGCCGGCGATCCGGACGGGGATCCCGTCGATCTCCGCCTCGGCCCAGGCGCCCTTGGGGAAGGTGTCGGTGGTCATGATCGCGCGGGCGGCGGCGGCCCAGTTGTCGGCGTGGAGGCGGCTGTCGATCTCGGGAAGGCGGGCGGCGATCTTGGCGTCGTCAAGCAAAACGCCGATCACGCGGTGGAGGCCAGCATCACGTCGCGCTGGCGGCAGTCCAGCCGCTTGGCCGCCGCCGCGGCGACCCGGCGCGCGGCGTCCGCCCCCCGGCCGGCCGGTGAAGGAGTTGGCGCAGCCGGAGTTGACCACCAGGCCCCGCACGTTCTCCCCGCCGGTGGCGAGCAGGTGGCGCTTGCACCAGTCGACGGGCGCGGAGCCCACCCCGTGACGCGTGAACACGCCGGCGGCGGTGGTTCCCTCGGCGAACCGCATCATCAGGACGTCGTCGCGCACCTGCTTGTAGAGGCCGGCGCGGCCGGTCGCGAGCTCGACCCCTGCGATCGGCGGGATGGCCGGGAACGGCACGGCGAGCGGGGAGACCGGCGCGGCCTTGCCGTCGACGGGCGCGGCCGGGGGCCGGCGCGGCGGGGGCCGCGAACTGGCGGGTGTCGCGCTTCGGCGCGCTGCAGGGCCGCGCGCTTGAGCACGCTGGTGAGCGGGTCCAGCGCCCGCTCCAGCGTCTGGCCGACGAACTCGGCCGGCTTGACGGCCTTCTCCAGCGCCTTGGCGGCGGGGGACGATGCGGGCGCAGTCCTGCGCTTGGGCGTGCGGGTCACGGCTTGGCTCCACGCAAGGCGGCGGTCTTGGCGCCAGTCTGGCCGGCGGTCTGGGCGGCCGGGGCCGGCGGCGGCGCGGCGGGCTGTTCGCCCGGCAGGTCGGAGGCGGCCGCCTCGGGCGGCAGGTTGGAGGGGGCGGAGGCCGGCTCGGTCGGCGCCCCCGGCACGTCCTGCGGCGGCCCGATCAGGAGGCGCACCTTCGATTGGTCGCGCAGGCGTTTCAGAAGGTCGCGCACCTCGTCGTAGGTCAGGAAACGCACGATCTGGGGCCGGGCTTGCTCCAGGCTGATCGGCTGCTCGGGCCGGCGGTCCTCGACCTTCAGCACGGCGAAGCCGGTGTCGACCTTGAACGGCCCGACGATGTCGCCGGCCTTGGCGTCCTTCAGGGCCTCGCCATAGGGCTCGGGCATCACATCGGTGGTGAAGTAGCCGAGATCGCCGCCGTTGAACCGCGTCGCCGCGTCGGTGGAGCGGACCATGGCCAGGGCGTCGAACGCGGCGCCGGCGGCGAGCTGCTTCTTCACCGCCTCGGCGTCGGCCAGGGTCGGGGTGATGATCTGGCGGGCGTGGATCTCGTCGGTCAGCTTCGCCCGCTTCAGCTGCTCCTGGTAGAGCGTCTGGATCGCGTTGTCGGTGACCGCCCCGTCGACCACGTTCTCGACCAGCATGTCGCCGAGGATCCGCTCGCGCGCGCGGCGAGGCGTCGCTGGGCCACCGGATCCTTGTCCATCTTGCGCTTGATCGCCTCGGCCGAGAGCAGCTTCTCGTCGATCACCTCGTCCAGCACCTGGCGGAACAGGTCGGAGGAGGCGTCCAGCGGCTCGCCCTCGCCGATCAGGCCCTGGGCCACCGCCTCGCGCTTGACGTCGGAGGTCCACACGTCTGGCCGTTGACCTCGGCCACCGCCTTGTCGCCCGGCTCGGGCGCGTGCTCGGTCCCGGTCTTCTGGTGGCAGGCGGCGAGCAGCAGCAGGGCCGCGGCGGCCAGGGCGCCGGCGCCGCGCAGTCCATGCAACAGGGGCGGCCGCTGGGGCATGGCCGTTCCGTTCGTTCCTGATCCGGGGCGCGAACCTTCGCCGCGCCGCCACGATGGCCTGGCATATACCGACATTCGCACGGATTGGGAGCGCCCCGTCGCCCTGCGTTCCACGGTTGACATGGTGATCTAGTTACGTATAACACCGGATCACTAGGAACGCCTGCGGGATGGATGCGCCGCATCACCCCGCCAGGCCCTTCGGAACACGTCATGGATCTCGAGTGGAATGACAGCCAGCCGATCTACCGCCAGCTCCGCGACCGGGTGGTCGCGATGATCCTCGAAGGTCAGCTGGGCGAAGGCGATCCCCTGCCCTCGGTGCGGGGCGGTGGCCGCCGATTCACGGGTGAACCCCCTCACCGTGCTCAAGGCCTACCAGCAGCTCGTGGACGAGCATCTGGTGGAAAAGCGCCGGGGGCTCGGCATGTTCGTGCGGCCGGGCGCGGCCAAGGTCCTGATGAAGGACGAGCGCGAGAAGTTCCTGGCCGAGCAGTGGCCGGCGATCCAGGCGACCATCCGGCGCCTCGGCCTGACGCCAGGCGAACTGCTCGGCGGCTCTACTGCCGGGGAGGGCTGAGCCATGGCGTGCATCAAGGCCCGCGGGCTTCGCAAGCGCTTCGGCGCCACGGTCGCGCTCGACGGCGTCGACCTGGAGGTCGAGGAGGGGCCGCATCCTCGGCCTGATCGGCCCGAACGGCGCGGGCAAGTCGACCGCGCTCAACGCCATCCTCGGCCTGACCCAGTACGAGGGCGACCTCAAGGTGCTGGGGCGCGACCCCTGGGTCGACCGGGACGTGCTGATGCGGGACGTCTGCTTCATCGCCGACGTGGCGGTGCTGCCGCGCTGGATGAAGGTCTCGCAGGCGGTCGACTACGTCGAGGGCGTCCACCCGCGGTTCGACCGCGCTAGGGCGGAAGCCTTCCTGGCCAGGACCGACATCAAGCCGAACAAGCGCGTCGGCCAGCTTTCCAAAGGCATGGTCACCCAGCTGCACCTGGCCCTGGTCATGGCCATCGACGCGCGCCTCCTGGTGCTCGACGAGCCGACGCCTGGGCCTCGACCTGCTCTACCGCAAGCAGTTCTACGACAGCCTGCTGAACGACTACTTCGACCACAGCCGCACCATCGTGGTGACCACCCACCAGGTCGAGGAGGTGCAGCACATCCTCACCGACCTCGCCTTCATCCGGTCCGGCCGCATCGTCCTGAGCTGCAGCATGGAGGCGTTCGAGCAGCGCTACCTCGAGGTGATGGTCGCGCCCGAGAACCTCGCCGCCGCGCGGGCCTGGGCCCCCATCAACGAGCGCCAGGTGTTCGGCCGCAGCATCCTCCTCTTCGACAGCGCCCCACGCGAGCAGCTCGCCACGCTCGGGGGAGGGTCCACACCGCCAGCATCGCCGACCTGTTCGTCGCCGTCATGGGCGGCGCACCCGCCAAAGCATGAGGCCGCCGCATGAGCGCCCTGTCCGACACCGCCGCCGAAGCGGCCGTGGAACGCCCGCCGGTCCTGCGCCGCACGCGCCCCTTCTACTGGTCGGTGCGCCGCGAGCTCTGGGAGAACCGCTCGATCTATCTGCGCCGCTGATCGCCGGAGGGGTGGTGCTGTTCGGCTTCCTGCTCAGCATCCTGCACCCGCCGCAGGTGGTGATGCGCACCCAGGGCGGGCCGCCGCATATCGCCCAGGTCCCCGCCGCCGCGCCCTATCTGATCGGCGGCCTGGCGATCATGGTCACCGCCACCCTGGTGGGGGTGTTCTACTGCCTGGGCGCCCTGCACAACGAGCGGCGCGACCGCAGCATCCTGTTCTGGAAGTCCCTGCCGGTCTCCGACCTGACCGCCGTTCTGGCCAAGGCGGCGATCCCCATGGCGGTGCTGCCGGCAGTGACCATCGTGGTGACCCTGATCGCCCAGCTTTTGATGCTGATCATGGGCTCGGCGGCCCATGCCGTGCGGGGGCGAGGACGCCGGCCTTCTGTGGTCGCAGGTTCCCCTGCTCCATGTCGCCGGCCTGTTCGTCTACGGCGTGATCACCCAGACCCTGTGGTACGCGCCGGTGTGGGCCTGGCTGCTGCTGGTCTCGGCCTGGGCCAAGCGGATGACCTTCCTGTGGGGCGTCGGCCCGCCCCTGGCGCTGTGCGTCTTCGAGCGGCTGGCGTTCAACACCGGCTACGTCTGGAAGCTGCTCAGCTATCGCCTCATGGGCAACGAGGCGGGTCGCCTTCGCCAGCCCGCCCAAGGACCTGCCGGGCATTCAGCTGCCGACGCCCGACGTGGCGCAGTTCCTGTCGACGCCGTGGCTGTGGGCCGGGCTCGTCGCGGCCGTGCCATGCTCGGCGGCGCGGTGTGGCTGCGCCGCCGGCGCGAACCGATCTGACCGGGCGCTTGAGGGGGACGCGGGGGCCGCAAGTCCTGTAGATTGGCCCGATCCCCCCGGGGCGCGCGGTCGCGTTGACAGTTCCGGGGGCTGTTCTTAAGTCTCGCGCGCGCAAACCGGACGGAAGCTCGACCGGTCGCGGCGCATTTCATCGGCGAACAAGCGCCGCTCTCGTTCCCGGACCCCCGCATGCTCGCCCCTCGCCAAAAAGATCTTCGGCTCCTCCAACGACCGGAAGGTCAAGGGCATGCTGGCCCGCGCCCAGGCGATCAACGCCCTGGAGCCGCAGTTCGCGGCCCTGACCGACGAGCAGCTGCGCGCCAAGACCGCCGAGTTCCGCGACCGCCTCGCCCAGGGCGCCAAGCTCGACGACCTGCTGAACGAGGCCTTCGCCACGGTGCGCGAGGCGTCCAAGCGCACGCTCGGCCAGCGCCACTACGACGTGCAGCTCGTCGGCGGCATGGGTGCTGCACCGCGGCGCATCGCCGAGATGCGGACCGGCGAAGGCAAGACCCTGGTCGCCACCCTGCCCGTCTATCTGAACGCCCTGGAAGGCAAGGGCGTGCACGTGATCACGGTCAACGACTACCTGGCCCACCGCGACGCCGACTGGATGGGGCAGATCTACCGCTTCCTCGGCATGAGCGTCGGGGTGATCGTGCACGGCCTGACCCAGGGCGAGCGCAGCCAGGCCTACGCCAGCGACATCACCTACGGCACCAACAACGAGTTCGGCTTCGACTACCTGCGCGACAACCTGGTCTACGACGTGCGCGAGATGGTCCAGCGCGGCCACAACTTCGCGATCGTCGACGAGGTGGACTCCATCCTGATCGACGAGGCGCGCACGCCTCTGATCATCTCCGGCCCCCACCGACGACCGCTCGGCCTTCTACCGCACCATGGACGACCTGGTGCGCGAGCTGATCACCGACCCGGAGACCTTCGAGCACGACGAGAAGCAGAAGCAGGTCCTCCTGACCGAGTACGGCTCTGAAAAGGCCGAGGAGATGCTGGAGCAGGCGGGCCACCTGCTGCCCGACTCCGCGGGCCTGTACGACCCGGCCAACATCTCGGTGGTCCACCACCTGAACCAGGCCCTGCGCGCCAACGTGCTCTACATGCGCGACCGCGACTACATCGTGCGCGACGGCGAGGTGATGCTGATCGACGAGTTCACCGGCCGGATGATGCACGGCCGGCGCCTGTCGGAGGGGCCTGCACCAGGCCATCGAGGCCAAGGAGCGCGTCGAGGTCCAGCCCGAGAACCAGACCCTGGCCCTCGGTCACCATCCAGAACTACTTCCGCCTCTATTCGAAGCTGTCGGGCAATGACCGGCACGGCCGCGACCGAGGCGCAGGAGTTCCTCGACATCTACAAGATGGACGTCACCGAGATCCCGACCAACGTCGCGGTGCGCCGGATCGACGACGACGACGAGGTCTATCGCACCGCGGCCGAGAAGAACCAGTCGATCATCAAGCAGATCGAGCAGTGCTACGTCCAGGTCAGCCGATCCTGGTCGGCACCGTCTCGATCGAGAAGTCGGAGCAGCTCTCCGAGCTTCTGAAGCTCCACAAGTTCGAGCAGGACGGCAAGAAGAAGACCGGCATCCCGCACAACGTGCTGAACGCCCGCTACCACGAGCAGGAAGCCTACATCGTGGCCGACGCCGGCGTCTGCGGCGCGGTGACCATCGCCACCAACATGGCCGGCCGCGGCACCGACATCCAGCTCGGCGGCAACCTCGACATGAAGATCGAGCGCTGGCGCGCCGAGCAGCGCGCCCAGGGCGTGGAGGTCACGCCCGAGATGGCGCTGGCCAAGCGCAAGGAGTTCGAGGTCGAGATCGCCGGCCGCAAGCAGGCGGCCCTGGCGGCGGGCGGCCTCTTCGTGCTCGGCACCGAGCGCCACGAGAGCCGGCGGATCGACAACCAGCTCAGGGGCCGGACGGCCGCCAGGGCGACCCCGGCACTCCAAGTTCTTCCTGTCGTGCGAGGACGACCTGCTGCGCATCTTCGCCGGCGAGCGGCTCGACATGATCATGCGCCGCTTCGGGGTGCAGGAAGGCGAGGCGATCACCCACAAGTGGCTGAACAGCGCCATCGCCACCGCCCAGAAGAAGGTCGAGGCGCGCAACTACGACATCCGCAAGAACCTTCTGAAGTACGACGACGTCGTCAACGACCAGCGCAAGGCCGTGTTCGAGCAGCGCCAGGAATTCATGGAATTGGGAGACGAGCCCTTGTCGCTTACTCGATCCGAGGCCTGGGCGATCGCTCGCCTCGATGCGCATGACCAGGCGGCGCTGGTCCGCAACGGCGAGGCATCGGCGGACACCCTGGCCGAAGCCGCGATCCTGCGTATCGAGGAGATCGATCCCGCGCTGAACGCCGTTAGCTATCGCGCCTTCGACCACGCGCGCGCCGCCGCCAAGGCGATCGACCGCGCCACGCCGATGGCGGGCGCGCCGGTGCTGCTGAAGGCGTCGCTTTCCTATCCGGGCTTTCCCCAGACGTCCGGTTCGCGCGCCCGGCGGCATGCGGTCGGGACCGTGGCCTATCCGTTCGCCCGCCGACTGGACGCGGCCGGCCTGGTGGCCGTGGGCATGTCGGCGATGCCGGAGTTCGGCCTGCTCTGCAGCGGCGAGGCCCTGCTCACCGGGCCGACCCTGAACCCCTGGGACGCGTCGCGCACCGCGGGCGGCTCGAGCACCGGCGCGGCCGTGGCGGTCGCCACGGGCATGGTCCCCTACGCCCATGCCAGCGACGCGGCGGGCTCGATCCGGGTGCCGGCGGCCAATTGCGGCGTGGTCGGCTTCAAGCCCAGCCGCGGCTGGAACGTGCGCGCCCGCGTCCACCACCTCGTCGACGACCTCCTGTGCAGCGACAGCCTGATCGCAAGGTCGGTCCGCGACGTCGCCTGGGCGCTCAGGATGGAGCGGCCGGACGAACTGGCGTCCGTCGCTGTTTCGCGGCGCCCGCTGCGCATCGCCTTGGACCTCGAGGGCCTCAGCGGTCCGCCCGACGGCGAGGTCGCCGATCTGGTCCGCAAGACGGCGGCGCTCTGCGCCGACCTCGGTCATCGGGTCGAGGCCGTGGCCATGCCGATCGACCGCGCAGCCCTGCGCGAGGCGATCCAGACGCTGTGGCCCTATCTCGGCGGAGACCTCGTCGACCTTTACTCGGCGCGCCATCCCGGGACGCCGCTCTCGGACCTGCTGGAGCCATGGACCATCGGCCTGGAGGAGAAGCGGCGGAGCATCCCCCCCGAGCAGCTCGCGCAATGCTATGCCGCCATCACGGACGGAACGCGGGCGGTCGCGGAGTTCCACCGGGGCTGGGACGTCGTGCTCTCGCCGGTGACACGCTCGGCCCCGCTCCCGCTCGGCGCGATGGCGCCGACCCAGCCGTTCGAGAGGCTCTGGACGACCCTGTTCGACTATGTCGACTACACCCCGCTGCACAACCTCGTCGGCACGCCCAGCGTCTCCTTGCCTTTGGGCATGACGGCGGACGGCCTGCCGATCGGCTCTCTCCTCTCCGCGGGGCAAGGCGCCGACGACCTCCTGCTGGCGCTCGCCGCGGAACTGGAGCAAGCCGCCCCGTGGGCCGATCGTTGGCCGCCGGCGGCCCTGCCGCCCGCCGAGGTGCGGCGGCTGCAGTCGGTCTGAGCCGGTTTCGCCGGGGGGAGACCCGAGATGAGCGTCTTCGATCCGAGATCGCCGGCCGATATCCTGGGGCTCGTGCGCGCGCATCCGCTGGCGACGCTGGTGTCCCATGGCGAAGCGGGCTTCGCAGCCACGCCGCTGCCGCTGGTCCCGGAGACCGACGGCGAGGGGCGCATCGTCGCGCTCATTGGGCACTTCGCACGCTCCAATCCGCACCTCGCCGCGCTTGAGGCCGATCCGCGGGCGCTGGCGATCTTCCAGGGCCCGCAGGGGTACATCTCCCCTCGCCTCGTCTCCAGGCCGGCGTGGGGGCCGACCTGGAAACTACGCCGTCGCCCGCTTTCAGCTCCGGGTGACGCTGGCGCCGGAACTGAACGACCGCGCCCTGGCCCTGCTGATCGAGGCGCTGGAGGGCCATGGCCCCGACGCCTGGCGCGCCGAGCGGATGGGGGAGCGCTACGCCCGCCTGGTCCCGCGCATCGTCGCCTTCCGGGCGGAGGTCTTGTCGGTCCACGCGACCTTCAAGCTTGGGCAGGACGAGGACGAGGCGACCTTCTCCGAGATCGTGGCCGGGGTCGACGACCGGGAGCTGGCGCGCCTAATGGTCGACCAGCGCCGGGGATGAGCGGGGGCGGCGCGCGGCGGTTCTGGATCGCGGTCCACCGCTACCTGGGGCTCGCCGTCATGGCGTTTCCTGCTGGTCGCGGCCGTCACCGGATGCCTGCTGTGCGTGGACGGGCCGCTCGACGCCGCCCTCAATCCCGATCTGTTCAGGACCACGGCGGCCGGCCCGACGCTGGCGCCCGTCGAGGCCGTGGCGCGGCTGGAGCGGGCCAGGCCCGACCTGGTGGTCACCCGGTTCCCGCTTCGGACGCGGCCCGGGCCGGACCATCGAGGCGATCGTCGCGGCCAGGGATCCGTCCAGGGCGCTGGCGATCGACCAGATCTTCCTCGACCCGCATGACGGCCGCGTCGTCGGCGCGCGCCGGAGCGGGCCGGGCCTTGACCGGCGCCACATCGTCGCCGGCGTGTTCGCCCTGCACTACACTCTGCTGGCCGGCCGGTGGGGGCGCTGGCTGATGGGCGTCGCGGCGCTCGGCTGGCTGGTCGGCAACGGCGTCGGCCTCTATCTCACCCTGCCGACGGCCGGGCCGTTCTGGAGCCGGTGGCGGCGGATGTGGACCGTCCGACCTGCGCGCGCGCCTGGCCCGGCTGATGCTGGACCTGCACCGGTCGATCGGGCTGTGGCTGCTGATCGGGGTGACGGCGCTCGCCTTCACTTCGGCGGCCATGAACTTCTTCGACGAGGCGTTCACGCCCATCGTGACGGCGATCTCGCCGGCGCGCGCGTCGCCGTTCGACCGGCCGCCGCCGCAGCCTCCGCCGCCGGCCGCCGGCGCCCTCGGCCTTCCCGAGGCCCTGGCTGCGGCCAGCCGGGCGGCCCGCGCGCAGGGGCTGGGATGGACGCCCGCCTTCGCGAGCTATCTGCCCGACCGCGGCCTGTATGGCGTCGCCTTCACCCGGTCGGGGTACGAGGAATACTGCGGCCTCGGCCCCGTCACGGTCTATCTAGACCAGCGCAGCGGCCGGCCGGTCTACGTCGACGATCCCTACCACGACAGCGCAGGCCGCCGGCTCAGCCGCGCGCTCTATCCCTTCCATACCGGCCAGGTCGCCGGCCTCCTCGGCGTCGCAGTCGTCTTCCTGCTGGGCCTGGCGACGATCCAGTCGTGCGTGACCGGCTTCTATGTCTGGTGGAAGAAGCAGCGGACCCCGCAAGCGGCGAAAGCCCGCCCGCCGGGAGGCCGGCCCGTCCCGGCGCGTTCGAACATCGGAGGCGGTCCATGACCCCCACGCAGCGGGCCGAGGCGTTCTGCCGGCGCTTCGGACTGGAGCGCCCGATCCTCCTCGCGCCCATGGCCGGCGCCAGCCCCCCGGCCCTCTCGGTCGCCGTCGCGAACGCGGGCGGCATGGGGGGGCTGGGCGCGGTGCTCATGCAGCCGGACGAGATCCTGGACTGGGCCCGCGAGGTGCGCGCCTCCGGCCCGGCGGCGTTCCAGATCAACCTGTGGATCCCGGCCGCCCCGCCGGCCCGCGACCCCGCGCGTGAGGCCGAGGTCCGCGCCTTCCTGGCGCAATGGGGCCCGGAGCCGCCGCTTTCCGCCGGGGACGCCGCTCCGCCGGACTTCGCGGCCCAATGCGAGGCCCTGCTCGACGCGCAGCCGGTCGCGGCCTCCTCGATCATGGGCCTGTTCCCGGCCGACTACGCGCGGCGCGCCAAGGCCAGGGGCATGGCCTGGTTCGCGACGGTCTCGACGGTCGCGGAGGCGCGGCAGGCCGAGGCCGCCGGCGCGGACGTGATCATCGCCCAGGGCATGGAGGCCGGCGGCCACCGCGGCGCGTTCGACTCCGCCCATGCCGAGCGCGACCTCGTCGGCCTCTTTTCGCTGCTGCCCGCCGTCGTGGACGCCGTGAGCGCGCCCGTGGTGGCGGCCGGCGGCGTCGCGGACGGGCGGGGCGTCGCCGCCGCGCTCATGCTGGGCGCCAGCGCGGTGCAGATCGGCACGGGCTTCCTCCGCTGCCCCGAGGCGGCCATCCATCCCGCCTGGGCCGACGCCATCGGGCGTGCGCTGCCCGAGCAGACGCAGCTCAGCCGGGTGTTCAGCGGCCGCGCCGGGCGCAGCCTGGCGACCGCCTATGTCCGCGCCGCCACCGCCCCCGGTGCGCCGAAGCCCGCGCCCTATTCCGGTCCAGCGGGGCCTCACGGCCGCGATGCGGGCCGACGCCGCCCGGCGCGGCGACATCGACCGGATGCAGGCCTGGGCCGGCCAGTCCGCGGCCCTGGCCTCGACCGCATCCGCGTCCGAACTGACCAGGCGCCTGTGGGCGGACGCGCAACGGCTGCTGGGATGACGGCGGCGAGCCGCGGCGTTGACGGCCGCAGCGCAACTACTTCAGCTGGCTGTCCTTGCTTCCCCGTCGGTTGATCGTGGCGTGCACGACGTGGCGGTCCCGGACGGACTGGCAGGCGATGCAGGTGGTGACGCCCGGCAAGGCCTCGCGCCGACGCGCCGGGATCACCTCTCCGCACTCGACGCACTCAAGCGTGCCCTCGCCTTGCGGGAGGCGCGCACGGGCGCCTTGGACGCCATCGATGATGGTGTCGTGGATCTGATCCAGGACCGCGCCTTCGCGCGCCCAACCGGTCGCCATGTCCGTCGAACGTTCCTCTTGCCTCACCCAGTCAGATGGGGCGAGCGGGCCTCCGGCCAAGCGCTGCCGCAAGCCCGGAGGGGGCGGCCTTGGCGCCCGCGCGCCAGGCAGGCAAGGCGCTACGGCTGGGGCGGCACGATCCCGCT
This sequence comes from Caulobacteraceae bacterium, assembly GCA_037201645.1. Lineage (GTDB taxonomy): Bacteria > Pseudomonadota > Alphaproteobacteria > Caulobacterales > Caulobacteraceae > JANWHQ01. Next base: position 35,629 of record JBBCHF010000006.1, read on the forward strand.
GGGCGGATAGGGCGGCAGCAGCGGCGGGGGCGCGGGCAGGCCGGCGGGCTTGCCCGCGATCTGCTCCATCAGCACGGCGACCGCGGTCTCCAGCTGGGCGTCGTGGCCGGTGAGCAGGTCCGCAGGCTGGTCCTCCACCTCGATGTCGGGATCGACGCCGTGGTTCTCCACCGCCCACTGGCTGCCGGTGGTGTAGAGGCTCTCCTCGGGGATGGTGATGTAGCCGCCGTCCATCAGCCGCCAGTTGCCGCGGATGCCGCGCACCCCGCCCCAGGAGCGGGTGCCGATCAGCTTGCCCAGGCCATAGGTGTGGAACATAGGGGAAGATGTCGCCGTCCGACGCGGACCAGTGGTTCAGCAAGGCGACCTTGGGCCCGTTCAGCACCTCCTGCGGCTCGGTGGTCACTCCGTGCTCGCGGTTGGTGTCGAGGGTGGCGAGGACCCGGCGCAGGCGCTCCAGGGCATAGGGCGCGATGAAGCCGCCGCCGTTCCAGCGGTCGTCCATGATCAGCGCCTGCTTGTCGAGCTGGGCGTAGAACTGCCGCATGAACTGCTGCAGGCCCAGCTGCTCCATGTCCGACATGTAGACATAGCCGATGCGGCCGCCCCGACAGTTTGTCGACCACGGCGCGGTTGTGGGCGATCCACGCCGTCTCGCGCAGGCCAAGCTCGCTGTCGATCGGCTTGACGATCACGTGCCGCGTCGGCCCCGCGGGCGTGTCGGCGGACGGTCAGGTCGACCGTCTCATCCCCCTTCGCGAGCTGCAGCAGGCTGTTCGGGTCGGTCGGCGCACGCAGGTCCAGGCCGTTGATGGCCAGCACATAGTCCCCGACCTTGGCCGCGACGCCCGGCTCGGTGAGCGGGCTGCGGTAGTCGTCGCGGGTGTTGTCGCCCGGATAGACCGCCGCGATGCGGTAGCGGCCCGACGCCGGATCCACGCTCCAGTCGACGCCGAGCAGGGCCGGATGCACCGCGGGTCCCGGATCGGCGTAGTCGCCGCCCCCGACATAGGTGTGGGAATTGCCGATCTCGCCGATCACCTGGCCGATCAGATAGGTCAGGTCCATGCGCGAGCCGGCCAGCGGCAGAAGCTTGGCGTAGCTGTCGTGCACCGCCTGCCAGTCCACGCCGTTCATGACCGGCGAGAAGAACATGTCGCGCTCGAGCCGCCAGGCGTTCTCGAACATCTCCGACCATTCCTGCACGGGATCGACCAGGGGCGCGCATCTGGTCGAGGTCGAGCTTCTTCTTGCTGTCGTCGTCCTTTTCCGCGTCGGCCTTGGCGTCGAGGACGGTGTAGTCCTTGTCGTGCTTGATCAGCACCTTCTGGCCGTCCAGCGACAGGGAATAGCTGTCGACGTCGCTGGCCACGACCTTGCTCTTGCGCGCCTTGAGGTCGAAGTAGCGCAGGGCGGAGCTCTCACCCTTGAGCTCCCCCTCGATCAGGCCGATCGGCTGGGTCAGGTAGTAGATGCGGTGGTCGCGGACATCGAGGCCGGCGATGTTGGCCGGATCCACCGGGATGGCGACGGCGCGGGCCATCATGCCGTCGAGGTCGATGCGGATCGGGGCGATCGGCCCGGCCTTGTCGGGAGCGGTCTGGCCCTCCCCGGCCTTGTGGTCGTCGCCGTGCTCGTCCTTGCCCTTGGTCTTGTCCTTTTCCTTGCCGGGCTTGTCGTCGCTCGGCCCGGCCGCCTTGTCATCGTCGTCGTCGGACGGACCGCTGTCGGCCTCGTCCGAGCGCGGGGCCACGGGCGAGGCGGCGTCGCGCGTCAGGGGAACGGCGTAGATCCCCTCCGACTTCAGCATGGCGAAGTCGAACTCCACGTCCGACATCACGGTGTTCTCGTGCCGGCTGGAGACGAAGTAGAGGACCTTCCCGTCGGGCGACCAGACCGGGTCCTCGTCGATGCCGGACCCGTCGCCGAGCCTGGTCAGCTTGCCGCTCGCCAGCTCGTACAGATAGAGGTCCCGCCGCCGGCTGTAGGCGGTCATGCTGAAGGCCAGCCAGCGGCCGTCCGGCGAGAACGACTGGTCGTGGATCTCCTCCAGCTTGTCCTGGGCGACCTGGCGGGGCGCTCCGCCGTCCGTCCGGACGGTCCAGAGCTTGTGCTCCACGTCGCTGAACGCCAGCCTCTTCCCGTCGGGCGACCAGACCGGGCCGTAGAAATAGCCGGTCGGGAAGTCGGTCAGCACCGTCTGCGGCCCGCCCTCCGCCGGCCTGACCGCGACCTCCTGCCGCCCGCCGGCGTCGGTGGTGTAGGCGATGGTCCGCCCGTCGGGCGACCAGGCCGGATGGTCCTCGTCCGCGCCCTGGGTGCCGGTCAGGTTGCGCACGGCGCCATGCTCGGTGGGCACGCTGAAGAGGTCGCCGCGGGCGGAGAACAGGGTCCGCTTGCCGTTGGGCGCGAGGGCGTAGTCGACCTGGCCGGAGGGGTCGGAGTCGCGGATCGCGTCCTTGACCTCGACCACGCGCGCGCGGGTGCGCGGGTTGTCGTCCGGCACGCTGACCGGAACCTCGCGCAGCTGCTCGCTCGGCAGGTCGAGCAGATAGAGCTTGCCGCCCTGCTGGAACGAGATCGCGTCGCCCCCGAGCGCGGGGAAATCGATGTCATAGTCGGTGAAGTGGGTGACCTCGCGCGCCTGCTTGGTGTCGAGGTCGTAGACCCAGATGTTGGCGCGCCGATGCGCGTCCTGGTCGGAGAGGTAGTAGATCTTGCGCCCGTACCACATGGGCGAGGTGTTGGTGCCCGACCAGGTCGTGAGCTGGGTCAGCCGGCGGGTGTCGAAGTCGTAGGTGAACACCTGCTGCGCCAGGCCGCCGTTGTAGCGCTTCCAGGTGCGGAAGTTCCGGAAGATGCGGTTGTAGGCGATGGTGTGGCCGTCCGGCCCGAAGGTCGCCAGGCCCACGGCGCTGTCGATGTCCATCGCGACGGGCGCGCCCCCGTCCACGGGGACCTTGTACATGTTCTGGATCCAGCCGTTCCACTGGTCCTTCTTGGTCAGATAGACCACGGACTTGGAGTCGGGCGTCCAGGTGACGACCATGTTGTCAGGCCCGTGGCGGTCGCCCGTGCCGGCCTCGGTGGTCGGATGGAAGGTCAGCCGCCGCGCCGCGCCGCCCGCCGCCGGGATCACCCAGACGTCCGTGCCCGCCTTGCTGGCCTCGGTGTAGGCGATCCAGCGACCGTCCGGGGAGACCCGCGGGAACATGTCCTGGCCGGCCGCGCTGGTCAGCCGCTCGGCCGTCCCGCCGGCCTTGGGGACCGACCAGATGTTGCCGTCCGCGACGAACACGATCCGGTCGCCGTAGGGCTGGGGAAACCGCGGCAGGGCCGCATGGGCTGAGGAGACGGCGAGGGCGAGCGGCGCGGCGGCGGCGAGAAGCGCGCGCGTCAGGCGATGGAGCATGCAAAATTACCTAACTGGATCGCCGCGGCTGACCCAGCCCTGCAGTAGAGTCCCACTTCACCGCACCAGTATAGCGAAGCCTGCCCGGTCGCGAAGTCCGCCGGCCGCCGCAGGCGACGCGCCACGAGGTCGCGCCTATTGGCCGGGCGACGGCAGCGTTCCCGTTAGGACGCCTTGGCCTTGATCGGTCCGACCGGGAGGTCCGAAGCCTTGGCCGGGGCCTACATAGGTCTGCGCCGTGCTGCGGATGGGGCCGAAGCCGTAGGTCTGGGCGCCGGCGGCATTCGACATGGCCGGCGAGGCGAGATCGCGCTCGCCGCTTCGCGCGCGCTCGGCCTGGTCCGACATCGACTGCTGCAGCGCCGAGGATGCGCCGTCCGCCATCCTGTCGGGGTCGGCGAAGCCGGCGCCGCCGCCCGCGGGGGCGGCCTCGTAGCTGAACGCCCAGGCAGGGCTGGCGATCATCAGGAGGGCGGAGGCGACCGCCCCCTTGGTCACGAGCGACATGTCCATCTCCACGTCTTGCGCAAAAGATTATCGTACTCGTGTCCCCAGCGTTCTCAAGACGAATTGTTATAACATAGCATGCCATTCCTGGCCGGCGTTTTGGAAAGGGAACGGTGCTTCCAAGGAGTCGCCGGCGCTCTCCAGCGAACTCCAGCGGCCCAAGCGAGGAATGATCGCCAACGGACCACCTAATCGCTTCCCTCCCGTCATCCGCGCGGCGGGAAACATCCCGCGGGAAGACGCCATTCCCTCGCACACGAGGCCGGCGCCATAGACCCGGCCCCGAGCCAGGACAAGCGCAGCCTGACCCCCTTGCGCCGTCACCCTCGGCCTCGTGCCGAGGGTCCCTGCCTCCGCTACGCCGCACTCCGACGTCCAGGCTCAAGGCCAGCGGCGAGAGGGACCCTCGGCACGAGGCCGAGGGTGACGGTGGAGGAGGGAGCGCCGGCGTGATCCGCTCGGGAGCCCGAACGTCACCGCCTGATCGTCAGGCCCACGCGGAACACGCGCGGCTCGTCGTAGCTGACGACGCCGGAGCTGATCGCGGTCGGGACGGCTTCGTCGAACAGGTTGTCGGCCGCCACATAGCCGCTGATCCCTCCGCCGAACGCCCAGGTGACGCGGGCGTCCACGGTCACCGCCGCGGCCAGCAGGTTGGTGTTCTGGTCGTCGTCGAAGCGGCTGCTCTCGTAGCGCATCTGGCCCTCCAGGCTCAGCCGATCGAACGGCCGCCAGTCCGCGCCCGCCGTGGCGGTGAACCGAGGCGTCTGGGCCGGGCGCAGGCCGGTGAGCTGGGGCGCGTCGCTGCCGCCGTCCACGCGCGCGTCGGTGTAGTCGGCCGCGGCCCGCAGGGTCAGCCGCCGGGCCAGGGCATAGGAGGCGTCGGCCTCGATCCCCTTGGCGTCGATGGTGCCGGCGTTCTGGCGCTGGCGCAGGTGGCCACCCGCCGGGATGAAGCCCGCGCCCTCGAAGCCCGGGAACGTCCCGGGCCCGACGCCGATGGTCACGTTGGTCACCGCGTCGTCCAGCCGGTTGACGAACCCGCCGGCGCTGAAGGTGAAGCCGCCGACCTGGCCGCCCAGGGCCGCCTCGGCGCCGAACAGCCGCTCGGGCTTCAGGTCGGGGTTGGCCTCGGTCACGTCGTTGCCGACGCGGAACGGCCGGTAGAGCTCGTTCAGGGTCGGCGGCCGGAAGCTGGAATAGCCGGCCGCGCGCAGGTAGAGCCCGCCGCCGATGTCGCGCCGCACGCCCAGGCGGAAGCTCGGCAGGGCGCCGGAGCGGTCGGCCGGATGGTCGGAGAAGGTCACGGCGTTGGTGGCCACCACCGTCTCGACCCGGTGGCCGTCCTGGGTCGCCCAGCCGTCAATGCGCGCGCCGCCGGTGAACAGCCAGTCGCCGGTCGAGAGCGTCGCCTCGCCATAGCCGCCGGCCACCAGCGTGCGGCCCCCGGCGATCCGGCGCTTGGCCAGGCCCTGGCTGAACAGCTCCTGGTCCTCGCCCGCCGCGCCGCGCACGTCCGTGCCGACCTCCCAGGTGAAGGCGTCGCCCTGGCCGCGCAGGGCGCCGTTGAAGCCCCAGCCGAGGGCCGGCGTGGCGTACTGGTTGTTGGCCAGGGTCGTCGACACCCGGCCGGCCGCCACCGAGACCGAGGTGTTGGCGAGGTTGCTGGCGTGGGCCCAGCCCTGCAGCCGCCAGCCGAGGGCGTCCTTCTCGGGCTGGGCGGCGATGGTGATGCTGGCGATCTCGCCCTGCGCGGTCGACTGGGCGCCGACCAGGCCCGCGTCGCGGTCCTCGCGGTAGGCGGAGACCCGCACGGCCATCAGGGCGCGGCCGATCGGGGCCTGCAGCCGGGCCGCGCCGCTCCAGTCCTGCAGGCTGACGCGGTCGTCGGCCGCCCCCCGGCCCTGGCGCACCGGGATCCAGCCGTCGTTGTTCTCGCCCGAGGCGCTGAGGAACAGGTCGGCCCCGCCCACCGGCTGGACCGTGGCCGCCGCCGCCCGCACGCCGCCCAGCTGCGCGGCCGAGACCTCGCCCTGGATGGCGCCCGGCCGCGACAGCTCGTCCAGCGCCACCACGCCGGTCAGGGCGCCGGCGCCATAGGGCCCCGCCCCCGCCCCGCGCACGACAGAGGCGCCCTCCAGGCTCTCGGGCGGCAGGGCGGTCCAGATCACCCAGCCGCCGAACGGGTCGTTCTGCGGCACCCCGTCCAGGGTGACCAGAGCCCGGCCCGCCCCCGAGCCGGCGATGGAGCGCAGGGAGATGCCCTGGGTGGTCGGGTTCTCGGCCGCGCTGGAGGTGCGCCGGAACAGCGACACGCCCGGCACCTGGCTCAGCACGTCGTCGAGCCGCGGCTGGGCGGTGATCTCGGCGTCGTTCAGGCGGATGATCGAGAAGGCCGCGTCGCCCACAGACGGCGGCAGGCGCGCGGCGGTGACCTCCACCTGGCTGACGACGGTCGACTGGTCGGGCGGCGGCGGCAACGGCATGGAAGACCCCTCGCCGACCGGGGTCTGGCGCCCACGCTCCGGCGCGCGCAGAAAGCTCCACCGCGCTTCCGAGCGCAAGTCCCGCCGGGGCTAGAGCCCCAGCGCCGAGCCGCCGATGGCGCTGATGAACGCCACCAGCATGGCGGCCCCGGCGATGATCACGATGTCCACCGCCGTAAGCCTCAGGCCGAAGGGCCGGCCTGTCCCTCCGCCCGTTCCCGACGGAATCACAGCACGCACCATGACAGCCTCCCCGCGTCATGAATCGCCCGTCTCGGAGGGCGAACGCGACGAGATTGCGCCCTCACGGATAACGGCCGATTACTGTGAGCCATAATGCGCTCTTAACCGTAACGGTCCAAGCGTAGCCGCTTCGCGAACGGAGCAGCGAGGCCATGAATCCCGGTCCCGAGACCATCATCGAGGGCGATTGCCTGGAGGCCCTGGCCGCCCTGCCGGAAAAGTGCGTCGACCTCGTCTTCGCCGACCCGCCCTACAACCTCCAGCTCGGCGGCGACCTGCTGCGGCCCGACAACTCCAAGGTCGACGCCGTGGACGACCACTGGGACCAGTTCGCCTCGTTCGAGGCCTATGACGCCTTCACCCGCGCCTGGCTGACCGCGTGCCGGCGGGTTCTTAAGGACGACGGCGCCCTGTGGGTGATCGGCAGCTACCACAACATCTTCCGCGTCGGCTCCACGATGCAGGACCTGGGGTTCTGGATCCTGAACGACGTGGTGTGGCGCAAGTCCAACCCGATGCCGAACTTCAAGGGCACCCGCTTCACCAACGCCCACGAGACCCTGATCTGGGCCGCCAAGTCGCGCGGCCAGAAGCGCTACACCTTCAACTACGACGCCATGAAGATGGCCAACGACGAGCTGCAGATGCGCTCGGACTGGACCCTGCCGCTGTGCACGGGCGAGGAGCGGATCAAGACCGGCTCCGGCGCCAAGGCGCATCCGACCCAGAAGCCCGAGGCCCTGCTGCACCGGGTGATCCTGGCCGCCTCCAAGCCCGGCGACGTGGTGCTGGACCCGTTCTTCGGCGTCGGCTCCACCGGCGCGGTGGCCAAGCGGCTGGGCCGCCGGTTCATCGGCATCGAGCGCGAGCCGGACTACGTCGCGCTGGCCAGGGCGCGGATCGCCAAGGTCGTCCCGGCCGCGCCGGGCGAGGTCGAGGTCACCGGCTCCAAGCGGTCGGAGCCGCGCGTGCCGTTCGGCCTGATCGTCGAGGCCGGCCTGCTGCGCCCCGGCGACGAGCTCTTCTGTCCGCAAGGCCGCCACGTCGCCCGCGTGCGCCCGGACGGCAGCCTGGCGGTGGGCGAGCTGACTGGCTCGATCCACAAGATCGGGGCCATGGTCCAGAGCCAGCCGGCCTGCAACGGCTGGACCTACTGGCACTTCAAGACCGACAAGGGCCTCGCCCCCATCGACGTCCTGAGGGCGAAGGTCCGCGCGGAGATGGCGTAGCCCGCTCCGGGCGCCCATCTGCTGGCGCGAGGGCCAGCGGAAAAGGGATATCGCATGCACGTCGACCTGAAGGGGATGCGCGCCCTCGTCACCGGATCCACCGCCGGGATCGGCTACGCCATCGCCAAGGCGCTGGCCCTGAACGGGGCGGCGGTGGCGATCAACGGCCGCACCCACGGCCGGGTCACCGAGGCGATCGAGCGGCTGCGCGACGAGGGGGTCGGGACCGAGTTGATCCCCGCGCCGGGCGATATCTCCACGGCCGAGGGCGCCGAGAAGGTGATCGCCGCCTCGGGCGAGCTCGACATCCTGGTCAACAACGCCGGCATATTCGAGCCGAAGGACGCCTTCGAGATCCCCGACGAGGACTGGACGCGGCTGTTCGAGACCAACGTGCTCGGCCCCATCCGCCTGACCCGCCACTACGGACCGCACATGAGGGCCAAGGGCTGGGGGCGGATCGTGTTCATCTCCTCGGAGTCGGCGATCCAGATCCCCACCGAGATGATCCACTACGGCCTGACCAAGACCGCCATGCTGTCGCTGACCCGCGGCTTCGCCCAGGCGCTGGCGCAGACAGGGGTGACCGTGAACGCGGTGCTGCCCGGCCCGACCCGCTCGGAGGGCGTGGAGGGGTTCGTCAAGGCCCTGGCCGAGCAGGGCGGCGTCACCGAGGCCCAGATCGAAGATGAGTTCTTCAAGAGCGCCCGGCCGTCCTCCCTGCTGAAGCGGTTCATCACGCCCGAGGAGGTCGCGGACGTGGTCTTGTTCGTCTGCTCGCGCGAGGCCGCCGCCATCACCGGCGCGCCGGTGCGGGCCGAGGGCGGGGTGCTGCAGTCGATCGCTTGAGGAGGCCCGGGATGGACGAGGACACGGGCGGCCGCTTCGCGCGGGGCTGGGAGACGGTGGGGAAGATCAACGCCCCCGCCCGCGACCGCCAGATGCAGGCGCTATGGCCCCTGGCGCCGGACTTCGCCCGCTGGATCGTGGAGGCCGGCTATGGCGATATCCTGAGCCGGCCGGGCCTCGGCCTGCGCGAGCGCGAGATCGCCACCGTCGCCGCCCTGACCGCCCTCGGCAACGCCCCGGCCCAGCTCAAGGCCCACATCGAGGGCGCCCTGAACGTCGGCCTGACCCGCGAGGAGATCGTCGAGGTCATCGTCCAGATGGCGATCTACGCCGGCGTCCCCGCCGCCATTAACGCCCTCGCCGCAGCGCGCGAGGTGTTCGAGGCGCGAGCCCCCAGTCGGTGATCATCTTTGTTTCCCTCCCCCTGGAGGGGGGAGGGGCAGGGGTGGGGGTGGCGTCCTCTCCGCGCTGCTGTGGATGGGATTGGCGCCGCGGCGGCTTTGTCACCCAGCCCTCTCCGGAAGCGCCTCCACCCCCATCCCCGGCCCTTCCCCCCTCCAGGGGGAAGGGAGACTACGCCCGAAGCCCCCTCGTCTGCTCCAGGCCCTTGCGCGCCAGGGCGTCGGCGCGTTCGTTCATCTCGTGGCCGGCGTGGCCCTTGACCCAGCGCCAGTCGACCTCGTGGCGCAGGCGGGCCTGGTCGAGGCGCTTCCAGAGGTCGTCGTTCTTGACCGGGGTCTTGGCCGCCGTCCGCCAGCCGCGCGCCTTCCAGCCGGGCAGCCATTCGGTGATGCCGGTGCGCAGGTACTGGCTGTCGGTGTGCAGCTCCACCCGGCACGGCTTGGTCAGGGCCTCCAGCGCCTGGATAGCGGCCATCAGCTCCATGCGGTTGTTGGTGGTGGCCGGCTCGCCGCCGCACAGCTCCTTCTCGTGCGAGCCGGAGATCAGCACCGCGCCCCAGCCGCCCGGCCCCGGGTTCCCGCTGCAGGCGCCGTCGGTGTAGATCACGACCTTGGGGGTCACGCGGGCTCCGGATAGAGGTGCAGGCCCGCGCGGTGGACGGCCAGCTTGCGCTCGTATTCCAGCGGGTCCTTGGGCCGGACCAGGGCGCCCTCGGGCGTCGCGCCCCAGTCGTTCAGCCGGGTCAGGAAGAAGCGCATCGCCGCGCCCCAGGCAAGGACTGGCAGGGCCCTGCGCTCGGCCGGAGACAGCGGCCGGCGGCGCTCGTAGCCGGCCAGGAAGGCCTGGGCCAGGGTGGCGTTGAAGCTGCCGTCCGGCTCGAAACACCAGGCGTTCAGGGCCACGGCGACGTCGTAGGCCAGGAAGTCGTCGCAGGCGAAGTAGAAGTCGATGGCGGCGGCGAACCTGCCGCCCTGGAAGAAGACGTTGTCGGGGAAGAGGTCGGCGTGGATGGCGCCGGCCGGCAGCTCGGCGGGCCAGCAACCCGCCAGGGTGGTCAGGTCCCGGTCGACCACGTCGGCCAGCCCCGGCTTCAGGCCGTCGGCGGCGCCGCGCAGGCGCTCGAACAGCGGCCGCCACGCCGCCTGGCCGAGGTCGTTGACCCGGCGGAGCGGGAAGCCGCGGGTGCACTCGTGCAGCCAGGCCATGCCCTCGCCCGCCTCACGGCAGTGCTGGGCCGTCGGCCGCCGCACGGAGATGCCGTTCATGAACTCGACCAGGGCGGCGGGCTTGCCGCGCAGGGGGCGATAGATGCGCCCGTCGCGGCCGGGCATGGGCTCGGCGCAGGGATAGCCGTGCTGGGCCAGCCACTGCATCAGGCCGAGGAAGAACGGCAGGTCCTCCTCGCGCACGCGGCGCTCATAGATGGTCAGGATGAAGCGGCCGGCCGTGGTCTCCACCAGGAAGTTGGAGTTCTCCACGCCCTCGGCGATGCCCTTGCAGCTTTGCGCCTGGCCGAGGTCGAAGTCGGCGAGGAAAGCCTCGAGGTCGGAATCGGTGATGTCGGTATAGACGGCCACGCCGGGGGGATGGGCGAGAGCGCCGCCGCGGTCAAGCCGGCCTTGACGTATTACGTCGGTTAGAACATCTATGGCTCAACCGACACGCCTCATTCCGGGGCGTCCGCCCAGGCTTTTCCCATGATCGCGCTGAAGATCACCCAGATCGGCAACTCCGTCGGCGTCGTCCTGCCCAAGGAGGCCCTGGCCAAACTCGGCGTGGTCAAGGGCGACACGATCTATCTGACCGACGCTCCCGGCGGCGACCTGCGGGTGTCGGCCTACGACGAGAAGGTGGCGGAAGAGATCGCCCTCGGCGAAGAGATCATGAACGAGTACCGCGACACCTTCCGGGCGCTCGCGAAGTAGGCTGGCGTGGCCGAACCGCGCTGGATCGAGATCGAGGCGGTCATCGCCCTGCACGACCGCAGCCTGGCGCTGCACGGCGGGGCCGAGGGGATTCGCGACCGCGGCCTATTGGAATCGGCCCTGGCGCGGCCGCTCAACCGGTTCAGCTATGAAGGCGTCGACGATCTCGCTGAACTGGCCGCCACCTACGCCGCAGCGGTGTCCGCCAACCACCCGTTCGCGGACGGCAACAAGCGCGCTGCGTTCCTGTGCCTGACCCTGTTCCTGAGACTGAACGGCCGCCGCCTGACGGCGAGCCAAGTGGACGCGACCCGGACCATCCTGGCCCTCGCCGCCGGCGAGTTGTCCATCGAGGCGCTTGCCGCCTGGGTCCGCGCCAACCTGGCCTGACCTACTCCGCCAGGGCGCGGGGGAGCTTGAAGGTGACGGTCTCGCGGGTGGGGGCGATCTCCTCGACGGTCAGGGCGTAGCGGGCCTCCAGGGCCTCCATCACGCCCTGCACCAGCACCTCGGGGGCCGAGGCGCCGGCGCTGAGGCCCAGGGTGCGCACGCCCTCCAGCCACCGCCAGTCGAGGCCCGAGGCGTCGTCGATCAGGTGCGCGTCGCGGGCGCCCGCCTTGCGCGCCACCTCCACCAGCCGCAGGGAGTTGGAGGAGGTCTTGGAGCCCACCACCAGCAGGAGGTCGCAGTCCGCCGCCAGCCGCTTGACCGCGTCCTGGCGGTTGGTGGTGGCGTAGCAGATGTCTTCCTTGCGCGGCGGGGCGGCCCTGGGGAACCGCTCGCGCAGGGCCGCGATGATCTCGGCCGTGTCGTCCACCGAGAGGGTGGTCTGGGTCACGAAGGCGAGGCGCTCCTGGTCGCGCGGCTGCAGGCGCTCCACGTCGTCGACGGTCTCCACCAGGGTCACGGCGCCCTCGGGGAGCTGGCCCATGGTGCCGACCACCTCCGGATGGCCCGCATGGCCGATCAGCACGACCTCGCGGCCGCGGGCGTGGTGGCGGTCGGCCTCCACATGCACCTTGGAGACCAGGGGGCAGGTGGCGTCGAGATAGAGCATCCGCCGCCGCTCCGCCTCGGCCGGTACGGTCTTGGGCACGCCGTGGGCGGAGAAGATCACCGGCCGGTCGTCCGGGGCGTCGGCGAGGTCCTCGACGAACACCGCGCCCAAGGCGCGCAGGCGGTCGACCACATGGCGGTTGTGCACGATCTCGTGGCGGACGTAGACGGGGGCCCCGTATTTCGCCAGCGCCTGCTCCACGATCTGGATCGCCCGGTTCACCCCGGCGCAGAACCCGCGCGGGCTGGCCAGCAGCACCTTCAGGGGCGGACGGAGTCGGACAGGGGCGTTCATGGCGTCTATCTACCCCCCTCGTGGCCGGGCCGCCACCGTCCAGGCGCGTTGCGGCGCCATCGAGAAGTCATTATCAGAAGGCTCAAGCTTAGATGGCGAACCCCCTTCGCCGTCCCACCGCGGTAAGGTCCATGCGTCGCAGGCTGCTTCTTCTCCCCGCCCTTCTCGTCGCCTGGACCGTGATCCCCCTGGCGCATGCCTACGCCCAGGGCGGCGGGGGCGGCGGCGACGACGACACCTCCAAGAAGAAGCGCGACTCCGAGTGGAACCTGCGCCAGGCGCCCCTGCCCGGCCAGAAGAACGCCGGCCCCTGCCCCTATGTGAAGGTGCTCTACGACGCCGCCCGCTACGAGGAATTCAAGGACGGGCAGGAAGCCTCGAACTCGGTGGGCTACACCGGCGAGATCGAGGGCGTGGCCGCCCAGTGCGCCTATCGCACCACCGACCCGATCAAGGTCAACATGCGGCTGACGTTCGAGCTCGGCCGCGGGCCGCAGGCGACCGAGTCCAAGAAGACCTACACCTACTGGGTCGCCGTGACGCACCGCAACCGCGCCGTCCTGGCCAAGGAATACTTCACCCTGCCGGTGAGCTTTCCGGCCGGCAAGGACCGGGTCACCCTGACCGACGACGTCAACGGCATCGTGATCCCGCGGGCCGACGCCACCGTCGCCGGCGACAACTTCGAGATTCTGGTGGGCTTCGACGTCACGCCGCAGATGGCCGACTTCAACCGCGAGGGCAAACGCTTCCGCATCAACGCCGGCGCGGCGGCGGCCGGCGGCGGCGGCGCTTCCGGGGGCCGATGAGCGACATCAAGCGGGCGCTGAGCGAGGCCGTCGCCGCCGCCTTCGTCTCCGCCGGCCTCTCGCCCGAGTTCGGGCGCGTGACGGCGTCCGACCGGCCCGACCTCGCCGACTTCCAGTGCAACGGCGCCATGGCGGCGGTGAAGGTCGCGCGCCGGCCGCCGCGCGAGATCGCGGTGCAGGTGGTCGAGGCGCTGGCCGGCAATCCCCTGCTGGCCTCGGCCGAGATCGCCGGGCTCGGCTTCATCAACCTGCGCGTATCCGGCGCCGCCCTGGCGGACCGGGCCAACGAGATCGCCGTGGACGCGCGCGCCGGCGCGGCCGAGGTCGAGGTTCCCCGCCGCGTGGTGGTGGACTACGGCGGCCCCAACGTGGCCAAGCCGATGCACGTGGGGCACCTGCGCGCCTCGATCATCGGGGAGTCGGTCAAGCGGCTGTTCCGCTTCCGCGGCGACGAGGTGCTGGGCGACGCCCATTTCGGCGACTGGGGCTTCCAGATGGGCCTGCTGATCGTCGCCGCCTGCGACGAGAGCCCGCGCTGGAAGGCCGTGGCGGAGGAAAGCTGGCGGGCCGACGACAAGCTGCGCGAGGCGGGCGAGGCCCAGGTCTTGCCGCACCTGCTGGAAGGGCTGGATCTCGACGTCCTCGACCGCCTCTATCCGATGGCGGCGGCCAAGGCGAAGACCGACGAGGCCTATCGCGACCGCGCCCGCCGCGCCACGGCCGAGCTGCAGGCCGGCAAGCCCGGCTACCGCGCCCTGTGGCGCCGGTTCGTCGAGGTCAGCCGCACGGCCCTGCAGCGCGAGTTCGAGGCGCTGGGCGTGGAGTTCGACCTCTGGAAGGGCGAGAGCGACGTCGATCCCCTGATCCCGGAGATGATCGAGGACCTGCGCGCCAAGGGCCTTCTGGTCCCCGACCAGGGCGCCCAGGTGATCTTCGTCGACCGCAACGACGACAAGCGCCCGATGCCGCCGCTGATCGTGGTCTCGTCCGAGGGATCGGCCATGTACGGCACCACGGACCTGGCCACCATCCTCGACCGCCGGCGCAGCTTCGATCCGCACCTGATGATCTACTGCGTCGACCAGCGCCAGGCCGACCATTTCGAGCAGGTGTTCCGCGCCGCCTACCGCGCCGGCTACGCCGAGCCGGCGAGCCTGGAGCACATCGGCTTCGGCACCATGAACGGGCCCGACGGGCGGCCGTTCAAGACCCGCGAGGGCGGGGTGCTGAAGCTGCACGACCTGATCTCCATGGCCCGCGACAAGGCGCGCGAGCGGCTGCACGAGGCTGGCCTGGGCGCCGAGCTGGCCGAGGACGAGTTCGAGGCCACGGCCCATCGCGTGGCGGTCTCGGCCCTGAAGTTCGCCGACCTGCAGAACTTCCGCGGCACCAGCTACGTCTTCGACCTCGACCGCTTCACCAGCTTCGAGGGCAAGACCGGGCCGTACCTGCTCTACCAGGCGGTGCGGATCAAATCCCTGCTGCGGCGGGCCGAGGCGGAGGGCGCGGAGGCGGGCCGGATCATGATCGAAGAGCCGGCCGAGCGCGACCTGGCCCTGGTGCTGGACGCCTTCGACCACGCCCTGGCCGAGGCCTACGACAAGCGCGCCCCCAATTTCGTGGCCGAGCACGCCTATCGTCTGGCCCAGACCTTCTCGCGGTTCTACGCCGCCTGCCCGGTGCTCGGCGCTCCGGACACGGAGGTCCGGGCCGCGCGCCTGAGCCTCTCGCGCGCCGCCCTGAACCAGCTGGAAATGGCGCTGTTCCTGCTCGGCATCGAGACGCCCGAGCGCATGTAGCGCGGCCCCGTCGCGGCCGACCGATGCGCGCGCGCCACGGCCGCCGGGATTCAGGGGAACATGTCCAAAGCTTAAGTGTTGGTCTTCTTGCGGCGCCTATAGGCCGTACGCATATCAGCTGCGCGCGGCCGCCTCCATTTGGACTCGGCGAGGCGTCTAGGTTCGGGACGGATGCCTTTCTTCGGATTCATCGCGACGCCGCGCGCTCACGTGGAGGCGACGACGGTCATGATGCGGCGCGGCGTGCGCTACGCCCTGGTGGGACTCGGCCTGCTGATCATGCTCGCCGGCGTGCCGCTCGCCGTGCTGCCCGGGCATGTGGGCGTGCTGCTGATGGCCATCGGCCTGGTGATCGTGCTGCGCAACTCGTTCAGCGCCCGCCGCCACTTCATCCGCGCCCAGCGCCGCCACCCGAAGATCGTCTTCCCGATCCGCCGCCTGATCCGCCGCGAGCCGGAAGTGCTGCCGGTCGCCTGGCAGCAGAGCCTGCGCTTCGAGCGCTGGGTGCTGCCCCGCCGTATGCGGTTCATGGCCAAGGCCCGCCGCTCCATCTTCCGCCGCAAGCGGCGCTAGAGCGGTCTCCTTCTCCCCTTGCGGGAGAAGGTGGCCCGAAGGGCCGGATGAGGGGTCGATGGTCCCCTCCGCCTGGCGACAGCGATGCCGAACGAAGCTGAGAGATCGGCGCGACCCCTCATCCGTCGGCTTCGCCGACACCTTCTCCCGCAAGGGGAGAAGGGAACAGCGCGCTATTGCAGCTTGCTCGACAGTTCGGCGACGGCCTTGTCGACCAGGGGGTCGGAGGTCGTGGTCTGCAGGCGGGCGGCCAGCACCGACGCCGCGGCTTCGGCCGCGAGCTCGGCGGCGGCGGACTTCACGTCCGCGGCGGCCTGGGCCTCGGCCTGGCCAATCCGGCGCTCGGCCAGCTCGGCGCGGCGCTTGATCTGCTCTTCCAGGCGCAGGCGGCCCTCCTCCTCCATCCGCCGGGCCTCGACCTCGGCGTTGGCGAGCATCTCGGCGGCCTGGCGCTCGGTCGCCTCGCGACGGGCGCGGATGTCGGCCAGCAGGCCCTCGGCCTCCTTGCGCAGGCGCTCGGCCTCCGCCAGCTCGGCGCGGATCTTCTCGGCCCGCGCGTCGAGCGACTTGGTGGCCAGGGCCGGAACCTTGGCCCACAGCAGGATGGCGATGAAGATCAGGAAGGCGACGCCGACCCAGAACTCCGCTTCGGTGAACAGTCCCACGGCGTTCTCCTACGCCCGGCCTGACAGCGCCGCTTCGACCTCGGCGGTCGTGGCGGCCTGGCCGGTCAGCTTGGCGACGATGGCCTGGGCGGTCTCGGCGGCGATCGCGCCGACATTGGCCATGGCCTGGTCGCGGGCGGCCCGGATCTGGGCCTCCGCCGCGGCCAGGCTCTCGCCGAGCTTGGCTTCCTCGACCGCCTGGCGCTGGGCCGCCTCGGCCTGGACGCGGCCCTTGGCCTCGGCGGCCATCTTCTGGGCGCTGGCCCGCGCGGCCGCGATCTCGGCGTCGGCCGCGGCGGCCTGGGCCTCGGCCTGCTCCTTGAGCTTGCGGGCCTGGGCGATGTCGCCCGCGATCCGGTCCTCGCGCTCGGTGATCGTCCCGCCGAGCCGCGGCACGAACACCTTGGTCATCAGGACGAAGACCACGGCGAAGATGATCACGAACCAGACCATCTCGCCCGGCCACCAGGCCGTGTCGAACTGCGGCAGGCCGCCCGCCCCTTCGGCGGGGGCCGTGGTCCCCGTGGTCGGCGCGTCGGCCATGTCCGCCTAGACCTTCACGAACAGGATGATGAAGGCCATCACCAGGGCGAAGATGCCCATGGCTTCGGTCAGGGCCATGCCGAGGAACAGCATCGGCTGCTGGCTGGGGGCGGCGGTCGGGTTGCGCAGGGCGCCCGCCAGGTAGTTGCCGAACAGGATGCCCAGGCCGGCGCCGGCGCCGATGAGGCCGGTCATCGCGAGGCCCGCCCCGATGTACTTGGCTGCGGTGACGTCCATTGTTTTCGTATCCCTTTGGAGGTGGCTTCGAGTGGGTGGGTGAAGGCCCCGCCCGGTCAGTGACCGTGGCCGAGGTTGACGACTTCGTTCAGATACACGGTGGCCAGGGCCGCGAACACGAACGCCTGCAGGAAGGCCACGATCAGCTCCAGCCCGGTCAGGGCCACGACCATGGCCAGCGACACGCCCGAGCCGAGGAAGCCCAGGCTGGCGATCCCGCCGGTCATGCCGAAGAGGCCGAGGCCCACGACGAAGCTGGCGAAGATGTTCATCACCACGTGGCCGCCGATCATGTTGCCGAACAGACGCATCGACAGGGTCAGCGGCCGCACGATGAACGAGATGAACTCGATCAGCACCATCATCGGCAGGATGAAGATCGGCACGCCCTTGGGCACGAACAGCTGGTACATGTTCGCGCCGTTCTTGATGAACCCGATCACCACCACGCTGAGGAAGGTGATCAGGGCCAGGGTGACGGTGACGGCGAGCTGGGCGGTGGCGGTGAACGTCCAGTCCTGGCCGACCAGGTGGCCGACGCCGAGCACGATGCCCATCATGTTCATCGTCAGCACCAGCATGAAGATGGTGAAGACGAACGGAACATAGGGCCGGCCGGCGTGGCCGATGATTGGCTCGACCAGGACGGTGTCCACGATGCCATAGAGGCTCTCGCCCATGGACTGCAGCCGGCCCGGCACGATCTGGCGCTTGGCGGCCAGCGCCAGGAACACGCAGACGATCGCCGCGGCGACCATCATGGCGATGACCGAATTGGTGATCGACAGGTCGATCGGGCCCAGTCCCGGAACCGCCACGCGCGGCAGATCCACGACCTTGTGGATCAGGAACTGGTGCATCGGGTCGATGGCGGCCATCGGCTCGAAATCCTCTTCAATCCTCGTCGTCGTCGAAGGGGACCGCCTTCAGCGGCCCGGCCTTCTCCAACGCCCTCTTGCCCATCCGCGCGGCGGTGCGAACGGCCATGAAGACCGACGCGCCCGCCCCGAGCGAAACACCTACGGCTATGCCCCAGGGGGAGGTGTGGGCGAAACGGTCGGCAAGCCAACCGAGCCCAAGCCCCCCGAGTACGCCGCCGATCAACTCCGCGAGAAGGCGATAGCCCTCCCCCATCGTACGGGCCGCCTGTACCGAGGCGGTCCGAGCCCGTGCGGCTTCGAAGGCTTGGAGCTCTTCGCCGAGGCGGCCTAGCGCCTCTTCGGGCCGATCGTCGGGCTGCGGCATGTTGCGGTCATACACGACCGCGACGTGGCCGCCGCGGCCCGGCTTTGGTCGGCGCGGAACCTATAGAGGCGCCGCCGGGGCGTCAAGCTTGGGCGAGCGCGGGAAAACATCTTGATTTTGAACGGAATTCTGTCGGGACCGGAGAATCGCGACGCTGACCCCGCCGCCGGCGGCGCCCGTCGCCGGCGCCATCCTTAGGCTCGGCAAGGGTTCCTGACCATCGCGCCTCGCTTCGGTTCCTTGATCGGGCGGTTTCAAGCCGTCATATTAGCCAGGCTTGGCCAAGGAGGCGCCGATGACCACCGTCAACATGCTCGAAGCCAAGACCAACCTCTCGCGCCTGGTGGAGGCCGTGGAGAGCGGCGCCGAGGCGGAGATCGTCATCGCCCGCAACGGCCGCCCCGCCGCGCGCCTCGTGCCGATCGCGCCGAAGAAGGGCGGCGTGCGGCTGGGCGTGGCGAAGGGTCTGTTCGAGGCGCCCGAGGAGTCGCCGGAGCTCGATCGAGAGATCGAAGCCCTCTTCTACGGAGAGCCGATCGAACCGGAAGAATGAGGCTCCTGCTCGACACCCACGTCGCGCTCTGGGCGGTGACTCTGCATCCACGACTGTCGCCCAAGGCCGCCGATCTGATCGCCGACCCCGACAACGAGATCTTGGTCAGCGTCGCCAGCCTGTGGGAGATCGCGATCAAGCATGCTCAGGCCCGCAGGCCCGGCGACATGCCGATGTCGGCAAAGCAAGCGCTGGAAAGCTTCCTGGCGGCCGGATACGCTCTTCTGGGCGTTTCCGCCGAGCACGCCCTGGCCGTCGGCGACCTCCCGTTGGTGCACCGCGATCCCTTCGACAGGCTGCTGGTCGCCCAGTCTCTCACCGAGCCGTTGCGGCTGGTGACCCACGACCGAAAGCTCGCGGCCTACAGCGACACGGTCATCCTGGTCTGAGCTACTCCGCCGCCAGGGCCTCGGCCTGGCGCAGGTCGACGGAGACGAGCTGGGAGACGCCGCGTTCGGGCATGGTGACGCCGTAGAGGCGGTCCATGCGGGACATGGTCACCGGGTTGTGGGTGATGGCGATGAAGCGCGTCTCGGTGCGGCGGCGCATCTCGTCCAGGAGGTTGCAGAAGCGGTCGACGTTGTGGTCGTCGAGCGGGGCGTCCACCTCGTCGAGCACGCAGATCGGCGCCGGCTGGGCCAGGAACACGCCGAAGATCAGGGCCGCCGCGGTCAGGGCCTGCTCGCCGCCCGACATCAGCGACATGGCCGCCAGCCGCTTGCCCGGCGGGCAGGCGAAGATCTCCAGCCCCGCCTCCAGCGGGTCGTCCGATTCGATCAGGCGCAGCTCCGCCTGGCCGCCCTCGAACAGGGCCTGGAACAGCGCCTGGAAGTGGCCGTTGATCACGTCGAACGCGGCCAGGAGGCGCTCGCGGCCCTCGGCGTTCAGCTCCTCGATGCCCTGGCGCAGCTTGGCCACGGCCCCGGCGAGGTCGGCCCGCTCGGCCTTCAGGGTCTTCAGCCGCTCGCCGTATTCGGCCGCCTCTTCCTCGGCGCGCAGGTTCACCGCCCCGATCTGCTCGCGCTGGCGCTCCAGGCCATAGAGGCGCTGCTCGATCGCCTGCACCCCGTCCGGCAGGGCGCCCTGGTGCCCGGCGAGGACGGCGCCGAGGTCGTCCGGCTCCATCTGGGCGGCGTCGCGCAGGGCCGAGGCGGCGTCGGCCAGCCGCTCGCGGGCGGCGTCCAGGCGCGCGGCCAGGCCGGCGCGGCGCTCGCGCGTCTCGGAGGCCCGCTGCTCGGCGGCGCGCAGGGCCCGGTCGGCGTCGGCGCGGGCGCGGTCGGCTGCGGAGAAGGCGTCGGTCGCCTTCGACAGCCGCGCCTCGGCCAGGGCGAATTGTTCGAGGAGATCGAGCTTGCGCGCCTGCAGCCGCTCGGGCGCGTCGCGGGCGGCGTCCTGGGCGGCGACGGCGGCCGCGCGCTCGCGCACCAGCGCCTCCAGCCGGCCCCGGGCGTGCTCGGAGCGGCCGGACCATTCCTGAAGGTCGCGGTTCAACGCCTGGAGGCGGCGCTCGCGACCCTCGCGTTCGCGCCGCTCCATGTCGAGGTCGGCGCGGGCCTTGGCCGCCGCCTCTCGGGCCTGGGCCGCCGCGGCGCGGGCGGCCTCCAGGGCCGGGCGCAGGTCCTGCGACGCCGGCAGGGCCTCCGCCTCGCGCTCGGCGGCCAGGGCGGCTGCCTGGGCCTCGGCGCGTTCGGCGTCGAAGCGGGCGATGGTCTCGTCCAGCGACTGGGCGCGGGCGTCGCGGCGGGCCGCCTCCTGGGCGTAGCGCTGGGCCTCGTCGCGAGCCTGGGCCACCGCCCGCTCGGCCTCGGGCGGGGCGCGGCGGGCGGCGCGCAGGGCTTCCTCGGCCGCGGCGAACGCCCTGGCGGCGGCGGCCTGAGCCTCGGCGGCGGCGCGGGCGGCAGGCGTCAGGCGCTCGATCTCCGCCTCGACCTCCTCCAGCCGCGCCTTCTGGCCCAGGCGCACGGCGGCCGGGCGCGGGGCCTCCGCGCGCGAGACGAAGCCGTCCCAGCGCCAGAGGTCGCCTTCGCGCGAGACCAGCCGCATGCCGGGCTGCAGCGCGCCCTGCAGCCGCTCGCCGTCGGCGCGGGCGACGAGGCCGGTGTAGGCCAGGCGGGCGGCCAGTTCCGGCGGCGCGCGCACCGCCGTCGCTAGCGGCGTCACGCCTTCGGGCCAGACGGGCGCGGCCGCCTCCCCGCCGCCCCAGAAGGACGGCGCGCGCCGGTCCAGCGCCGCGTCGAGGTCGTCGCCGAGGGCGGCGGCCAGGGCGGCCTCGTAGCCGCGCTCGGCGAACACCGCCTCCAGCGCGGGCGAGAAGCCCTTCTTCTGCTGCGGGGTCAAAAGCTGGGCCAGGCCCCGCGCCTCGGTCTTCAGCCGGCCGAGCTGGTCCTCGGCCTTGCGGGCGGCGTTGCGGGCCTCCGCCTCGGCCTGGGACAGGCGGGCGCGCTCGGCCTCGGCGGCCTCCACCGCCTCGCGGGCGGCGGCGAGGCGCTCCAGCGCCTGCTCCAGCGCCCGCTTGGCGCCGACCGAGATCAGGTCGTCCAGCGGCCCGATGGCGGCGCGGTCGGCCTTGGCGGCGTCGAGGGCGCGGGTGGTGCGGGCGAGGCGGCCCTGGGCGTCGGCGACGCGGGCGGCGGCGGCCTCGCGGCGCGCCTCCTCGGCGGCGACCTCGCCGTTCAGGCGCATGGCCTCGGCGTCGGTGCGGGGCGCGCTCGGCCTCGGCGGCGGCGAAGGCGGCCTCCAGCTCCGGCCCGCGCTCGGGGGCGGCGGCGATCTCGGCCTGGAGCGCCGCGATCTCCTCGGCGAAGCGCGACAGGGCGAGCTTGGCGTCCTCGACGATGGCGCCTTCGCGGGCGCTGTCGGCGTCGATGCGGCGGACGGCCTCGGCCAGGCGGCGGGCCTCCGCCTCGATCTGGGCGGCCTCGTGCTCCAGCCGGTCCTTTTCGACCGCCAGGCGGTGCAGCACGGCGGAGGCGGCCATCTCCTCGTCGCGCAGGGGCCGGATGGCCTCCTCGGCCTTCTGGGCGGCCACGGTGGCGGCGGCGGCCTCGCGGGCTGCGGCCTCGACCTCGCTGGCGGCGCCGGCCATCTCGGCTTCCGCCTTGGTCAGGGCCTCGCGCGCCTCGCTCCAGCGGGCGTGCAGCACGGCGGCCTGCAGGATGCGGATCTCCGCGGCGATATTCTTGTAGGCCTCGGCCTGGCGGGCCTCGCGCCGCAGGCGGGCGGCCGTGGAGTCCAGCTCCCCGACCAGGTCTTCCAGCCGGGTCATGTTGGCCTCGGCGGCGCGCAGGCGCAGTTCCGCCTCATGCCGGCGGCTGTGCAGGCCGGAGACGCCGGCGGCCTCCTCCAGGATCATCCGCCGGTTCTGCGGCTTGGCGGCGATCAGCTCGGAGATCTGCCCTGGCGCACCAGGGCCGGCGAATTGGCCCCGGTCGAGGCGTCGGCGAACAGCAGGTGCACGTCGCGCGCCCGCACCTCGCGCCCGTTCACCCGGTAGGTGGAGCCGAGGCCGCGGTCGATGCGGCGGGAGACCTCCAGCGTCTCGTGCTCGTTGAACTGCACCGGCGCGCGGCGGGCCGAGTTGTCGATGCTCAGCACCACCTCGGCGTGGTTGCGCGAGGCGCGGCCGGTGTTGCCGGCGAAGATCACGTCGTCCATCTCGCCGGCCCGCATGGCCTTGGCGGAGTTGGCGCCCATGACCCAGCGCAGGGCTTCCAGAAGGTTGGACTTGCCGCAGCCGTTCGGCCCGACGACGCCGGTCAGCCCCGGCTCGATCCGGAACTCGACCGGGTCCACGAAGGACTTGAACCCGGAAAGGCGCAGGCGCTGGAAGTGCACCTCAGCGCCTCCCTGAGCCCTTGAGCAGCGGCGCGATGGCGGCGTCGAGGTCGGCCAGGGTCACCTCGTGGTCGCTCTCCGGCAGCTTCTTGCCGTTGATGACGAAGGTCGGGGTGGAGTCGATGGAGTCCTCGGTCGAATATTTGGCGGCGCGCTCGTTGACGGCGTCCCAGGGCGTCCACGTCGGCGACGCAGGCCTTGACCTGGTCGGGCGACAGGCCCCCCGCGGCGCCCGCGGCGTTCAGGGCCGATTTCACGTCCCCGGTCTGGTACATCTTCTCCTGCCCGTGGAAGAACACGTCGAGCACGGTGAAGTAGCGCGCCTGTCCGGCGCAGCGGGCGACCATGAAGGCGGCGGCGGCCACCTGGGTCGGCGGGGTCAGGAACTCGCGGAACACATAGCGGACCTGGCCGGTGTCCACGTACTTCTTCTTGAACACGGGGAAGATCGCGTTGTTGAACCGCGCGCAGTGGGGACAGGAGGCGGAGGCGTATTCGACCACCGTCACCGGCGCGGTCGCCGCGCCCATGGCCATGTCCTCGGGCAGGGCCGGCGCGGCGGCCAGGGCCGGAACGCCGAGCGCCAGCGTCCCCGCCGCCAGCAGCAGCGCCACACCCCGTCGCGGCAGGCGGACCCGGTCCATCGGCGCTACTTCAGCAGGGGTTGGATGTCGGCGTCGAGCTCGGCCAGGCTGACCTCGCCTTCCTTCACCTTCTTGCCGTTGATCACGAAGGTGGGGGTGGCCTCGATGTGGTCCTGGTCGACGAACTTCTGCACCCGGTCGTTCAGCGCCTGCAGCGACTTGTCGTCGGTGATGCACTTGGTGAACTGGTCTTCGTTCAGGCCGAACGACTGGGCGATTCGCAGCAGCACCGGCCGGACGTTGGTGGTGTCGCCGCCGGCGAACATCTCCTCCTGGCTGCGGTAGATCGCGTCCAGCACCTGGAAGTACTTCTGCGGATCGCCGTGCGCGACGCAGCGCGACAGCAGGAAGCCGGCAGCGGCCACCTCGACCGGCGGGGTCAGGAACTCGCGGTAGGTGTAGTGGATCTTGCCGGTGTCGATGTACTTCTTCTTGAAGTCCGGAAACACCTCGTTGTTGAACCGCGCGCAGTGCGGGCATGAGGCGGAGGCGTACTCGATCACGCTCACCTTGGCCTTGGGATCGCCGAGCGACATCTCGTCGGCGGTCGAGCCCGAGACGCCGCCGCCGCCCTTGGCGCAGGCGGCCAGGCTGAGGGCCGCCAGCGCGGCGAGGAACAGACGTCGTGGCATGGCCGGCATGGGCGTTCTCCCGGTCTTTCAGGCTAGCGCGATTCCGCAGGCGCCGCCCAGGTCGGTTCGGATGCGCAGGGGTTGGGCCGCAGGGCCGCGCTTGTCAACGCCGCTCGGCCGCGCGCATGACCTCGCGGCCCAGGCGACGCAGGGCGGTCTTGAGGGGCCCGTCGGGGGCGGCGGCGAGGTCGGCTTCCAGGCGCGCCTCGGCGGCGGCGTCGAGCGGGCCGACGGCGCGGCGGCGCGCGCCCGCCGCCTTGACCCCCGCCGGACCCTGCGGGGCCTTATGCCGCACGGGGCCCTGGACGATGCGCAGGCGTTCCACCGCGTCGGCGCCGAGGAACAGCCGCACCCGCGCCAGGATCTCCGGCGCCTGGTGCTGGATCAGGGCGGCGGCGGGGCCGTCCACGCGGATCTCCAGCACCGCCCCCGCGCCGCCGCGGCCCTTGACCAACTTCACCGGCTCGGTGCGCGCGGCCAGGACGTCGCCCGCGATCTCGCGCCAGCGCGCCTTCAGCCCGTCCGCGCCCTGGCCGAACCGCTCGTCCAGCGCCTTGACGACCTTCGACAGCGCCCGCCCGGCGCGCGGCGGCGGCCGGTGGATCGGCCGCGTGCGCTTGGACGCCAGAATGGCGGCGGCTTCCTGGGGCGTGGGCAGGCTACGGGGCATGGGCGCACCTTACCTCCCCCGCTCATCCCCGCGAAAGCGGGGACCCAGGCTTTTTGCAATCCTGCATCGCCTGCGGCGTCCAGCCTCGCCGACAAACACGAAAACGCCTGGGTCCCCGCTTTCGCGGGATGAGCGGGTTCCTATAGGCCGTGAATGACGTCTCCCCCCGCCCTCCGCGCCGCCCTGCTCGCCTGGTATGACGCCGAGGCGCGTGTGCTGCCCTGGCGGGTGGGGCCGGCGCAGCGGCGGGCGGGGGTGCGGCCCGACCCCTACCGCGTCTGGCTGTCGGAGGTGATGCTGCAGCAGACCACCGTGCCGCACGCCACGGGCTATTTCCTCGACTTCACCCGCCGCTGGCCGACGGTGGGCGACCTCGCCGCCGCGCCAGAGGCGGAGGTGATGGCCGCCTGGGCCGGCCTCGGCTACTACGCTCGCGCCCGCAACCTGATCGCCTGCGCCAGGGCCGTGGCGGGCGAGCACGGCGGCGTCTTCCCGGATACCGAGGACGGCCTGCGCGCCCTGCCGGCGTCGGCGCCTATACGGCCGCGGCC
>JBBCHF010000007.1:0-144144 GCA_037201645.1 Caulobacteraceae bacterium
ATGAGCGGCGTAGAGCCCATAACGTCCTCGCTGTTCCCGCGTGTCTGGCGAACGTGGCGGGGACGGCTGGATTCCAAGTTCCTGCTGGGCTTCGGCTACGCCCTCGCGGCGCTGCTGACGGCGATCTCGATCTACTTCTCATCCCGAGCGCCGGAGTCGGGCCCGATCGGCCCGGCGAGCCGCACCATCATCATCGTGGCGGCGGCGAATCTCGTCCTGATCCTGGCCCTGGCGGCGCAGGTCGGCTGGAGCGTGGTCTCGCTGATCGCCGACCAGTCGCGCGACGCCGCCGCCAAGCTGCACCTGCGCTTCGTCGGCATGTTCGCCCTGGCGGCCTTCGTGCCGGCCATCGTGGTGGCGGTGTTCTTCGGCGCCCTGGTGACGCGCGGGGTGGAGAACTGGTTCTCCAAGCGGGTGCAGACGGTGGTCGAGAACTCCACGACCGTGGCGCGCTCCTACGTCAACGAGCAGACCCGCACGATCTATGGGGACTTGCTGGCCATGGCGACCGACCTTGGCCACGCTGCGCCGCTGTTCCGCACCAACCCGGTGTCCTACGGCCGCATCCTTGAGGGCCAGGCCGCAGCCCGCTATTTCCCCGGCGCCTATGTGGTCGATCACGAGGGCCGCATCCTGGCCAGCGCCGAACTCGACACCGCGCCGCCGTTCGTCGCCCCGCCGCCCGGCACCTTCCGCTCGGCCGACGAGGGGGTGGTCGAGGTCAAGACCTTCGAATCCGCCGACCTGATCCGCGCCCTCTACAAGATGAAGGGCTACGACGACGCCTACCTCTACGTCGTGCGGCGGGCCGAGCCGGGCATCTTCAACAACCTCAGCGCCGCCTCCGGCGCCCTGCAGGCCTATCGCGACGCGGCCGCCCACCGCCACCAGATCCAGGCCGCATTCCTTCTGACCTACATCGAGACGGTGCTGCTTGTTCTGGTCGGGGCGGTGTGGCTCGGCATGGCGGCGGCCAAGGCGATCTCCGCCCCGGTCGCCCGGCTGGTGGCGGCGGCGCACAAGGTGTCGGAGGGCGACCTGACCGCCCGCGTCGTCTCCCACAACGATCCCGAGGCCCTGGCGGTTTTGGCCCAGGCCTTCAACAAGATGACCGGCGATCTTCAGGCCCAGCAGCAGGCGCTGAAGGCCGCGAGCCTGGAGGCCCAGTCGCGCCGGCAGTTCATCGAGACGGTGCTGGCCGGCGTCAGCGCCGGCGTGCTGGGCCTCGACGCCGAGGGCCGCATCTCGGCCGCCAACCAGCAGGCCCACGCCCTGCTCGGCCTCGGCGAGGAGCCCCTGGGGCGCACGCTGGCGCAGGTCGCGCCCGAGCTTGCGGGCGTCGCGGCGGCGGCGGCCCGCAGCGGCGGCGAGGCCGAGGAGGAGATCGACGTCATGCGCGCCGGCGAGACGCGGCGCCTGCGCGTGCGCGCCTCCCGCGCGGCCGACGGCGGCCTGGTGCTGACCTTCGACGACATCACCCGCCTGGTCACCGCCCAGCGCAGCGCCGCCTGGCGCGACGTCGCCCGCCGCATCGCCCACGAGATCAAGAACCCGCTGACCCCGATCCAGCTCTCGGCCGAGCGCCTGCGCCGCAAGTACCGCAGCGAGATCAAGAGCGACCTGGAGACCTTCGACCGCTGCACAGACACCATCGTGCGCCAGGTCGGCGACATCGGCCGGATGGTGGACGAGTTCTCCGCCTTCGCCCGCATGCCCGCGCCGCGGTTCGGCGCGCACAGCGCCTCGGAGCTGCTGCGCCAGGCGGTGTTCGCCCAGCGGGTGGCCAACCCGGACCTCGTCATCGACCTGCATGAGGCGGACGAGGACATCCCCCTGGTCTGCGACGACCGCATGGTCGGCCAGGCCCTGACCAATGTGCTGAAGAACGCCGGCGAGGCGATCGCGGCGCGCCGCCAGGGCGAGCCGGGGGTGAAGGGCCACATCGTCGCCAGCCTCAGGGCCGACCGCCGCGGCGTCTGCTTCGAGGTCGAGGACAACGGCGTCGGCCTGCCGTCCAATCGCGAGCGGCTGACCGAACCCTATGTGACGACGCGCGAGAAGGGCACGGGCCTGGGCCTCGCCATCGTCAAACGGATCCTGGAAGAGCACGGCGGCGAACTGCAGCTGCTTGACGCCGCGCAGACCCCGGGGGCGCGCGCCGTGCTGCGCTTCCCGGACATACAAGCGGCCGAACATCCTGCGCCGGCGGGCGCGTCTGTGGCGTGAGGGGCTGATGGCGACGGACATACTGGTCGTCGACGACGAGGCGGACATCCGAGAGCTGGTCTCCGGCATCCTGACCGACGAGGGCTACGCCGTGCGCACCGCGCCGGACTCGGCCTCGGCGCTTGCGGCCATCCGCGCGCGCAAGCCCGCGCTGATCCTGCTCGACATCTGGATGCAGGGCGGGGGCATGGACGGGCTGGAGCTGCTCGACATCGTCAAGGAGCTCGACGCCGACCTGCCGGTGATCATGATCTCGGGCCACGGCAACATCGAGACGGCGGTCAGCGCGATCAAGCGCGGCGCCTACGAGTTCCTGGAGAAGCCGTTCAAGTCCGACCGGCTGCTGCTGGTCATCGAGCGGGCGCTGGAGGCGGCCTCGCTGAAGCGCGAGAACCGCCGCCTGCGGGTGCAGACCCTGGCGCCGGACGGCCTGATCGGACGCTCCCAGGCCTGCCAGCAGCTTCGCCAGCTGATCTCCAAGGTGGCGCCGGCCAACAGCCGCATCCTGGTCTCCGGCCCGGCCGGGTCCGGCAAGGAGCTGGTGGCGCGGCTGATCCATTCCAGCAGCCAGCGGGCCAAGGCCGAGTTCGTCCCCATCGCCGCCGCCGGCATGACCCCCGAACGGGTGGACGTCGAGCTGTTCGGCGAGGAGGGCGAGGGCGGCCAGCCCTCCAAGATCGGGGTGTTCGAGCGCGCCCACGGCGGCACGCTCTACATCGACGAGGTCTGCGACATGCCGCTGGAGACCCAGGGCCGCATCCTGCGCGTGCTGGTCGAGCAGCGGTTCCGCCGGGTCGGCGGGGCGGGCGACGTGCAGGTGGACGTGCGGGTGGTCTCCTCGACCTCGCGCGACCTCAGGGCCGAGATCGCGGCGGGCCGGTTCCGCGAGGACCTGTTCCATCGGCTGAACGTCGTGCCCCTGCGCGTGCCGGGTCTTGCCGAGCGGCGCGAGGACATCCCCGAGCTCGTGGAATACTTCATTGAGCGGGTCAGCGAGGCCACGGGCCTGCCCAAGCGCAAGCTCGGGGAGGACGCCATCGCCACCTTCCAGGTCCACCCCTGGCCCGGCAACGTGCGCCAGCTGATCAACAACGTGGAGCGCCTGCTGATCCTGGCCTCGGGCGACCCCAACGAGCCGATCAGCGCCGAGATGCTGCCCGCCGAGGTGGCCTCCGCCGGCTCGGCCGGGGCGCTGGGCGCCGAGCGGATCATCGCCCTGCCGCTGCGCGACGCGCGCGAGGTGTTCGAGCGGGAGTACCTGAACGCCCAGATCATGCGGTTCGGCGGCAACATCTCGCGCACCGCCGCCTTCATCGGCATGGAGCGCTCGGCCTGCACAGGAAGCTCAAGTCCCTCGGCGTCGCCTCGCGCGGCGAGGTCGGGGAAGACGCCTGATGGGCCGCGTCGCCTATGTGAACGGCCGGTTCGTCCCGCACGGCGAGGCCGGGGTGCATATCGAGGACCGGGGCTACCAGTTCGCCGACGGGGTCTATGAGGTCTGGGCCGTGTTCGACGGCAGGCTGGCCGATGCGGATGGCCACTTCGCGCGGCTGGAACGGTCGCTGGGCGAGCTGCGCATCCCGGCGCCCGATGAGCCGGCCGGCCCTGACCCTGGTGCTGCGCGAGGCGATCCGGCGCAACCGCATCCGCACCGGCCTCGTCTACCTGCAGGTCACCCGCGGCGTCGCCCCGCGCGACCATCCCTTTCCCAAAGGGGCCATCGAGCCCAGCATCGTGATCACCGCCAAGAGCATCGACTGGCCGGCGACCCAGGCCAGGGCGGCCCAGGGGGTCGGGTGGTCACCCTGCCCGAAACCCGCTGGGGGCGGTGCGACATCAAGTCCGTGGCGCTCCTGCCCAACGTCCTGGCCAAGCAGGCCGCGCGCGAGCAGGGCGCGGGCGAGGCCTGGTTCGTCGACGACCTTGGCCTCGTCACCGAGGGGGCCTCGTCCAACGCCTGGATCGTGGACGGGGAGGGCGTGCTGCGCACCCGCGACCTCAACGCCAACATCCTGCGAGGGATCACCCGCCGCAGCCTTCTGGACCTGATCGCCGCCGAGGGCCTGGCAGTCTCCGAGCGGCCGTTCACCGTGGCGGAGGCGAAGGCGGCGCGGGAGGCCTTCATCACCGGCGCCGGCTCCCTGGTGACGCCTGTGGTCCGCATCGACGGCGCGCCGGTGGGCGAGGGGCGGCCCGGCCCTGTGACGACGCGCCTGCGCGCCCTATATCTGGACCACGCCAGCCGGACCGCGGCCTGACGATTTGTGCGGTTGCGAACAGCCGCCGCGGCGTCCTAGAACCCATTGTGTGTGTGGAAGCACGGGCTTCCGAAATTTTGCCAACCGAGAGGGCGAGACCCCCAAATGTCGAACGACAAGAAACAGAACCTCCAGGACACCTTCCTGAACAGCGTCCGCAAGGCCAAGATCCCGCTCACCATCTACCTCGTGAACGGCGTGAAGCTGCAGGGCATCGTGGCCTGGTTCGACAACTTCTGTGTGTTGCTGCGCCGCGACGGCCAGGCCCAGCTCGTCTACAAGCATGCGATCTCCACCATCATGCCGTCCCAGCCGGTTCAGCTCTATGAGCCGGAAGCGGAGGAAGATTGATCCTGCTTTCGGTTCTATCGTCATGGCCGGCCTTGTGCCGGCCACCCATGAACACCGATCTATCTCGGATGCGCAGCGCGCATGGGTCGCGGGGACAAGCCCGGCGATGACGAACAGGAACTGAGAGTGGCTGAACCTATCGATCGCACGCCGCAAACCCAGACGGCCGTCGTCATCCTTCCATCCGCCCCAAGGCCGCGCCCCTGCGCGCGCCTGAGCAGCGCCTGGAGGAGGCGGTCGGCCTGGCCCAGGCCCTCGATCTCGACGTGCGCGAGGCGCTGATCGCGCCCCTGCGCACGGTCACGCCCGCCACCCTGTTCGGCAAGGGCAAGACCGCCGAGATCGAGACCCTGTGCCGCGCGCTGGAGGCGGACGTGGCGGTCGTCGACGACGCCCTCACGCCCGTCCAGCAGCGCAACCTGGAGAAGGCCTGGCAGGTCAAGGTGATCGACCGCACCGGCCTGATCCTGGAGATCTTCGCCCGCCGCGCCCGCACCCGCGAGGGCCGGCTGCAGGTGGAGCTGGCCCGGCTCGCCTACGAACGCTCCCGCCTGGTGCGCACCTGGACCCACCTGGAGCGCCAGCGCGGCGGCTTCGGCGTCATGGGCGGCCCGGGCGAGACCCAGATCGAGACCGACCGGCGGCTGCTGGCCGAGCGCATCGGCCGGCTGAAGAAGGAGCTGCAGGAGGTCCGCCGCACGCGCACCCTGCAGCGGTCGGCGCGCAAGCGCGTGCCGTTCCCGACTCTGGCCCTGGTCGGCTACACCAACGCCGGCAAGTCGACGCTGTTCAACCGCCTGACGGAGGCCGAGGTCGAGGCGAAGGACATGCTGTTCGCCACGCTCGACCCGACGCTGCGCGCCTTGAAGCTTCCGAACGGCCGCCCGGCCATCCTGTCCGACACCGTGGGCTTCATCTCCGACCTGCCGCACGAACTGGTCGAGGCGTTCCGGGCCACCCTGGAGGAGGTGCAGGAGGCCGACGTGATCCTGCACGTGCGCGACATCTCCAGCGAGGAGACGGAGGCCCAGGCGCAGGACGTGCGCGAGGTCCTGGACCAGATCGGGGCGGGGCCGGACTCCGGCCGCGCCATCGTCGAGGTGTGGAACAAGATCGACCTTCTGCCCGCCGACGCGCGCGAAGCCCTCCTGGCCCGCGCCGCCCAGCGCGGGGCGCGGCCGGCCCGCCGGCGATCCCCGTCTCGGCGGCCACCGGCGAGGGCTGCGAGCGGCTTCTGGCCTTCATCGCGACCCTGGTGGATGTCGGCGCCCCGATCGAGGCGCGTCTCGGCCCCGGCGAAGGCGAGGCCCTGGCCTGGCTCTACCGGCACGGCCGCGTCCTGGACCGCGCCGAGGAGCCGGAAGGCGCCGTGCGCCTGTCCGTCCAGCTCGACGCCCAGGCGCTGGGCCAATTCGAACGGCTGTTCCCCGCAGCTACGCTAGCGGAAGCGGCGGAGTAGCCCTCTCCCCGCTTGCGGGGAGAGGAGGGCCCATGGCGAAGCCATGGGAGGTGAGGGGCCTTGCTGAGTCAGCGGTCCCCCTCACCCTCCCATTTTTCTCCGCTTCGCTGCGAAGGACGAGCCCCTCCCTCTCCCCCGTTTCACGGGGGCGAGGGGATCAATCCTCGGCGGCGTCGGCGGGTTGGAGTTTGGGCGGGGCGCGGGTCAGGAAGGCGGGGACGTCATTGCCGAAGCCGACGACGCGGCCGCCGCGGTCCTCGCGGTCGCGATCATGGCTGCGGTCGCGGTCGTGATTGCGGTCGTTACGGTGGTTGGCGCGCGGCTCGCGGGTCTCGGCCTGGCGGGCCGAGTCTGGCGCGTCGCGGCGGTGGTCCTGGCGCGGCTGGCGGTTGGGGCGGTCCGGCCGTCCGGAATAGTCCGACTGCTCGTCATGGCGTTCGGCGGCTTGCGGCCGCTCGGCCGGCTGGCGTTCGGAAGGCCGGCGCTCGGTCGCGGGGGCGGGGGCCTCCTCGCGCGGGGCCGGAGCAGCGGCGGCCGCCGCGGGCTCGGGAGCCGCCTCGGCGGGCCGTTCGGCGGCGCGGTGCGGGCGCTCCTCGGTGCGGCGGCGGCTGGACGGCCGTTCTCCGCGGTGGGAGTCGCCCCGTTCGCTGCGGCGGTCGTCGCTGCGCGCGGCGCTCCAGTCGAGGTCGAGCTTCTCCTCCTGCGGCGCCTTGCCGATCAGCTTGATCACCTTGTCGTAGGCGCGCCCGTCGGCGGGGTGATGATCATGTAGGCGTCGCCGTGTCGCCCGGCGCGGCCGGTGCGGCCGATGCGGTGGACGTAGTCGTCGGCGTGGTGGGGGACGTCGTAGTTGAACACGTGGCTGACGTCGGGGATGTCCAGGCCGCGGGCCGCGACGTCCGACGCCACCAGGAGCTTCAGCTCGCCCTTGCGGAAGCTCTCCAGCGTCCGCGTCCGCATGCTCTGGTCGAGGTCGCCGTGGATCGGGGCCGCGTCGAAGCCGTGCTTCTTCAGCGACTTGGCGACGACATCGACCTCGCTCTTGCGGTTGCAGAAGACGATGCCGTTGCGCACGTCCGCCGCGCCCACCAGGGCCCGCAGCGCCATGCGCTTGGCGGCCGGCTCGGCGCTGGGGATGCGGGCGATGTGCTGGGTGATGGTCTCGGCGGTGGTGGCGGGGGCCGAGGCCTCGATCCGCACCGGGTCGTTCAGGAACTGCTTGGTCAGCCGGTGATCTCGGGCGGCATGGTCGCCGAGAAGAACAGGGTCTGCTTCTTGGCCGGCGTCAGCTTGAAGATGCGCTCGAGGTCGGGGATGAAGCCCATGTCGAGCATGCGGTCGGCTTCGTCGACCACCATGATCTGCACGCCGGTCATCAGGAGCTTGCCGCGCTCGAAGTGGTCGAGCAGACGCCCCGGGGTGGCGATCAGCACGTCCACGCCGCGGTCCAGCTTGCGCAGCTGGTCGTCGAACGAGACGCCGCCGATCAAGAGGGCCCAGGAGAGCTTGTGGTTCTTGGCGTATTTCTCGAAGGCGGCGGAGACCTGGTCGGCCAGCTCCCGCGTCGGCTCGATCACCAGCGCCCGGGGCATGCGCGCCTTGGAGCGGCCCTCGGCCAGCCGGTCGATCATCGGCAGGGTGAACCCCGCCGTCTTGCCGGTGCCGGTCTGGGCGATGCCGAGGACGTCGCGTCCGGCCAGGACGATGGGGATCGCCTGCGCCTGGATGGGCGTGGGCGTCTCGTATCCCGCCGAGGTCACGGCGTCTAAACTTCAGGGCTAAGGCCCAGATCTTTGAAGGATGTCATCTCTGAATTGTCTAGCGGCGCTTGATGCAGATGCTCAGCGCGGCCCGAAAGGGCGCCGATTCCGGCTCGCCGTACATAGGAACCGCAGCGCAAAAGTCAACGCGCGTTATCATTGCTCAGCTTGTGATCCGTGCGATCGGGGCGGCGCCTGCGGGGCGAGTTGTCATGGCCCTCAGCTAAGCTTCGCTGGCGCGCATCCGCGCCGACGCTAGAGGGGCAGTCATGATCAAGTCCGTCATCGGGGCCGCGCTCGCGGCCGCCGTTTCGTCCGCCGCGCTGGCCCAGCCGCTGGCTCCGCCGCCGCCGTGCGACGGCCGCTATGCGACCTTGCGCCTCAGCGCGGTCAACGCCGGCAAGTGGGCCGAGTTCGAGAAGGCGGTGCACGACCAGGCGGCCTGGTACGCCGCGCGGCGCCTGACCGCCTATCCGAAGATGGTCCGGATCCTCCACGCCGATCCGTCCGTGGCCGGCTACGCCGACGACGAGGCGGTGACCATCACCGTGCATCCGGACATCACCGAGACGATCCAGCCGGACGCCGACTGGAACGCCTTCGTGGCCGAGTTCCGCGACAGCTCGACGATCAAGGAGGAGCGGCAGGTCTGCCTGCCCGACCTGATGCGGCCCTAGCGCCGGCTAGACGTCGATATCGTCGGTCGCGAACTCGGCGTTCTCCTGGATGAAGCGGAAGCGGGCCTCGGGGCGGCGGCCCATCAGGTCCTCCACCAGGGTCTCGACCGCTTCCTCCGACCGCGGCAGCACCACCCGCGCCAGGGTGCGGCGCGCCGGGTCCATGGTGGTCTCCTTGAGCTGGGCCGGCATCATTTCGCCCAGGCCCTTGAAGCGGCCGATCTCGGGCTTCTTGCCCTTGAAGTCCGCCGCCAGCAGTTCCTGCAGGTGGGCGTCGTCGCGGGCGTAGACGGTCTTGCCGCCATGGCTGATCCGGTAGAGCGGCGGCAGGGCGAGATAGAGCCGCCCGGCGCGCACCATCTCCGGCATGGTCCGGTAGAAGAAGGTGATCAGCAGCGAGGCGATGTGGGCGCCGTCGACGTCGGCGTCCGTCATGATGATCACCCGCTCATAGCGCAGGTCCGCCTCACGGTAGCGCGAGCCGCCCTGGACGCCGAGCGCCAGCAGGAGGTCCGACAGCTCCTTGTTGCCGCCGGTCTTGTCGGAGCTGGCGGAGGCGACGTTCAGGATCTTGCCGCGCAGGGGCAGGATCGCCTGGGTCTTGCGGTCGCGCGCCTGCTTGGCCGAGCCGCCGGCCGAATCGCCCTCGACGATGAAGATCTCGCTGTCGCCGACGCCGCCGTTGGCGCAGTCGGCGAGCTTGCCGGGCAGGCGCAGCTTGCGGGTGGCCGAGGCGCGGGCGACCTCCTTGTCGCGCCGCCGCTTCAGCCGCTCCTCGGCGCGGGTGACGACGAAGTCGAGCAGGGTGGTGGCCGATTTCGGCGCCGCCGTCAGCCAGTGGTCGAACGGGTCGCGCAGGGCGGTCTCGACCAGCCGCTGGGCCTCGGACGACGACAGCCGCTCCTTGGTCTGGCCCTGGAACTCCGGATTGCGGATGAACACGGAGATGAGGGCGCCGGCCTGGGCGATCACGTCCTCCGCCGTGATCAGCCCGCCGCGCCTGTCGCCCACGAGGTCGGCATAGGCCTTCAGGCCTCGCGTCAGCGCCGCGCGCAGGCCCGCCTCGTGCGTGCCGCCCTCCGGCGTCGGCACGGTGTTGCAGTAGGACTGCATGAAGCCGTCCGCCTCGCCGAAGCCGGCCGGGCTCCAGGCGACGGCCCACTCGACCGCGCCGGCCTCTCCCTTGCGCTCGATGCGGCCGGTGAACGGTTCGGGGGTGACGGTCTCGATCTCGCCGAGCCGCTCGGCCAGGAAGTCGGCCAGGCCGTTGGGGAAGTGGAACACCGCCTTCTGCGGCGTGTCGCCGGCCCGCTCGGGCGCGCAGGACCAGCGGATCTCCACGCCCCGGAACAGATAGGCCTTGGACCGGGCCATCCGATAGAGCCGCGTCGGCTTGAACGCCGTCCCCTCGCCGAAGATGGCGGGATCGGGGGAGAACCGGATGGCCGTGCCGCGCTTCTTCGACGGCGCGACCTGCTCCAGCGGCCCCATCGGCTTGCCGCGCGAGAAGCGCTGGCGCCATTCGAAGCCGTCGCGCCAGACGGTCGCCTCCAGCCGCTCGGACAGGGCGTTGACCACGCTGATCCCCACCCCGTGCAGGCCGCCGGAGGTCTCGTAGCTCTTGCCCGAGAACTTCCCGCCCGAATGCAGCGTGGTCATGATCACTTCGAGCGCGGACTTGGCGCGGTCCTTCGGGTGCGGGTCAATGGGGATGCCGCGGCCGTCGTCGCGCACGCTGAGCCAGCCGTCGGCGTCGAGCGCCACCTCGATCACCCGGGCGTGGCCGGCGACGGCCTCGTCCATGGCGTTGTCGAGCACCTCGGCGAACAGGTGGTGCAGCGCGCGCTCGTCGGTGCCGCCGACATACATGCCCGGCCGCCGGCGCACCGGCTCCAGCCCCTCCAGCACCTCGATGTCCTTGGCCGAGTAGCTGGACGAGGCGGCGGTCGAGGCCGCCGGCCGCGGCTCGTGCGGCTCCGCCAGCGGCGAGGCGGGGACAGGCGCCAGGGTGTCGTCGAACAGTCCGGGCAGTGGGGCGGGAGCGGCCTTGGCCATGCGACTCGTCTTGCAAGCTTACCGCATGGGTATGGGGCGCCCGAGTCGGGCCTGCAACCAAGGCGGCCGTCCGGGGCCGGAATGGGCCTCGCTTGCCGCGCCGGGCGCTTTCCCCTAACCCTCCGCGCCGGATTCGACCGGCGGGAGACTTGCCCGATGAGCCTCGTATTCCTCTTTCCCGGCCAGGGCAGCCAGGCCGTGGGCATGGGCGCGGACCTGGCGGCCGCCTTCGCGCCGGCGCACGAAGTGTTCCAGGAGGTCGACGACGCGCTCGGCCAGCACCTGTTCAAGCTGATGCGCGAGGGGTCGATCGAGGACCTGACCCTGACCGAGAACGCCCAGCCGGCCCTGATGGCGGTGAGCCTGGCGGTGGCGCGCACCCTGGAGGCCGAGTTCGGCGTCCCCGTGACCAAGGCCGCGTTCGTGGCCGGCCACAGCCTGGGCGAATACTCCGCCCTGGCAGCCGCCGGGTCCCTGACGCTCGCCGACACCGCGCGCCTCCTGAAGCTGCGCGGCCAGGCGATGCAGCGCGCCGTGCCGGTGGGGCAGGGCGCCATGGCCTCCCTGATCGGGCCCAAGGCCGACGTCGCCCTGGCGGAGGCCGCGGCGGCGGCCGGCGCGGAGATCGGCGTCTGCGTCGTCGCCAACGACAACAACGCCGGCAACGTGGTGATCTCGGGCGACAAGGCCGCGGTGGACCGGGCCATCGTGAAGGCCAAGGAACTTGGCGCCCGCGCCATCCCGCTGAACGTCTCCGCACCGTTCCACTGCCCCCTGATGCAGCCGGCGGCCGACGAGATGGCCGAGGCCCTGGCCGGCGCCGAGATCGCGCCGCCGCGCACGCCGGTGGTCGCCAACGTCACCGCCCGGCCGACGCTGGATCCGGAGGCGATCCGCGCCCTGCTGGTCGAGCAGGTCACCGGCCGGGTGCGCTGGCGCGAGAGCATCGAGTGGCTGGTCGGCGAAGGCGGCGCGACCCGCTTCGCCGAGCTGGGCGCCGGCAAGGTGCTGACCGGCATCGCCAAGCGCATCGCCGTAGACGCCGAGGCCCTGGCCGTGAATACGCCGGCGGACCTGGAAGCGTTCGCCAAGTCAATCTAATCCGATTGTCCCCGCGAAGGCGGGGACCCATGGGTTCGTACAGTGTCTGTCGCGGCGCCAGGCTGGATGGATCCCCGCCTTCGCGGGGATGAACGGTAGGAAGGAATGCCAGGATGTTCGACCTTACCGGCAAGACGGCGCTGATCACCGGCGCCACCGGCGGCCTCGGCGGGGCGATCGCGCGGGCGTTCCACGCCCAGGGCGCGAGCGTGGTCCTCTCCGGCACCCGGGCGGAGGCGCTGGAGGCGCTGAAGGCCGAACTCGGCGAGCGGGCCCACGCCCTGGCCTGCGACCTCGCCGACGGCGCGGCCGTGGACGCCCTGTTCGGCCAGGCCGAGGCCCTGGGCGGCGAGGTGCAGATCGTGGTCTCCAACGCCGGCCTGACCCGCGACGGCCTGCTCCTGCGGATGAAGGACGAGGACTGGGACACCGTGCTGAAGGTGAACCTCGAGGCCTACTTCCGCCTCGCCCGCGCCGCCCTGAAGGGGATGATGCGCCGCCGGCATGGCCGAATCATCGGCATCACCTCGGTGGTCGGGGTGACCGGCAATCCGGGCCAGACCAACTACGCCGCCTCCAAGGCCGGAATGATCGGATTCTCCAAGTCCCTGGCCCAGGAAGTGGCCAGCCGCAGCGTAACGGTGAACTGCGTCGCGCCCGGCTTCATCGCCAGCCCGATGACCGACGCGCTGAACGAGCAGCAGCGCGGGGCGATCCTTGGGCGCATTCCTGCGGGCCGGCTCGGGGAGGGGGCTGACGTGGCCGCCGCCTGCGTCTATCTGGCCAGCGACGAGGCGGCTTACGTCACCGGCCAGACCCTGCACGTGAACGGCGGGATGGCGATGATTTGATCCGCGCGCCCGCGCTGGCCTAGGCAAAAATTACGTGCTAGGCGAGCAGCGAGTGACACGGCCGCCTTGAACAAGACGGCAATAGTGAACCATTTGAACTTGGGCCGCCGCATCCTGAACGGCTGCCGCGCGAAACACAAAAAAGGGGCTTGAGAAGCGTATGTCCGACATCCTCGAACGCGTCCGCAAGATCGTGATCGAGCATCTGGACGCCGATCCGGAAAAGGTCACCGAGAAGGCCAGCTTCATCGATGACCTCGGCGCAGACAGCCTCGACAACGTCGAACTGGTGATGGCTTTCGAAGAGGAATTCGACATCGAAATCCCCGACGACGCCGCCGAGCACATCCAGACCGTAGGCGATGCGGTGAAGTTCATCGAGGAACGCGTCAACGGCTGAGCGTCATTACCTGATCCCACATCACAGATCCGCCGGCCCGCGCCCGTCAGGGAGCGGACGGGGGGACGTGGTCTGATGCCCCAGCGTCGCGTCGTCATCACCGGTATCGGCCTCCTGACCCCCGTAGGTTGGGGGCGCGAGATCACCTGGAAGAACATCCTGGCCGGCAAGTCCGGGTGCGGACCGATCTCCCGGTTCGACGCCACGGACTACGGCTGCCGGGTCGCGTGCGAGATTCCGCGCGTGGACGGGCGCGGCGGCGGCGGGCCCGACATCGAGGGCTCATTCGACGCCAACCTGGTGATGTCTCACAAGGACCAGCGGCGGGTCGACGACTTCATCCTCTACGCCGTGGCCGCGGCCGAAGAGGCTGTGCGCGATTCCGGCTGGGCGCCCGAGGACGAGGAATCCCGCTACCGCACCGGGGTGATCATCGGCTCGGGCATCGGCGGCCTGGCGACCATCGCCGACACGGCCATCGAGCTGCACGAGAAGGGGCCCCGCCGGGTCAGCCCGTTCTTCATTCCCTCGTCTCTGATCAATCTGGCGTCCGGCCAGGTTTCGATCCGGCATCACTTCAAGGGGCCGAATCACGCGGTGGTCACCGCCTGCGCCACGGGGGCCCACGCCATCGGCGACGCCAGCCGGCTGATCCAGTACGGCGACGCGGACGTGATGGTCGCCGGTGGGGCCGAGGCGGCGATCTGCCCGATCGGCATCGCCGGCTTCGTCGCCTGCCGCGCCCTGGCCACCAACGCCAACGACACGCCCGAGAAGGCCTCCCGCCCCTGGGACCGGGACCGCGACGGCTTCGTCATGGGGGAGGGCGCCGGGGTCCTGGTGCTCGAGGAGTACGAGCACGCCATCGCGCGCGGCGCGAAGATCTACGCCGAGGTGATCGGCTACGGCCTGTCGGGCGACGCCTACCACATCACCGCCCCGGCCGAGGACGGCGACGGCGGCTATCGCGCCATGAAGGCCGCGCTCGCCCACGCCGGCGTAAGTCCGGGCGCGATCGACTACATCAACGCCCACGGCACCTCCACGCCCCTCGGCGACGAGATCGAGCTGAGGGCCGTAGAGCGCATCCTGGGCGACGCGGCGCAGGGCATGACCATGTCCTCCACCAAGTCGGAGATCGGCCACCTGCTCGGCGCCGCGGGCGCGGTGGAGGCGGCGTTCACGGCCCTGGCCATCCGCGACCAGGTCGCGCCGCCGACCATCAACCTCGACAACCCGTCGGTGGAGACGCCCATCGACCTCGTGCCGCACAAGGCCAAGCCCATGCGGATCCGCACGGCCCTGTCCAACAGCTTCGGCTTCGGCGGGACCAACGCGGCCCTGGTCCTCGCCCAGGTCCCGTGAGCCGGCGCCGGCAAGACTCGTCCGAATCGCCCGGGGGGGTCTCGGTCGGCCGCCGCCTGGCGGTGATGGCCGCCAGCGCCCTCGCCACCCTCGCCGTCGCCGTCATCGTCGTGGCGCTGTGGGGCCTGTGGTCGATGTCGAGCCCGGGGCCGCCGGCTCGGCACGGCGCGGCCACCACGGTGATCCTGCGCCACGGGGCGACCCTTCCCGAGATCGCCTCGAACCTGGAGGACAGCGGCGTCGTCCGCTCCGCCTCGATCTTCATGGCCGCCGCCCAGGCCACCGGCGCGGCCCGCGCCCTGAAGGCCGGGGAGTACGCCTTCCCGAGCCGCGCCTCGCTCGGCCAGGTGCTGACGATGATCCGCCAGGGCCGCATCGTGCACCACGCCATCACCATCCCCGAGGGCCTGACCTCCGCGGAGGCGGTGGACATCCTCAACGCCAGCGACGTGCTGACCGGTCCCGCCGTCGTCCCCCCGGAAGGCTCCCTACTGCCGGAGACCTACGAGGTCCAGCGCGGCGACACGCGCGCCGGGGTGCTGCGGCGGATGATGGCCGCGCGCGACCGGCTGATCGCAGAGCTGTGGCCCCGCCGCCGCGCCGACCTGCCGTTCAAGACGCCCGAGGAGGCGGTCACCCTCGCCTCGGTGGTCGAGAAGGAGACCGGCGTCGCAGCCGAACGCCCCCGCGTGGCGGCGGTATTCGTGAACCGGCTGGTCAAGGGGATGCGGCTGGAATCGGACCCGACGGTGATCTACGCGGTCAGCCAGGGCCGGCCGCTGGGACGGGGCCTGCGCCAGTCGGAGCTGCTCGATCCGTCGCCCTACAACACCTATATGAACGCCGGCCTGCCGCCGACGCCGATCTGCAACCCCGGGCGCGCCTCGATCGCCGCCGTGCTCGATCCGCCGCGCACCGACGAGCTCTATTTCGTGGCCAACGGCACGGGCGGGCACAGCTTCGCCGCCACCCTGGAGGAGCACGTGCGCAACGTGCAGCGCTGGCGCCAGATCGAGCAGGCGCAGCGCGCCCCCGCCCTGGCCGGCGCCGCGCCGGCCGCCGGGACCGTCCCCCTCAGAGGCGAAGCCACCCATGCCCGATAGAGCGCGCACGCCCCGGCGCGGGCTGATGCTGGTGATCTCCAGCCCCTCGGGCGCGGGCAAGACCTCGCTCAGCCGGCGGCTGATCGCCGAGCACCAGGGCCAGATCGAGCTGTCGGTGTCGTGCACGACCCGCGCCCCGCGCCCGGGCGAGCTGGACGGGCGCGAATACCACTTCGTCTCCACCGACGAGTTCGAGGAGATGATCCGCGGCCAGGCGTTCCTGGAGTACGCCACCGTCCACGAGAACCGCTACGGCACGCCGCGCGACGCGGTGATGGCCATGCTGGAGCTCGGGCGCGACGTGCTGTTCGACGTCGACTGGCAGGGCGCGTTCACCATCTCGGCCGGCGCGCCGGGCGACGTGGTGCGGGTGTTCATCCTGCCGCCGACCATGGCGGACCTGCGCAGCCGCCTGCTCGCCCGCGCCCAGGACGATCCGAAGGTGATCGAGCGGCGCCTGAGCCGCGCCGAGGGTGAGATCGAGCACTGGACCGAGTACGACTACGTGCTGGTCAATGACGATTTTGACTGTGCTTACGAGGAGCTGCGGCGGATTTACCTGGCCGAGCGCTCGCGGCGTGAGCGGAATGCTTGGCTGGCCGCGTTCGTGCGTGGGCTTCTGGCGGAGGGGAGCTGACCCCGCCCTTGGAGGCGACGCTGTCGGCGATCCGGCGCGCCTCGGCCTCCTTCGACGGGCCGGGGAAGGTCACGGTGACGCGGCAGCTCGGCGAGGTCTTGGTCACCGCCCAGTATTGCCGCGCGCCCTCGCGGCCCACCCGCGGCACCATCATCAGCACCCGGTCGTGGCTGTCGGAGACGATGCGGCCGCCGAGCATCCGCGCGAGCTTGTCCATGGCCGGGGCCGTCGGCGAGCGGGTGATCACCACGCTGAAGGCGGGATCGCCAGGCGCCCCCATGCCGCCGTCGCGCCGCTTGCTCCAGCTGCCGGGCAGGGTCACGCGGCAGTGGTTGGTGACATAGGCCTGGCTGGCGGCGGCGCGGGCCTGGGCGGCGGCGGGCGCGGCCATCAGGGCGGCCAGGGCGAGATGGGCGAGCTGTCTCACGGTCGAACTCCCGACTGCCCGGCCGCAGCCGACCGGGACTCCAGACTCTGCAAGGATTCGGCCAGGGCGAGGAATCCTTCCACGGGAACCGCCTCGGCGCGCAGGCTGGGGTCGATGCCGACCTCGGCGCACAGGGCCTCGCCGCCGACCGCCTTGAGGCTGGAGCGGAGCATCTTGCGCCGCTGGCCGAACGCCGCCTGGGTGACGCGCTCCAGCGCCGCCAGCCGCTCGCGCGGCGGCCGGTCGGGGCGGGGGGTGAGCTGGACCACCGCCGAATCGATCTTCGGCGGCGGGGTGAAGGCGCGGGCCGGCAGGGCCATGACAACCTCGGCGCGGGCGCACGCCTGGGCGATCACGCTGAGCCGGCCATAGGCCGACGAGCCCGGCGACGCGGCGATGCGGTCCGCCACCTCCTTCTGGAACATCAGGGTCATGCTCTCGATCGGCAGCGGGCCCAGCAGCCACTTCAGCAGCAGGGGGACGCTGACGTTATAGGGCAGGTTGGCGACGATCCTGACCGGCAGGCCTGGCGCGTGGGCGGCCAGCAGGGCGGCCTCGTCGACCTCCAGGGCGTCGCCCTCGACCACCGTCAGTCGGCCCTCCGCCGTCTCGGCCAGCTCCTCCAGCAGGGGCAGGAAGCGGGCGTCCTTCTCGACGGCGACCACCCGCGCCCCGGCCTCCACCAGGGCCCGCGTGAGGCCGCCGGGGCCGGGGCCGACCTCGATCACCGTACGGCCCTCCAGCGGCCCGGCCAGGCGGGCGATCTTGCGGGTGACGTTGAGGTCGAGCAGGAAGTGCTGGCCGAAGCTCTTTTTCGCCAGGAGCCCGTGGGCGGCGAGGCTTTGCCTGAGCGGCGGCGGCGCCGGCAGGCTCATGCCGCCCGGGCGCGCGCCGCGGCCCGGTTGTTGACGATCTCGGCCGCCAGCCGGATGGCGGCGATCAGGCTGTCGGCGCGGGCGACGCCGCGGCCGGCGATGTCGTAGGCGACGCCGTGGTCGGGCGAGGCGCGCACGATCGGCAGGCCCAGGGTCACGTTCACCCCGCCCCAGAAGTCCAGCATCTTCACCGGGATCAGGGCCTGGTCGTGGTACATGCAGACGACGGCGTCGTAGCTGCGCCGCGCCTCCTCGTGGAACAGGCTGTCGGCGGGGCGGGGATCGGCGCAGTCCACCCCCAGGCCGCGCAGCCGCGCACAGGCCGGCGTAATGATCTCGATCTCCTCGCGCCCGAGCGCGCCGCCCTCGCCGGCGTGCGGGTTCAGCGCCGCGACGGCCAGGCGCGGCCGGTCGATCCCGAAATCCTCGGCCAGGGCGCGGGCGGTGATCAGCCCGACCTCGACGATCTTGTCCTGCCGCAACAGGGCCGGCACGGCCGACAGCGGCTCGTGGATGGTGACCAGCGTCACCCGCAGCCCCGGCGTCGCCAGCATCATCACCGGCCCGCGCGGGCCGCTGTGCTGCTGGGCCTGGGTCAGCTCGCCCAGGAACTCGGTATGGCCGGGAAAGGGGAAGCCGGCCTCGTAGAGCGGCGCCTTGGCGATGGGCGCGGTGACCAGGCCCGCCACGGCGCCCGACAGCGCCAGGCCGACGGCCGTCTCGATCCAGCGGATCACCGCCGGGGCGTAGGAGGAGGAGGGCTTGCCGGCCACGACCTGGCCCTGCATCGGGGCGTCCAGCACCGGCAGGGCGGAGGGGAACACGGCCGCGGCCTCGGCCGGCGATCCGATCCGGCGCAACAGGGAGGCCCCGCCGCGCGCCGCCGCGCCCAGGGCGTCGAAATCCCCGACGACAAGGAAAGGCGGCCCGCTCTCGCGCAGCGCCGCCCAGGCTTTCACGATGATCTCCGGCCCGACGCCCGCCGGGTCGCCCATGC
This sequence comes from Caulobacteraceae bacterium, assembly GCA_037201645.1. GTDB lineage: Bacteria > Pseudomonadota > Alphaproteobacteria > Caulobacterales > Caulobacteraceae > JANWHQ01. The sequence continues at coordinate 18,543 of JBBCHF010000007.1, forward strand.
TGACAGCAAGGGTGGGCGCGTTCACGGTGTCTCTATGGTGGCCGAGTTACGCAGGTCGCGCAGATAGCGCTTGGCGAGCATCGACATTTCCTCACGCGCCAAGCGGTTCTCGATGTCCTGCTTGCTCGGCAGTTGCGCCTGCCCCTGTTCGCGCGAGCAGACCATGATCAGGTGCAGGCCCACCGGCGTGCGGATCGGGTCGCTGAACTGGTTCAGCGGCAGCGAGTCGGCCACCTGGCGGAAGTCGGGCGCGAGGTCGCCGATCTCGGACTGGCCGAGGTCGCCCGCGACGATGTCGCCGTAGTTGGCCGCCTGGGATTCGAGGTTGGCGCAGGTCGCGCCCGTCGCGCGGAACTTCTCCAGCGTCTGGCGGGCGGTCTCGACCTGGGCGGGCGGGGCGTCGGCGGCGAGGCGCACGGCGGCCTGCTTCAGATCGACGGTGGTGGCGCCCACGCCGGTCCGCTCGTCCTGCAGCTGGAGGATGTAGACGCCGTCGCTGACCTGGATCGGGTCTGAGATCTGGCCGGGCTTCATCTGCTCGACCGTGGCCGCCAGCTCGGGCTGCATCTCGCCCTTGGACACCCAGCCCATGTCGCCGTTGGCGGCGGCGGTGGGGGCGCTGGAGAACTGGCGGGCGACGGGGCCGAACGGGGCCCCCTGCTTGATCTGGGCGATGAGCTGGCGCGCGCCGTTCATGGCCTCGGTCATGCCGCCGGCGCGGCCCGAATCCAGGAAGATTTCAGAGACGTGGTACTGCGGCTGCGAGGCGCTTGCCTTGACCCGCTGCATCGCCATGTTGACCTGGTTGTCGCCGATCCGCACGCGGGTGCCGTAGCGGCCCTGGATCATGCGGTTCCAGCTGATCTGGGCGCGGATCTGCTCGCGCATGGTGTCGAGGCCGAGGCCGACGCGCGCGAACTCGTGGCGCATCTCGTCGAGCGTGGAGTTGTTCTGCTTGGCGAAGTCCTCCAGCGCCTCCTTGACCTCCTGGTCGTCGGCGATGATCGAGAACTTCTGCTCCTTCTCGAGCTTGCGCAGCTCCTGCAGCTCGATCCGCTCGTCGACCAGGGACTGCAGGGCGGCCTGCTGGATCTGGGGCAGGTTGTCGCGCGTCGGCTGCACGCCGGCGGTGACGATGTAGAACAGCGTGCGCTGGCGCAGGTCGTAGGTCGAGATCACGTCGTCGTTGACCAGGGCGGCGACGCCGCCGCTCAGCGCCGGACGCGGCGGCGGCTGGGACGGGGCCGCGGTGGCCACCTGCGCGACGTCCTGCTGCGCCGCCGCCGGGCCGGCCATGCCCGCCCATACCAGCGGGCACGCGGCGACCATCGTCGCGGCGATCCACTTCACCCCACGCACCCGACTCATAGGTGATGCATTTCCTTCTCTTGCGGCCGCGCTCAGCGCTGGTCCGCCTTCCTGTATCCTTGATCCCCCAGTGTGGCGAGGGTTAGGCGCAGCTGGATGGAGTTAGACGGCCCGCCCAATCGGGCGAACGCGGCTTCGTGATGGTAGACCAACTCTATCCGCGTGCACTCGTCCTGGTAAAGGACGCCGATGTCGCGCCTGGTCCAGATGTCCTTCTGAAGGTCGCGCATGCCGTAGAGCACAAGGCCCCAGTGCTTGGTGACGAAGACGTCGCCGGCCGCCTCTATATCGTCCAGCTCGCCGGTCGGATCGGTATTGTCGTGCAGATAGCGGGCATAGCCGCGCACGAAACCGAGCGAGACGTCGGCGCCCGCCTCGACGCGGCGGATCTCGAAGCTGTCCGGATCGAGCTCTGTGCGGCCGTAGAGCGTCAGCCCGCGGACGGGCGCGGCCGACGCGGCGATGATCCAGTCCGACTGCCGCTCGGTGTAGCCGCTGTCGACGGGGATCAGGAGGTCCGGGCTGGAGCGGAAGCTGCGGCCGACCAGCACCCGGGCGCTGCGCCCGTCGCCCCAGTCGACCGTGGCGCGGCCGCCGACGTTCAGCCGCGCGCCGCTGTCGTAGATGTCGAAGCCGGGCGAGCGGTTGGGATCGAACAGGTTGGTCTCGTCGAAGACGAAGTCGATGCTGTCCTCGTTGGGGATGTCCGGGTTCGGCGCGGCCTTCGGCGACACCGCCCCCTCGACCAGCGGCTCCAGGATAATCGAGGTGTCGCCGGTCTGCTTGATGAACGGCCAGCTCACGTCCACGCCCGCCGTGCCGATGGTGCGGCCGGTGGTGTGGGTGTCGGTCGAGCCGTTCTCGTCGGCCACCTGGTAGAGGTCGAAACGGCCGGAGCCGAAAGGCTCCACGCGCATGCCGTTGGTCAGGGTGAAGGCGCGGCGCCAGTCGACCTCGGCGGTGGCGCGGCGGCTGTCGACGCCGGGGACGCTGGCGTCGGTCAGGTCGGTTTCGCGGCTCAGCACCACGCCCGATCCGGTGAAGCGCAGCCGCCCGCCGAGGATCGCCTGGTCGGGCTCGTAGCGCGCCTCGATCAGCGGCGCGACCACCGGCATGCCGCTGTTCAGGTCGAACTGGCGCAGGCCCTGGAAGTTCAGCGCGGAGATGGTCAGGTAGGAGTTCTGGTCTTCCCGCACGGCGTAGACCTGCGACAAAAGGCGCCGGGTGTCGGTCTGGTAGAGGCCGCGCTGCTCGTAGACGCCCTGGATGTCGTAGCGGTCGAACAGCAGGTCGTCCGAGACCCGCTCGGCCGAGAAGCCCCACTTCCACTTGCTGTTGATGTCGAAGGCGCCGCTGGCCAGAATGTAGCTGCGCGAGGTGAGGTCGGAGATCTTGCCGGTCGTCGGGTCGACCAGCGGGTCGCCGTTGTTGCCGAACTCGCGCTCATAGGTGTAGCCGAACCGCGCGTCGATGGCGCCCGAATAGAAGCGCTCGCGCCAGTCGAGGTTCAGGAACGGATTGACCTTGGTGCTGATCACCGGGCTGACCACCAGGTCGGCCGACTTGGAGATGGCGAACAGATAGGGCTGTTCGTAGGAGAAGCCGCGCTTCTTGGAGATCTGCATCTGCGGCGCCAGGAAGCCGGACTGGCTGGCGGTCGCCTGTCCGTCCGGGTGCCAGAACAGCGGGGCGTAGAGCACCGGCGCGCCGAACACCTGGATCACGGCGTGCTGGTAGTAGATGACGTGCTTCTTGCTGTCCTGCACGACCTTGGCCGCGCGGATCGACCAGGTGGGCCGCTTGTTCTGGCCCTGGGCGTTGCAGATGTCGCAGGGGGTGTAGATCGCCCGGTTCAGCTCGGTCAGGTCGGCGCTGCGGCGGATCAGCGAATCGGCCGCGAGCTTCACGTTCGCCTTCAGCCGGGCCGAGAAGCCAAGCGCCACGCCGGTGCGGAAGTCGTCGTCCAGCGTCACTTCCTTGGCGAACTCGGCCGTGCCGTCCTCGTTGACGATGGTGACCCCGCCGGTGGCGGTCACCACCCCGGTCTGGGTCTGGTAGACCAGGGTCTGGGAGCGCAGCGTGCGGCCGCGGTAGCGAACCTCGACGTGCCCCGTGGCGGTCACGGTCTTGTTCGGATCGTCCTGGGAGACGGTGTCCGCCTCCAGGTAGAAGCCGCCGTCGCGCAGCCCGTCGGGCTGGACCACCTGGGACTTGGCGGCCGGCGTCGCGGTCGCGGTCGCCGAAGCGGCGGGCGCAGGGGAGGCCGCGGGAGGGACGCTCGGCGCCGGATCGGCCCAGGCGGCGGACGCGGCCACCGCGGCCAGGGCCGCGCCGGCCATCAGCGACGTTCGTATGCGCGCATCCGCAGAGAACCGGCGTTCACCCCTCAACCCAGTCCATCCCCTCGCCTGCGCCGCCCGACCCGATGCTCGAGCCCTCTTAGCCGTCTTCGGTATAGAAGAGCAGGGTGAAAGCCGACAGAAACGCGAGAATCGGCGGAATCCAGGCGGCCACGAACGGCGGGATCACGTCGCCCTTGGCCAGGGCCTCGCACAGCTGCGAGAAGAAGAAGAAGCCGAATCCGCTGGCCACCCCGGCGATTGCGAGGGGCGCCAATCCGCCCAATCGGGTCAGCTTCAGCGAGAACGCCGCCGCCAGCACCGACATCGCCGAATAGAGCAGCGGCGCGGCCAGAAGCTGGTAGAGCCGCAGCCGATAGGTGGTGGCCGAGAACCCCGCCTCCTCGATTCGTCGGATCGCGCGCGGCAGGGTCCAGAACGAGATCGACTGCGGCGAGGCGTAGCGCTCGAGCGCCGTGCGGTCGTTCAGGTTCGAGGGGATCGACAGGGTATTGTAGCGCACCGCCGCCTGGCCGGGCGTGGCCTCGCGCGCATCGGTCAAAAGCCAGTAGCCCTTCATCAGGCGCGCGCGGGACGCCTCGATCCGGCGCGAGAACGCCGGCGCCCCCTGGTCGTCCATGGTGTAGATGAACAGCGAGGTGTCGCGAAGCTGCACCCCGCCTTCGCCGGCGCGGGCGGCCGCGCCGATGATCACCTGGGTGTGGGAATCGCCCTGGCGCAGCCAGATGCGCCGCGACTTGGGCGCCGGGTCGGGGCTGACGGCGGCGCGGCCGCGCTCGAACGCCGACTCCATGCCCGCGGCCAGGGGGTTCAGCACGAACAGCACCGCCAGGCCGATGGCGAAGGCCGTGGCGGCCGCCGGCAGGATGAAGCGCCAGGCCGAGATCCCCGCCGCGCGCATGGCGATCAGCTCGCTGCGCCGGTTCAGGGTGATGAAGGCGGCCAGCACCCCGAACAGGAAGACGAACGGCATCAGCTCCAGGATCACCGACGGCGACTTCAGGGCGGTCAGGCCGAGCTCGGTCAGGAAGCCGACGTCGGAGTGGCCGGCGAAGCTGCGCGACAGGTCCACGAAGTCGATCAGGGTCACCACCGCCCCGAGCACCGCGGCCGCGCCCACCACTCCAGCCAGGGTGTGCACCAGCACGTAGCGCTCGATGCGTCCGAGCCGGGTGGAGGCGAAGCGCGCGATCGGCGCGGCGATGGCGCTCATGCCCCGGCGCCCGCAAGCGCCAGGTAGCGAGGGCGGCGGCTCGCCGCCGGCCGGCGGAACAGGGCGCCGAGCGCCAGGCCCGCCGCGCCGACGGGCAGGACGTATTGCAGGAGGTTCCACCACGGGCTGTGCACCGCCATGGCCTGGGCGGCGAAGCCCAGGATGCGGACCAAGGCGGCCACTCCGCCGGCCGCGGCGATGCGGTGGTTGTAGCCGAGCCGGCTGAACGACCCGCCGAGCACGGCGGCCAGGGCGATGGCCATCAGGGTGATGCTGTAGAGCGGCGAGGCCAGCCGCGAATTGGCCTCCGACAACAGCTTCAGCCGGTATTCCCGCTCCCACGTCTGGGTCAGGTCCGGGAACACCAGCTCGTGCAGGTAGCGGTCGCTGGTCTTGAAGTGAACGGCGTCGGCCTTGCTGAGGTAGGGCGACAGGTCCAGGGCGTACTCGTCGAACGCCAGGTAGTTCAGCACGCCCTGGGTGCTGAACGACTGGCTGGAGCCGTGCCGCAGGATCAGGATCGGCGCCTCGTCGCGCTTGGTGATCTGGCCGGCGCGGGCGTTGAAGGTGGTCGAGCCGTCGGCCCGCTGCTGGTGCACGAAGACGTTCTTCAGCGCCCCCTCCGGCGTCTCGCTCTGGGCGTAGACGGTCAGGCCGGCGAAGGCTCGGTGAACTGGCCGGGGCGCACCAGGCTGGCGGCGAGGTCGGCGCGGGCGCGGAACACCTCCTTGCGCAGGGCCTGGGACGCCGCCGGCGCGATCCACAGGTTCAGGAACAGCGACACCAGGGCGGCGAAGGCGGCCAGGCGCATGGCCGGCGAGATCACCCGCCAGCGGCTCATCCCGCCGGCGAAACAGACCACGATCTCGTGCTCGGTGTGCAGCCGGTTCAGCGCCACGATGGCGGCCACGAACACGGCCACCGGCAGGATCAGGCTGACCAGCTGGGGCAGGGCCAGGGCGATCACCTCGACGAACATACCCAGGCCCTGGCGCTGGTCGACGATCAGGTCCAGGGCGTTCAGGCTCTGGCTCAGCACCGCCACCACCGTCAGCGCTGCGGCGGCGAGAAGGGTCGGGATCAGGAGCTGGCGGAACAGATACCGTTCGATCAATGTCATGGGGCCGCTAGGTCGCCGTTGCAGGCCCCGGCCGGGCGCGCCATCTTCTACACGCCCCCGGCCTGAGGCGACAACCGGTCCAGCCAGGGGGCGTTCCTCCGTACCCGTGGATTCGGGCGCGCGCCCGATGGAGATTGCATGGAAATCGAATTCGTCGCCAATCGAATTCGTCGCCCAGGGTCCTGTCGAGGGCGAGGCCCTGTCGGCCGTGGCCGTTCCCGTGTTCGAGGGCCCGGTCCTGACCGCCGCCGGCGAGGCGCTGGACGCCGCGACCGAAGGCGCGGTCTCGCGCGCGATCGGCAGCGGCCGGTTCACCGGGGCCAAGGGCCAGGTGCTGGACCTGATCGCCCCGGCCGGGCTGCACGCCGCGCGCCTGGTGCTGGTGGGCGGGGGCGCCCGCGAGGCGCTGGATGATCTGGCGTTGGAGGGGATCGCGGCCGGCGCCTACCACGCGGTGAAGACCACGGGCGTCTCGACGCTGGAGCTGCGGCTGGGCGACTTCACCGGCGAGCAGGCGGCCCGCGCCGCCTTCGGCGCCCGCCTGGCCGGCTACCGCTTCGACCGCTACCTGACCCGCCAGAAGCCGGAGAAGAAGCCGTCGGTCCTGACCGTCAAGGTCGCCTCCGACGAGCCGGAGGCGGCCAGCACCGCCTTCGATCCCCTGTCGGCCGTCGCCGACGCCATCCTGTTCGCCCGCGACCTCGTCTCCGAGCCGGCCAACATCCTCTATCCGGCCGAGTTCGCGCGGCGCGTGAAGCAGCTCGAGGAACTGGGCCTGGAGGTCGAGATTCTCGGCGAGGCGGAGATGGCCGAGCTCGGCATGGGCTCCCTGCTCGGCGTCGGCCAGGGCAGCGTGCGCGAGAGCCAGCTCGCCGTGATCCAGTGGAAGGGCGCCGCCGACCCCGACGCCCCGCCGGTGGCCTTCGTCGGCAAGGGCGTCTGCTTCGACACCGGCGGCATCTCGATCAAGCCCGCCGAGGGCATGGAGGAGATGAAGACCGACATGGGCGGCGCGGCGGCCGTCACCGGCGTCATGCACGCCCTGGCCGGGCGCAAGGCCAAGGTCAACGCGGTCGGCATCCTCGGCCTCGTCGAGAACATGCCGGGCGGGGAGGCGATCCGCCCCGGCGACATCCTGACCTCCATGTCGGGCCAGACCATCGAGGTGATCAACACCGACGCGGAGGGCCCGCCTCGTCCTGGCCGACGCGCTCTGGTACTGCCACGACCGCTTCAAGCCCCAGTTCATGATCGACCTGGCGACCCTGACCGGGGCCATGATCGTCGCCCTGGGCAACGACCTGGCGGGCCTGTTCGCCAACGACGAGGCCCTGGCCGAGGGCATCCTCGCCGCCGGCAAGGCCGAGGCCGAGCCCCTGTGGCGCATGCCGCTGCACGGCGGCTACGACAAGATGATCGACACCGCGGCGGCGGACATGAAGAACATCGGCGGGCGCGCCGGCGGCTCGATCACCGCCGCCCTGTTCCTGCAGCGGTTCGTCAAGGCCGGCCCCTGGGCCCACCTCGACATCGCGCCGGTGGCCTGGCGCAAGTCGTCGATCAGCCCGACGGTGCCGGAGGGCGCCTCCGGCTATGGCGTGCGGCTGCTGAACCGGCTGGTGGCCGACCGCTACGAGGACAAGCCGGGCTGATGGCCTGCGAGGTCTGGTTCTACCACCTGGAGCGGACGGGCCTGGACCAGGCCCTGCCCGACCTGTTGCAGAAGACCCTGGCCAAGGGCTGGCGCGTCCTGGTGCGCAGCGCCGACAAGGACCGGATCGACTATCTGGACGGCTGGCTGTGGAGCTGGCGCGACGACTCCTTCCTGCCCCACGGCCTCGCCGAGGAGCCGCAGGCGGAGCGCCAGCCGGTGCTGCTGACCACCACCGCCGACAACGCCAACGCGGCCCAGGCCCTGTTCCTGCTCGACGACGCCGACCCCGGCGAGCTCGGCGCCTACGAGCGCTGCGTGGTGATGTTCGACGGCGGCGACGAGGCGCTGGTGGGCGCGGCGCGTCGTCGCTGGAAGGCGCTGAAGGGCGCCGGCCATCGGTCAGCTACTGGAAGCAGACCCCCGAGGGCCGCTGGGAGAAGCAGGCCTAGGGTCTCTATCCATACCGCTCATCCCCGCGAAGGCGGGGACCCAGGCTTTTTCCGCTTCCTAGCTGGCGACGTCAAAGCGGCTCAGATTCAGCGACCCAAAAACGCCTGGGTCCCCGCCTTCGCGGGGAGGAGCGGATATGAAGGGAGGCTGAGCCCATTAAATCGCCTGGGGCTCAATCGAGTCCAGACCCAGGACCTTGCGTTCGGGGCAATCGGTTGATCCAAGCGAATGTGATCGGGGTGTGGCCGCGATAGGACGGCGTCTCATGCTATGGCCCGGCGCGGAGCGTCATTCATGACCTGGACATCGATCGCCCTGCGGCTGGCGTGGCTGGCCGCCGCCGCCGCGCCCTCGTTTGCGCAGGCGTCCACGCTGGAGCTCGCCGGCGACAGCGGGCTGGCGCTCGCCCTGAGCACTGACGCCGACGGCCCCAATGCGCCCACCGCCGGCAGCCAGGCGGACCTCACCGCGACCCTGGCCCACCTGAATGCGGGCCTGCATTTCGGCCTGCAGGCGGGCGACAGCGGCGGCCAGGTCTCGGCCCTGTCGCCCCTGCCGCTCTCGCCGGCCGGATCCGTCACCTGGAACAGCCGCCAGGCGGGGCTCGACGCCGCCTGGACGCCCTGGCCGCGCGCCAAGCTGGAGATTTCCGGCAGCGACCTGTTCCGCAGCGAATCCGACGAGGCCGCCGCCTATGCGCTCGGCGACGAGCAGCTGGTGGCGACCCGGCAGAGCCGCCTCAGCGCCACCGGCTCGTTCGATCCCCTGGCGCCGCTGCACCTGCAGGTGGGCGCCGAGATCGTCCGCAACGCCGTCCGCAACGTCGACGTCGGCGACGGCGCCTGGACCACCATCGCCACCGACACCCAGCGGACCTTCGCCACGGCCCAATGGCGGCTGTCGAGCCGCCTGCAGCTGGAAGGCGGCAGCGCCCTGCAGACCATGGATGTGGCGTGGCGGAGCAGCCAGACGGCATCTGCGTCCTACGCCTACCTGCGCCCGCGCCTCAGCGGCGTCATCATCCCCTGGAGCACCGGACAGTGGCGGCTGAGCGTCGAGCGCGTGGTGTCAGACCCCGACACCGCCGCCTTCGCCAGCTTCGCCCAGGCCGCCGACGGCGCCGGGGTGTTCGAGCCGGACCACGCGTGGCTCTACCAGGCGGTGGTGAACCAGCAGCTTCCCCGCGGCGCGGCCCTGTCGGCCAGCTTCAGCCGCTCCGTGCTGGAGAGCGTCACCGAACTCGGACCTGTGGGCCAGACCCAGGCGCCGATGGACATCGGGACCGGCCGCCAGCGTCAGATCGATATCTCGCTGACAACCCCGGTCCAGCTCTTCGACCTGCCGGTCGCCGACCTCAGGGGCAGCGCCACGTGGCGCACGTCCGAGGTCACCGATCCCTTCACGCGCGCGCGCCGGCAGGCGTCGGGCGAGACGCCCTATCAGGCCGAGCTCGACCTGGCTCAGACGCTGTCGCCCGGCCTGCAATGGGGCCTGAAGGGCCAGATCGTCGGGGCTCAGAGCCTCTATCAGATGAGCCAGGTCACCTCGCTGTCGCCGACGGCGGGCCTTGGCGGCTATCTCGCGTTCGCGCCGGGGCCGTTCGCGGTGCGGCTGGAGGCCGACAATCTCCTGGGCGGCGACCGGACCAACACCGACACCTACTTCCTCGGCAGCCGCGCCTCGGGCCAGGTCGAGCGCATCAGCCAGGGGCAGACCACGGCGCGCTCGTTCGCCGTGTCCCTGACCAGGCCATTCTAGACGCCGCGCGAGCCGGCCTCCGGCCGGCCGGTCAGTCCGCGCGCAGGGCGTCGTAGGCCTCGGCGGCGAGCATCCATTCCGCTTCCGCGCCGGCGAGCGCGGCCTGCGCCTGCTCGCGCTTTCGGCCGAGGTCGGCGGCGCGGGCCGGGCCTTGCGCGAACAGCTTCGGGTCGAGCAGGGCGGCGTCGATCTCGGCCAGGGCCCTGGTCGCCCGCTCCACCGCGGCTTCCGCGGCCTCGGCCCGGCGGCGGGCAGGGCCGGTGGGGACCTTCGGGCGTCGCGTCCCAGGGGCGGGCGGCGGCGGGGGAGGCGGCGCCTCGGCGACCTGGGTCGGGGCGACGCCGGCGGCCTTGGCGCGCTCGATCACCAGCCTGGCGTAGTCCTCCATGTCGCCGTCGTAGGGCCTGATCGTCCCGTCCGTAGCCAGCCACAGACGGTCGGCGACCAGCTCCATCAGCGAGCGGTCGTGGGTGATCAGGATCACGGCGCCCCCGTAGTCGTTCAGCGCCTCCAGGAGGGCCCGGCGGCTGTCGATGTCGAGGTGGTTGGTCGGCTCGTCGAGGATCAGGAGGTGCGGCGCCTCCATGGCGACGAGGTTCAGCAGGAGGCGCGCCCGCTCCCCGCCCGACAGGCTGGCGACCTTGGTCTCGGCCTTGTCGTAGGTCATGCCGAACTGGGCCAGGCGCGAGCGGCGCTGGGCCTCGCTGGCCTCGGGCAGGGCGCGGCGGATGATCTCCAGCGGCGTGTCGGTGGGGTCCAGCGCCTCGATCTGGTGCTGGTGGAACCAGCCGACCTTCAGGCGCGCGCTGCGCCGGAAGTCGCCGCCCTCCGGCTGCAAGGCCCCTGCCACCAGCTTGGCGAAGGTGGACTTGCCCGCGCCGTTGACGCCCAGGAGGCCGATGCGGTCGTCGATGTCGAGGCGCAGGTCCAGCCCCCGCAGGATCGGCGGGCCGCCATAGCCGGCCGAGACGCCCTCCAGCCGCAGCAGGGGCGGGGGCAGGGGCCGCTCGGGCGAGGGCAGGATGAAAGGCGCGACCCGCTCCTCCAGCGTCGCCTCCACCGGCGGCAGCCTGGCCAGCATCTTCAGGCGCGACTGAGCCTGGCGCGCCTTGGACGCCGTGGCGCGGAAGCGGTCCACGAAGCTCTGCAGGTGTTCGCGCTGGGCGGCCACCTTGGCGCGGGTCGCGGCCTGCAGCCGCGCCCTCTCGGCGCGCTGGTGCTCGAAGTCGTCGTAGCCGCCGGTGTAGAGGTCGAGCTTGCCCTGGCTCAGGTGCACGATGTGGTCGACCGAGTTGTTCAGAAGCTCCCTGTCGTGGCTGATGATCACCGCCGAGTGCGGGTACTTGCGCAGCCGCGCCTCCAGCCAGATGGCGCCTTCCAGGTCGAGGTAGTTGGTCGGCTCGTCGAGCAGCAGGAGGTCCGGCTCGGCGAACAGGGCCGCCGCCAGGGCCACGCGCATGCGCCAGCCGCCGGAGAACTCCGACATCGGCCGCGCCAGGTCGGCGTTGGAGAAGCCGAGGCCGCTCAGGATCTCCGCGGCGCGGGAGGGGGCGCGGTCGGCGTCGATCTCGATCAGCCGGGCGTAGATGTCGCCCAGGCGCTCGGGCGGCGCGACCTCCAGCTCCTGGGTCAGGGACTCGCGCTCGACGTCGGCGGCCAGGACGGTGTCGAGCAGCGACACGGGCGTGGCCGGATGCTCCTGGTCCACCGAGCCGATGTGCGCGGCGCGCGGCAGGCTGATGGCGCCGTCGCCGGGGACCAGCTGGCCGAGGATCAGCTTGAACAGCGTCGACTTGCCCGCGCCATTGCGGCCCACGAGCCCGGCCTTGGCGCGTGCGGGCAGCTTCAGGCTGGCGCGGTCGAAGAACCGGCGGCCCCAGGCGTCGAAGACGAGGTCTTGGATGGTCAGCATGGCGGAGGACAGGAACGCGCGGCGTCACATGGGTCCGGACGGGCCCAGGGTCCACCTCTAGAGGGACGGGAACGGGCGCACCTACCACACCTGGCGGCCGACGTCGCGCCAAAGCCTCGCGCCGCCTTGGCGGACCGCGGGGCCGCGTCTATAAGCCCGCGACTTTCCCACATCCCAGACCTGAAGCGGAAACCATGGCCGAGCGCACCTTTTCGATCATCAAGCCCGACGCGACCGAGCGGAACCTCACCGGCAAGATCAACGCCGTCATCGAGGACGCCGGCCTGCGCATCGTGGCCCAGCGCCGCATCAAGATGAGCCGCGCCCAGGCGGAGAAATTCTACGAGGTCCACAAGGAGCGGCCGTTCTACGGCGAGCTGGTGGACTTCATGACCTCAGGCCCGGTGGTGGTCCAGGTGCTGGAGGGCGACAACGCCGTGGCCAAGTACCGCGAGGTGATGGGCGCGACCAACCCGCCCAGGCCGTCGAGGGCACCATCCGCAAGCTGTTCGCCAAGAACGTCGGCGAGAACTCCGTCCACGGCTCCGACAGCGCCGAGAACGCCGCCCTCGAGATCGCCCAGTTCTTCACCGACGACCAGATCGTGGGCTGATCCAGATCCCTCCCCCTGGAGGGGGGAGGGGCCAGGGGAGGGGGTGGCGCCCTATCGGCGTCGGCTGCGTGCGTGGCTTCGAGCGGCGGAATTTGCGCCGCCTCGCCCTCTCCGGAAACGTCTCCACCCCCATCCCCGGCCCTTCCCCCATCCAGGGGGAAGGGAGACGACTTAGGCCAGCTCCCCGCAGACGAACGGGGCCTCCCCCGCCTCCAGCAACGCCGCCAGGACGCGGTCGGCCAGTTCCGGGGCGCAGATCAGGATCATGCCGACGCCGCAGTTGAAGGTGCGGCGCAGCTCGTGGTCGTCAAGGCCCCCCGCCCGCTGCAGCCAGGCGAACACCGGCGGCAGGGCCCAGGCCCCCCAGTCGAACCGGGGCCCGAGGCCCTCGCGGATGGCGCGGGGCGGGTTCTCGATCAGGCCGCCGCCGGTGATGTGGGCCGCGCCCTTGATCAGCCGCGCCTTGATCAGCGGCAGCACCGACTTCACGTAGATGCGGGTGGGGGCGAGCAGGGCCTCGCCCAGCGTCTGGCCCTCGGCGAACGGCGCAGGCGCGTCCCAGCCGAGGCCGGCGACCTCCGCCACCTTGCGGATCAGGGAATAGCCGTTGGAGTGCGGGCCGGAGGACGCCAGGCCGATCATCAGGTCGCCGGCGGCCTGGTCGGCCAGCCGCGGCAGCACGCGGTCGCGCTCCACCGCCCCGACCGAGAAGCCGGCGAGGTCGTAGTCCTCCGCGCCGTAGATGCCCGGCATCTCCGCCGTCTCGCCGCCGACCAGGGCGCAGCCGGCCAGGGTGCAGCCTTCGGCGATGCCGGCGACCACGCGCCGCGCGGTCTCCACGTCGAGCTTGCCGGTGGCGTAGTAGTCGAGGAACAGCAGGGGCTCGGCGCCCTGGGCCAGGAGGTCGTTCACGCACATGGCCACGAGGTCGATGCCGATGTGGTCGTGGCGGCCCGTGTCGATGGCGATCTTCAGCTTGGTGCCCACCCCGTCGGTGGTGGAGACCAGCAGCGGGTCGGAATAGCCCGCGGCCTTGAGGTCGAACAGGGCGCCGAACCCGCCCAGCGACGCCTCCGCGCCCGGCCGCCGCGTGGCCTTGGCCAGGGGCTTGATCGCCTCGACCAGGGCCTCGCCGGCGTCGATGTCGACGCCCGCCTTGGCGTAGGTCAGTCCGTTGCGTCCGTCCGTCATGCGCCCGCCATGCTCGCGACGCCCGCCGGCCCCGCTTATGGACCGGACGGGCAGAACCGCCGCGCGAAATCCCATTGATGTCCGTGGAAGGAGAGGATTTCGACCTGTGCGACCGCCTCGCCCCTTGCAGACTCGCCGCTGCGCGGGGGCTATAGCTAACCGATGACTCCGATCGCCGCCAATGCCGAACTTGAGGCGTTTTGCGCCAAACTCGCCGGACAGTCGTTCATCGCCGTGGACACAGAGTTCATGCGCGAGACGACCTACTGGCCGAGGCTCTGCCTGATCCAGGCCGCCGGGCCCGACGTCGCCGCGGTCATCGACCCCATGGCCGAGGGGCTGGACCTGAAGCCGTTCCTCGACCTGATGGCCGATCCCAAGATCGAGAAGGTGTTCCACGCCGCCCGCCAGGACGTCGAGATTTTCCACAATCTCGGGGTGATCCCGAGGCCGCTGTTCGACACCCAGATCGCCGGCATGGCGGCGGGCTTCGGCGAGCAGATCGCCTATGACGCCATCGTGCGCCACATGCTGCGCATCGACATCGACAAGAGCAGCCGGTTCACCGACTGGGCGCGGCGGCCGCTGTCGCCGGCCCAGCTCGACTACGCCCTGGCCGACGTGACGCACCTGGCGGCGATCTATCCGAAGCTGCGCGACCGGCTGGAGAAGGAAGGTCGCCTCGGCTGGGTCGAGGAGGAGATGGCCGACCTGGTCAATCCCGCCAATTACGACACCGATCCGGAAAAGGCCTGGCGCCGGCTGAAGCCGCGCCGCCACACCGCCAAGTACCTGGCGGTGTTCCGCGCCGTGGCCGCCTGGCGCGAGCGGACGGCGCAGAGCCGCGACCAGCCGCGCGGCCGCATCCTGAAGGACGACGCCATCGACGAAGTCGCCACCCAGGCGCCGACGGACCTGGAGGCGCTGAACCGCCTGCGCTCGGTGCCCAAGGGGTTCGGCGGCTCGCGCTTCGGACCGGACCTGCTGGCTGCGGTGCGCGAGGCGCTGCGCGACCCGGAGGCCTACGCCCCGGTGATCGACAAGCCCAAGGCCGCCTCCGGCGCGCCGCCCCAGGCCAACGGCGCGGTGGTGGAGCTCCTGAAGGTGCTGCTGAAGGCGCGGGCGGAGGAGGCGGGCGGGCCTCCAAGCTGATCGCCACGGTGTCTGACCTGGAGAAGATCGCCGGCGACGACAGCGCCGACACCTCCGCCCTGCAGGGCTGGCGCCGCCAGGCGTTCGGCGAGGACGCCCTGCGCGTCAAGCGCGGCGAACTGGCCCTGGTCCTGGACGGCGGCCGCGTCCGCGTCGTCGAAGTCCGCCGCGCCCCGAAGGCGGCGGCCGGTTAGACCCATAATCCGGTCATCCCGGCGAAAGCCGGGACCCAGGCTTTTTAGCTGCACCTCGGCGCTGCTGCCGCACGCGCGTCAGCTCACCGGAGACTCATCAAAAACACCTGGGTCCCGGCTTTCGCCGGGAGGACCGGTGGGAATGGGCCTCGACGCGGTTGAACTGCCGCCCTCAACTCGCCTGGATCTTCAGCTCCCGGCCCAGCAGCGCAGCCAGGGTGTTGGCGCGGCGGGTGGTCTGTTCGCCCAGGAGCAGGTCGGCGCCGGCGCGGTCGGCGCTGAGCGACAGGGCGGCGCCGTCCATGGCCAGGCGCGAGCGGGCCAGGAGCGCGGGGGCTCCGACCGGAAAGGTCGCAGCCCAGCCGCAGCGCCGCGCCGAGCGCGCGGGCGCGCTGCAGCCGCTCGTAGGACAATAGGCGCCCGATGATGTCGGCACCCGGCATGTTGTTGGCGGCCGAGTGGCGCGCATAGGCCGCCGCCGCCAGGAAGGCGCGCTCGTGGTGGTCCATGCCGGCGATCGGGGCGCGCAGCACCTGCTCGAACACCAGGTCGGCGCGGTGATCGGGGTGCAGGCGGGCGCCGACTCGGCCAGGCGGCAGGCCGCGGCGATCAGCACGCCCTCGCGGCCGTCCTCGAACATCGGCTCCAGGAAGCCGAACACCGGGCTGACCCAGGCCTCCAGCGCCTCGCCGAGCACCTCGGCCTGGGCCTGGCGGGCGCCGAGGGCGGCGCAGCCCTCCACCAGCGGGTCGAGGCGCTGGATCTGGCGGGCAGGGACTCGAACAGCAGGCCTTCGCGCAGGCCCCAGGCCGAGATCACGATCCGCTGCAGGCCGAGCCGCTCGATCAGGGCCTCAAGCACGATGGCGGCGTAGGGGATCGATTCGACGCGCTTCTTCGACAGCCCCTCGATGCGCTCCAGCGAGTTCCTGGACTGGCTGGCGATGAAGCGGCTGGCCTCGCGCGCGTCGCGGGCGGTCATCTCGTACTGGTGGACGATCTTCAGCGGATAGTCCGTGAGCTGCATGTGCAGCAGGGCGAGGTTGCGCCAGGCGCCGCCGACGGCGAACAGGGTGTCGCAGGCGAAGGCGTCCGGCACGCCGACCAGGCGCCTGCCCACCTCCTTGCGCACGGCGGCGGCGTCGAAGGCGTGGCCGGCGCCCAGTGCGAACGGGCCGAGCGGCAGGGTCGTGCCCTCGGCCGGCCGGCCCTCGCTCATGCAGACCAGCTCCAGGCTGAAGCCGCCGAGATCGCCGACCACGCCGGTGGCCTCCGGTATGCCGGCGGCGACGCCGAGGGCGGAGTGGCGCGCCTCCTCGGGCCCCGTCAGCACGTGCACGTGGAACCCGGTCTCGGCCTTCACCGTCCTGACGAACTCCGGGCCGTCCTCGGCCTCGCGCACGGCGGCGGTGGCGGCGACGAAGACGGCGGAGGGCTTCAGCGCCTCCAGCACCGCCTTGAAGCGGCGCAGCGCGGCGTGCGCGGCCTTGACACCCGCGGGCGACAGCCGGCCGGTGGCGGGCAGGTCGCGACCCAGCCCCGCCAGCACCTTCTCGTTGAACACCGTCCAGATCGCCCGCCCCTCGACCCGGTAGAGGACGAGGCGGATGGAGTTGGAGCCGATGTCGATGACCGCCGCGTCGCGCGGCGCCTTATCGGCGCGATCCCACATGATCGAAGGCGCGCGGCATGTCTTTCACCCTGTGGCCACGGCCAGAGAGGCTCGGATTGGTCATGAAATACTCGTGCGCCGAGAAGGCTCCGGGCTCGTTCCACGCGGGGTCGCGGTGGTAGGCGCCGGTGGCGTCGAGCCACCACGTCTGCGCCTGATCGCGCAGATTCGCCACCATGATCTGCTGCAGCACCTGCTGGTGCACGGTGGGATTCTCGATCGGCACGAGCGACTCCACCCGCCGGTCGAGGTTGCGCGGCATCCAGTCGGCCGAGGAGATGAACACCTTGGTCCGGTTGCTCGGGATCGGCTCGCCGTTGGCGAAGCAGACCACCCGCCCGTGCTCGAGGAAGCGGCCGACGATGCTCTTGACCCGGATGTTCTCCGACAGACCCGGGATGCCCGGGCGCAGGCAGCAGATGCCGCGGATGACCAGCTCGATCTTCACCCCCGCCTGGCTGGCGCGATAGAGGGCGTCGATCATGAAGGGATCGACCAGGGCGTTCATCTTGGCCCAGATCCCGGCGGGCTTGCCGGCGCGGGCGTTGTCCGCCTCCTGGGCGATCATGGCCAGAAGGTCCGGCTTCAGGGTCACCGGCGAGAACGACAGCTTCTCCAGCCGCTCGGGCCGGGCGTAGCCGGTGATGTAGTTGAACAGCCGCGCCGAATCGCGCCCCAGCGCCGGGTCGGTCGTGAACAGCGACAGGTCGGTGTAAATCTTGGCCGTGACCGGATGGTAGTTGCCGGTGCCGAAGTGGCAGTAGGTCTTCAGCTGGTCGCCCTCGCGCCGCACCACCAGCGACAGCTTGGCGTGGGTCTTGTACTCGACGAAGCCGAAGACGACGTGGACCCCGGCGTGCTCCATGGCCCGCGCCCAGGTGATGTTGGCCTGCTCGTCGAAGCGCGCCTTGATCTCCACCAGGGCGGTGACGCTCTTGCCGTTCTCCGCCGCCTCGATCAGGGCCGCCACGATCGGGCTGTCCTTGGATGTGCGGTAGAGGGTCTGCTTGATCGCCAGCACGTTGGGGTCGCGCGCGGCCTGGCGCAGGAACTGGACCACCACGTCGAAGCTCTCGAACGGGTGGTGAACCAGGATGTCCTTCTCGCGGATGGCGGCGAAGCAGTCGCCGCCGTGGTCGCGGATGCGCTCGGGGAAGCGCGGCTCGAACAGCTTGAACTTCAGGTCGGGCCGATCGGGCGGGATGAGCTGGCCGAATTGGGCCAGGCCCATGACGCCGTCCACCACGATGATGTCCTGCTGCTCGGCGTGCAGGTTCTCGACGATGAAGGCGCGCAGGTCCTCGGGCATCGAGGCCTCGATCTTGACCCGCACCACCGAGCCCAGGCGCCGCTGCTTCAGCCGCGCCTCGAACTCGCGCACCAGGTCCTCGGCCTCTTCCTCGATCTCCACGTCGGAGTCGCGGATCAGGCGGAACAGGCCCTTGGCCTCGACCTGGCAACCGGGGAACAGATGGTCGAGGTAGAGGACCACCATGTTCTCCAGCGGCAGATAGCGCCGCTGCACGGGCGGGGAGCGCTCGGAGTCGACGGCCGGCAGCTCCCAGAACCGCGCCACCTGGCTCGGGATCGGCACCAGGGCGTGGAGCGCCTTGGCGTCCGACAGCCGCTTCAGCTTTAGGGCCAGGCAGAAGCCGAGGTTCGGGATGAACGGGAACGGATGCGCCGGGTCGATCGCCAGGGGGGTCAGCACCGGGAAGAGCTGGCTCAGGAACACCCCTTCCAGCCACTGGCGCTCGGTTTCGGTGATCTCGTGCGTGTCGAGCACGCACAGGCCCTCGGCGGACAGCTCGTCCTTGATCTCGCGCCACAGCCGCTGCTGGATCGCCATCAGGTCGGCGGCCGAGGCGTTGACCCGCGCGAGCTGCTCGGCGGGGGTCAGGCCGTCCTGGCTGACCACCCGCACGCCCTCGCGCACCTGGCCCTTCAGCCCGGCCACGCGGACCATGTAGAATTCGTCGAGGTTGTTGGCCGAGATCGACAGGAACCGCAGCCGCTCGAGCAACGGATGGCGGGGGTTGTCGCATTCCTCGAGCACCCGCTCGTTGAACGACAGCCACGACAGCTCGCGATTGAAGAACCGCGCCGGCGAGGCGATCAGCGACTCGTCCATGACGGGTTCGGGCGCGCGCGGCGCGGGCGCGCGGCGGGTGCGGGCAGGGCGGACATCGGCGGCTTCTGTCATCGGTTCAGCGGTCCCGGGCTCCTCAGCCGTTCTCACCCGAAGGCCCTTCCGGCGCAAGACGAGTTGCGAATAGATCGACGGTTTCCGGCTCGTCTTCGAGGATCTGGCGCGCCAGGGCCCGCGAGACCGCCCGATGTTCGGCGTCCGCGGCTTCATCCAACTTCTCCACCAGGTCACGCGCTACAGGAACAGACCTTTCCATCCTGCGAATGAGGTAGGCGAACACCTCCTCCGCCGGTCGAATATTCCGCTCCCGGAAGAATTTCTCCAGCACGCCGCGCAGGATTGCGTCGTCCGGCGCGCCCAGCTCGGCCACCGGCAGGGCGTTCAGCCGCGAGCGAAGGTCGGGCAGGGGCGCGGGCCAGGCCGACGGCTGCAGCCGCGAGGTCAGGAGCAGGCCGCCGCCCGCCTCGCCCGCCATGTTGATCAGGTGGAACAGGAGCTCCGCGTCCGCCGCGTCGGCGTGCTCGACCAGGATCGGGCGGCCGTGCAGGGCCGTCAGATCGGACTCGCGCGCCGCGTCCGAGAGTTCGACCGCCCGCGCGGCCTCGGCCCAAGCCCGCGCCAGGTGGGTCTTGCCGGCGCCCGCGGGGCCGACCAGGGCCAGGGTCCCCCCATGCCAGGCCGGCCAGGCGTCGAGGGCGCGCACCGCCTCCGCGTTGGCGGGGGAGACGATGAAATCGTCGCGCCGATGGCTCGGCGGTCGTTGAAGCTTCAGTCGAAGTTGCCGGCTCAAACGCACTGACTCGGTGGGGAGGGAGCGCCCCTCAATAGCAAACCCGTGCGCTGAGGTCGAACGCGGCGCGTCTCGCGTCCGGCCCGCCCGGCGGCTATACCCGCCGCTTTCGAGGCGCACGCCCTTGCTGCAGCGGATTCCCAGGTTGACGGCCCGGCGGTGGGCCCAGATCGGCGGGCTGGCCGCGCTGGCCCTTGTCCTGGTCGCGGCCCTGATGTTCCGCGACGAGATCCTGCGCGCCTCGCTGGACCCGAAGGCGCCGTTCCAGACCTACCGCCCGCCGGACGCGCCGGACTACGCCCAGCGCGACGCCTGGGTGCTCCTGCCGGCCGATCCGGCGCACTGGGCGGCGGGGGACGGGCCGGCCGACGTCTTCTTCGTGCACCCGACCACCTACAACGGCGGGGAGGACTGGAACGGCCCGATCGGCCATCCGCGCTCGGCCCGGATGCTCGACCAGGTGATGATCCCCAACTACGCCGGCCCGTTCGCCAAGGCCGGGCGGCTGTTCGCGCCGCGCTATCGCCAGGCCAGCCTCTACGCCATGCTGTCGCTGCGCGAGGACGCGCGGGCGGCCCGGGCCTTCGCCTATGAGGACGTGCGCCGCGCCTGGCGGCTCTATCTGGACCGCTACAACCAGCGCCGGCCGGTCGTCCTGGTCGGCGTGGAGCAGGGGGGATCGATCCTCGCCCGCCTGCTGCGCGAGGAGGTCGCCCGCGATCCGGCGCTGCAGGGCCGGCTGGTGGCGGCCTATCTGATCCAGACCGTGACGCCGGCCGATACCTATGGCCGGGGCGGCGTCCCGGCCGCCTGCGCCGCCCGCGCCCAGGCCCGCTGCGTCGTCGCCTATGCGGCGATCCCGCGGGGGGCCGGCGGCATGGGGCGGCGGATTCTGCGGCGGGCGCTGGTGTGGAACGGCGCGGGGGAGCTGGAGCCCCTGGCCGGCCGCGCCCCGCTGTGCGTCAACCCGCTGCTCGGCGCCGCCACGACCGCCCCGGCGCCGCGCGAGGCCAATCTCGGCGCCGCCAATGCGTCGCAGCTGGAGTGGGGCGTGCGGCCCGCCTTCCTGCCCCGCCAGGTTTCGGCCCAGTGCGTCGAGGGCCTGCTGCAGGTGTCGCGGCCGCGCTCGCCGAGCCTGAAGCCGGCGGGCGGCTGGGCCGACCGGCTGAAGGCCGCGCCCTACAACCCGTTCTACCTGGACCTGGAGGCCGACGCCCTGGCGCGGCTGAAGGCCCTGCGCGCCGACCCGAACGCCCGCCTGCCGGCCCCGCCGATCACCACCTCCATCGAGGTCCGGCGCGCGCGGGTGATGGGGCGATAGGGCTCGGACACTCCGACTGTCCCCGCGTAGGCGGGGACCCATGGGTTCGCGCAGGCGGAAGCCGCGCGCCGAGCTGGATGGATCCCCGCCTTCGCGGGGATGAGCGGAATTGCGCCTCAGTCCGTCGGCTGGGCCGGCTTCCAGTCGAACAGGGCCTGCAGGATGCGGGCGGCCTGGCCGCGCTCGCCGGAAAGGTCGGGGTCCTTCCGCAGCAGCAGGCGCGCGTCGTCGGCCGCCACCGCGATCAGCTCGCGGTGGGCGACGGGGTCGGCCAGGCGATAGGCGGGAAAGCCGCTCTGCTTCAGGCCCAGGGGATCGCCGCCGCCGCGCAGCTCCAGGTCCTTCTCGGCGATCAGGAAGCCGTCGTCGGTGCGGCGCAGGATGTCCAGGCGCTTCTGGGCCGTCTCGGACAGGGGCGGGTCGTAGAGCAGGACGCAGGCGCTCTCGCGCGCCCCGCGGCCGACGCGCCCGCGAAGCTGGTGCAGCTGGGCCAGGCCGAACCGCTCGGCCTGCTCGATCACCATGATCGAGGCGTTGGGCACATTGACCCCGACCTCGACCACCGTGGTGGCCACCAGCACCGACAGGCGCCCGTCGGCGAAGTCGGCCATCACCGCGTCCTTCTCCGCCGCCGCCATGCCGCCGTGGACCAGGCCCACGCCGGGGCCCAGGGCCTTGCGCAGGACCGCGGCCCGCGCCTCCGCCGCCGCGAGGTCGACGGTCTCGGATTCCGACACCAGCGGGCAGATCCAGAACGCCTGCGCCCCCGCGGCCATGGCCGAGCGCAGCCGCTCCACCACCTCGCCCATCCGCGGCATGGGCACGGCGCGGGTGGCCACGGGCGCGCGGCCGGGGGGCTTCTCGTCCAGGCGCGAGACGTCGAGGTCGCCGTAGACGGTCAGCTCCAGGGTGCGCGGGATCGGGGTCGCCGACATGGCCAGAAGGTGCGCGCCGGCGCCCTTGTCCTGCAGGCGCCGCCGCTCGTTGACGCCGAAGCGGTGCTGCTCGTCGATCACCACCAGGCCGAGGCGGTGGAACGCCACGTCGTCCTGGAACAGGGCGTGGGTGCCGACGGCGACCTTCACGGCGCCCGAGGCCAGGGCCCGCAGCTTCTCGGCGCGCGCGGCGCCCTTGTCGCGGCCGGTGAGCAGGACGACGCCGATCCCCTCGGCCTGGAGCGGGGCGGCGATGGTCTCGAAGTGCTGGCGCGCCAGGATCTCGGTCGGCGCCATCAGAGCGGACTGCAGGCCGGCCTCGGCCGCGTCGGCCATGGCGAGCATGGCCACCACCGTCTTGCCCGAGCCCACGTCGCCCTGGAGCAGCCGGCTCATCCGCTCGCCGGACCGGAGGTCGCCGCCGATCTCGGCCAGGGAGCGGACCTGGGCGCCGGTCAGGCGGAAGGGCAGGGCCGCCTCCATCCGCCGGGCCGCCTCGCCGGCGGCGACGACCGGCGCCGGCTCGCGCCGGCGCGCGGCCTTGCGCTGGGCCATGGCCAGCTGGTGGGCGAACAGCTCGTCATAGGCGAGGCGGCGGCGCGCCGGGGTCAGCAGCGAGGTCTCCGCCTCGCTCGCCGGCGCGTGCAGAGCGGCCAGGGCCTCGCGCCAATCGGGCCAGCGCTCGCGCGCCTTCAGGTGCGGGTCGATCCATTCCGGCAGCTCCGGCGCCCGCGCCGCCGCCTCCAGGGCGAACCGGCGCACGGTGCGAGAGGCGAGGCCGGCCGTCGCCGGATAGACCGGCTCGAACGCGGGGATCTCCTCGATCCGCTCGGCGGGAATCAGATAGTCGGGGTGGGCGATCTGGCGCTCGTTGTTGAACACCTCGACCTTGCCGCTGACGGCGCGCATCGCGCCGACCGGATGTTGCTTGGCAAGAGTGTCGCCGAACACCTTGAAATAGATCAGGGTGATGAACCCTGTCTCATCCGCCGCGCGAATGCGGTAGGGCGCGCCCTGGCGATGCGCCGGCAGGTGGGCGTCGATCCGCACCAGGAAGATCTGCGCCTCGCCCTCGCGCGCCTCGGCCGTGGTGGTGCGGCGGCGGAAGATCACCCCCTGCGGCGCCAGGAACAGCACGTCGCGCACCAGCGGCCCGGCCAGCCGGTCGAGCAACGGCGCCACGCGCGGCCCCACCCCCTTCAGCGAGGTCGAGGGCGCGAACAGGGGGAAGAGAATCTGCGGCCGCATGGCGCATAGATAGCGCGAACTTGCGTCCGCCGCGGCGTGCGGCTCAACTGGCGCGATGACGCCGCTGGAGGCAATCTACATCGCCTGGATCGCCTGGGCCCTGTCCTGGTTCGCCGCGGCGGTCTGGGCCGACCGGGCGAAGGTGCGGCCGCGGTTCGACGTGACCATCCTGTCGCGCCTGCTCGCCATGGCCGGCTTCCTGTTGCTGTTTGGCGTCCGCGGCCATCACGGCGCGGCGTCCGATCTGCCCGGGCGGCTGTGGATCACCCCGCTTGCGGCGGGCTGGGCGCTGTTCGGCCTCACCGTGGGCAGCTTCGTGTTCTGCTGGTGGGCGCGGCTGCACCTGGGGCGGCTGTGGTCGGGCCTCATCACCCTGAAGCCGGATCATCGCATCGTCGACACCGGACCCTATGGGATCGTCCGCCACCCGATCTACACCGGCATCATCGCCGCCGCGATCTGGCTCGGGCTTCTGGAGGGATCGGCGTTCAGCCTGACCGGCGCGGCGCTGGTGGCCGTCGGCTTCTGGATCACCGCGCGGCGCGAGGAGACCTTCCTGCGCCAGCAGCTCGGCGCCGCCGCCTATGACGACTATCGCCGCCGCGTCCCCGCCCTGATCCCCTTCGGACCGCACTGACCCGCTTTAGCGGCTGGCGCGCGCGGGGAGGGGCCTCTATATCCGCCCGTCCGACCATGACCGCCGCCCGCCTGAACAAGCTGAAATACCGCGCCTGGCACAGGGGCTTCCGCGAAGCCGACCTGATCCTCGGCCCGTTCGCGGACACCCACGTCCACGGATTGAACGGGGCGCAGCTCGACGCGTTCGAACTCCTGCTCGAGCAGCCGGACCAGGACCTCTACGCCTGGATCGTCGGCCAGGCCGAGACTCCGGCCGCCTTCGACACCGAGGTGATGGACTTGATCAGGCGCTTCCGCTTCTCCGCCAAGGCCGCCCGCGGCGACGCGCTCGGCGCCTAGGAGAGCCGGCCCTGTCCCAAGCCAACCTCGTCAAGCGCATCGCGACGGCGCCCGGCCGGCTCGACCTCGTCGGAGCGCCTGAGGGCTTCGACGCCCTGGCCATGGCCGACATCGTCAAGGCGCGCGGCGGCCTGTCGGTGTTCGTGGCGCGCGACACGGCCCGCGCCTCGGCGTTCGAAGGGGCGCTGAAGTTCTTCGCCAAGGACATCGAGGTCGTGCGGCTACCCAACTGGGACTGCCTGCCCTACGACCGGATCGGGCCGTCCGCCGGCCTCGCCGCCCAGCGCATGGCGGCGCTGAGCCGGCTGGCGCACGAGACGCCGGGCAAGGCGCCGCAGCTTCTGATCACCACCGCGCCGGGCCTGCTCCAGCGCGTGCCGCCGCGGGCGGTGCTGAAGGCGGCCAGCTACATGGCCAAGCCCGGCCAGGACGTCGACGTGGCGGACCTGGAGCGCTACTTCGCCGTCAATGGCTACATCCGCGCCTCGACGGTCTCGGAGCGGGGCGAGTTCGCGATCCGCGGCGGGGTGATCGACGTGTTCGCGCCGGGGTCCGAGGAGCCGGTGCGGCTGGACCTGTTCGGCGACACCCTGGAATCGATCCGCGCCTTCGACCCTGAGACTCAGCGTTCGACCAAGCAGCTCCAGGCCATCGACCTCCTGCCCGTCTCCGAGGTGCTGCTGGACGACAAGAGCATCGCCCGCTTCCGCACCGGCTATGTGGCGGCGTTCGGCGCCCCGGGCGACGACGCCCTCTACGCCTCGGTCAGCGAGGGCCAGCGCCGCGCCGGCGTCGAGCACTGGCTGCCGCTGTTCTACGAAGGGCTGGAGACGGTGTTCGACTATGTCGGCGCCCACTGCCTGATCGCGCTCGACCACCTGGCCCTGGAGTCGCGCGAGGAGCGCCTGTCGCTGATCCGCGACGCCTATGACGCCCGCGTCGAGAACGCCAAGGCGCGCGCCGGTTCGACCTACAAGCCCCTGCCGCCCGAGGCATTGTACCTGACCGGCGAGGAGTGGGACGAGCGGCTGGCCGGCCATCCCAACCGCCGCTTCACCCCGTTCCAGCAGGAGGGCGAGCACGTCGTGGACCTCGGCGCGCGGCTGGGGCGCAACTTCACCACCGAGCGGGCGCAGGACAGCGTGCACCTGTTCGAGGCCGCCGGAGACCACGCCCGCAAGCTGGCGTCCGCCGGCAAGCGGGTGCTGTTCGCCTCCTGGTCGGAGGGCTCGTCCGAGCGGCTCGGCGCCATGCTGGCCGACCACGGGCTGAAGAACATCCGGTTGGCGCCGTACTGGGACGCCGCCCGCGCGGCCGACCCGAAGATCCCCCAGCGGGTGGTCCTGCCGCTGGATTCCGGCTTCGAGACCGACAGCCTGGCGGTGATCTCCGAGACCGACATCCTCGGCGACCGGCTGGCGCGGCCGAGCCGGCGGCGGCGGGCGCAGAACTTCCTGGCCGAGGCGACGGCGCTCACGCCCGGCGACCTCGTGGTGCACATCGACCACGGCATCGGCCGCTACGCCGGCCTGACCACCCTGGAGGTCCAGGGGGCGCCGCACGACTGCCTGGAGCTGCACTACGCGGCCGACTCCAAGCTCTACCTGCCGGTCGAGAACATCGACCTTCTCACTCGGTATGGCGCCGAGAGCGAGGGCGTGCAGCTCGACCGCCTCGGCGGCGCCGCCTGGCAGAGCCGCAAAGCCAGGGCCAAGGAGCGGCTGCGCGAGATGGCCGAGGGCCTGATCAAGATCGCCGCCGCGCGCATGACCAAGGGCGTGGAGGAGACCGAGATCTCCGCCGGCCTGTTCGACGAGTTCTGCGCCCGCTTCCCCTACGAAGAGACCGAGGACCAGCTCAACGCCGTCGCCGACGTGCTGGGCGACCTGGCGGCCGGGCGGCCGATGGACCGGCTGATCTGCGGCGACGTCGGCTTCGGCAAGACCGAGGTGGCCCTGCGCGCGGCCTTCGTGGTGGCCATGAGCGGCAAGCAGGTGGCCGTGGTCTGCCCCACCACCTTGCTGTCGCGCCAGCACTTCAAGACCTTCTCCCAGCGGTTCTCCGGCTGGCCGGTGAAGGTGCGCCAGCTCTCGCGCATGGTCTCGGCCAAGGACGCGGCGGAGACCCGCGCCAGCCTGGCCAAGGGCGAGGTCGAGATCGTGGTCGGTACCCACGCCATCCTCGCCGAGCAGGTGAAGTTCCAGAACTTGGGCCTTGTGATCGTTGACGAAGAGCAGCACTTCGGCGTCAAGCACAAGGAGAAGCTGAAGGCCCTGCGCGCCGACGTGCACGTGCTGACCCTGTCGGCCACCCCGATCCCGCGCACCCTGCAGATGGCGCTGTCGGGCATCCGCGAGATGTCGATCATCGCCACCCCGCCGGTCGACCGGCTGGCGGTGCGCACCTACGTCACCCCGTTCGACCCGGTGGTCATCCGCGAGGCCCTGCTGCGCGAGAAGTACCGCGGCGGCCAGGCCTATTTCGTCTGCCCGCGCATCAACGACCTGCCGACCTGGAGAAGCTGCTGCGCGAGCAGGTGCCCGAGGTGAAGTTCGCGGTCGGCCACGGCCAGATGTCGCCGAGCCAGCTCGAGGACGTGATGGGCGACTTCTACGACGGCAAGTTCGACGTCCTGCTGTCGACCACGATCGTGGAGTCCGGGCTGGACGTGCCCACCGCCAACACCCTGGTCATCCACCGCGCCGACATGTTCGGCCTGTCCCAGCTCTACCAGTTGCGCGGGCGGGTGGGGCGGTCCAAGGCGCGCGCCTACGCCTATCTGACCACGCCGTTCGAGAAGCCGATCACCCTATCGGCCGAGAAGCGGCTGAAGGTGATGCAGTCGCTGGACAGCCTCGGCGCCGGCTTCCAGCTCGCCAGCCACGACCTCGACATCCGCGGCGGCGGCAACCTCCTGGGCGAGGAGCAGTCGGGACACATCCGCGAGGTGGGCGTGGAGCTCTACCAGCAGATGCTGGAGGACGCCGTGGCCGAGCTGAAGGCCGGCGGCGCGGACGAGGTCGCCGACGCGCGCGGCTGGTCGCCCCAGATCAACACCGGCGCGGCCGTGCTGATCCCCGAGGCCTATGTGCCCGACCTGAACGTCCGCCTGGCGCTCTACCGCCGCCTGTCGGACGCCGAGCGGCCGGAGGACCGCGAGGCCCTGGCCGCCGAGCTGATCGACCGCTTCGGCCCCCTGCCGCCGGAAGCCGGCCAGCTCCTGAAGGTCGTGGCCATCAAGGGCCTCTGCCGCCAGGCCAATGTCGCCAAGATCGACGTGGGCCCCAAGGGCGCGGTGGTCTCGTTCCGAGAGGACCGCTTCGACAACCCGGCGGGCCTCGTCGGCTTCATTCAGAAGAACGCCGGCTTCTGGCGCATGCGGCCGGACCAGAAGATCGTGGTCAAGGGCGAGTGGGAAACCCCCGAGGAGCGCCTCAACGCCGCCGAACGCATCCTCGCCGAACTGGCCAAGATCGCTAAGGCGTAGTCCTCAGGCCCGCGCCGCCCCTCGCTTCGGCGAGGAGCCGCGTGGCGCGGAGCCACATCTCGACGCGCTGGAGGCCGAGGAGGCCAAGGGCGAACACCAGGAAACCGTCGGTGATCAGGGCGACGCTGACGTGCCACGCGTGGGCCTCGCCGACGGCCAGGGCGCGCAGGGCGTAGCGGATCGCCACCAGGGCGATGATGAACATCACCGCGGCGGGCGAGGCGCGGGTGTTCAGGGCGTGGGTCTGAGGGTCCACCTCGATGTGCATCATCCGCCCGCGATACCAGCCGAGCACCGAGCCGACGACGAGCGCCAGGGCCAGCCAGGCCCAGTCCAGCCCCCGGGGCGGCGAGGGCGCCATGGCGGCGACGGTGGCGGCCAGCACCAGGGCCGGCAGATCCACAGCCACTCCAGCCGCAGGCGTCGGCCCTGCTGCAGCCGCCGCATGCGCAGGAACAGCACGAGCAGGACGATCGGGATCGCGAACAGCGGCGCGTAGTGCGGCGCGCCGCCCGGGTTCACGCCGCGATCTCCAGCGCCTTGTCGATGGCCAGCACGAGCTGCTCGGGCGCATGGGCGCCGGAGACGGCCACGCGGTTGGCGAAGATCATGAACGGCACGCCCTGCACGCCCGAGCGGCGGCGGTCTCGCAGGCCTGGTCGACGAAGTCCTTGCCCGCGCCGTCGGCATATCGGCGCAGCAGCGTGTCGCGGTCCAGGCCGTGGGCGGCGCCGATGTCGGCCAGGACGGCCGGGTCGCCGATGTCGCGAAGCTCGGTCCAGTAGGCGTGCATGACCGCCTCGGCGACCTCGGGGCCCTTGCCCTCCAGGTCGGCCCAGACGATCAGGCGGTGGGCGGCGTTGGTGTTGGGGCTCTTCTCGATCTCGTCGATCTTCAGGTCGAGGCCGTCCGGCGCCGCCTGCTGGCGCAGGTTGCTCGCCATCGCCGCCATCCGCTCGGGATCGTCGCCGAACTTGGACGCCATCAGCGCCTTGCGGTCGACGCCCTCGGGCGGAAGCTCGGGATTGAGCTGGTAGGGCCGCCAGCGGATCGTCGCGCGCACCTGCGGCCGCAGCGCCAGGGTCCGTTTCAGCCGCGCCCAGCCGATGTAGCACCAGGGGCAGACCACGTCGGCGACGTAGTCGATGTCCATCGCAACGGTGTTCGGCGCGTCGGTCATCCCGCCTGCCGTTGTAGCGCCTTCGCCGCCGCCCTTTCCAGGGCCCTGGCGGCGTTTTCCGCCGGATCGACCTCGGCCACCCCGATGTCGAACTCGGCCACGAACGGCTTCTTGCCCTCGCCGGCGTCGAAGGCGGTGCAGGCGATCACCGCGGCGATCCGCTCGCCGGCCATGCGCGCCTGCTCGCCGCGGGTGGCGGGCAGGGCGAGGCCGAACACCTCCGGCCCCAGCCGCGCGGCGGTGTCCTCGGCGCGCACCAGCCGGCCGACCATGGAGCCGATCTGCGGGATGGCGCGATCGAGCCAGCCGCCCTTGCGGATCGGCGCGAGGTTGGCCTGGTCGGCGATCCGCAGCACGCAGACCGACAGCGGACGCCGCCGCCGGCGCGTGGCGTTGGCCAGCCGCGCCAGGTGGGCGGCGAACAGCTCGCGGGTGAAGAGGCCCGTGGCCGGGTCCATCAGGCCCGAGCTGCGCGCGCGCTCCAGGGCGTGGCGGATGGCGTTCTGGCGGCGAAAGGCGCGCGCCAGCTCGACGATCCGCTTGGCCGTCTCCATCGGCTGGACCTCGGGGAGGCCACGTCGGAGACGCCCCGGCCGAACGCCTCGGCGTGGGTGACCATCGAGCCTTCCTTGAGGTAGAGCAGGGCCGGCACGTGGAACAGGCGGGTGTTGCGCCGCATGCCCGCCGCGATCGACAAGGCCTCGGCCTGCTCCTCGCCGGCCCACAGCACCACCGCGTCGAACGGCCGCTCGTGCAGGTAGTCGAAGGCGGTGTAGGCGGTGAAGGCGCCGACCACCTCCGCCCCCGTCCGCGCCAGGGCGTTGGACAGCGCCAGGAACTGCGGCGCCGGCTCGCCGACCGCCAGCACGCGATAGGGGCCGGAGGATTCCTCGGGCAGGTCCAGCCGCCGGCCGCGGTCGCCGAAGGTTTCGAACCTGAGCTCGAACTCCTCCTCCGCCACCGCCATGCGCAGCAGCGATTCCAGCCGCAGCACCACCTGGGTCGGATAGGCGGGCGGGGCGAGCGTCAGGTCGAAGCCGTAGGCCTCGAGCTGCGGGTCCGGGTCGCCGATCGCCATTACCGGAAGGCGCCGCGGCGCGCAGGCCGCCTTCAGCCGCTTGGCGAGGTCGCGGGCGTCCTCCCCGGCGCTGGAGAGGTCGACGATCGCGGCCTCTACGGCGAGGTCGCCCATGGCCGCCATGGCCGCGTAGGGGCCCCGCGCGGTGATCGTGCGCCAGCCCAGGCTGTCCAGCCCCCGCGCCAGCGGTCCCGCCAGGTTGTCGTCGCGGGCGACGATCAAGACGCGGGCGTCCACCGGCACGTATCCATCCTTCGCCCGACCGACCGGGCAGATTCGGAAAGCAGCACCATAACAGAGGCGGGGCCGCACGCGAGCGGCGCGAGGGCGACAGCACGCCGCCTTCGCGAAACCGTCGCGAGCGGCTATTGCAGGGCGGATGCATTGGCGCCGCCTCGCGCAATTTGACCATGGGCCCGCTCACTGGGCCGCCGCGGCGGCCAAGGTGGCCGCCCGCGCCTGGCGGCGCACCCAGAACCGGCATGCCGCGCTCTACGTAGGCGGGGTGTGCTTCTCGGCCATGCTGGCGATCTTCCCGGCGCTGGCGATCCTGGTCGGCCTCTACAGCCTGATGTTCACGCCGGATCAGGCGGCGGCCCAGGGCGCGGCCTTCGCCCGCCTGATGCCGCCGGGGCCGCAGTCGCTTTTCCAGCAGGAGATGACCCGCCTCGCGCACGCGCCGATCCGCCTGGTCAGCGCCCAGAGCGCGCTGGCGCTGCTGATCGCCTTCTACGCCTCCCAGCGCGGGGTGAAGGCGCTGCTGGCCGGGCTGTCTCTGATCCACGACGAGGAGCGGCCGCGCGGCTTCGTTGGCTTCAACGTCCTGGCCGTGCTGGTGGCCCTGGCCGGCTTCGCCCTGGTCTGCCTGATCTCGGCGGCGTTCCTGGCGGTGCGGGTGGCGGCGACCACCTTCGACGTGCGGCCGGTCAGCCCCAATTCCTGGATATTCAGCGAATGGACCTGGGCCAGCATCGGCATGGCTCTGGGCCTGACCCTGATCTACCGCCTGGCCATGTCGAGCCGGCCGGTGATCTGGTCCGCCTCGATCATCGGGGCGGTGGTCGCCACGGTCCTGTCGCTGCTGTCCTCGTGGATCGGGGCGATCTACGTCCAGCAGGTGGCGCATTTCGGCGCGACCTATGGCTCGGTCACGGCCGTGGTGGTGTTCCTGGTCTGGCTGTCCTGGAACGTGAACGCGATCTTCTACGGCGGGGCGGTGGCGACCGAGATCGAGATCCTGTCGGGCCGGCGCGTCTGCCGCGAGCTCAAGCGCCTGGCGGCCCCGCCACCGCAGCCGGCTTCTCGGTCAGGAAGCTGAGCGCCTCGCCCTCCGCGGCGGTCTCCAGCAGGGGATAGCCGAGCCCGGACAAGAGGTGCGGCACGTCGATCCTGGCCAGCGGATCGTCGGCGAGCAGGCGCACGCGCTGGCCCGGCGCGGCCGCCTCCAGCGCCCGGCGCAGGCGCAGGGTCGGCACCGGGCAGCGGTGGCCGCGCGCGTCCACGACGATCTCGGGCGCGACCTCGGGATTGATTCGAATCATGGCGCGCTGAGCGTGAACGATTCGGATGGACGCTGCGTTGATCAGCAAAGGTCTTCCGGAGTTCACCCATGGCCCCGCGTCCCACCTGGCAAGGCCACCTGCGCCTGTCGCTCGTGACCTGCCCCGTCGCGCTCTACACCGCGACCTCGCCGCGCGGGGACGTGCATTTCAACATGCTCCACAAGACGACCAACAACCGGATCCGGATGATCCCCACCGACCCGGAGACCGGACCGGTGGACCGCGCCGACATCGTCAAGGGCTACGAGGTCGACAAGGGCCGCTATGTGATCGTCAGCCAGGACGAGATCAACTCGGTGCGCCTGGAGTCCACCCGCACCATCGACATCGACCGGTTCGTGGATGTGGACGATATCGACCGCATCTACTGGAACGATCCGTATTTCATGGCCCCCGACGGCAAGATGGCGGCCGAGGCCTTCACCGTGATCCGCGAGGCGATGGCCAAGCAGAACCGGATCGCCCTGGCGCGCGTCGTGCTGCACCAGCGCGAGCGCCTTCTGGCCATCGAGCCGCGCGGCAAGGGGATGCTGGCCTATTCGCTGCGCACCTATGACGAGGTCCGCGATCCGGCCGAGATCTTCGACTCTATCCCCGAGGTGAAGGCCGATCCGCAGATGATCGAGATCGCTTCGAAGATCATCGAGCAGCAGCACGGCGACTTCGACCCCACCCGGCTTCAAGGACCGCTACGAGGACGCCCTGAAGGCGCTGATTCGCGCCAAGGAGAAGGGCCGCGGCGAGGTGGAGGTCGAGGAGCCGCAGGACACCAACGTGGTCGACCTGATGGAGGCGCTGCGGCGCAGCCTCGGCGACGCCGGCAAGGGCGGGGGCGAGCGCCGCCCCGCCGCGTCCAAACCACGCCGCGAGGCTCAAAAAAGCAGCAAAACCGGCGCGGTCCGCCGCCGCCAAGAAGCGGGCCTGATCCGCGCGCTTGCGGCTGTCACATCCCGGACGCAGCAATGCGCGCCTGGGGAGTGTCAGCCGTCCAATGCATGACTACGACCTGATCGTCATCGGCAGCGGCCCGGCCGGCCGGCGCGCCGCCATCCAGGCCGCCAAGCTCGGCCGTTCGGTGCTGGTCATCGACCGCGGCCGGCGGGTCGGCGGCGTCTCGGTGCACACCGGCACCATCCCCTCCAAGACGCTGCGCGAGACGGTGCTGAACCTGACCGGCTTGGCGCGAGCGCGGCTTCTACGGCCCGCGCCTATCGGGTCAAGAAGGACCTGGGCGCCGCGGACCTCCTGGCGCGGCTGCGCATGACGCTCGACCACGAAGTCGACGTGCTGGAGCACCAGTTCGCCCGCAATTCGGTGAAGGTGATGCGCGGCGCGGCCAGGTTCCTGGAGCCGCACAGGATCGAGGTCGTCGGCGACGACGGCGAGCATCACGCCTTCACCGCCGACAAGGCCTTCATCGCCGTCGGCACCCGGCCGTACCGTCCCGCCCACGTGCCGTTCGACGGCGAGCGGGTGTTCGACAGCGACGAGATCCTCGACCTGCAGCGCCTGCCGCGCAGCCTGACCGTGGTCGGCGCCGGGGTGATCGGCGTCGAGTACGCCACCATCTTCAGCGCTCTGGTCGTGCCCGTGACCCTGGTGGAGGCGCGCTCCAGCATGCTGGACTTCATCGACCGCGAGCTGATCGAGGAGTTCGTCCACGAGCTGCGCGACCGCGGCATGACCATCCGTCTCGGCCAGGCCGTGGAGGGGATCGCCTGCGAGGACGGCGCGCCGGCGGTCACCCTGGACGGCGGCCGGCGCATCCGCTCGGACATGCTGCTCTACGCGGCCGGCCGGGTGGGGGCGGTGGGCGACCTGGGGCTGGACGCGATCGGCGTCGAGGCCGACCAGCGCGGCCGGGTCAAGGTCGACGCCCTGACCCTGCAGACCACCGTGCCCAACGTCTACGCCGGCGGGGAC
This sequence comes from Caulobacteraceae bacterium, assembly GCA_037201645.1. Classification (GTDB taxonomy): domain Bacteria; phylum Pseudomonadota; class Alphaproteobacteria; order Caulobacterales; family Caulobacteraceae; genus JANWHQ01. The sequence continues at coordinate 51,850 of JBBCHF010000007.1, forward strand.
GTGATCGGCTTCCCGAGCCTGGCCTCCACCTCGATGGAGCAGGGTCGGATCGCCGCCTGCCACGCCTTCGGCGCGCACGCCCCGGCGCCGCCCGAGTTCTTCCCCTACGGCGTCTATTCGGTGCCGGAAATCTCCACCGTCGGCATGTCCGAGCAGGAGGTGCGCGAGAAGGGCATCCCCTACGAGTGCGGCGTGGCGCGGTTCCGCGAGACCTCGCGCGGCCACATCATGGGGCTGAACACCGGCCATGATGAAGATGATCTTCTCGATCAAGACCCACCGGCTGCTCGGCGTGCATATCGTCGGCGAGGGCGCGACCGAGCTGATCCACATCGGCCAGGCGGTGCTGAACCTGAAGGGCACCATCGACTACTTCATCGAGAACACCTTCAACTACCCGACCCTGGCCGAGGCCTACAAGATCGCCGGCCTGGACGCCTGGAACCGCCTGCCCAGCCTCCCCGCCGTCGCGCCGGTGGAGGCGGAGGCCGCGGCGTAGGAGCCTCTTATCCGCCGTCACCCTCGGCCTTGTGCCGAGGGTCCCTCTTGCCGCCGGCATTGAGGCCAGACGTCGGAGTGCGGGGATTGCGGAGACAGGGACCCTCGGCACAAGCCGAGGGTGACGGGTTGGTGTGGGAAACCTCTACGCCGCCCGCCGCCCCGGTTTGCCGAGGCGCTTGATGGCGTCCTCCAGGGAGCGCTCGCTGTCGAAATAGTCGGCCCAGCCTTGGTCTTCGCCAGCAGGGCCGGCACGGTGCGCAGGGTGTAGCGCATGGGGTCGAGGCCCGGCTTCACCTCTTTCCAGGTCAGGGGCATGGACACCGGCGCCCCCGGCCGCGCGCGGGGCGACAGGGGCGCCACCGCCGTCGACATGCGGTCGTTGCGCAGATAGTCGAGGAAGATCTTCCCGCCCCGCTTGGCCTTGGCCATGTTGACCAGGAAACGGTCGGGGCTATCGGCGGCCATCCGCTCGCAGACCTCGCGCGCGAAGCCCTTGGCCACGGGCCAGTCCAGCTTGGCGCGCTTCAGCGGGGGTGACCACGTGCAGGCCCTTGCCGCCGGTGGTCTTGCAGAAGCTGACGAGGCCGATGGCGTCCAGCCGGTCGCGCACCTCCTTGGGCGGCCTCGACCACCTGGTCGAACGCCACGTCCGGGCCGGGGTCGAGGTCGAACACCAGCCGGCCGGGGACCTCCGGATCGCCGGGCTGGCAGTTCCAGGGGTGGAATTCGGTCGCCCCGCTCTGGGCCGCCGCGATCAGGGCCTCGGCCGTGTCGAACTGGATGTACGGCTTGCGGTCCCCCCAGACGGTGACCAGGGTGATCAGCGAGGAGGTGCCGCGCCGCCATGGCGCTGGAAGAAGTGCTGCTGGCCCTCGATGCCGTCGGGCGTTCGGATGATCGAGCAGGGCCGCCCCTTGATGTGGGGGCAGCATCCAGCCGCAGACCGCCTCCAGGTATCGCGCCAGCTCGATCTGGCGACGGGCGCGGCGTCGCCGTGCGCGGGCCAAAGCGGCTTGTTCGGATTAGAGATCGAGATGCCGAGGACCACCGAGCCGGCGGCCTTGGCCGGCGCGGGCGCGGCGGCGGGCGGATCGGCGGCCTCGCCGGCGTCCTTGGCCGCGGCGGCCTGCGCCTCCGCCCCCTCGGCGACGATGTCCTTGGGCGGCTTGTCCTCGCGCAGGCCCTTGAAGCTGGCCTGGCGGATGTGGCCGTCGCCGGTCCAGCCGGCGAACTCGATCTCGGCCACCAGCACCGGCTTGACCCAGTGCACGCCCGCCGCCTTGCGCGGCGCGCCGGGGCCCTCGAAGGGCGAGGCGCTGGTCTCCACGGGCCTGCAGGCGCGGCAGCAGGGCGGCGACCTTCTCGCGCCCGTAGCCGGTGCCGACGCGGCCGATGTGGACCAGTCGCCCGTCGCGATAGACCCCGACGATCAGGGAGCGGAACGCGTCTCCGGTGGTGGTCCAGCCGGCGACCACCACCTCCTGGCCGCCGCGGCACTTGGCCTTGGTCCAGGTATCGCCCCGGCCCGAGCGGTAGGGCGCGTCCAGGCGCTTGGAGACGATGCCCTCCAGGTCCATGCGGCAGGCGACTTCAGCACCGCGTCGCCGGCGCTCTCGAAGTGGTCGACGTAGCGCAGGCGCGGGGAGGCGGGCGCGGCGTCCAGGATCGCCTTCAGCCGCGCCTTGCGTTCGCGCAGCGGCAGCTCGCGCAGGTCCTCGCCCTGCGCGAACAGGGCGTCGAACAGGTAGAAGACGAGGCCCTCGGTCTTGCCGCTCGACAGCGCCGCCTGCAGCCCCGCGAAGTCCGGCTTGCCCTCGGCGTCCAGCGCCACCGCCTCGCCGTCGTAGATCCCCTCGGCCAGGCGCGCGCCGTCCTTGGCGATCTCGGGGAAGCGGTCGGTCCAGTCCAGGCCCTTGCGGGTGCGCAGCGCGGCCTTGCCGCCCTCGACGCGGAGCTGGAGCCGATAGCCGTCGAACTTGATCTCGTGCGCCCAGCCCGCCCCGGCCGGCGGACGGTCGACCAGCCTGGTCAGCTGCGGCTCGATGAACTTCGGCATGGCCGCCCTTGCGGCCGTGGGGCGAGGGGCGCGGGGCCTGGGGTCGGCCTTGGCGGGCGGGTCGGGCTCTCCGTCGGCGCGATTGGAGTTCCAGACGGCGTCGGCGCGCGCGGCCTTGCGGCCGCCCTTCATGAACGGCGTGGGACCCTTGCCCTTGCCTTGCGCGATGTCGTCCATGCTCCGCCCGAGGCGACAGAGCTGTCATTGTCCCTCAGGAAGGCGTCGTTGTCGCCCGGATGCTCCAGGCCGTCGTGGGCCTTGATCAGCAGCCAATTGGTGCGCTTGGCGCGCTCGCGATCGTGGTCCAGCCGCACCAGGTGCCAGGCGCCTTTCATCCGCTCGCCGGCGAAGACGGCGGTCAGGTGGCCCTTCTTGAGCTGCGCCTCGATGGAGAGCCCCGGCTCCGGCGCCCAGTAGCCGCGGTCCCCACAGCATCACCGTGCCGCCGCCGTACTGGCCCTTGGGAATTGTGCCCTCGAAGTCGCCGTAGTCGAGGGGGTGGGTCCTCGACCTCCACCGCCAGGCGCCGCTCGTGCGGGTCGAGCGAGGGGCCGCGGGTCACGGCCCAGGACAGGAACACGCCGTCGTACTCCAGCCGCAGGTCGTAGTGCAGGCGGGTGGCCGCGTGCTTCTGGATCACGAAGCGCAGGCGCTGCGACTGCGCGACCGGCGCCTCGCCGCTGGGTTCGGCGGGTGAGGGCGAAGTCCCTTTTGGACTGGTATGTCTGCAGTCTGCGGCTGGCCACGGCGGAATCTCCGCCAGGACAATTCCCCGCCCGCGGCCAAGGTTCCTTGATCCGCCTCAGCGGCGGCGGATGTCCTCGAACCCCGAAATGCGCGCGCCGCCGAGGCCGATCCGGGCGTGCTCCAGCGCGGCGCGTGCCGCCAGGTCGCCGAGCCAGTGGCGGCCGGCGGTGCGCAGCTTGCGGGCGGCGGGCGCCTCGCCCCCGACGCGCGTCAGGCGCAGGGCGATCCAGCCGGTCGCCGCCAGGGCGGCCAGGCACAGGAAAGGATAGGCGGCCGCGTCGCTCTCGGCCAGCGAGGCGAGGGCGGCCCGCGGCGTCCTCCAGCAGCGCCAGCGCGGCGCGCAGAGCGTCTGCGGGCTCATCGGCGGCCCCGGCGCCGAGATCGCGGCGGGCCAGCGCCAGGAAGGCGTCCAGGCCCTTGCGCTGGGTCGCGGCGCAGGCGGCGATGCACGAGGTCCAGCGCCTGCATGCCGCTGGTCCCCCTCGAAGATCGCCAGCACGCGGGAGTCGCGCAGATACTGTTCCACCGGCCAGTCCTTCACATAGCCGGCCCCGCCGAGCACCTGGACGGCCTCGCTGGCCGTGTCGAACGCGGTCTCCGCGCCGAAGGTCTTGGCGATGGGCAGGAGCCAGCCGGCGAGGGCCGCGGCCGCCTCGCGCGCCGCCGCGTCGGTCTCCAGCCGCGACAGGTCGGCCTGGACGGCGGCGGCCAGCACCAGGCCGCGCAGGACCTCGACCCCTGGCGGTCATGCCGAGCAGCATGCGCTGGACGTCGGCGTGTTCGGCGATGGCGACCGGCGGCTGGTCGGGCCGGCCGCCCTGACGGCGCTCTTCGGCATAGGCGAGGGCGACGTCCGTCGCGCCGGCGGCGATGCCGAGCCCCCTCGACCGACACCATCAGCCGCATGGTCGTGATCATCGTGAAGAGCTGCGCCAGGCCGCGCCCCGGCGCGCCGATCAGCCGCCCCTGTGCGCCCTCGAACCCGAGCGCGCAGGTCGGCGAGCCGTGCAGGCCGAGCTTCTCCTCGATGCGGCGGACGGCGATGGCGTTGCGCGACCCGTCGTCCAGGGTGCTCGGGACGAGGAACAGACTGAGGCCGGCCCCTCCTGGCGCGGCGTCCGGCGTGCGGGCCAAGAGGCAATGGCCGATCCGCGGCGTCAGGTCGTGGTCGCCGTAGGAGATCCAGATTTTCTCGCCGGTGACCTCCCAGTCGCCGTCCGGCAGCGGGCGGGCCAGGGTGCGGATGCGGCCGACGTCCGAGCCCGCGTCCGGCTCGGAGATGCAGATGGTCGCGCCCCAGTCGCCGGCGACCAGCCGCGGCAGCCACTCGGCCTTCATCGCCTCGTCGCCGTGGGCCGCGATCAGCCGGGCGGAGGCGCGCTGGGCCGTCGCCAGCATGCCGAAGGCGACCGAGCCGCGGTCGAACAGCTCCTGGCACGCGGCCAGGGCGGTGACCGGCAGGTCCTGGCCGCCGAAGGCCGCCGGCTGGTCCAGGGTCAGCCAGCCGCCCTCGACGAACGCCCGCCAGGCCGCGGCGTGGCCCGGCGCGGTCAGCACCCGGCCGTCCTCGAGCCGGCAGCCATGGCGGTCGGCCTGGACGTTCAGCGGCGCGAGCCAGGCGTCGGCGAACCGCGCTGCCTCCTCCAGGATGGCCCCCATCGTCTCCGCCCCAACGTCGACGCCGTCGCCGAGCAGGCCGCGCAGCCGCTCCAGCCCGGAGCCGTCTCGACCTGCAGACGGGATGGCGTCGACGTCGGCGGGGGGCAGGGGACCGGCCATGCCTAGCGCTTGTGGCCGCAGACGAGGGAGTAGTAGCCGTAGGTGTCGGTGGCCGTGACGTCGGCGAAGCCCGCGCCCTCCAGGATCTCGGCGTGCTCGCCAGGGAATACTGCCGCCCCTTGGTGCCGAGCAGCATCATCATCGAGAAGGCCGCCACGGGCAGGGGGCCGGAGCCCTCGTCGTTGATCAGCATCTCGTGCAGATAGATGCGACCGCCGGACGGCAGGGCGTCATAGGCGCTGCGGGCGAGTTGGGCGTTGGTGTCCAGGTCCCAGTCGTGGAAGATATTGGACATGAAGATCGCGTCGTAACCCCTTGGCCAGGCGGCCCGGACATGTCGACGGAGGTGGTGTCCACCCGCCCCGTCAGGCCCGCCTCGGCGATGTAGCCCTTGGCCAGGTCGCACATGGTCGGCAGCTCCATCACCGTTGCGCGCAGATGATCGAAACGCTCGGCCAGGGCGATGGCGAAGCAGCCGGAGCCGCCGCCCACGTCCAGCAGGCGGTTCACCCCGGCAAAGTCGCCCTGCCGCGCCGAGCCGAGGGCCGCCGGCACGGAGTGGCTGTGCATGAAGGTCGCCACGCTCTTGGCCATGTCTGCGCTGACGTCGCCCGCCTCCCAGGAGTCGGCCGGACCCAGGGTTTCCTTCGCCGCCCCCGCCAGTGACCGATCGCAGGATGCGCTGCTGGAAGGTGGTCCCGCGATGCGGCGAGAAGGCGTGGCCCAGTAGAACGGGCTGTCGTGCAGCAGATAGGTGCGGGCGGCGGGGGTGAGCTGATAGCGGCCAAGGCGCGGCGTCAGGAAACCGAGCGCCGAGAGCATGGGCAGCATGGCCTTCAGCGCCTCGGCGTTCCAGCCCTTGCGCTCGGCCAGTTCGGCGGCGGTGGCGGGCGCGGCGTCGAGCGCCTCGAACAGGCGGATCTCATCGGCGGTGGCCACCGTCGGCATCTGGTAGGCCGACAGCCAGGCGTCCCAGACGGGACGGTCGTCGCAGGTCGGCAGTTCGATTTGCATGGTTCTCCCCCCTATCGGCTCAGCTCGCCTTGATCGCTTGGGTAACTAGCGCGGCGCGTTCGCCGTCGCCAAGCGGGGAATGCCGGGTCAGGCTTCTTCCATCAGCATCCGCGCCAGTCCTTGCGGGTCCTCCATCATCACGACGTGGCCGGTGGGGATGGTCTTCACGGTCCAGGCGGGGGTCGTCCTTCACCTGGTCGTAGAAGCGGGTGAAGCCGGGATGTTCGCCGCCGTTGGCGTAGATGTAGGTGCGGTTGCGGATCGCGGCCTCCTTGCCGGTGAAGGTCACCGGCTCCAGCATGGTCAGCAGCGGCTGGGAGTCGAGCTTGCGGCGGCGCACGGCGTCGATCTCGGGGTCGGACGAGCGCGAGGCGAACATCGAGGGGACCAGGCCCGGCGTCTTCTCCTGCGCCTGCAGGAAGCGCAGCCGCGTCTGCTCTCCGGAAATCTCCCACAGCGCCTGGCCGTCGCCGGCAGGAAGGCGTCGAGATAGACCAGGGTGCGGATGCGCTCGCCGATCCTGGTCGCCACGCCGGTGATCACCATGCCGCCATAGGAGTGGCCGACCAGGATCACGTCGGAGAGATCCTCGTATTCGAAGACGTTGACGATGTCCTGGACGTGGGGTCGAGAGGGTGATGGCGGGGCTGGACAGGTGCGAGCGCTCGCCCAGGCCCGTCAGGGTCGGAACCCAGACCTCGTGGCCCCTCGGCGCGCATCAGCCGTGCGGTCTTGGTGTAGCCCCAGCCGCCCGACCAGGCGCCGTGCACCAGAACGAAGGTCGCCATTATCCGCCCTCAGCCGTGATCGGCCGGCTTATCCCTCCGCTCTGCGGCGGGAAGCCCATGCGAACGGGGCGGCCCCAGTGGACCGCCCCGGATGCGTCGCCTCTTAGTGATGCCCGGCGGCCGCGCCCTCGGGGGCGGGGTTGTAGCCGAGGATCGACTTCAGCTCGAGGAACTCGGCGAAGGCGTGGTCGCCGAACTCGCGGCCGTTGCCGGAGTGCTTGTAGCCGCCGAAGGGCACGGAGATGTCCATCGGGGCGTTGTTGATCGAGGTGTAGCCGGCGCGGATTTCGCGAACCACCTTGCGGGCCTTCTCGATGTCGCCCGACTGGACGTAGCCGCCCCAGCCGTACTCGGTGTCGTTGGCGATCTCGAGCGCCTGGTCGAGCGAAGTCGTAGCCGAGGATGCAGAGCACCGGGCCGAAGATTTCTTCGCGCGCGATGGTCATGTCGTTGGTGACGTTCTTGAACACCGTCGGCTTGACGAAATAGCCCTTGTCCAGGCCTTCCGGCTTGCCGAGGCCGCCGGTGACCAGCTCGGCGCCTTCGTCCAGGCCCTTCTGGATCAGGCCCTGGATCTTGTTCCACTGGGCTTCGGAGACGACGGGGCCCATGCGGGCGTTGCCCTTCGGGTCGCCCGGGGCCCAGCCTTCGGCCGCTTCCTTGGCGATGGCGGCGACCTGGTCCATCAGCTTGTTCGGCGCGATCATCCGGGTCGGGGCGACGCAGGACTGGCCGGAGTTCATCATCACCGAGGCGACCGAGCCGCCGATGGCGGGGCCGAGGTCGGCGTCGTCGAGCACGATGTTCGGCGACTTGCCGCCGAGTTCCTGGTGCACGCGCTTCAGGGTCGGGGCGGCGGTCTTGGCCACCTCGATGCCGGCGCGGGTCGAGCGGTGATCGAGATCATGTCGATGTCCGGGTGGGCCGACATGGCCGAGCCCACTTCAGGGCCGGTGCCGTTGACCATGTTGAACACCCCCGGCGGCAGGCCGGCGGCGTCGACGATCTCGGCGAAGATCTGGGCGGAGAAACGGCGCGATCTCCGACGGCTTCAGCACGATGGTGCAGCCGGTGGCCAGGGCCGGGCCGACCTTGGCGCAGATCTGGTTCATCGGCCAGTTCCACGGGGTGACGAAGCCGACGACGCCGATCGGCTCCTTCACGATGCGGCTGGTGCCGCGGTCTTCCTCGAACTGGTAGGCCTTCAGGGCGTTCACCGCCGTCATGAGGTGGCCCATGCCGGCCGGGCCCTGGGCGTTCTGGGCGAGCCAGGCGGGGGCGCCCATTTCCTCGGTGATCGCGTCGGCGATGTCGCCCATGCGCTTGCCGAACTCGCCGGCGATGCGCTCCAGGGCGGCGATGCGCTCCTCGCGGGTGTCTTGGACCAGGTCTTGAACGCCTTGCGGGCGGCGGCGACGGCCTTGTCGACGTCGGCCTGCGAGCCGAGGCTGATCTTGCCGGCCACCTCCTCGGTGGCGGGGTTGATGACGTCCAGAGTCCGGGCCTCGGCCGCGTCCACCCACTGACCGTCGATGTAGAATTTCAGGTAATTGCGCACGGGGATTCTCCTAGGGTGTTCGCGCCGGCCCGGGGGGCGCATTCGGCGGACATCTAAGCGATCGGGCGCGCTGGCGGAAGGGCTTGAAGTGCAGGCGCGCGCCCGCCCACCGCACCTGCGATTGACCCGCCTCAAGGCGCTCGGCCGGCAAAGCCGCCACTCTGCGCGGACGCATTGGGGGACCAAGGCCATGTCGCACCGCAAGATCATCTTCGTCATCGCCGACGGGCAGCGCGCCCGTATCGTGGAGCGCTCCGGCGAGACCGCCACTTCGCCACCGTCGAGGGAGATGGACGGCTCGCACGGGCTGAAGGCCGCGCGCGCCTGGGCCAAGTCCCATCCGCCGGGCCGGCACGGTCGAGAGCCACGGCGCGGCCCGCCACGCGGTGGGCGAGGAGGACCCCTACAGCCAGGTCAAGGCCGAGTTCGCCGGCGAGGGTCGCCGCCATGGTGGGGCCGCCGCGTCGCGGCCGGGGGCGGGGAGGAGCCGGTGGTGCTGATCGCGCCGTCCCACATCCTGGCGGAGCTGCGCCGGCGGCTCGACCCCTCGGTCAAGGTCGCCGACACCCTGGCCAAGGACCTCGGCAAGACGCCGGACTCCGAATTGCATCAGTGGCTGGACTCGCTCGAGATCGCCGCCCTGCCGCTGTAATCGTCCCCGATCCACCCTCCGAAAGAGCCGCCATGTCCCGCTCCATGGGTCTTCACCGCATCCTCGCCGCCGCGGCGCTCTGCCTGGCCGCGCCGGCGGGTCGCCGCGGCCGCGGACGGGGCGACGCCGATCCCGCTCGACGGGGTGGCCAACATCAATGGCGTCGAGGCCGCCTGCACCGGCGTCGGCCAGACCCGCGAGGACCCGCGCTGGGCCGCCTATCCCGTGCGGATCGAGTTCTCCAACGCCCGCAACGAATATCTGATGGGGGCGGTGGTCTCTGTCACTGGCAAGGCGGGCAAGCCGGTGCTGACGGCCCTGTGCGACGGACCGTGGCTGCTCCTGAAGCTGCCCAAGGGCCGTTACAGCGCCTTCGCCCGCCTGACGGACGTCCAGGCCAAGCCGCGCAGCGCCGGCTTCGACGCGCCGGCGAGCGGCCAGAAGCGGGTGGTGCTGCAGTTCCTCGACCAGTAGCGGCCGGCGCCTGAGGACCGGCGCGCGGCGGGACCGCGCGCCGGGCTCGGGGTCGTCAGGCCGGCTCGGCGGCCACCTTCACCGGTTCGGAGGTCGCGGCGGTGTCCATGCCGGGGCCGTTGGCGAACATCTTCTTCACGGCCGGACGCTCGTTGATGCGCGCGATCCAGTCGAGCAGGTGCGGCGTGTCCTTCTCGTTCACGTACTCGGGGAAGCCGTTCTGCATGCCGTTGGCGATGGCGAAGTTGCAGATGTCCGCCAGGGTGTAGCGGTCGGCCGCCAGCCACTTCGATTCCGTGAGCCGCGCTTCCAGCTTCCTGACCGAGAACTGGATCTTGCGGTTGCTCCTCGTCGATCAGCTCTTGCGGGAAGCCGTGCCGGGCGCGACGCCACTTCACCTGCTGCTCGTAGATCGGAATCCGCGCGACGTAGGCCTCGAATTCCTCCTCGGTGAAGCGCTTGGTCATCTGGCCGACCATGCGCTGCCAGCCGATGGTGGAGACGCACCAGCAGAAATATTCGTCGACCCACTTGGTCCAGATCCGCATCTGGGCGCGGTCAAAGGGGTCGGCCGGACGCATCGGATTGGCGTTCGGGAAGACGTCTTCGAGGTATTCGCAGATCACCGTGGATTCGGTGATGATCTTGCCGTCGTGGTCCAGCGCCGGGACCTGGCCGTTCGGGTTGATCGCCTTGAACCAGTCCTCATGGTGCTCGACTTGCCGGGTTCAGATAGCGGATCTCGAACTCCAGCCCCTTCTCGTAGAGGGTGAGCATGGGCTTCAGCGAATTGGCCCGGGGGCCGAAACTGTAGAGCTTGAGCATGGTTCCTCCGTGGCGCGCTCTGGGCGCGTCGTTGATTATGTCAACGCCGCCGTTCCCGCAATCGGGGCGCACTGAAAAGTCCTTTCCCGCCCAGACGCCGCGGGCGGCGGGCGAGGGGGGACCGTCCTGGCCGGCCCACTCTGCGATCGGGGCCATTGGTAATCCAGCGTCGCTGTGGAAGGAATGGCGCAAGGCCGCGTTCGATCGGGAGCCAGGCTCCGGCGCGGTCGTGGGATGGAGGAACGACCATGAACCGTCATGTCATCGCGTCTGCCGTGATCTCCTTGGCGCTGCTGGCCGGCGCCCAGGCGCGGGCGCAGGAGCCGGTGGTGGGGGCCGCCGATCCGGACCGCCTGTTCACCAGCCCCGACCCCCAGCTCAACCGCAACAAGCAGGCCGCCTATCACATCGTGAAGGACCTCCTGGAGGCCGGCCACTGGGACGAAGCCGGCCAGTGGCTGACGCCGGAGTACCACCAGCACAACCCGCTCGCCGCCTCGGGCCTGGCGGGGGGTGGTCTACTACTTCACCAAGGTGCGGAAGGTGCAGCCGACGCCGGCGCCCGACAAGATGAAGACGGCGATCGTCGCCGTGCTGGCCGAGGGCGACTACGTGACCGTGGTCTATCCGCGGAACCTGCCCGACCCCAAGGACCCGTCCAAGACCTACTCGACCACCTGGTTCGACATGTGGCGCTTCAAGGACGGCAAGGCCGACGAACACTGGGACCCGGCGATGCGGCAGTAGGCTGGGGCTAGGACAGCCACTCCACCGGCACGTCCAGGGCCTGGGCGAGCTTCGCGAGCGTCTCGGGCGTTCCCGTCCGCCGCCCGCTTTCGAGATCGGACAGATAGCCCTGGCCGATGCCGGTCTTGAAGTTCAGGCGCAGCTGAGTCTCGCCGCGCCAATTGCGGATGGCCTTCAGCCGACTGTCGCCGCGAAGGACCGCCGCGCTGACCTCGGCGGGGAGCACGACGCCGCTCTCGGCGAGTTCGGCCTTGCGAGCGTCGTAGATGGCGACATCATCGGCGTCCTCGGCTTCGTCTTCGGCGTGCGCGAGGAGCGCCTCGTACTCGCCGCTCGCGCAGCACCACCAGCTCTTCGCCGCCGGGCGTCCGGATGATCTGTGGCCCCGTCATGAACTAGCTCCGTCTATAGGTCGTGGTGGCCCGGCGACCGATGTAGACCGCCAGGATTGTCGTTGCGTCCTCGTCAAAGATCACCCGATAGGCGCCGATGCGGAGGCGATAGCCGTGCCGGCCCCTGGAGCGCCTTGACGTCGCCCTGGCCAGTCACGGCATAGCGGTGAAGCCCCGCCTCCACCTGCTCCCGCGCGTCCCGGGGCAGGGCGTCGAGGTCCTTCGCCGCCGCCAGCGTAAGAATGATCGTCTTCAATAGCGATAATATCGCGCCAATCCGGCATCTACGCAAGCGATAATATCGCTACTGCTATAGGCGATGATTGGCGGATGGGGTGGGATTCGAACCCACGAGGGGCGTGAACCCCCGGCGGTTTTCAAGACCGCTGCCTTAAACCGCTCGGCCAACCCATCCGTGGGCGGCTCTTAGCAGGGGGCGCGGCCGGGCTCCAGACAGGGGCGCGGGCGGCGCCCTCTCTTAACCAGAGCGCAAGGCGGACGGGGGCATTGTCGCGCCCGTCGGGCTGCGCCATGGGCGCGATCGGGGAAAACGCGATGGGACGGTTGCACCGCTCGCCGGCGGCGACGCTGGCGCGGGCGGGCCTTGTCGGGCTCCTCGGCCTCGGCGCCGCGGCCTGCGCCACGGGCGGGGGCGGCGGACGTGTGGCCGACTACCGCCCCGCCAACCTGCGCCCCTACGAGGTGAACGGCCGCCGCTATTCTCCGCGGGTGGACGACCACTACGAGCAGAAGGGGCTGGCCTCCTGGTACAGCTATCCGGCCGGCACGCGGCGCACGGCCAGCGGCGAGCCGTTCGACGGCCACAGCATCGCCGGCGCCCACAAGACCCTGCCCCTGCCGTGCATCGTGGAGGTCACCAACCTCGAGAACGGCCGCAAGCTGCGCGTGCGGATCAACGACCGCGGCCCCGTTCGCGGCCGGGCGGATCATCGACCTGACCCCCGCCGCGGCCGACCGCCTGGGCTTCCGCGGCCACGGCGTCGCCAAGGTCAGGGGTGAAGTTCGTCGGCCCCGCGCCGGTGGCGGACTCCGGCCGGATCGAGCTGGCCCAGGCGAGCGACGCGCCCGCCGCGCGCCGCTCCGGCCGAAGGGCTGTTCTGAGCCGCTTGCGCGGCGGGCCGAAACGCCCAATGTGGACCCCGTGACGCGCGGCCGGTTCATCACATTCGAAGGCGGGGAGGGGACCGGCAAGTCCACCCAGGCCCGCATCCTGGCCGACGCCTGCGGGGCGCAGGGATTGCGCGTGGTCTCCACCCGCGAGCCGGGCGGCTCGGAGGGCGCCGAGGGCGCTGCGCCGGCTGCTGCTGGAAGGCGAGGCCGAACGCTGGTCGCCGGTCAGCGAGACGCTCCTGATGTATGCCGCCCGCTGCGACCACCTGGAGAAGGTGATCCGGCCGGCCCTGGCCGAGGGCGCCTGGGTGATCTCCGACCGCTTCTTCGACTCCACCGCGCGCCTATCAGGGCGCGGCGGGCGGCGCGGCCGATGGCCCTGATCGCGGGCCTGAGACCGCGGTCGTCGGTGCGGACCGGCCGGACCTGACCCTGGTGCTGGACCTGCCCGCGCGCGACGGGCTCGAACGGGCCGTCGGGCGCACCATGTTCGACCGCTTCGAGGCCATGGACCTGTCGTTCCACGAGCGGCTGCGCGCGGCCTTCCTTGAGATCGCCGCCGACGAACCCCGCCCCGCTGCGCCCTGATCGACGCCGCGCCGGCGCAGGCGGCCGTGGCTGTGGCGATCTGGAGCGCGGTGCAGACGCGCCTGGGTGTGGCCGCCTGATGGCCGTCCTCGCCCCCCATCCCCGCGACGTCTTCGAGCTCCAGGGCGCCGACGCCCTGCAGCGCGGGCGCATGCACCACGCCTGGCTGCTGGTGGGGCCCGAGGGCGTCGGCAAGGCGACCTTCGCGTTCCGCGCCGCGCGGCGGCTGCTGGGCGCCCCGCCCGACCCGGCCTATGGCCTCCTCGGCGCCGATCCGGGCCATCCGGTCAGCCGCCAGGTCTCGGCGCGCTCGCATCCCGACCTCCTGGTGCTGGAGCGCTGGACCGAGGACGGCAAGCCGCGCAAGGCCATCCCGGTGGACGAGGCGCGCCAGCTTCCGGAGTTCTTCTCCAAGTCCCCCGCCGTCTCGCCCTGGCGCGTGGCGATCATCGACGCGGCCGACGACCTCAACGCCAACGCCGCCAACGCCGTGCTGAAGACGCTGGAGGAGCCGCCGCCGCGCGGGGTGCTGTTCCTGGTCTGCCACGCGCCGGGCCGCCTCCTGCCCACCATCCGCTCGCGCTGCCGGCGCCTGGTGTTCCGGCCGTGGGACGAGGACCGCGCCGCCGCCTTCGTCGCCGCCCGCACCGACCTCGGCGCCGAGGACGCGGCCCGCATCGCCGTTATGGCCGGGGGCGCGCCGGGGCGGGCGCTGGCTCTCGCGGCGGCCGGGGCGCTCGACGTCGACCACGCCGCGCGCGAGCTGCTGCGCCGCCTCGACCAGCCGGACCTGTCGGCCCTGCAGGCCATGGCGGACGGCTTCCGCGGCGCGGAGGGCGCGGCCCGGTTCGAATTGCTGTTCGAGCGCCTGGCCGAGCAGGTCAAGGCGATGGTCGAGGAGACCATGGGCCAGGCCGGCGCCGGGCCTGTGGTCCCGTGGCTGGACGCCTGGGACAGCCTCGTCTCCCTGCCCGGCGAGGCGGAGGCCCTGAACCTCGACCGCCAGGACGCGTTCTGGAGCGCCGTGGCGACCCTGCGCCGCGCCGCCCGCACATGAGCCGCCGGCGATGCTGATCGACAGCCACGTGAACCTGCACGCGCCGCAGTTCGACCCCGACCGCGAAGAGGTGATCGCCGCGCCCGCGCCGCCGGCGTCGGCCTGATGGTCACCATCTGCGACAAGGTCTCCTCGTTCGAGGCCGTGCACGCGGTGGCCATGGCCCATCCGGACATCTGGTGCACGGTCGGCACGCATCCGCACGAAGCCAAGGAGAATCCGTCCCTTGCCGCAGAAACCTTGTGCGATCTGGCAAGCCGGCCCAAGGTGGTCGGCCTCGGCGAGACGGGCCTCGACTTCCACTACGACCTCAGCCCGCGCGACATCCAGGCGACGGTGTTCCGCGCGCACATCGCCGCGGCGCGCGAGACCGGCCTGCCCCTGGTGGTCCACACCCGCGAGGCCGACGCGGTGATGACCGCCATCCTGGAGGAAGAGCACGCGGCGGGGCCGTTCAGGCTCCTGATGCACTGCTACACCTCGGGCGCGGAGCTGGCGCGGCGGGCGGCGGCCCTGGGCGCCTGGTTCTCCGTCTCCGGCATCGCCACCTTCAAGGCGGCCGAGGACGTCCGCGCCGTGATCCGCGACATGCCGGCGGACAGGATCATCGTGGAGACCGACTGCCCCTACCTCGCCCCCGCGCCACACCGCGGCCGGCGCAACGAGCCGGCCTTCCTGCCCGAGATCCTGGCCAAGCTCGCCGAGATCCGCAGCTGGACCCGCGACGAGGCCGAGGCGCGCACCGAGGACGCCTTCTTCGCCCTGTTCGACCGGATCCCGCGGCCATGACCGCGCGGCTGGAGTTCACCATCCTCGGCAGCGGCTCCTCCGGCGGGGTGCCGCGCGCGGACGGCGACTGGGGCGCCTGCGACCCGGCCGAGCCGAGGAATCGCCGCAGCCGCTGCTCCCTGCTGGTGCGGCGCAAGGCGGAGGTCGAGGGCGCGCCCGAGACCACCCTCGTCGTCGACACCGCGCCGGAGTTCCGCCAGCAGGCCGCCGCCGCCGGCGTCCGGCGCATCGACGCGGTGCTCTACACCCACGACCATGCCGACCAGACCCACGGCATCGACGACCTGCGCGCCTTCTGGCTCCACCACCGCCGGCGCACGCCCTGCTACATGGACGCCTACACCCACGCGCGGCTGACCAGCCGGTTCGGCTATGTGTTCGAGGGGGAGGGCGGCTATCCCGCCGTCTGCGACGCCATCCTGCTGCCGCGGCTGGGGGAGGGGTTCGAGGTCGACGGCCCGTCGGGCCCGGCCCCGGTGACGACCTTCGACCAGGACCACGGCGCGATTCCGCTCGGTCGGCTACCGCATCGGGCCGGTGGCCTATTCCAGCGACGTGGTCGGCCTGCCGCCCGACGCCTTCGCCGCCCTGGAGGGGGTGAAGGTCTGGATCGTCGACGCCCTGCGCGCCACGCCGCATCCGACCCACGCCCATGTCGACATGGCGCTGGAGTGGATCGCCCGGGTGCGGCCCGAGCGGGCGATCCTGACCAACCTGCACCAGGACCTCAACTACCGGACCCTGCGCGACAGCCTGCCGACGGGGGTGGAGCCGGCCTATGACGGCCTGCGCTTCGAGATCGAGGCCTGAGGCCGAAATTGCCAGCTCATCCAAAGCTCAAGCTCGGTTTCCTCGCGTCGCATGGCGGCTCCAGCATGCGCGCGATCCTGGCCGCCATCCGCGCCGGCGAGCTCGACGCCGAGGCCCGGCTGATGGTGACCAACAACCCCGACAGCCCGGCGATGGCCGCCGCCAAGGCCGCGGGCGCGCCGGCCCGCTGCATCAACGCCGCTTCCGAAGGCGGCGCCGAGGCCGCCGACCGCGCGATCGCCGAGGCCATGGCCCAGGCGGGCGTCGAGCTGATCGTCCTCTCCGGCTATCTGCGGCCGGTGGGCCCAGTGACCCTGGCGCGCTACGCCGGGCGGATCCTGAACGTGCACCCGGCCTTGCTGCCGCAATACGGCGGCCGGGGCCTCTATGGCCGCCGCGTGCACGAGGCCGTCCACGCCGCCGGCGACGCGGTCAGCGGCGCCACCATCCACCTGGTCGACGCCGACTACGACACCGGCCCGATCCTGGCCCAACAGGAAATCCCAATAGATCCCGCCGATTCGCCGCAAGACATCGAGCAAAAGGTGATGGCCCTCGAACCCGGCCTGTTCGTCCGCACCCTGCAAAGGATCGCCGCGGGCGATCTGGTCCTGCCGGATCGGCATCTATGATTTCTGATAATATTCCTTAGGCGCATTCCTGCTATAACCGCCATTTAGTAATGTCACCGGCGTGCCAGTTAGAAATGGCACCCTCCCGCATTTTCGCGGGAGGCCCTCCAAGGTGGCGTTGCACTTCATGAGCGACATGGAGCTTAGCCGAGTCGAGATCCTGCGCGACCTGACGGCCGGTCGGCTGACGGTTTCGGCGGCCAGCGAGCTCATGGGTTTGGAGCGCCGCCAGGTTCTGCGGCTGTCGAAGGCCTATCAGGAGCACGGCGCGACCGCCCTCATTTCCAAGAAGCGCGGCCGGGCCAGCAACCGGCAGACGCCGACCGACATCGAGGCGCAGGCCCTGGAGTTGATCAAGGCGCGCTACGCCGATTTCGGCCAGACGCTGGCCGCCGAGAAGCTGCGCGAGGTCCACGGCATCGTCGTCGGCCGCGAGACGCTAAGGCTGTGGATGCTCGACGCCGGTCTCTGGGCGGATCGCATCAAGCGTCGCGGCCGGGTCTATCAGCCGCGGTATCGGCGCGAGTGCATCGGCGAGCTCGTCCAGGTCGACGGCTCGGAGCACTGGTGGTTCGAGGATCGTGGCCCGCAATGCACCCTGCTCGTCTTCATTGACGACGCCACCAGCCGGTTGATGCACCTGCAGTTCGTGCAGTCGGAATCGACCTTCGCCTATTTCAACGCCACGCAGCGATACATTGAGGCCCATGGGAAGCCCGTGGCGTTCTACACCGACAAGCACGCGGTCTTCCGGGTGAACAAGGCGGCCGGGCTTCACGGCGACGGCATGACCCAGTTCGGCCGCGCGCTGAAGGCGCTGACGATCGAGATCATCTGCGCCAACTCCAGCCAGGCCAAGGGCCGCGTCGAGCGCGCGAACAAGACCTTGCAGGATCGGCTGGTGAAGGAACTCCGGCTCGCCGGCGTCAGCACTATGGACGACGGCAACGCCTTCCTGCCGGCTTTCATGGCCGACTACGACGCCCGCTTCGCCAAGGCGCCGTTCAACGACAAGGACCTGCACCGGCCCATGCAGGCCCGAGATCGGCTGGACGAGGCCTTCACCTGGCGCGCCGAGCGGACCCTATCGCAGTCTCTCACCCTCCAGTACGACAACATCCTCTTCATGATCGAGCCGTCCGAGTTCGCCCAGGCCGCGATCGGCAAGCGGGTTGAAGTCGTGGATTTTCCGATGGCCGCCTGGAGGTCCGCTACAAGGGCCGCAGCATGCCCTACCGCACCTTCGACAAGCTGCGCCGCGTCACCGAGACGGCCGTGCTCGAGAACAAGCGCCTCGGCAGCCTGCACACCTTGATCCGCGAGAGCCAGCAGTCCGAGGCGCCCGGCACGCGCACCAGCAAGGGGCCGAAGCGGCGCGACCAGACCAGGCACATGTTCAGCGTCGGGTGACCCTTCAGATACCTCCGCCTGAAAAGGCGGCGTAAGGCAGAAGCGCCAGCAGCGTAGTGGCTTCCACCACGATTAATCCAAGTTTCAGTCCGCCGACGTTCCTAAATCGGGGCAGTCCCGTCAGAAGCGACACGACCAAGGAAACAGTCAAGACGACCCAAGGCACGTCGTCAAACAACCAGAATTTATACGAATTTGGCCACGCGAAGTGTGAACCTGGAAGAGTGCGATGAATGCCACCCAGACAACAGCGTTGATGATGGCAAGTGTCAGCACTGTTCGCATCTGATCGCCTCCAGCCAGCTTCACCTTAGCAGCGCGGCTGCGGGTTTAGGGAGGCCGAAATCACGGAGGTCAAACGTAAAATCGAGCGTGCTCTCTACGTGCCTCGCGCGCCTGACGGCGCACTCGGAAAACAAAGGCGAAGCTGAACGGCCGGTGCGGAGGGCAGCGGTCGGCTCTGCGCGGTCGGAGGGCTCCGCGCCCGCCCGCTCCCCTCGCCTACCGCCTGGTGACATTTCTATCTGGCGCCCAGCGCGACATCTCTAACCGGCGTAGACACCTCATGTAGATCACCGATAGAGATGTCACCGGCCCGCTCCCCTCGCCCATCCCCTGGTGACATTTCCATCGGGCAGCAGCGCGACATCTCTATTCCGGCGTAGACAATATGCTGATGTTGATCGAGGCGGAGGGCTCATGCAGCCAATGTACGCGGAGAACGACTGCTTTGCGGCGTGCTTCAGTAGGCCCTAGACACTCCCACGGGAATCTCGGGACGCTGGCGATCGATGCGCTTGAGGAAAAGGGTCCGGTGATCTGATGCGCCTTTCAGGCAATACGATCAAAAATCTGATTGCCGGCTCGTTGCTGGGCTATGGGCTCGTTTCGTTCATGTGCTTCATAGTCCTGTATATATGGTGGACAAGAATAGCCCCGCACCAGCCCATCCCTGCCCGTGGCCTAATTTTTCGGCAGAACAACAGTGGGGATTACACGTACTTTTCGGCGTTCCAGGCTACCGCCTGTGGATTGATTTCAAGCACCTCTCCCTTTCTAGCAATCTTAGGCGTATTCATTTCTCAAAGAAGAATATCACTGGAACCATTCGATGGTACGGAACCCGGTTCAGATGGGCTCAGGATGATCCGCTCGGAATTATGAAATGGGCCGCGATCGCGAGCGGGGTCGCCACCCGTTCCTCGTTTTTGGCTTAGGCCCGCATGTCATCAGGGCCATGAACGGGTCTGGACTTGTGATAGCTTTGGGTTGACGGGGCGGTTCCTGGTCTTGAGGGACCGCGCGCCGCCCCCCCCCCTCCGCCGATTCACGCCGGGCCTCGAATCCGGCCACCCTTGCGGGATGAGCGAGCCTTCCGTTCCTGGCAAGCCGGCGCTTCTGGCGTTCTGCGGGCCGTGCCTGCCGCTGGCGGCGATCGGGTTGCCGCTGGTGGTGCATCTGCCGGCCTATTACGCCGGGCGCATCGGTCTGCCGCTGGCGAGCGTGGGCGTGGCCTTCACCTTCGTGCGGCTGCTCGACATCGGGTTCGACCCGCTGCTCGGCGCGGCGATGGACGCCACGCGCACGCGGTTCGGGCGGTTCCGGCTGTGGCTGGTGCTGAGCGCGCCGGTGCTGATGGCGGGCGCGTTCATGCTGTTCATGGCGCGGCCCGGCGCCGGCGTCGCCTGGCTGTGGGCGGCGCTGTTCGTGGTCTATGTCGGCTTCTCGATGGGGTCGCTGGCGCAGCAGGCCTGGGCCTCCGCCCTGTCGGCGGACTACCACCAGCGCTCGCGCATCTACGGCTGGTGGCAGGCGGGCAATGTGGCGGGCATGATCCTGGTGCTGATGCTGCCGCCGATCGTCCAGCTCGGCCTGCATGGCGACCAGGCGGCCGGCGTGCAGGCCATGGGCTGGTTCGTGATCGCCCTTCTGCCCCTGACCATCGCCCTCGCCGTCCGGCAGGTCGGCGAGCCGGTGGACACGCCGCGCGGCCGTGCGCCTTCCGTCGCGGAGATCGCCGCCCTGATGGCCCGGCCGACCGTGGCGCGGCTGATCCTGACGGACCTGTTGCTCGGCTGGGCGCCGGGGGTGACGGGAATCCTGTTCTTCTTCTACTTCGACCAGATCAAGCATATCCCGGAATCGACAGCGAATCTGCTGATCCTGGCCTCTTCCTGTCGGGCCTGGCGTTCGGCCCCGTCTGGCCGATTCTGGCGCGGCGGATCGGCAAGCATCGGCGCTGGCCGTCTCGGCCCTGGCCCTGATCGGCGGCGAGCTGCTGGTGATGGCGGTCCCGTTCCCGACGCTGGGCTTGGCCGCGGCCGTGATCGCGGCGGCGGGCGCGTCCTACTCCGCCGCGCCCCTGCTCCTGCGCGCCATGATGGCCGACGCGGCGGACGAGCTGCGGCTCGACACCGGCCAGGACCGGACGGGCCTGCTCTATGCGATGCTGACCTCCACCACCAAGATCGGCACGGCCCTGGCGGGGCTGAGCTTCGTGGCTTTGGCCTGGGCCGGGTTCCACCGCGCGGGCCCCAACGGCCCGGCCGCCCTCGCCTGCCTGCAGGCGCTGTTCATCGGCGTGCCGTGCGTGCTGAGCCTCGCGGCCGCGGCGGTGATCGCGCGCCACCCCCTGGACACGCGCCGCCATGCGAGATCCTGGCCGCCCTCGCCCTGAAAGCCGCCGAGCCCGCCCGATGACCGACGCGCCCGACCTCGCCCCCCTCGCCCGCCTGATCGCGATCATGGCCCGCCTGCGCGATCCCGACGGCGGCTGCCCGTGGGACCTGGAGCAGACCTTCGCCACCATCGCCCCCTACACCATCGAGGAGGCCTACGAAGTCGCCGACGCCATCGAGCGGGGCGACATGGCCGACCTGAAGGAGGAGCTGGGCGACCTTTTGCTCCAGGTCGTCTTCCATGCGCGGATCGCCGAGGAGGCGGGCGCCTTCGCCTTCGCCGATGTCGCCGAAGCCATATCAGACAAGATGGTGCGCCGGCATCCTCACGTGTTCGGCGAAGCCGCGGTGGCGGACGCCGCGGCCCAGACCGCGCGCTGGTAGGCGATCAAGGCGGCCGAGCGCGCCGCCAAGGGCGAGGCTCGGGGCGCGGCGAGCGGGGTGCTGGACAACGTGCCCATCGCCCTGCCCGCCCTGACCCGGGCCCGTAAGCTGGCCGCCCGCGCCGCGCGGGTCGGCTTCGACCATCCGGACATGGCCGCGGCCCTGGCCAAGCTGAAGGAGGAGCTCGGCGAGGTCGAGGCGGAGATCCAGGCCGGCGACCTCGCCCGGGCGCGCGAGGAGGTCGGCGACCTGCTGTTCGCCTGCGCCGACCTCGCCCGCAGGCTCGAGGTCGAGCCGGAGGACGCGCTGAGGGCCACCAACGCCAAGTTCGTCCGCCGCTTCCGGCACATCGAGCGCCGGCTGGCCGACCAGGGCCGCCGACCCGAGCAGTCGGACCTGGCCGAGATGGACGCCCTCTGGAACGAGGCGCGGGCGCAGGACAAGGCGCGCTAGCGGCGGCGGCCCTTGGCCTTGGCGGCGTGATGGCGCATGGCCGCCTCCAGCGCCAGCCGCGCCCACGGCTCGGCCTGCTCTGGGCCGTCCAGCGCCTCGTCGGGGACACGCCAATAGCTCATCTGGACCTCGCGGCCGTCCTTCATGCGATAGGTGAAGGGCGCGGCGCCCGCCTCCCGGAACGTCGCCTCGGTCACGGCGTCGACGCGCAGGTAGAGGTCGTCGCCGAACACCAGGGCGAACATCAGCTCGTCGGCATAGACGCCCGCGCCGCCGAACATCGACTTGACCCGCACCGGGCCGAGCGGCGCCAGCAGTTCCTGCACGTAGGCGACGAAGGCCTTGCTGACAGCCATCGACCGCGCCTAACGCTGCTGGCGGCCGTGGAAGACGCAAAGAAGGACGGCGTGGGTCACGACCTGCCGGAGGGCTTCGTGGAAGCCGCCTTTGGCTCAGGCAGCTCGTCCGGCTGACCCCAAGAGCGCATCCAGCTTGCGACCTCTTCCCAGGGGACGCCGTGGTCGGCCGCCAGCTCTGTGGCCTCCACGGACGCGTGGGCGATCTCCCAGTCGGTCTTCGGCTTGGTGGATTGGTTGTCGGTCATTGGGCGCGTGCCTTCCGTTCCTGGCGGCGTGACGAAGGCTGGGAGACGCTCCCGACCTTCCCCTTCATTGTTCGACGCGAGCTCGATCCGCGAGCTTCAAGCCACGCCGGTCGACCCCTGGCGTGCTGCTAGCGACAACCCTCGTCCCTGGTCAACCGTCTCGGCGCTGATAAGCTCGTTTGCAGCCATAAGAAGGAGGAAACGACATGCGGAAGTTGATTCTGGCCGCCGCCGCCGGCGCGGGTCTCGCCGCGGTCGCGGTCGCGTCCGCGGCCGCCGCCCTGGCGCAGGACGCGCCGGCCTTTGTCGCCGCCGCGGTGGCGGATCCCGGCCGGCCGGCGGCGGACGTCGCCCGCGACGCCGACCGCAAGCCCGCGGCCGTCCTCGCCTTCGCCGGCCTCAAGCCCGGCGACAAGGTCGGGGAGCTGATCCCGGGCGGCGGCTACTACACCCGCCTGATCAGCAAGGTCGTGGGGCTGGACGGGCGCGACTACGCCCTGATCCCCGAGGGCATGGCCAAGGCGCGGCCCCAGGCGCTGGAGGCGGTCGCCGCCATCGCGCCGAACGTGACCGCCGTCACCTTCCCCAACGGCTCTCTGAACCTGCCCGAGAAGGTCGACGTGGTGTGGACCAGCGAGAACTACCACGACTTCCACAACGCCCCGCCCGGCGCGCCCAAGCCGGACATGCTGGCCTTCGACAAGATGGTGTTCGACGCCCTGAAGCCGGGCGGCGTCTTCCTGATCGAGGACCACGCGGCCGCGCCCCGGCGCCGGGACCACGGTAACCGCAACCCTGCACCGGATCGACCCGGCTGCGGTGAAGGCGGAGGTCGAGGCCGCCGGCTTCAGGCTGGTGGCGCAGTCGGACGTCCTGGCCAATCCGGCCGACCCGCACACCGCGGCGGTGTTCGACGCCTCGATCCAGGGCCATACCGACAAGTTGCTGATGAAATTCCGCAAGCCCGGCTGAGTTCGCGCGTCCCCGTCAGGTCCGGGCTGGCGGCCCGCCCAAGGTGCGCTAAGGTCCGCCCGACCTCGGGAGGGATGCGCCGTGAAAACCTTGTCCGCGATCGCCGCCGGCCTGACGGCCGCCCTGGCGCTGGCTGGCTGCGCCTCGTCGGGGCCATACCACTACAACCCACCGCGCCTTATCGCCGCGGCCCTGTCCAATCCCGCGCGCCCGCCCGCCGACGTGCAGCGCGACCCCTCGCGCCGGCCCGGCGAGCTGATGGCCTTCGCCAAGGTGCGGCCGGGCGAGAAGGTGGCCGACCTGATGCCGGGAGCCGGCTACTTCACCCGCATCTTCTCCCCGATCGTGGGTCGCAGCGGCCACGTCTACGCCGTCTTCCCGCAGTTCATGGCCGACTTCGAGAAGCCGGAAGTCGCGTCCATCAAGGCGCTCCAGGAAGACAAGCTCTTCGACAACATCACCTTCATCGTCGACTCGAACACGATGTTCAGCGCGCCGGAGGCGCTGGACCTGATCTGGACTTCGCAGAACTACCACGACTGCAGTTCGGCATGACCCATGACCAGATCATCGCCTTCGACAAGACGATGTACGCGGCGCTGAAGCCCGGCGGCCGGCTGGTGGTGATCGACCACGTGGCGGCGCCCGGCACGGGCTGGACCATGGCCCACACCCTGCATCGCATCGATCCCGCCGCCATCCGCGCCGACATGAAGAAGGCCGGCTTCCATTTCGAGGCCAAGAGCCTGCTGCTGCACAACCCCGCCGATCCGCATACGGCGATCGTCTTCGACCCCTCGATCCGCGGTCGGACCGACCAGGTTGTGTTCCTGTTCCGCAAGCTCAAATAGGAGACGCGGCCGCTGGCGCTTGATTGGCGTCAATTCACGAATTCGGCTGCCTGGTTAGACAATCGGTCCGATGGACGAGTCGGGATGCGTGTGCGAAAAGCCGCCGCGTCGGACCCCAGAGCCGGGACGAGGAATTTTTGGACGCCATGGATTACAAGGCCGCCTTCCGGACCGCCGTGGAACAGGTCAGGTCCGAGGGCCGATATCGGGTCTTCGCCGACCTCAAGCGCAAGCGGGGCGAGTTTCCGCGCGCGACCTGGGCGGGTCCCCACGGCGAGAGCGACGTCACCGTCTGGTGTTCCAACGACTATCTCGGCCAGGGCCAGAACCCGGTCGTGCTCGACGCATGCACGCGGCGATCGACGAGGCGGGCTCCGGCTCCGGCGGCACGCGCAACATTTCCGGCACCACCCGCTACCCACGTCGCGCTCGAGAACGAGCTGGCCGACTGGCACGGCAAGGAAGCGGCCCTGCTGTTCACCTCCGGCTACGTCTCCAACGAGGCGACGCTGTCGTCCCTGGTCAAGATCCTGCCGGGCCTGATCATCTTCTCCGACGCCCTGAACCACGCCTCGATGATCGCGGGCATCCGCAACGGCGGCGGCCAGAAGCACGTCTTCCGGCACAACGACCTTGAGCACCTCGAACAGCTCCTGAAGGCCGCGCCGGCCAATGCGCCCAAGCTGATCGCGTTCGAGAGCGTCTATTCGATGGACGGGGACATCTCCGACATCCGCGGCACCATCGACCTGGCCAAGCGCTACGGCGCCCTGACCTATATCGACGAGGTGCACGCAGTCGGCATGTACGGCCCGCGCGGCGCGGGCGTGGCCGAGCGCGAAGGCCTGATGGCCGAGATCGACATCATCGAGGGCACGCTGGGCAAGGCGGTCGGCATGATGGGCGGCTACATCGCCGCCGACGCCGAGCTCGTCGACGCCGTGCGCCTCTACGCCTCCGGCTTCATCTTCACGACGTCCCTGCCGCCGGCGATCAGCGCGGGCGCGGCCGCCTCGATCCGCTGGCTGAAGCAGCACAACGAGGTCCGCATCCGCCACCAGGAGCGCGCCGCCACCCTGAAGCGCCGCTTCCGCGAGGCCGGCCTGCCGGTGATGCCGTCGGTCAGCCACATCGTGCCGGTGCTGGTGGGCGATCCCGTCCACACCAAGCTGGTGTCCGACATGCTGCTGGTGGACCACGGCGTCTATGTGCAGCCGATCAACTATCCCACCGTGCCGAAGGGGACGGAGCGCCTGCGCTTCACGCCCACGCCGCTGCACGACGACGCCATGATGGACCACCTGGTCCGCGCCATGGACACGCTGTGGACCCACTGCAACGTCAAGCGCATGGGCGGCGTCGCGGCCTGAGGCCGCGCAGGCGTTCGCTGGTCAGCGCTTGGCGTTGCGCCGAACGCCGCGGCCGAGGCCGATCTGCTTGGCGAAGTCCGAGCGGCGGGCGGCGTAGTTGGGCGCCACCATCGGATAGTCGGCCGGCAGGCCCCATTTGCGGCGGTATTCTTCCGGGCTCATGTCGTAGCGCGAGCGCAGGTACCGCTTCAGCATCTTCAGCTTCTTGCCGTCTTCCAGGCAGACGATGAAGTCCGGCTGCACCGAGCGCGACACCGGCACGGACGGCTTCTGGCGCGGGTTCGGCGCCGCCGGCGCGGGATGGCTGAGGTCCTGCAGCGCCCCATGCACCGAGCGGACGACGTCCTTGATGGTCTGAGGCTGGACGGCGTTACGGGACACATAGGCGGCGACGATCTCCGCGCTCAGCCTCAGGATGTCCTGGCCCGACAGTTCGTCCGCACCTGTTTCAACCGCCATATCGTTTCCCCAGGCCGCGCCCCTGCGGCCTCCCCCGAAAAAACGCGCCTACCAGGCCGTCTCCGGCGCGAGGCGCCCAGAGCATGAATACACCCGGCTGATAACGGTGACGCCGGCGGTCCGGTTCCCCACATCTGGCTGGGCGTCAGCCAGCGGACGGATTGTTCGTTGATCGGCGCCGGCTGATCGCTAAACAGGGCGCGCGCGAAGCCGCGCGTTCGGAGGTTCCCATGAAGGTCGCAGCCCAGGCATCCGTTCCCCTCGAAGACTCGTTCTTCGGGAGCGGTCTGGCCGAGACGGACCCCGAGGTGTTCGCGGCCATCCAGGCCGAGCTGCGCCGCCAGCAGCAGCACGTCGAGCTCATCGCGTCCGAGAACATCGTCTCCAAGGCGGTGCTGGAGGCGTCCGGCTCGGTGCTGACCAACAAGTACGCCGAGGGCTATCCCGGCCGGCGCTACTACGAAGGCTGCGAGTGCGTCGACGTGGCCGAGCAGATCGCCATCGACCGCGCCAAGGCCCTGTTCGGCGCCGGCTTCGCCAATGTCCAGCCGCACTCCGGCTCCCAGGCCAACCAGGCCGTCTACATGGCCCTGATGAAGCCGGGCGACGCCTTCATGGGCATGGACCTGGCGGCAGGCGGCCACCTGACCCACGGCAGCCCGGTGAACCAGTCCGGCAAGTGGTTCCGCGCCGTGCCCTACATGGTGCGCCAGCAGGACCAGGTCATCGACTACGAGGGCCTGGCCGAGACCGCGGCCAGGGAGAAGCCGGCCCTGATCATCGCCGGCGGCACCGCCTATGGCCGGATCATCGACTTCAAGCGCTTCCGCGAGATCGCCGACAGCGTCGGGGCCTATCTGATGGTCGACATGGCCCACTTCGCGGGCCTGGTGGCCGGCGGCGTCTATCCGAGCCCGCTGCCCTACGCCCACGTGGTCACCACCACGACCCCACAAGACCCTGCGCGGCCCGCGCGGCGGCATGATCCTGACCAACGACGAGGACATCGCCAAGAAGGTGAACCGCGGCGTGTTCCCGGGCCTGCAGGGCGGGCCACTGATGCACACCATCGCCGCCAAGGCCGTGGCGCTCGGCGAGGCGCTGCGGCCGGAGTTCAAGCTCTACGCCCGCCAGGTGGTGGAGAACGCCAAGGTCCTTGCCGACACCTGGCCAGGAACGGCTTCGACATCGTGTCCGGCGGCACCGACAGCCACCCTGATGCTGGTGGACCTGCGGCCCAAGGCCGTCACCGGCAAGGCCGCGGCCGCGAGCCTCCACCGCGCCTTGCTGACCTGCAACTACAACGGCGTGCCGTTCGACCCGCAGCCGCCGATGGTCACCTCGGGGATCCGGCTCGGCACCCCGGCCTCGACCACGCGCGGCTTCGGGACCGCGGAGTTCCAAAGGGTCGGCGAGCTGATCGCCGAGGTGGTCGACGCCCTGGGCTCCCACGGCGAGGACAATTCGGCCGCCGAGGCGGAAGTCCGCGGCAAGGTCCTCGACCTGACGGCGCGGTTCCCTATCTATGGCTGAGCTGTGGACGAAATCCTCGTCCTTCGAGGCCCCCTGCGGGGGCGCCTCAGGATGAGGATTTCGACTGCGCCGCCTTCGCATTAGCCCTCATCCTGAGGCGCGAGGCGAAGCCGAGCCTCGAAGGACGAGGGCGGTCCCGCCGCCCCGCCAGGAGCTGACCCGACGTGCGTTGCCCTTTCTGCGGATCCAACGACAGCCAGGTGAAGGACTCCCGCCCGTCCGAGGACGGCTCGGCGATCCGCCGCCGGCGGCTGTGCCCGGAGTGCGGGGGGCGGTTCACCACTTTCGAGCGGGTGCAGCTTCGCGAGCTGACTATCGTCAAACGCTCGGGCAGGCGCACGCCGTTCGACCGGGAGAAGCTGACCCGATCCATCGTCATGGCGCTGCGCAAGCGGCCGGTGGAGCCCGAGCGGGTGGAGCGGATGATCTCCGGCATAGTGCGCCAGCTCGAGAGCATGGGCGAGACAGAGATCCCTTCCACCGCGGTGGGAGAAATGGCGATGAAGGCGTTGAAGAACCTGGACGAAGTCGCCTACGTCCGCTTCGCCTCGGTCTATAAGGATTTCCGCGACCCCGACGCCTTCGCCAACTTCCTGAAGGAAGAGGGCCTGGGCGAGGAGCCCGAAGAGCCGGAGGCCTAGGCCTTGGGCGTCACGCTCAAGCTCGCGACGTCGCTGGACGGCCGCATCGCCACCGCGTCCGGGGAAAGCCGCTGGATCACCGGCGCCCCGGCGCGCCTGACCGTGCACCATCTGCGCGCCGCCCACGACGCGGTGGTGATCGGGATCGGCACGGCCCTGGCCGACGATCCGGAGCTGTCGGTGCGGCTCGAAGGCTTTGACGGGCCCCAGCCGGCGCGGGTGGTGCTGGACAGCCGCCAGCGCCTGCCGGCGACCAGCCGCCTGGCCAGCGGCGGCGGGGCGCCGACCTATGTCGTCACCACCGGCGAGCCGGCCCAGGGGCTCCTGTCCATCGGCGTGCGCCTGCTGCGCGTGGCCGCCGGCGAGGACGGCCGCGTCGATCCGGCCGCCGCCGTGAAGGCCCTGGCCGCCGAGGGCCTGGGCCGCCTGTTCGTCGAGGGCGGCGGCGAGGTGGCGGCGAGCTTCCTGCGCGCCGGCCTGGTCGACCGGATCGAATGGTTCCGCGCGCCTATCGTTCTGGGCGGGGAGGGGCGGGCGGCGGTCGGACCGCTCGGCCGTCACGCCCTTGCCGACGCGACGCGCTGGCGCCGCCTCGCCGTCGAAACGGTGGGCGAGGACCTCTGGGAGCGCTACGAGAGGATCTGATGTTCACCGGGATCGTCACAGACGTCGGGCGCGTGCGCGCCGTGCGCGACACCAACCGCGACCGCCGCTTCGAGGTCGAGACGGCCTATGACCTGGCCTCCGTCCCCATGGGCGCCTCGATCAGCCACGCCGGCTGCTGCCTGACCGTGGTCGACAAGGGCGAGCACTGGTTCGCCGTGGAGGTCTCCGGCGAGACGCTGGACAGGACCACGCTCGCCGACTGGACGCCCGGCCAGCGCATCAACCTGGAGCGCCCGACCCGCGTCGGCGACGAACTCGGCGGCCACATCGTCTCCGGCCACGTGGACGGCGTGGGCGAGGTGGTCTCGGTCGAGCGGAGGGCGGCTCTCACCGCATCCGCATCAAGGCGCCCGCGCCGCTGCACCGCTACATCGCGCCCAAGGGCTCCATCGCCGTGGACGGCGTGTCCCTGACCGTCAACGAGGTCGAGGGCGACGTGTTCGGCGTCAACATCATCCCCCACACCTGGGAGGTCACCACCCTCGGCGGCCTGAAACCCGGCTCGCGGGTCAACCTCGAAATCGACATGCTGGCGCGATACGCCGCGCGGTGGCAGGAGACGGCGGCATGAAAGTTGTTAGCCCCAGAACCGTCCACGACGCGCTCGACCCGGCCGAGGACACCCCGATCTCGGCCATCGAGGACATCATCGAGGACGCCCGCCAGGGCCGCCCCTTCATCCTGGTCGACGCCGAGGACCGGGAGAACGAGGGGGACATCATCATCCCCGCCCAGTTCGCCACGCCCGACCAGATCAACTTCATGGCCAAGCACGCGCGCGGCTTGATCTGCCTGGCCATCACACCCCAGCGGGCGCGCCAGCTTCGCCTGCCGCCCATGGCGGTGGAGAACGAGGCCCAGCACGGCACCGCCTTCACCGTCTCGATCGAGGCGCGCGAGGGGGTGACCACCGGCATCTCCGCCCACGACCGCGCCCGCACCGTCGCGGTGGCGATCGACCCGACCAAGGGCCCCGACGACATCGTCTCGCCCGGCCACGTCTTCCCGTTGGTGGCCAAGGAGGGCGGGGTGCTGGTCCGCACCGGCCACACCGAGGCGGCGGTGGACATCGCGCGCCTGGCGGGCCTGCAGCCGGCCGGGGGTGATCTGCGAGGTGATGCGCGACGACGGGGCCATGGCCCGCCTGCCGGACCTGATCGGCTTCGCCCAGCTCCACGGCCTGAAGATCGGCGCCATCGCCGACCTGATCGCCTATCGCCGCCGCACCGAGCGCTTCGTCGAGCGGGTGCTGGAGCAGCCGTTCGAGAGCGTCTACGGCCAGTTCCGCCTCTACATCTACCGCAACCTGCTCGACCGCTCCGAGCACATGGTTCTGGTCAAGGGCCGGGTGGACCCGGACGAGCCGACCATGGTGCGCATGCACATTGTCGACCCCGCCGCCGATATGCTGGGCCACGTCGAGGGCCGCCGCGACTACATTCCCCAGGCCCTGCGCACCATCGCGGCCTATGAAGGCCCGGGCGTGGCGGTGTTCCTGCGCGATCCGAGCCCGGCCTGGCTGTCGGAGCGCTATGGCGGCGCGCACGACCCGGCCGTGGCGGTGCTGCGCGAATACGGCGTCGGGGCGCAGATCCTGCTCGACCTCGGGGTGCGGAAGATGATCGTCCTCAGCTCCACCCAGGCGCGGCTGCCGGCGCTGGAGGGCTATGGCCTGAAGATCGTGGATCGCCGCCCGATCCCGCACGAGGAGTAGCCGGCCATGGAGGAGAAGATCCGCGTCCTGGTGGTGGAGGCCCCGGTTCTATCCGGACCTGGCCGACGAGCTGCTCGCCGGCGCCGTCGACGCCATCACCGCCTTCGGGGCCGACCACGACGTGGTCACCGTGCCGGGGGCGCTGGAGATTCCCGCCGCCATCGCCATCGCCGAGGAGGCTGGCCGCCAGCCCCAGGGCGTCGCCTACGACGGCTATGTGGCGCTCGGAACGGTGATCCGCGGCGAGACCTACCATTTCGAGATCGTCTCCAACGAGTCCGCGCGCGGCCTGATGGACCTGGCGACCGGCCAGCGGCTGGCCATCGGCAACGGCATCCTGACCGTCGAGGACGAGGAGCAGGCCTGGGCCCGCGCCCGCGCGGCGGTGGGCGACAAGGGCGGCGGCGCGGCCCGGGCGTGCCTGGACCTGATCGCCCTGCGCCGCCAGCTCGCCGGCGAGGCGCGATGAGCGAGCCGCGCAGCCTCAGGGAAGCCTACGCCCAGCTCGACGCCGCCGAGCGCGAGAAGGCGTCGCGCCTGTCGGGCCGCGAGCGCCGGGCCCGCACCGTGGCGCGGCTGGCGGCCGTCCAGGCCCTCTATCAGATGGAGATCGGCGGGGCGGGCGTGGAGGCCGTGATCCGCGAGTTCTCCGACCATCGCTTCGACGCCGACATGGACGGCGAGCAGCTCGCCGAGGCCGACGAGGATTTCTTCGGCGCCATCGTGCGCGGGGTGGTGGAGGGCCAGGTCCCTATCGACCGCGCCATCGTCCACCGGCTGGCCGCCAACTGGAAGCTCGACCGGATCGACGCCACCGTCCGCGCCATCCTCCGGGCCGCCGCCTATGAGCTGACCGCCCGGCCGGACGTGCCGGCCGAGGTGGTGATCGACGAGTACGTCGAGATCGCCAAGTCCTTCTTCGAGGGGCCGGAGGCCGGCTTCGTCAACGGCGCCCTCGACGCCATCGCCAGGGACGTGCGGGCCCCGTAGCGAGGAGAGACCCGTGGCCCGCGAGCCCAGGCCGGTCGACGAGTTCGAGACCATCGCGCGGCTGTTCGCGCCCCCTGGCCGGCGGCGCGCCCGGCGCGTTCGGGCTGAAGGACGACGCCGCGGTGATCTTCCCGCGGCCGGGCCACGATCTCGTGGTCACCACCGACGCCATGGTGGAGGACGTCCACTTCCTGGCGGACGACCCGCTGGACCTCGTGGCCCGCAAGCTCCTGCGCGTGAACCTGTCCGACCTCGCGGCCAAGGCGGCGGAGCCGGCCGGCTACCTCCTGGTGACCGCCTGGTCCGATCGCTGCCGCTGGGCCGAGCGGGAGATGTTCGCCCAGGGCCCTCGCCCACGACCAGCGGGCGTTCGGCCTGGCCCTGCTGGGCGGCGACACCTCGTCCACGCCCGGGCCGCTGACGCTGTCGGCCACCCTGTTCGGCTGGGTCCCGGAGGGCGGGATGCTGAGGCGCGGCGGCGCGCACGCGGGCGACCGGGTGCTGGTGTCCGGGACCATCGGCGACGGCTTCCTCGGCCTGAAGGCCTCGCGTCGGGACAAGGACGCCGCCCCACCGGCCCCACCGCGACTGGCTCGCCGCCCGCTATCGCCTGCCCGAGCCGCGCCTTCGCCTGCGCGAGGCGCTGCGGGCGCACGCCAGCGCGGCGGCGGACGTCTCCGACGGCCTGGTCGCCGACGCCGGCCACATCGGCGAGGCCAGCGGGCTTGCTGTACGCCTGGACCTCGACCACCTGCCGCTGTCGGAGCCAGCCGCCGCCTGGCTGGTCGATCAGCCGGACCGGCCCGCCGCCCTGGCCGCATTGGCTGCCGGCGGGGACGACTACGAGGTCGTCTGCACCGCGCCGCCGCACGCCGTCGAAGCCCTGATCGAGGCCGCCTTCGCGGCCGGCGTACCGCTGGTGGAGGTCGGCGAGATGGCGGAAGGGCAGGGTACGCAGGTCGTCTGCGAGGGCGCCGTCCTGGCCCTGGAGCGCGCCGGCTGGCGGCATCTGTAGTCGCGCCAAGGATGCGGACCGGACACAATTCTTAGCGCTGTTGCGTCGCGCGCGCAGTTTTGCCAATGTCCCGCGACTTTTTCGGGGCGTCGTCATGACCGCAGGACTGCGTGTGACCGTCTCGACGACGGCCGCATAGGGAGGCGGCCGGTTGCGACAAGCCAAAAAAGGGGCGCCGGACAGATGAGTCTTCAGCTTTCACTGGTCATCGCCGCGGGGTTGCTGGCGGTGCTCTACGGGATGGTGCAGACCGGGGCGCTGATGCGCGCGCCGACCGGCACGGACCGCATGCGCGAGATCGCCGCCGCCATCCAGGAGGGCGCCCAGGCCTATCTGCGCCGGCAGTACACCACCATCGCCATGGTCGGAGTGGTGATCCTGATCGCGGTCAGCTTCCTGATCGGCTGGCGCGCGGGCGTCGGCTTCCTGATCGGCGCGGTGCTGTCGGGCGCGGCCGGGTTCGTCGGCATGCTGATCTCCGTGCGCGCCAACGTCCGCACCGCCCAGGCCTGCTCCGAGAGCCTGGCCAAGGGCCTGGACCTGGCGTTCCGCTCCGGCGCCATCACCGGCATGCTGGTCGCCGGCTTCGCCCTGATCGGCGTGGCGGGCTACTTCTTCATCCTGACCGAGGTGATGAACCTCGACCCCACCAGCCGCGACGTGGTGGACTCCCTGGTGGCCCTCGGCTTCGGGGCCAGCCTGATCTCGATCTTCGCGCGCCTGGGCGGCGGCATCTTCACCAAGGGCGCCGACGTCGGCGGCGACATGGTGGGCAAGGTCGAGGCCGGCATTCCGGAAGACGACCCCCGCAACGCCGCGACCATCGCCGACAACGTGGGCGACAACGTCGGCGACTGCGCCGGCATGGCCGCCGACCTGTTCGAGACCTACGCCGTCACCACCGTGGCCACCATGGTGCTGGCCGCGATCTTCTTCCGCGGCACCGCCGGCGTCGGGCCGATGATGCTGCTGCCGCTGGCGATCTGCGGCGTCTGCATCATCACCTCGATCCTCGGCACCTTCGCGGTGAAGCTCGGCAAGAGCGGCAACATCATGGGCGCCCTCTACCAGGGCCTGATCGTCACCGGC
This sequence comes from Caulobacteraceae bacterium, assembly GCA_037201645.1. GTDB lineage: Bacteria > Pseudomonadota > Alphaproteobacteria > Caulobacterales > Caulobacteraceae > JANWHQ01. The sequence goes on from JBBCHF010000007.1 coordinate 85,219, forward strand.
GTGCTGTCGATCGCCGCCGTCTGGTGGGTGATCCACACCCTGGTCCCGGCCGCCATCACCATCGGCGACAAGCTGGTCACGCCGACCGCCCTGTTCGGCTGCGGCCTGGCGGGCCTGGCGGTCACCACCCTGATCGTGATGATCACCGAGTACTACACCGGCACCAACTTCAAGCCGGTCAAGTCGGTGGCCCGCGCCTCGGTGGCCGGCCACGGCACCAATGTGATCCAGGGCCTGGCCGTGTCGCTGGAATCCACCGCCGCCCCGGCGCTGGTGATCATCGTCGGCATCGTGGTGACCTACAAGCTGGCGGGCCTGTTCGGCATCGCCATCGCCACCACCACCATGCTGTCGCTGGCCGGCTTCATTGTGGCGCTCGACGCCTTCGGCCCGGTCACCGACAACGCCGGCGGGATCGCCGAGATGGCCGGCCTGCCCGGCGAGGTGCGCGTCTCCACCGACGCACTGGACGCGGTGGGCAACACCACCAAGGCGGTCACCAAGGGCTACGCCATCGGCTCGGCGGGCCTGGGCGCCCTGGTGCTGTTCGCCGCCTACACCCAGGACCTGCACTACTTCTCCGCGCCCGAGAACGTCGCGGCCTTCCCGTTCTTCGCCGGGCTCAGCGGCCAGATCGCCTTCGACCTGTCCAACCCCTACGTGGTGATCGGCCTGTTCTTCGGCGGCCTGCTGCCCTTCCTGTTCGGCGGCATGTCGATGACGGCGGTGGGCCGCGCAGCCGAGGCGGTGGTCGAGGAGGTGCGCCGGCAGTTCCGCGAGATGCCGGGCATCATGACCTTCAAGCAGAAGCCCGACTACGCCCGCGCGGTCGACATCCTGACCAAGGCGGCGATCAAGGAGATGCTGATCCCCTCGCTGCTGCCGGTGGTCTCGCCGATCGTGCTGTTCGTGGTGGTGCTGTGGATCGCGGGCAAGGCGGAGGCCTTCGCCTCGCTCGGCGCCATGCTCATGGGGGTGATCGTGACGGGGCTGTTCGTGGCCATCTCGATGACCTCGGGCGGCGGCGCCTGGGACAACGCCAAGAAGCTGATCGAGGAGGGCGCCTATGGCGGCAAGGGCTCTGACGCCCACAAGGCCGCCGTCACCGGCGACACCGTCGGCGATCCCTACAAGGACACCGCCGGCCCGGCCGTGAACCCGATGATCAAGATCACCAACATCGTCGCCCTCCTTCTGCTGGCGGTGCTGGCCCACCGGTTCTCGTAAGCCGACCCTCCCGCCCGGGAGGCGAGGGAGCCCCGCGCAGGTTTTGCTTGCGCGGGGTTCTCAACAGGAACATAAAGAGAACAGCTTGATCCTGGCGGACCGCCCGCTAGGGTCGCGATCGGTTGCTACGGAAACGAAGGGATGAGCGATGGCGGGCAGCGTGAACAAGGTGATCCTGGTCGGGAACCTGGGCGCGGACCCTGAGATCCGGACCCTGAACTCCGGCGACCGGGTGGCGAACCTCAGGGTGGCCACGTCCGAGAGCTGGCGCGACCGCACGTCGGGCGAGCGCAAGGAAAAGACCGAGTGGCACCGGGTCGTGATCTTCAACGACAACCTGGTGAAGGTCGCCGAGCAGTACCTGAAGAAGGGCTCCAAGGTGTACATCGAGGGCTCGATCCAGACCCGCAAGTGGACCGACCAGTCCGGCCAGGAGAAGTACTCCACCGAGGTGGTGCTGCAGAAGTTCCGTGGCGAGCTGACCATGCTCGACGGCCGCGGCGAAGGCGGCGGCGCGGAGGAGTATGGCTCGAGCAGCGGCGGCGGCTTCCAGCGCGCCCAGCAGCCGTCCGGCCCCCGCGAAACCTTCACCGCCGATCTGGACGACGAGATCCCGTTCTAGGGGCGGCTCGGCGGTCCTACCAGACCGCGAACCGGCAATGCTGGCGGATCGCCTCGTCGGCGGTGACGAGGGACGCGCCGTCGGCCATGGCGTTGGCGACGATCAGCCGATCGAACGGGTCGCGGGTCCAGCTCAGCGGCCGCGCCGCCTCCACCACGTCCGCCAAGTGCGCCTCCGAAACCTCCACGCCGAGAGCTTCCGTGAGGCCAGCAAGCATGGCGTCGGGCGGGGCTGGCAGTCGGCCGCGTTCGAACAGATATTCGAATTCGAGCAGGACGATCGGCGACACCTGCCGCTCCTCGCGCTCCAGGACGCGGACCGCCGCGGCGGAGAGTCGCTCCAGCCGGCCCTGGCACAGCCACAGCACCACATGGGTGTCCAGGTGGATCACCGGTCGATTTCCGGCTCTTCATCCCAGGTCCAATACGCTTCGCGTTCGCGATGAATGTCTTCCGGCGAGAGGTCGGGCGCGTTCCCTGGCGCCGGCGCGGATGCCGCGAAGCGCCGCCATTGCGCGCGGCGCTCGGCCGCCGTCGAACGCCGGTGCGGCCGCAGCAGCAGGCTGCCGTCCTTGCGCTGGATCACGATGGGCTCGCCCGTGGCGAGCGCATCCTCGGTCAGCCGGAAGATGTTCTTGCGGAATTCGGTGATGCTGACCGTCTTCATATGTACATTTTGGTCTCTATAAGCGTACATGTCAAACGCGGCCAGGCCGGCCTGAGACCTTCGCGCGAACCCCCGCCGCCGGTGGGCGGACAAGACTTCTCCGGTCAAGCCTGCGGTTGACTTGGCTCGGCGGGCGGCCTCCGAGCGAATCGGGCGCGGCCCATCCAAGTCGTCCGGTCACGGCTCTGCTCGGCGGCGGGGAATTATTCGGTCAAAAGGCTTGGGGGGAAGCTCGCAGGGGTTGGGGCGCAGGGTCCGCGATGCTACATAAGACCTCCATAAGACCTTGCGATTCTAAGAACATTTCCCCTTGAGCGACGACACGATCACACCGCCTTCCGGAGGCGCTCCGGACGATCGGGGCAAGGGCATCGCCCCCATCTCCATCGAGGACGAGCTGAAGCGCTCCTACCTCGACTACGCCATGAGCGTCATCGTCTCGCGCGCCCTGCCGGACGCACGCGACGGCCTGAAACCCGTGCACCGGCGCATCCTGTTCTCGATGCACGAGCAGGGCTATGGCGCGGGCGGCGCCTACCGCAAGTCGGCCCGCGTGGTCGGCGACGTCATCGGCAAATACCACCCGCACGGCGACATCGCCGTCTACGACGCCCTGGTCCGCATGGCCCAGCCCTTCTCCATGGGCCTGATGCTGATCGACGGCCAGGGCAACTTCGGCTCGGTCGACGGCGATCCGCCCGCGGCCATGCGCTACACCGAGTGCAAGCTGACCCGCGCCGCCGAGGCCCTGATGGAGGACCTCGACAAGGACACGGTCGAGTTCCAGGACAATTACGACGGCTCCGAGCACGAGCCCAAGGTGATGCCCTCGCGCGTCCCCAACCTGCTCGTCAACGGCGCCGGCGGCATCGCCGTCGGCATGGCCACCAACATCCCGCCCCACAACCTTGGCGAGGTCGTCGACGCCTGCCTGGCGATCATCGACAACCCCGACATCCCGCTGGACGACCTCCTGGAGATCGTGCCGGGCCCCGACTTCCCGACCGGCGGGGAGATCATCGGCCGCTCGGGCGCGCGCCAGGCGCTGATGACCGGCCGCGGCTCGGTGATCATGCGCGGCATCGCCTCGGTGGAGGAGATCCGCAAGGACCGCGAGGCGATCGTCATCCACGCCATCCCCTATCAGGTGAACAAGGCCAGTCTGGTGGAGCGGATCGCCGAGCTCGTGCGCGAGAAGCGCGTCGAGGGCGTGGCGGACCTCAGAGACGAGAGCGACCGGCGCGGCATGCGCGTGGTGGTGGAGCTGAAGCGCGACGCCTCGCCCGACGTGGTGCTGAACCAGCTCTACCGCTTCACGCCGCTGCAATCCTCGTTCGGCGTCAACATGCTGGCCCTGAACCACGGCCGGCCCGAACAGCTCGGCCTGCGCGCCCTGCTCGACATCTTCCTGGACTTCCGCGAGGAGGTCGTCGTCCGCCGCACCCGCCACGCCCTGAACGAGGCGCGCGACCGCGGCCACGTGCTGGCGGGCTTGGCGATCGCGGTGGCCAACATCGACGAGGTGATCCAGATCATCCGCTCGTCGGCCGACCCCACCGAGGCGCGCGAGCGCCTGGTCGCCCGCGACTGGCCGATCGGCGACATGGGCCCCCTGATCGACCTGATCGCCGACCCCCGCACCGTGGTGGTCGACGGCGACCAGGTGCGCCTGACCGACGAGCAGGCCCGCGCCATCCTGGCCCTGACCCTGTCGCGCCTGACCGGCCTCGGCCGCGAGGACATCCTCAGCGAGGCCGAGAAGCTGTCGGTCGCCATCCGCGGCTATCTGGAGATCCTCGGCTCGCGCGAGAAGGTGCTGGAGATCATCCGCGAGGAGCTGCGCGCCGTGCGCGACGCCTTCGCCGTGCCCCGCCGCACCCAGATCGTCGAGGGCGAATCCGACCTCGAGGACGAGGACCTGATCCCGCGCGAGGACATGGTCGTCACCGTCACCCACTCCGGCTACGTCAAGCGCACCCCGCTGGCCACCTACCGGACCCAGCGCCACGGCGGCAAGGGCCGCTCGGGCATGGCGATGAAGGACGAGGACGCGGTGGTGCGCGTGTTCGCCGCCTCCACCCACGCGCCGGTGCTGTTCTTCTCGTCCGAGGGCAAGGTCTACACGCTGAAGGTGTGGCGCCTGCCGGTCGGCCTGCCCAATTCGCGCGGCAAGGCGTTCGTGAACCTTTTGCCGCTGGAGCCGGGCGAGACCATCACCACCATCCTGCCGCTGCCCGAGGATGAGGCGGCGTGGGACCGGATGGACCTGATGTTCGCCACCCAGTCGGGCGGCGTGCGGCGCAACAAGCTGTCGGACTTCCAGCGGATCAACCGCAACGGCAAGATCGCCATGAAGCTGGACGAGGGGGACCACATCGTCGGCGTCAACCTCTGCACCGACCAGAACGACGTGCTTTTGACCAGCGCGCTCGGCCGCTGCATCCGCTTTGCGGTGGAGGAGGTGCGGGTGTTCGCCGGCCGCGAGTCCACCGGCGTGCGCGGCATCCGCCTGGGCGAGGGCGACCGGGTGATCTCCATGGCGATCCTGCGCAACGTGCCGGCCACGGCCGACGAGCGCGCCGCCTATCTGAAGCAGTCGCGCGCCCTGCTGCGCGCCGCCTCCGGCGAGGAGGTCGAGGAGGCCCCCGAGCCCGACGAGGAGGAAGAGGTCGCCGACACCCAGCTCAGCCCCGAGCGGTTCATCGAGCTGGGCGCCGCCGAGGAGGCCATCCTGACCATGTCGTCGGAAGGCATCGGCAAGCGCACCTCCGCCTACGACTTCCGCCGCACCGGCCGGGGCGGGCAGGGCATGCTGGCCCAGGACCTGACCCGCAAGGGCGGGCGCCTGGTCGCCGCCTTCCCGGTGGACCAGCACGACGAGATCCTGCTGGTCACCGATTCCGGCCAGCTGATCCGCGTGCCGGTCGGCGGCATCCGCATCGCCGCGCGCAACACCCAGGGCGTCATCGTTTTCCGCACCGGCGAGGGCGAGCACGTGGTCAGCGTCGAACGGCTGGAGGGCGAGAGCCCGGCCGATGGGGACGGCGACGGAGAGGAGGAGGCGGCGGGCTGATGTCCTTCTCTTCCGATCGCCCCCGCGAAGGCGGGGGTCCATCCGGCCTGGCGCCTGATCGCGCCGTCGGCGCGAACCCATGGGTCCCTCCCTTCGCGGGGACGGTCGGGGCCTGGGCATGACCCGTGTCGGCCTCTACGCAGGGACCTTCGATCCCGTCACCAACGGCCATGTCGACATCATGGGGCGGGCCGTGAAGCTGGTCGACCGGCTGGTGATCGGCGTCGCGGTGAACCAGGAGAAGGGGCCGCTGTTCTCGCTGGACGAGCGGGTCGAGATGGCGCGGGAGGAGGCCGGCCGCGTCGCCAACGGCGCCGAGGTCGTGGTGCGTCCGTTCGCCAATCTCCTGATGCATTTCGCCCAGGAGGTCGGGGCCAACGTCATCATCCGCGGCCTGCGGGCCGTGGCCGACTTCGAATACGAATTCCAGATGACCGCCATGAACCAGCAGCTCGACCGGCGGATCGAGACCGTGTTCCTGATGGCCGATCCGCGCCACCAGGCGATCGCCGCCAGCCTGGTCAAGGTGATCGCGCGCCTGGGCGGCGACGTGTCGCCGTTCGTCTCCGAAAGCGTGGCGCGCCGGCTGACGGCCAGGTTCGGCCAGCCCGACGCGGGCTGAGCGCCGCCGCCGCGGCATCCCCGCGGACGCCTCGCGCGTTGTCACCCTCGCGGGGGGCTTCACGGAGACGATCGATGAAGCTGATCCTTCTGGCCGCGGCCGCCCTGGCCGTCGCCGCGCCCGCACAGCTCCTCGCCCAGCCCTCCGGGCCGCCGCCGTCCGGCGGTTACGGCGATTCCCCCGACGACCAGCAAGGCCCGCCTGGCGGCTACGAGAATTCTCCCGACGATCAGCAAGGACCGCCGGGAAGCTACGACAACTCTCCGGATGACCAGCAGGGTCCGCCCGACGACGAAGCGGCGCCGCCGGACGACCAGGGGCCGCCGCCCGAGGACCAGGGGCCGCAGTCGCGGCAGCCCGACGACCAGGGGCCGTACGACCAGGCGCCGCCGGACCGGGACAACGTTCCTCCGCCGCCTCCGCCGCCCAACGAGTCCGGCTATGCGCCGGGGCCGCATCGCGCCGTGCGCGGGGACGACCTGACGCGGCGCGAGGATTTCATCGAGGCGCGGGTGCAGGATGCGGCGCGCCGCCGGCGGATCGATCCCTACGAGGCCGGCCGCGTCATGGACCAGCTCGCCTCGATCCGGGATCAGCAGGGCCGGCTGGAGCAGCGCGACCGCGGCCTGACCGCCGCCGACAGCGGCCTGCTCGACGACCGCCTCTCGCGCCTCGAAGCCCGGCTGGCCCGCGAGGGGGTCGACCTGCGCTACTGAGGGCGCTCAGGCCACCAGGTCCTGGTACTGCGGATGGCGCTGGATGAACACCGCGGCATAGGGGCAGTGCGGGACCACCTTCAGCCCCCGCGCGCGGGCGATCTCCAGAACGCCGGTCATCAGCCGTCCCGCCGCCCCCGTGCCGCGCAGGGCCACGGGCGCCTCCACGTGCGGCAGCACCAGCCGGCCGCCCTGCAGGCGATAGTCGGCGAAGGCGGTCAGCCCCTGCTCGGTCAGCTCGAACCTCTGGCGCGCCGTGTTGTCGACGACACCCTCGGCGGCGCTCGTTTCTGGGGGGATTGGATTGTCAGCCATGGCGGATCATCATCCCGGCAAGTTGATGTTCTGGGGTGGGACTCATGCGCACCGCGATCCTCTGTCTGTCCATAGGCCTCGTGCTGGCCGGATGCTCACGGAAGCCCGCCGCGCCTGCCGCGGGCGGCGAGGGAGCGCCCGCGCCCGCCGCCAAGCCGGCCCCGTCGCCCGCCGCCGCCTTGCTCTCCGGCCGGCCGATGCGCAAGCCGGGACTGTGGAAGATGACCATCGCCACCGACAGCGGACCGGGCCTGAAGCTGCAGGGCGAGGTCTGCCTGGACGCCCAGACGGACAAGTCAAGCTCCCTCGTCGTCTCCCAGGGCGCGAACAAGGATTGCGGCCAGCCCAAATTCCAGCCCAGCCCCGGCGGCGTCAGCTTCGACACCACCTGCAAGTTCGGCGGCCGCACGGTGAAGACACACGGCGTGGCGACCGGCGACTTCTCCAGCGCCTATCACCTGGATATCGCCAGCACGATGGACCCGCCCCTGCCGGGCGGCGCGGGCAATGTGCAGACCCACATCGACGCCCAGTGGGCGGGGGCCTGCCGCCCCGGGCAGACGCCGGGCAAGATGAACATGAAGGTCAGCGGCCTCGGCCAAGGCTGACGTGTCAGACCCGCGGCTGGCCATAAGGCTTGCGGGCCTCGACGTCGCGCTCGTCGGCCTGATGCTCTCGGTCCAGGTCGTGCCGGCGGGCCGGCTGGGCGCTGCGCAGGCGATCGCGGGGCGGGTCGGCGGAGAAGCTGCGCGGCTCCGGCGGAATCGGGGGCAGTTTGGCCATGGCGGCCTCCTTCGATCTGCGAAAGAGGGGAACCCCTCGCCTGCGGGCCGGTTCCGCCGCCGGCGGGGTCAGTCCGCGTCGAGGCCGACGTCCAGCACCGGCGCCGAGTGGGTCAGGGCGCCCACCGAGATCACGTCCACGCCGGTCTCGGCAATCGCGCGCACGGTCTGCAGCGATACGCCGCCCGAGGCCTCGATCCGCACCCGGCCGCCGGCGCGGCGCACGGCCTCGCGCATGTCGTCCAGGCCGAAGTTGTCGACCATGATCACGTCGGGGGCGTAGGGCAGCGCCTCGTCGAACTGGACCAGGCTGTCGACCTCGACCTCGATCGGAGTCAGGTGGCCCGCGAAGCGCTTGGCGCGCGCCAGGGCGGGACCGACGCCGCCGCAGGCCGCCACGTGGTTGTCCTTGATCAGGATCGCGTCGTCGAGGCCGAAGCGGTGGTTGATCCCCCCCGCCGCAGCGCACCGCGTACTTCTCCAGCGCCCGCAGGCCCGGGGTGGTCTTGCGGGTGTCGGTGATCCGGGCGCCCGTCCCCTCCACCGCCTGCACGAAGGCGGCGGTCAGGGTGGCGACGCCGCAGAGCCGCCCGACCAGGTTCAGCGCCACCCGCTCGGCCGACAGCACGGCGCAGGCGTCGCCGGTGATCCGCGCGAGCGTCGCCCCCGGCGCGACGGCGTCGCCGTCGGCCGCCACCGCCTCGAAGGTCGCGGAGGGGTCGAGCGCCGCGAAGGCCAGGCGGGCGCAGCCGAGGCCGGCCGCGACCCCCGCCTTGCGCGCCGCGATCCGGCCGGAGAAGCGGGTCCCCGTCTCGATGCAGGCGAGGCTGGTCACGTCGCCGGCGCGGCCGAGGTCCTCGGCCAGGGCCGCGCGCACGATCGGATCGACGATCAGGTCCGGCAGAGGCTCCACGCCGGCCTACTCCGCGGCGAAGCGGAGGCCGAGGTCCGCCTCCACGCGGGCCAGGGTGGTGAAGGTGCGCCGGGCGGGCGAGGCCATCAGCGGGAAGTCGGAGCGGTAGTGGCCGCCGCGGCTCTCGGTGCGCTGCAGGGCCGAGGCGGCGATCAGCTTGGCTGTCACCAGCGGCGCGGCGGCGCCGTGGTCCGCCTCCAGCGCGCCGATCTCGTCGAGCAGGCGCGACAGGCCCGGCCGCTCGCGCATCACCCCGGCATCACGGCTCATCCCGCGCCGCAGGCGCTGCAGCGTCTCGGCCGGCAGGTCCGGCGCGGGCGCGGCGGGCAGCGGCGCGGTCGCGGCACCGGCGGCCTCGCCCGCGGCGCGGCCGGCCCGGCGGCCGAACACCGCCGCCTCGAGCAGGGAGTTGGAGGCCAGCCGGTTGGCGCCGTGCACGCCGGTGCAGGCGCACTCGCCGGCCGCCCACAGCCCCTCCAGCGAGGTGCGGCCGTCCGCGTCGGTGGCGACGCCGCCCATGTGGTAGTGGCAGGCGGGCGCCACCGGGATCGGCTGGGTCCGCGGGTCAAGGCCCGCCTCCATGCAGGCGGCGAAGACGGTGGGGAACTCGTGCGGGAAGGCCGCGCCCACGGCCTCGCGCGCGTCGAGGAACGCGCCGCGGCCGGCGGCGATCTGGCGATGGATGGCGCGGGCCACGATGTCCCGCGGCGCGAGCTCGGCCTGGTCGTGATAGCCGGCCATGAAGGCGTGGCCGTCACGGTCGATCAGCTTGGCGCCCTCGCCGCGCAGGGCCTCGGTGGCCAGGGGCGCCGGGTCGCGGCCGATGTCGATGGCGGTGGGGTGGAACTGCACGAACTCGGGGTCGGCGATGGTCGCCCCGGCCAGAGCGGCCAGCGCCAGGCCCTCGCCGCGCGCCTCGGCCGGATTGGTGGTCACGGCGTAGAGCCCGCCGACGCCGCCGGTGGCCAGGACGACGGCCGGGGCGAGGATCTCCATCAGCCGGCCGTCCGCCTCCACCAGGGCGCCGCGAATGCGGCCCTGGGCGTCCTGCAGCAGGGCGCGGGCGCGGACGCCTTCGCGGACCTCGATGTGGCCGGCGGCGCGCGCGGCGGCGGCGACGGCGGTCATCACCGCCCGGCCGGCCTGGTCGCCCCTGACCCGGGCGATGCGGGGCCGCGAGTGGGCCGCCTCCAGGCCTTGCGAGAAGCCGCCCGCCGCGTCGCGGTCGAACGGCGCGCCGAGGCTGGCCAGCCAGCGCACGGCGTCGGGCCCCTCGCGGGCCAGGAGCTCGGCCATGGACGGGTCGGTCAGGCCCGCGCCGGCGGCGATGGTGTCGGCCGCGTGAAGCGCCGGCTCGTCGCCTTCGGAGAGGGCGGCCGCGACGCCGCCCTGGGCCCAGGCCGAGGCGGCGGCCCCGCCGTCAGGGGCGCGGGGCTCAGCACCAGCGCCTTGCGCGGCGCGGGCCGAGAGGGCGGCGGCGAGGGCCGGCCAGGCCCGCGCCGATCACCAGCACGCCGTCGAAATGGATCGCATCGCGGGACGCAAGCATCGCTAGATCCTCAATAAATTCTGCAGCACGACGGTCCAGCGGCCGACGCCGGCGGCGCTGAGCGTGAGCTGCAGCATGCCGACGCAGAGCGCCGCCGAGACGGCGTAGAGCGCGACCGACGCGGCCCACTGCGGCCGCGTCAACCGGACCGCCAGGGGCCGCAGCGGACCCGAGCGCACGGAGCTATAGGCCGCGATGGCGACGAGGCCGGCGAACAGGTAGTTGCCGCGGCTGAACGCCCACACCACCGCCGCGCCGCCGACGGCGAGCAGCGCCCCGCGCTCCAGCCACGGATGGACAGCGGCCAGCGCCGGCCCGAACGCCTTGGAGCCGTCGAGCGGGGGCGCGGGAAGCAGGTTCAGCAGACTGATGATCGAGATGAACAGCGCGCCCTGCAGCCACATCGGCTGGTGGGTGAGTGCGGCGACGACGAAGAACGGCGCGGTCGCGATCAGGCCGAATACGGGACCGGCCAGGGCGATCAGCACGCCCTTGAACTCGGTGTCCGGCGCCCTGGCCGGGGTCGCCGAGCCGCCGAGGAACGGGATGATCCGTATACGGCCGGGGCCGCAGCCCAGGGCGTTCATCGCCAGCACGTGGCCGTACTCATGCACGAACACCCCGACCACGCCGCCGAGCGCCCACACCCAGCCCATGGTCCAGCCGAGCCACGCCGCCAGCAGGGCCGTCGAGATCGCGGCCCAGGCCAGCCGGCTGGCGCGCGAGCCCTGCGGCCGCAGCGGCGGCTGGGCGGGGGTCGCGTCCGGCAGGTCCCAGGGGCCCGGCGCGCGGATGGGGTCGGTGGGGATGTCGGCCATGGCCGTCAGATCAGCTCCACGTCCACGTGGTGGCGGGCCTTGACCAGGTCGTAGCGGGCCGGCTGGGCGGGCGGGGGCATGTCGATCATCCGCTGCACGGCCAGGCGCGCGCGATCGGCCACGTCGGCGGCCACCGTCACCTCGAACCGGTCGTTGAGCAGGGCCTCGTAGATGTTCTCCAGCGTGATCCGCTTCATGTGCGGACAGAGGTTGCAGGGCCGCACGAACTCGACGCCCGGCGCGTCGCAGGCGACGTTGTCGGCCATCGAGCACTCGGTGATCAGCACCACCTGCTTGGGCCGGCGCCTGGTCACGTAGTCGGTCATGGCGGCGGTGGAGCCGGCGAAGTCGGCGACTTCCAGCACCTCGGCCGGGCACTCTGGGTGGGCCAGGACCTCCGCGTCCGGATAGGCCTCCTTCAGGTCCAGGATGTCCTGGGCGGTGAAGCGCTCGTGCACCTCGCAGCGGCCCTGCCAGGCGATGATCTTCACCTCGGTCTGGCGGGCGACGTTGCGGGCCAGGAACTCGTCGGGCAGCAGGATCACCCGGTCCACGCCCCATTCGCGGGCAGCCCATTCGACCACCTGGACGGCGTTGGCGCTGGTGCAGCAGATGTCGGTCTCGGCCTTCACGTCGGCTGTGGTGTTGACGTAGGTTACGATCGGAAGCCCAGGATATCGCTGCTTTATCAGCCGCACGTCGGCGGCCGTGATCGAGGCGGCCAGCGAGCAGCCGGCGCGCAGGTCCGGGATCAGCACGCGCTTGTCCGGGCACAGAACCTTGGAGGTCTCGGCCATGAAGTGGACGCCCGCCTGGACGATCACCTTGGCGTCCGACTTGGCCGCCTCGCGCGCCAGCCCCAGGCTGTCGCCGACATAGTCGCCGACGCCGTGGAAGATTTCCGGCGTCATGTAGTTGTGCGCCAGGATCACCGCGTCGCGCTCGCGCTTCAGCGTGTTGATGGCCGCGATCAGGGGCGCCTGCAGCCGCCATTCCAGCGGCGTGACCTTCGACTTCACCCGCTCCCAAACCGGCGCGGTGCGGGCTTCCACGTCAGGCGTAAAGGCCAGGGGCGCAAATCCGTCGTACATGCCGGCTTCCTCCTTATGCTCCCCATGAGCATTTGGGGCGTAGACGGCGCCGGCGGATCGTTTCCCCCGACGCATCCCTTATGCTTTCTGTGAGCATAAGTGTCCTGACTATATAGCGCGGGGGAGGGGCCGCGAAAAGGGGCCGGGCTTGCTCGATGTCAATTCTGTGAACGGCTGTGGGGGCTAGCACGGACGCTGCGGACGTCTAAATCCCGTCCGACGCCTGTCACCAGAGGAGCTCGTCATGACCGTGAAGATCGACACCGGACTGAACGCCGAGGACCGCGGGGCGGTCGCCGCCAGCCTGGTCAAGCTCCTGGCCGACACCTATTCGCTCTATCACAAGACGCACGGCTATCACTGGAACGTGCGCGGCCCGAACTTCGCGGCCCTGCACACGCTGCTGGAGGACCAGTACACCGAGATCTGGGGCGCGGTGGACACCATCGCCGAGCGGATCCGGGCGCTGGGCGAGCTGGCGCCGCAGGGCTACACGGCCCTGGCCAACCTCACCGGCATCAAGGACGGCGATCCGGAGAAGGCCTGGGAGGGCATGATCGCCGAGCTGATGGAGGACAACGAGACGGTGATCGCCACCGCCCGCTCCGGCTTCCCCGACGCCGAGTCCGCCGGCGACGAGGCCACCACCGACCTCCTCACCGAGCGCCTGCGCGCGCACGAGAAGCACGCCTGGATGCTGCGCGCCACGCTCGGCGGCAAGTAGCGGGCGCTACTTCAGCGGCAGGCACACCGCCCGCAGGAGTTCGTCCGGCGGGGTGGTGTGCAGGTCGTTCAGGAAGATCATGAAATGCGGCGAGGCGGCTGGCTCCTCGCCGCTCTCGGGCAGCCAGCGGCCGAACAGCTCGTCATAGGGCGTGTCGTCGTCGCCATAGGGGCCGCGCCAGACCAGTACGGCGTGGCGGCCGCCCGGCAGCTCGACGATCCGCACGTCCTCGTCGCCGTCGACCTCGGGCCCGACCATCACGGCCGCTTCAGAGCGCAGGTCCTCCTCCGCGGTGACGTTCGGATCGTCGTGGAACAGGCCGACGGGCAGGAAGCCCGGCCTGATCAGGCCGCGCGGGCCGGCCCAGGCGCGCAGGCGCTCGAAGGTGCGGCCGATCTCGGCATAGGGGCCGATGTGGACCATGGCCGCAAGGCGCGTGGGCGTCCGCTCCTCGATGAACACCGGCGTCTCCAGCGCGCGGCCAGCGCGGGCGGCGCCCGCGCCTCCGACGCGCCGTTGCCGGAACACGGCGGGCGTGGCGCTGTAATGATTACGGAAGGCGCGGCTGAAGGCGGCGACTGAGCTGTAGCCGGCCCGTCGGGCGATCTCCATCAGGGGCCGCTCGCTGGACACCAGGTCGCCGGCGGCGCGGTGCAGGCGCAGCCGCGTCGCGGTGTCGGCGACGGTCTCACCCATCATGGCGCGATAGATGCGGTGGAAATGGTAGGGCGAGAAGCAGGCGATCTCGGCCAGTTCCTTGAGATCGATCCGCCGGTCGAGATTAGCGCCAATATGCTCCGTCACGCGCATCAACCTGCGCGAGTAATCGACGGCTGTGCCCTTGCGCTTCATTCAAGCCGAATCCTCGCCAGATAGGTAGGCTACCCGACAGACGTTGACCAGGATTGCGGACTTTTCGGTCGATCCGCCAAGGCGCGGCGCGACGAACCCCGAACGAGTTTACCAGACGCCGATCTTTTCGGCTTCCGCGTGGCCGATCGGATGATGCGCGGCGCGGTGATCCTCCTCGGCGAGAAAGCGGGCCGCTTCCAGGGCCGCCATGCAGCCCATGCCGGCGGCTGTCACCGCCTGGCGATAGATGTCGTCGCAGACGTCGCCGGCCGCGAACACGCCGCGGATGGCCGTGGACGCCGTGCCCGGCTTGACCTTCAGATAGCCGCCGGCGTGGGTCTCGAGCTGCCCCGCGAACAGCTCCGAGGCGGGGGCGTGGCCGATGGCGACGAAGACTCCGTCGCAGGAGATCTCGCTGAACTCGCCCGTCTTCACGTTTTTCAGGCGCACGCCGGTGACGCCGAGCGGCTCGTCCGAGCCCAATACCGCGTCGATCGCGCTGTCCCAGCGCACCTCGACCTTCGGGTGGGCGAACAGGCGGTCCTGCAGGATGCGCTCGGCGCGCAGCTCGTCGCGGCGATGCACCAGGGTCACCTTGGAGGCGAAGCTGGTCAGGAACAGCGCCTCTTCGACCGCGGTGTTGCCGCCGCCGACCACCACGACCTCCTTGCCGCGGTAGAAGAAGCCGTCGCAGGTGGCGCAGGCGGAGACGCCGAAGCCCTGGAACTTCCGCTCCGTCTCGATCCCCAGCCACTTGGCCTGGGCGCCGGTGGCGATGATCAGGGTCTCGGCCAGGATCTCCACGCCCGAATCGCAGGCGACGCGGAACGGCCGGCGCGACAGGTCCACGCTGGTCGCCACGTCGTTGAGGATCTCGGTCCCCACGTGCTCGGCCTGGGCGCGCATCTGGTCCATCAGCCAGGGGCCCTGGATGACGTCGGCGAAGCCCGGGAAGTTTTCGACGTCGGTGGTGATGGTGAGCTGTCCGCCCGGCTGCAGGCCCGCGATGATCACCGGCTTCAGCATGGCGCGCGCGGCGTAGATCGCGGCGGTGTAGCCGGCTGCGCCGGCGCCGATGATCAGGCAGCGGACTTGGCGAGGATCGGACATCGAATTCCCACAGGCGTCGGGCGGAGGCTCCGCCGCTCATATTTAATGCCGATTCCGCGCCGCTCCACTCCCGCGCGCGCCATTGGGCCGCGGACGGCCGCCAAGCGCGGCTCCGGCGGCGGTTCAGGCGGTCGAATTCGCGGATTGAAGAGCGGGCGAGGGCCCGTTCAGGCCCACTCGATCTTCAGGATCTCGTACGCCTTGACGCCGCCCGGGGTGTTCACCTCGACCACGTCGCCGACTTCCTTGCCGATCATCGCGCGCGACAGGGGCGAGGACAGGGAGATGCGGCCGCCCTTCACGTCGGCTTCATGCTCGCCGACGATCTGGTAGCGACCCTCCTCCTCGGTGTCCTCGTCGACCACGGTCACCGTGGCGCCGAACTTGACCTGCCCGCCGGAGAGCTTGGAGACGTCGATCACCTGGGCGCGCGCCAGCCGGTCCTCGATCTCGGCGATTCGGCCTTCGATCCAGCCCTGGCGGTCCTTGGCGGCGTGGTACTCGGCGTTCTCCGACAGGTCGCCATGGGCGCGCGCCTCGGAGATGGCCGCGATCACCGCGGGCCGCTCCGTCGTCTTCAAACGCTTCAGTTCTTCGTCGAGGGCGTGATAGCCCTCGGCGGTCATAGGCACTTTTTCCATTGCGGATTTTGACTCGGATTCGGCCTTGGGAGTTCAGTCGGCGGCCGCGGGCTCGCACGTCCGGGGCCAGCAAGGATAGGGGCAGGAGAGCTTGACTTCAAGAGGAGGGCGCAGGCGGCCCGGCCGCGCCCGTCCGCCGGCTGCGCCCCGCATGCCAGGCCAGCCAGGCGATCCCGACGACGACGACCGCCGCGCCGGCGGCCAGGGCGAGCGCCGCGCCCGCCGCATAGAGCATGGCCGCCAGGGCGGCGAAGGCCAGGGCGGCGATCAGGGTCATGGCGGCGAGGCGGGTCACGGGCGCGCTCCTAGAGAGCGCCAACAACGCGCGACAGCCCCGGAAGTTCGCCCGCCGGCCCTGCGGCCCCGCTTATCCTAGTAGTGCGGCGCGCCGGCGGCGGTGAGCAGGCCCACCAGCATGGCGATGCCGAGGGCGATGAAGAAGACGATGCTAAGCGTCTCGACGGCCTGGCCGGCCTTCATCAGGCGCCGCGCGCGTTGCTCCGAATGCTGATGGTCCATGGCGTTCCTCCTCGGTGCTCGTCGAAGGACGAGTCATGCCGCGCCGCCGACAGGCGTGGACCGGGGCACGCCCGGCCGGAGGTGTTGGAAAAAGCGGCCGACCGAACGTCGCCGATGCGCCCGCCGAAGCGAGGCTTGGGCGCATGATCGCGCAATAGCGCATGATGTCAACGACTTCGCCGGCGGTGAGGCCGGGGCGGATCAGGCGTAGGTCTGCAGCGCCCGCACCTCCAGGTCGTCGCGCTTCAGCACGGCGATGGCCTGGGCCGCGGCCAGGGCGCCGGCGACGGTGGTGTAGTAGGGGATCTTCATCGTCAGGGCCGTGCGGCGGATCGAGAAGGAGTCCTTCAGCGACTGGCGCCCCTCGGTGGTGTTGAAGACGAGCTGGATCTCGCCGTTCTTCATCCGGTCGACGATGTTGGGGCGCAGGTTCTCGTTGACCTTGGCGACCCGCTCCACCGGCACGCCCGCCTCGTGCAGGAAGTCGCAGGTGCCCTCGGTGGCGACGATCCGCAGGCCTTGCTCGATCAGCAGCCTCACCGGCTCCAGGATGAACGGCTTGTCGGCGTCCTTCACCGAGACGAACAGGGCGCCGCCGACGGGCAGCACCACGCCGCCGCCGAGTTGGCTTTTGGCGAAGGCGCGGGCGAAGGCCGGGGCCAGGGTCTCGCCCTCGCGCATCCAGTCGATGCCCATGACCTCGCCGGTGGAGCGCATCTCGGGGCCCAGCACCGTGTCAACGCCGGGGAAGCGGGCGAACGGGAACACCGCCTCCTTGACCGCCACGTGGTCGAACGGCGGGGAGGTCAGGTGGAAGTCGGCGAGGCGCACGCCGGCCATGACCTTGGCGGCGATGGCGGCGATCGGCTTGCCGATGGTCTTGGCCACGAAGGGCACGGTGCGGCTGGCGCGCGGATTGACCTCCAGCACGTATATGCGCGGGCGGTCCGAGTGCGGCTCCTCGATGGCGAACTGCACGTTCATCAGGCCGCGCACCTTCAGCGCCCGGGCCATGACCTCGGTCTGCCGCTTCAGCTCGGCGATGGTGTCCTCGCGCAGGGAGAACGGGGGCAGGGAGCAGGCGGAGTCGCCCGAGTGCACCCCGGCCTCCTCGATGTGTTCCATGATGCCGGCCACGAACACCGTCTCGCCGTCTGCGATGGCGTCGGCGTCGACCTCGGTGGCGCGCGACAGGTACTGGTCGATCAGCACGGGGCTGTCGCCGGACACGCGCACGGCGTCGCGGATGTAGCGGCCGAGCTGCTCCTCGTCGCGGACGATCTCCATGGCCCGACCGCCGAGCACGTAGGACGGCCGGATCACGACGGGGAAGCCGACCTTGCGCGCGCCCTCGAACGCCTCCTCGGGCGTGCGGGCGATGGCGTTGACGGGCTGGGCGATGTCCAGGGTGTGCAGCAGCTTCTGGAACCGCTCGCGGTCCTCGGCCAGGTCGATGGCGTCGGGCGAGGTGCCGAGGATCGGCACGCCGGCGTCCTCCAGCGACTGGGCCAGCTTCAGCGGTGTCTGGCCGCCGAACTGGACGATGACGCCGAGCAGTTCGCCGCGCGAGGCCTCGACGTCGATCAGCTCCAACACGTCCTCGGCCGTCAGCGGCTCGAAGTAGAGGCGGTCGGAGGTGTCGTAGTCGGTGGAGACGGTCTCGGGGTTGCAGTTGACCATGATCGACTCGACGCTGATCTCGTCCATGGCGAAGGCCGCGTGGCAGCAGCAGTAGTCGAACTCGATGCCCTGGCCGATGCGGTTGGGGCCGCCGCCCAGGATGATGGCCTTGCGCCGGTCCGAGGGCTCCGATTCGCACTGGGGCGGCTGGCCCAGCGATCCGGTCTCGTAGGTCGAATACATGTAGGGCGTCTTGGCCGCGAACTCGGCCGCGCAGGTGTCCACCCGCTTGAACACCGGCCGCACGCCGAGGGTCCGGCGCGCGGCGCGGACCTGGGCCTCCGTCTCGCCCGTCAGCTTGGCCAGGCGCGCGTCGGAGAAGCCGAGCGCCTTCAGGCGGCGGAAGGTGTGCGGGTCGCTGGGCAGGCCGCGCTCCGCCACGTCGGCCTCGACCTGCATCAGCTCCTGGATCTGGCGCAGGAACCACGGCTCGTAGGAGCAGGCGTCGGCCACCTGCTCGACCGTCAGGCCGAGGCGCAGGGCCTGGGCGATCACCCGCAGGCGGTCTGGGGTGGGCTGGGCCAGGGCGCGCGAGACGGCGGCGCGGCGCTCGACCTCGTCCTGACCGTGCTCGACGCCGGCGATGGCGATCTCGTCCAGGCCCGTCAGGCCCGTCTCCAGGCCGCGGAGCGCCTTCTGCAGACTCTCCGCGAAGGTGCGGCCGATGGCCATGACCTCGCCCACCGACTTCATGCTGGTGGTCAGGTAGGGCTCCGACCCCGGATACTTCTCGAAGGCGAAGCGCGGGATCTTGGTGACCACATAGTCGATGGTCGGCTCGAACGAGGCCGGGGTGGCGCCGGTGATGTCGTTGTCGAGCTCGTCCAGGGTGTAGCCGACCGCCAGGCGCGCGGCGACCTTGGCGATCGGGAAGCCGGTGGCCTTGGACGCCAGGGCCGAGGACCGCGACACCCGCGGGTTCATCTCGATCACCACCATGCGCCCGTCCTTGGGGTTCACGGCGAACTGGACGTTGGACCCGCCGGTCTCCACCCCGATCTCGCGCAGGACCGCGATCGAGGCGGTGCGCATGCGCTGGTATTCCTTGTCGGTCAGGGTCAGGGCGGGGGCGACGGTGATCGAATCGCCGGTGTGCACGCCCATCGGGTCGATGTTCTCGATGGAGCAGACGATGATGCAGTTGTCCGCCTTGTCGCGGACCACCTCCATCTCGAACTCCTTCCAGCCGAGCACGCTCTCCTCGACCAGCACCTCGTGGGTGGGCGAGAGGTCCAGGCCCCGCTCTACGATCTCGCGGAACTCCTCGACGTTGTAGGCGATGCCGCCGCCGGTGCCGGCCAAGGTGAAGGACGGGCGGATGATCGAGGGCAGGCCGACGTAGTCCAGCGCCTCCATCGCCTGGTCGAGATTGTGCACGGCGCGCGAGCGCGGGCTCTCCAGCCCGATCTTGTCCATGGCGTCGCGGAAGCGCTGGCGGTCCTCGGCCTTGTCGATCACGTCGGCCTTGGCGCCGATCATCTCGACGCCGTAGCGCTCCAGCACGCCGGAAGCATCGAGGGCGAGGGCGGTGTTCAGGGCGGTCTGCCCGCCCATGGTCGGAAGCAGGGCGTCCGGCCGCTCCTTGACGATGATCTTCTCCACCATGCCCGGCGTGATCGGCTCGACATAGGTCGCGTCCGCGACGTCCGGATCGGTCATGATCGTAGCCGGGTTCGAATTGACCAGGACGATCCGGTAGCCCTCGGCCCGCAGCGCCTTGCAGGCCTGCACGCCGGAGTAGTCGAACTCGCACGCCTGGCCGATCACGATCGGTCCCGCGCCGATGATCAGGATGGACTTGATGTCAGTACGCTTGGGCATCTGATCTCGCGCGCGCGGTCGACCGCGCGCGTGTCTGCGCACCCGCGGTCGACCTGAGTTACAGCTTAAGGGGCTCGTTTAGAGACCGCCGACGCGGGGGGCAAGCGGCGCGACGCGGGATCACGGCCCGATTGCCGCATCGGCTATTGCACGTTCGAAACGCACTTTGGTGAAAGTGGCGGCAATTTGGCATGAATTGGCCCGATTCAGGCGCTGATGCGGCGAGGGCTTGCCCCTAACAGTGCAACCATCCCGACCTCTTGCAGTGGGCGCGCAAGCGTCAGCTCCCTTCATGGAGGTTGTAGGTGAATCAGCGTGCAGTTCTGTTCTGCTCGACCATCTTCGCCGGGCTAGCCCTTGCGGGCTCGGCGTTCGCCCAGACCGGCGCAGGCGCGCCGACCAGTCCGGGCGAGGCGCCCAAGTGCGACACAAGCAGCGATATTCATTGCGCGCCGGGCGCGTCGGGCGGCTCGCTGCAGGAGGTCGTGGTCACCGGCTCGCGGATTCGCCAGCCCACGACCTTCACCTCGCCGGACCCGATCCAGGTGATCACGGCGGACGAGGCGACGCTCCGGGGCCTGAACAACAGCGCCCAGGTGATCCAGCAACTGCCGGTGGCCGAGAGCGCGACCCAGATCAACAACAACTTCTCCGGCTTCATGGTCACCGGCGGCGATGGCGTGAACACCATCAACCTGCGGGGCCTGGGCGCAGACCGCACGCTCGTGCTGTTGAACGGCCAGCGGATGGGCCCGGCGGGCGTCAGCGGCACCGTCGGGGCGGTGGACCTCAACACCATCCCCGAGACGATCATCGACCACATCGACGTGCTGAAGGACGGGTCTTCCTCGATCTACGGCTCCGACGCCGTGGCCGGCGTGGTGAACATCGTCACCAAGCAGAACTTCAACGGCGAGGACCTGCATGCCTACGTCAAGCCGTTGGACGGCGGGAGCGAGTACAATGTCAGCGCCGATTTCGGCAAGACGTTCGACCGCGGCTTCGTCAGTCTGTCCATCGACTATTACGACCAGGAGGCGCTGACCCTCGGCCAACGGCCATGGCTCGACTGCGCGCAGGACTTCGTCACCGACAGCAGCGGCTCGCGGCTCGACCTGCCCGAGTTGCGCGGCGGCGGCTACAAGTGCTGGAACTTCCCGGGCGGGTACATCCTGGATGCGGTCACGGGGAACTACTACGTCCCAAGGAACCTCGCCACGCCCGGCGCTCCGACGGGCGACGATTTCGACAATCTGCACCGGGTCTACTGCACCCAGGTCCGCGACACCCTGTCGGGACCTACCTGCACCACCTCGGCCGCGGATGGGCCGATCGACATCGCGGCGACCCGGCTGAGCCGGGCGGAGTTGCCGGACAACAACCGCGAGTATCTGCAGTCCACCGCGGTCTCACCGGTGAAGCGGTATACCGTCACCAATTCCGTCGGCTACGACATCGTCCCGGATCGGATCCAGTTCTACAACGACCTGATGTTCAACCGGCGGGTCTCGAAGCAGCGCGTCTACGGCGCCGTCGAGCCCTATGTCGAGCCGGGCAATCCGGGCAACCCGCTGACGCCGCTGGCCGGCATCACCGGCGGCATCCTCGAGCCGGTCGTCCCCTACTGGCTGAATTTCAACCAGAACGTCGACTATTTCCGTGATCTCGCCGGCTTCCGAGGAGATCTGCCGAACATCTGGACGCTGAACAATCTCCACTACGACCTGTCGTTGCAGTTCAGCCGTTCGACCGGCGAGGAGAGCCAGACCATCGTGCGCTTCGACAGGGTCAATGCCGCCTCGGCGCCGGGATCCTGCGACCCGTCCTACGGCGATGACTATTCGTACAACGGCGGTCCCTCGATGGACGACCTGGGCGACAGCGCCGCCTGCATGGATATCGACTGGGCGGCGGATTCCTTCAACGGCGGGCTCACGCCGGCCGAGTCGACCTATCTGCTGGGCCGGGAAACGGACCGGACGCTCTACGATCAGCGCTACATCCAGGGCGACGTCTCCGGCAATCTGTTCAGCCTGCCGGCGGGCCCGCTGGCCTTCGACCTGGGTTTCGCGGTCCGGCGCGACTACATCCACGACGTCCCCGGCGAATATACCCTGGCGGGCAACAGCTTCGGCCTGACCACGGCCGGCGTCACCCAGGGCTCGGACCAGGTGCGCGAAGGCTTCGCCGAGCTTTCGATTCCGGCGTTGAAGGATCTGCCGCTGATCCGCAGTCTGAGCTTCACGCTGTCAGGCCGCATCTCCGACTACGACAGCGCCGGCACCGCCAAGACCTACAAGGCCTCGGGCGTCTGGGATGTCACCGACTGGCTGACCGTCAAGTACGTCCAGGGCACCTCGTTCCGCGCGCCGACGCTGTATGAGCAGTACCTCGCGAACCAGACCAGCTATCTGGGCCAGGACATCGACCCCTGCATCAACTGGGGCCTGGCCTCAAACCCGAACATCGCGAAGAACTGCGCCGCAGCGGGCATCCCGTCGGACTATACGGCGGTCGGCAGCGTGCTGATCTACACGGGGGGCAACTCCTCCGGCAATCTGAAGCCGGAAACCTCGCTGTCGCGAACCACCAGCATCGTGTTCAAGCCCCATTGGTTCGGCCTCGATGCGGCGCTGGAGGTCGACTACTACGAAAATCACATTCGCAACGGCATCCAGCAGTTCGGCGCCCAGAATATCCTTAGCCAATGCTATAATTCGCCGACCTATCCGAATAACGGTTTCTGCCAGCTGTTTGATCGGGACAATGATCCGACGTCTCCCACCTACCAGAACTTGCTCGATGTCTTCGACAACTATGTGAACGTGGCGGACGTCATGAATCGCGGCATCGACGCGACGCTGTATTTCCGTCACCGCCTGCCTCATGACGTCATGCTGCGTCTGGACGGCCAGTTCAGCTGGACGCTCGAGAACTCCACCCAACTGCTCGGGAGCGCCGACCGGATCGACTACACGGGCTCGCTGGGGGCTCCCGCCTTCGTGGGCAATGTGAACATCCGTCTCGACTGGCGGACCTGGACGCTCAACTGGTTCGTCAACATGGTCGGCAAATCCACCGACTTCATGTTCGGGTCCAACACGACCGACCCGTCGAACGGCTTCCCCAACGGCTACCGCGGCACAGGCGTGGTCGGCGCCTTTCCGATCGTCGCGCCCTTCTACGTCAACAACACCGTGTCCATCCAGAAGACGTTCCCCGACGGTCTCAAGTTTACTGCAGGTATCATGAACGTGTTCAACGTCGCCCCGCCGATCTATTCCTACGAGGGCTACGAGAACGTGATCGGCTCCACCACGCTGCAGGGGACCCAGTACGATTGGTTCGGCCGTTCGGTCTTCCTGCAGGTCGACAAGAAGTTCTGATCCGGTTCCCGGGCCACGGCTTCAGGGCGGCGCCGGCGGCGTCGCCCTTTTGCCTTCGGCGGGAACGTTCCGGCCGGCCGAGGCGTTTGCGCTCCCCTTCCCCGGGAGGCGCCTTCATGCCCTTGGACGACGCGACGCAATTTCCAGTCGACGCCCTGATGCGCCCGCACGTGCGGCTGTTCGGGGACGTCAACGAGGCGCTGTTCTCAAGCTTCCGCCATCAGGTCGAGGCGGCGGGCGGGGCCGATCCCCTGGTGGTGGAGCTGACCACCTGCGGCGGGGAGGCGGAGACGGGGCGCCGCATGGCGCTGGAGATCCGCCTGATCGGCGAGACGACCGGCCGGCGGATCCTGTTCCTCGGCAAGACCGTGGTCTATTCGGCCGGGGTCACCATCATGGCCGCGTTCCCGCGCCGCGACCGCTATCTGAGCCGCGACACCGTCCTGCTCGTCCACGGCCGGCGCATGGACATGAACGTGCACTTCACCGGCCCGCTGAAGGCGCAGGCCCAGGTGGCGCGCGAGATGCTGGCCCAGATCGAGGTCGGGCTGGAGCTGGAGCGCGCCGGCTTCGCCCAGCTTGTCGAGGAGTCGGACGTCAGCCTGGACGAGGTCTGCGACCGCGCCGCCAGCAACTGGTATGTCCCCGCCGAGGAGGCGCTGCGGCGGGGCCTGGTGGCCGGCCTGATCTGAAGCCGCCGCCTACGCCGCCTGATGCTGCAGGATCAGGTCGTTGGCGGCGGCGAAGTTGTCCGCGCGCTCGGCGGCGAAGGGGCCCTCGACGGCGCCGAAGCGGCTCAGCGCCTGGGCCGGGCGGGGCTGCAGGCCGCAGATCACCACCATCACCCCCTCGGCGCGCCGGCGGCGGATGAAGGCGGCCAGCAGCCGCGCGGCCGTGGCGTCGATGAACGGCACCCCGCCCATGCGCAGGATGATCGCCTTGGGCTTGGAGCCGGTGTTGGTGAAGGCGTCCTCCAGCCGGCTGGCCGCGCCGAAGAACAGCGGGCCGGCGAAGCGGAACACCTCTACGCCCGGCGGCAGGTGGGCGCGGTCGGGCAGGGCCTCGGCGGCCTCTTCCTCCAGGCCCCGCTGCTCGATGCTGACCGCCTCGGCCATCCGGTGCATGAACCGCAGGGTCGACAGGATCACCCCGACTCCGATGGCCAGAGTGAGGTCCGCGAACACGGTGAGCACGAAGGTCGCGACCAGCACCACCCCGTCTCCCGCGGGACCCTTGAGCAGGATCACGAAGCGGTGCGTCTCGGCCATGTTCCAGGCCACCACCAGCAGGATCGCCGCCAGGGCGGCGAGCGGCGCATAGGCCGCCAACGGCGCGGCCAGCAGCATGAAGGCCAGCAGGAACACCGAATGCAGCATGCCGGCGACGGGCGTCCTGGCCCCGGCGCGGATGTTGGTGGCGGTGCGCGCGATGGCGCCCGTGGCCGGCAGGCCGCCGAACAGGGCGGAGGCGGCGTTGGCGATGCCCTGACCCATCAGCTCGGCGTTGGGCCGGTGGCGCGTGCCGGTCAGGCCGTCCGCGACGGTGGCCGACAGCAGGCTCTCGATCGCGCCGAGGAAGGCGATGGTGAAGGCCGAGGGCAGCACCGCCTGCAGCTTCTCCAGGCTGAACGACGGCACGTGCGGCATGGGCAGGGACGAAGGCACCCCGCCGAACCGGCTGCCGATGGTGTCCAGCGGCAGGTGCAGCAGGGCGGCGGTCAGGGACGCGCCCGCGACCACGATCAGGAACGCCGGCCACCGCGGGGCCCACCGCCGGAAGGCCAGGATCACGCCGATGCAGATCAACCCCAGCGCCAGGGCGTAGGGGCTGAGGGTGTCGCGGGCGTTCCACAGGGCGGCGATCTTGGGCGCGAAGTCGGCCGGGGCGTGGACCTTCAGGCCAAGGACGTCGCCGATCTGGCTGGCCGCGATCACCACGGCGATGCCCGAGGTGAAGCCGGTCACCACCGGGTCCGGCACGTACTTGATCCAGGCGCCCACGCCGGCAAGCGAGGCGGCGACCAGGAGGCCGCCCGCGACCAGCGTCGCCAGCACCAGGCCGTCATAGCCGTGGTGGGCGATCACGCCGAACACCACCACCACGAACGCGCCGGTCGGCCCGCCGATCTGGAAGCGGCTGCCGCCGAGGGCTGAGATGAACAGGCCCGCGACGATGGCGGTGATCAGGCCCTGGGCCGGCGTCGCGCCCGAGGCGATGGCGAGCGCCATCGACAGCGGCAGGGCGACGATGGCCACGGTCAGGCCGGCGAGGGCGTCCGCGCGCAGGGCGCCGAGCCCATACCCCTCGCGCAGCGCGCTGAGCAGCATGGGGCCGCGCCCGTCGGTCGAAGCGCCGGAGGGAGTCGGGGAGGGATGTGTCACGCGCCGCACCCGCCCTGGAGTCCCGAGCGCGGGCATTGATCCAGATCAAATCCGCGCCGGCGCGAGCGCGGCCGTAGGAACGACGCGCGCCGCCCTGGGTTGATGGGCCATCCAGCGGCTTTCAAGGGAACGCTCATCATGGCTACCGACCTTCGCCCCCTCGCCGTCGTCACCGGCGCCTCCAGCGGCATCGGCTACGAGCTGGCCAAACAGTTCGCCGAGCACGGATTCGACCTGGTGCTGGCCGCCGACATGCCCGAACTCTCCGAGGCGGCCCAGGCGATCCGCGCCCTCGGCTGCGAGGTCGAGACGGTGCAGGCCGACCTCTCCACCGAGCAGGGCGTGCGCACCCTCTACGATCGCACCCAGGCCCTGGGCCGTCCAGTGGACGCCCTGGCCGCCAACGCCGGCATCGGCCTCGGCAAGGGCTTCCTCGACCAGCCGATCGAGAAGGAGCTCAAGGTCGTCGACACCAACATCTCCGGCACGCTGCGGCTGATACACCTGATCGCCCGCGACATGCGCGAGCGGGGCCGCGGCCGGATCCTGATCACCGGCTCGATCGCCGGCCTGATACCGGGGACCTTCCAGGCCGTCTACAACGGCACCAAGGCCTTCCTGGATTCTTTCTCCTTCGCCCTGCGCAACGAGCTGAAGGACACGGGCGTGACGGTGACCGCCCTGCTGCCCGGCGCCACCGAGACGGAGTTCTTCGAGCGCGGCGAGCTGATGGACACCAAGATCGGCCAGGCCAAGAAGGACGACCCGGCCGACGTCGCCAAGACCGGCTTCGACGCCCTGATGCGCGGCGAGGGCGACGTGGTGCACGGCATCAAGAACAAGCTGCAGGCGGCGGCCGCGGCGGTCATCCCCGGTTCCCAACTCGCCCAGATGCACCGCGGCATGGCCGAGCCGGGCTCCGGCGAGAAGTAGGCCCTAGCGCCGCCCGTCCATGTGCCCGGCGAACCGCTCGAAGAGATAGAGCGAGTCCGTCGGGCCGGGGCTGGCCTCGGGGTGGTGCTGCACGCTGAACACCGGGCGGCCCTTCAGGGCCAGGCCGGCGTTGGTGCCGTCGAACAGGGAGACGTGGGTTTCCTGCACCGGCTCGGGCAGGCTGTCGCGGTCGACCGTGAAGCCGTGGTTCATCGAGACGATCTCGACCTTGCCGGTGGTCAGGTCCTTCACCGGATGGTTCGCGCCGTGGTGGCCCTGCTCCATCTTCACGGTCCTGGCGCCGAGCGCCAGGGCCAGCATCTGGTGGCCGAGGCAGATGCCGAACACCGGCTTGCCTGAGTCGACCAGCTTCCTGATCTCGGGGCAGGCGTATTCGCCCGTCGCGGCCGGGTCGCCGGGGCCGTTGGACAAGAGGACGCCGTCCGGGTTGCGCGCCAGGATCTCCTCCGCGCTCGTGGCGGCCGGCACCACCGTCGCCCGCGCCCCGATCGAGGTCAGGGCGCGCAGGATGTTGCGCTTGACGCCGTAGTCGACGACCACGACCTCGTACCTGGGCTCGCCGGCCTTGGCATAGCCCTCCGGCCAGCGCCACAGCCCTTCCTCGAACACGAACGGCTGCAGGCAGCTGGCGTCCTTGGCGAGGTCCAGGCCCTCCAGGCCGGCCCAGGCCCGCGCCTTGGCGACCAGGGCGTCGAGGTCGAATTTGCCGTCCGGGGCATGGGCGACGACGCCGTGCGGCATGCCCTTCTGGCGGATCGCGCGGGTCAGGGCGCGGGTGTCGATCCCGGCCAGGGCCACGACGCCGCGCCGCTTCAGCCAGCCGTCCAGCGCGCCCATGGCGCCGCGCTCGGCGCGCCAGTTGGCCGGGGCGGTGGGGATGTCGCGGAAGATCGCGCCGCGCGCTGCGGTGTCGGCGCCCGCGCCGAACTGCTCCACGTCCTCCAGGTTCACCCCGGTGTTGCCGATGTGGGGAAAGGTGAAGGCGACGATCTGGCTCATGTAGGACGGGTCGGTCAGGATCTCCTGATAGCCGGTCATCGCGGTGTTGAAGCAGACCTCGCCGACCGCCTCGCCCTCGGCGCCGGCGCCCACGCCCTGGAAGATGGTCCCGTCGGCGAGGGCCAGCACGCCGGTCGCGCCGGGCATCAGCGGCTGGGTCATGAGGCGGGGTCCCTTTTGCGAAAACGGCGGTCGAGGCCCCGAAGACCTCGCCCGCCGGGCAACGGGGCCTAGTTAGGGGAATCGGGCCGCCGGTTCAATGCGAGGGCGGTCGACTTGGCCGCGCGGCTCGGGCAAATCCGGACGATGCTGACCATCCGCCCCGCCGAGCCCCCCGACGCCGCCCTGATCGCCGCCTTCGTGCGCGAACTCGCCGCCTACGAGCACCTGGAGCACGAGGCGGTCGCCACCGACGCGGACGTGGCCGCCGCCCTCTTCGGGCCGTCGCTGCGGGCAGCCTGCGACATCGCCGAGTGGGACGGCGAGCCGGCCGGCTTCGCCCTGTGGTTCTACAACTTCTCGACCTTCCGCGGGCGGCACGGAATCTATCTGGAGGACCTCTACGTGCGGCCGGCCCATCGCGGGCGCGGCATCGGCAAGGCCCTGCTGACGTCCCTGGCCAGGCGGTGCGTGCGCGAGGGCCTCGGCCGGCTGGAGTGGGCGGTGCTGGACTGGAATGCGCCCTCCATCGCCTTCTACGAGAGCCTCGGCGCGCGCCCGATGGCCGACTGGACCGTGTACCGGCTCCAGGACGAGGCCCTTGCCGATCTCGGCCGCCAGGACGCCCGCGGTTAGGCCGCCGACCTGCGGCCCCACAGCGCCTCGCTGGCGATGGCGGCGCCCTGGGCCATCGACTTGAGCTTGGCCCAGGCGACCTGCGGATGGGTGCGGATGCCGAGGCCGCAGTCGGTGCCGGCGATGACGCGCTCTCGCCCGACGATGGTCGCGAAGCGCTGGATGCGCTCGGCGATGAGCTGCGGATGCTCCACCACCGGCGTGCAGTGGCTGATCACCCCGGGGACCAGGATCTTGTCGTCCGGCAGGTCGACGTCCCGCCAGACGGCGTACTCGTGCTCGTGGCGTCCGTTCGCCGCCTCGAACAGATAGGCCTGGGCGTTCACCCGCAGCATCAGGTCGACGATGTGCGCCATCGGGATATCGTGCGAGTGCGGCCCTGGCCATGACCCCCAGCAGAGGTGGTAGCGCACGCGGCCGGCGGGGATGCCTTTAAGGGCGTAGTTCAGGGCCTCGATCCGCGGCTCGCAGTAGCGGCGGTACGCCTCCAGCCCCATCCCGTGGCCGATCCGGTCCCACAGGGCGGCCAGCCAGGCATCGTCGACCTGGAGCAGGAGGCCGGCGTCGACGATCATCCGGTATTCGACCCGGATCGCGTCGGCCAGGGCGGCGATGAACTCCTCCTCGGTGCGGTAGTAGTCGTTCCGGCGGCCCTGCAGCAGGCTCAGCGGCGCGGTGGAGGTCAGGAAGGCGTCGCCGCGCGGCGTGTCCCCGAGCGCGGCGACGAGGAGGTCGATCTCGCGCTGGAGCAGGGCCTGGCCCCGGTAGACCACGGGTCCGACGCAGGCGAGGTCGCCCGTGGCCCCGCGCGTCCCGCCCGGAATGCGGCTCTTGTAGTAGTCGGCGAAGTCGATCCAGTCCTGGGCCTGGGGCAGCACCGGCGCGCCGCCGGCGGGGATCGGCTCGAAGCCGCCGAACCGCTCGTGGATGTAGGTGACCCAGATGCCGCCCTTGGTCAGCTCGCCCTCGTTGAGGATGTCGACGCCGGCGTCCTTCTGGCCCTGGACGACCTCCTCCACCGCGACGCGCAGCTGCGCGTCGGTCATCGCCTTGAAGCGGTCGGGGTCGATGTACTCGGGCGTCTGCAGGCTGCCGACGTGGGTGGTCAGGATCCTGTCCGTGCTCGCTCTCATTGGGCGTTCCCCCTCCTATTATCTGGCGCGCTTCTGTCCTTGGCGGCCGGCGCGCGGCGATGGCGGCTCCCGCTACGGATTGCGCGCCGTGACGATCCAGACGCCGGCGGGAAGCCGTACGATTCCATCCGCGCCGTCGAAGGCGCGATAGGCGGCGCGGACCGCGTCCTCGACCCGGGCCTTCAGCGCCTCGTCCGCGCCGGCTTCGCGCAGGGCCGAGGCCAGCGGGCCCATGCGCAGGGCCTGGCCGACGGTCGGCTCGAGAGGATCGCCGCCGATCGGCAGGTCGAACGGCTTGACCGCCACGTCCGCGAAGCCGGCGCCCGCCAGGATCGACCGCGTGCGCTCGCCGTCGGCCAGACCGAACGGACCCGGCGCGTGCGGGACAGGCGGCGGCGCGGGCGGCAACAGGTCGCGCGCGGCGGCCATGGCGGCGGTCAGATAGGGGTTCTGCGCCGGCGGCCGCCAGCAGACGAAGGCCAGCCGCCCGCCCCGCTTCAGCGCCGAGCGGATGTTGGCGAAGGCCGCCGCCGGGTCCTCGAAGAACATCACCCCGAAGCGGGAGAACGCCGCGTCGAACCCCCCGCCGAGCGGCGCCGCCTGGGCGTCGGCCTGGATGAACCGCAGCGTCGCCGCGCCGGGCGGCGGCGCCGTGTCCCGCGCGATCGCGAGCAGCATGGCGGAGACGTCGACGCCGACCGCCTCGCCGCCCGCGCCGATCCGCGAGGCCAGCTCGCGGGTGGTCTCGCCGCAGCCGCACCCGACGTCGAGCACGCGCAGGCCCGCCAGCGGCTCCAGCGCGGCCATGGCCTGGCGGCCCAGGGGCGCGATCTGCCGGTCGATCTGCTCGTGCAGGTCCGCCCACGAGCGGCCGACCGCATCGTTCCAGTCGGCGGCCTGCTGGGCGTTCGGTCCTCCGGCGTCCTCGGCCATCGTCGCTCCTCCCCAGGGTATTGTTGGGGCCAGCTTAGTCGGAACGGCGCGGACTTGAAGAGAGTCGGCTATCATGCCCCGCGTGAGGTTCGACGAACGGCTCCTGGACGAGATCAAATCGCGGCTCCGCCCATCCGAAGTGATCGGGCGGACGGTGAAGCTGCGCCGGCAGGGGCGCGAGTACGTCGGCCTGTCGCCGTTCACCAAGGAGAAGACGCCGTCCTTCTACGTCAACGACGACAAGGGCCAGTTCTTCGACTTCTCGTCCGGCAAGACCGGCGACATCATCACCTTCCTGCAGGAGACCGAGCGGCTGTCCTTCCCGGAGGCGGTGGAGCGGCTGGCGGCGGAGGCGGGCGTGGCCCTGCCGGCGCTCGACCCGCGCGGCGCGGAGGAGGACCGGAAGCGCCAGACCCTGCAGGACTGGTTGGAGACCGCGGCCAAGTGGTTCGAGGCCGAGCTGCGCCGGCCGCCCGGCCGCGACGCGCGCGCGTATCTGGAGCGGCGCGGCCTGAAGGAGGAGGACTGGGCGCGGTTCCGCCTCGGCTACGCCCCGGCGGACCGCACCCGGCTGAAGGACTTCCTGATCACCAAGGGCGCGCGGCCGGACGAGCTGGTCGAGGCGGGCCTCCTGATCGCGCCCGAGGACGGCGGCGCGCCCTACGACCGCTTCCGCGAGCGGATCATCTTCCCGATCGCCGACGCGCGGGGGCGGGTGGTCTCGTTCGGCGGCCGCGCCCTCGATCCGGAGGCGCGGGCCAAGTACCTGAACGGGCCGGAGACCGCGCTCTTCCACAAGGGCCGGCTGGTCTACGGCCTGCCCGAGGCGCGCAAGCTGCTGCACGCGCCCGGCGCGCCCGAGGCCGAGGCGCCGCCGCTGGTGGTGGTCGAAGGCTATATGGACGTGATCGCCTGCCAGCGCGCGGGGATCGCGGCCGTGGCGCCCATGGGCACCGCGCTCGGCGAGGAGCAGATGGAGCTGCTCTGGCGGCTGCATCCGGAGCCCACCCTGTGCTTCGACGGCGACCAGGCCGGCCGCCGCGCCGCCAGCCGCGCCATCGACCGGGCGCTGCCCCTCCTGAAGCCCGGCAAATCCTTCCGCTTTGCAACGCTGACCGGGGGCAAGGACGCGGACGACGTCCTGCGCGAACAGGGCGCCGCGGCCCTGAAGGCGCAGCTCCTGAAGACCACGCCCTTCGTCGAGGCCCTGTTCATCCGCGAACGCGACCAGGAGCCGCTGGACACCCCGGAGCGCCGGACCGCGCTGAAGGTCCGTTTGCGCCAGGCCGCCGCGAGCATCGCCGACAAAGACCTCGCCGGCGCCTATCGGGAGGATCTGCTCGGCCGCTACGAGGCGCTCTGGCCGACCGAGCGGCCGGTGTTCACCATCGGCGCCGCGGCCAGGGAGATCGCCCGCCACGGCTGGAAGACGCGTCGTCAGGCGCCGACCAGAGCCACCGAAGAAGGGAAGGCGGCGGCGCGCCGGCTGGCGCGGTCGCCGAAACCTCTGGCGGCAGCCCTTGCCTTGGCCGCCGTCCGGAATCCGGCGATCCTCGACTCGAAGGTGGAGCTGCTGGCCACCCAGGGCTTTTGCGATCAGCAGCTCGCCGCCGTCGCGGATGAATTGGTCACCCTGCGCTTCCAGTCGGAGACGCTGGAGTCGGATCAGATCGTGCGACGGCTGAGAGAGAGGGGTTTCGATGATGAAGCCTTCGGCCGCCTCGAACAGGCCGCCCGGATCGCGGGCGTCGGCGCGCCGTTCCTTCAGCCGGACATCAGCCAGGACCGGGCGCGCGCCCTTTGGTCTCAGGCTTTCGACATGTTGCTGAGGCTGGAGGCCTTGGAGCGGGCCCTCGCCAGCGCCGTGGTCGATCTCGAGCGCGACAACGACTCTTCGGCCCTGATGCGGCTGAAGGCCGATCGCGACCAGTTGCGCCGCCGCCTGGACGCCGGCGAATGGGCCGACGACAATCCTCTTGCAGTCTCCGTGCACTGATGGCGGCGGCGTCCCTATTCCTCGAACAGCTCGCGCAAGGCCGCCAGGGTCGCCGACAGGGTGTCGGCGACCACTGTGCCCAAACGACGCACGAGCCGGGCTTTGTCCAGGGTGCGAAGCTGATCCAGCAGGATCAGCCCCTCTTTGTCCTGGAAGGAAACGGGGATGCGGAAAGGCGCAGGACGGCTGCCCGTGGTCATCGGCGCGACCGTCACGGTGCGCAGGTAATCGTGCAGTTCCGGCGGCGAAACGATCACGCACGGCCGCGTCTTGCGGATTTCGCTTCCCTGGGTCGGATCCAGCGCGGCGAGCCAGATCTCGCCGCGGGTCACCACGTCAGAGTCTCGTCCCCGGCGTTGGCGAATTCGGGCCAGGCAAGCTCATCGTCGCCGGCGCGCGCCAGCGCCGCGCTTGCATCGGCCCAGCCTTCGCGAGGGCGCCGCTTGGCCGCGGCGATGACGATGCGGCCGTCTTCCACGGCCATTTCCACGTCCTCGCCCGGGGTCGCGCCGATCTCAGCCAGAAACGGCTTCGGAATGATGACGCCGGACGAATTGCCCATCCGTCGCAGAGCGGTCCGCATGGCCAGTACCTCCTTGGTCGCCGACGTCGCCGATGTGAGGGATGAGGGTCGTTGTGTCAACTATGTTGTAACTGCACCTGCACCCCCAGGCGATCCGGTCCTCCAGGATTTGGCCAAGGAAATCATCCGGCTGCGGTTGGACGGCGATATCCTTGACAGCGGCGCCCTCACTCGCCATCTGGCGGTCAAGGGATTTGGCGGGCTGCTGAGCGAGATCGACAAGGCCGCGGAACGCTCCGGCGCGCCTTTCCTTGACCCGAACCTTCCGCTCGCCGCAGCCAGACCCCTATGGTCGCAAGCCTTCGAGTCCCTCGCTCGGATGGCCGCGTTGGAGAGCGCGCTGGTGTCCGCAAAATCGGATATCCAGGACGCAGAGGACGCGGCGCAGCTGTCGCGATTGAAGGCCGAGCGGGACGCCCTGAAGCGGGCGATCCGGACGGGAACGATCTGGTCGGACGAAGCGTCCTGATAGGGGACGCCTTGGACTGGCCCTTGCATACTTCCGGCGCGACTTGCCGGGAGCGGAGACCTGAATGACCACGACCGCCGCTGAAACGCCTGAGGCCGAAGCACCCGCCGATGGGCCGCTGCTCGACCTGACCGACGCCGGCGTCAAGAAGTTCATCAAGCAGGCCAAGGCCCGCGGCTACGTCACCATGGACGAGCTGAACAAGGTCCTGCCGTCCGAAGAGGTCACCTCCGAGCAGATCGAGGACACCCTCGCCATGCTCTCGGAGATGGGCGTCAATGTCATCGAATCCGAGGCCGAGGCCGAGGACGGCGAGGTCACCGACGTGGCCGTGCGCGAAGAGACCGCCGTCGTCGAGACCGCCAAGGAAGCCACCTACGACCGCACCGACGATCCCGTGCGCATGTACCTGCGCGAGATGGGCTCG
This sequence comes from Caulobacteraceae bacterium, assembly GCA_037201645.1. Lineage (GTDB taxonomy): Bacteria > Pseudomonadota > Alphaproteobacteria > Caulobacterales > Caulobacteraceae > JANWHQ01. The sequence goes on from JBBCHF010000007.1 coordinate 119,016, forward strand.
GTGGAGCTTCTGTCGCGCGAGGGCGAGATCGCCATCGCCAAGCGCATCGAGGCCGGCCGCGACACCATGATCCGCGGCCTGTGCGAATCGGCCCTGACCTTCGAAGCCATCATGGTGTGGCGCGAGGAGCTGAGCTCGGGCCGCATCCTGCTGCGCGAGGTCATCGACCTCGAACAGACCTACGGCGGCGTGGCCGGGGCCGCGGCCGAGGGCGCGCCGGTGGTCGGCGACGCCGCGCCTGCGCCCGTGGCCGCTCCGGCGCCCGCGGCGGGCGAGCAAGCCGCCGCGGAAGCGGACGCCGAGGCCGAATCCGACAGCGACGACGAGTTCGACGACGGCGCCGGCCCGTCCGTCTCCGCCATGGAGGCGGAGCTGCGCGAAGGCGTGATGGCCACGCTCGACGCCATCGCCGCCGAGTTCGAGGCGTTCCGCAAGCTGCAGGAGCAGCTGGTCGAGCGGCGCCTGTCCGGCAAGGACCTCTCCGACGCCGACCGCAAGGCCTATGAGGCGCGCGCCGGCGCGATCATCCAACAGCTCAAGACCCTGAAGCTGAACAACAACCGCATCGAGGCCCTGGTCGACCAGCTCTATGCGATCAACAAGCGCCTGGTGGCCCTGGAAGGGCGCCTGCTGCGCCTGGCCGACTCCTACGGCATCTCGCGCGCGGAGTTCCTGCGCGCCTACCTCGGCGCCGAGCTCGATCCCAACTGGGGCGACAAGGTCAAGGCCGGCGGGGTGCGCTGGACCAAATTCATCGAGAACGACAAGGGCCAGGTCGGCGACATCCGCCAGGAAGTGGCGGCCTTGGCCACCGAGACCGGCGTGCCGGTCGACGACTTCCGCCGCATCGTCCAGACCGTGCAGAAGGGCGAGCGCGAGGCCCGCCAGGCCAAGAAGGAGATGGTCGAGGCCAACCTTCGCCTGGTGATCTCGATCGCCAAGAAGTACACCAACCGCGGCCTGCAGTTCCTTGATCTCATTCAGGAAGGCAACATCGGCCTGATGAAGGCGGTGGACAAGTTCGAGTACCGCCGCGGCTACAAGTTCTCGACCTACGCCACCTGGTGGATCCGCCAGGCGATCACCCGCTCGATCGCCGACCAGGCGCGCACCATCCGCATCCCGGTGCACATGATCGAGACGATCAACAAGATCGTCCGCACCTCGCGCCAGATGCTGCACGAGATCGGCCGCGAGCCGACGCCGGAGGAGCTGGCCGAGAAGCTGGCCATGCCGCTGGAGAAGGTCCGCAAGGTCCTGAAGATCGCCAAGGAGCCCATCAGCCTCGAGACCCCGATCGGGGACGAGGAGGACAGCCACCTCGGCGACTTCATCGAGGACAAGAACGCGGTCCTGCCGATCGACGCGGCGATCCAGAGCAACCTTCGCGAAACAACGACGCGTGTCCTCGCGTCGTTGACCCCGCGCGAGGAAAGGGTGCTGCGCATGCGCTTCGGCATCGGCATGAACACCGACCACACCCTGGAGGAGGTCGGCCAGCAGTTCTCGGTGACGCGCGAGCGCATCCGCCAGATCGAGGCCAAGGCCCTGCGCAAGCTCAAGCACCCCAGCCGCAGCCGCAAGCTGAGGAGCTTCCTCGACAGCTAGAGTTCCGCTGATCGCCTGAGCGCGCCGCGGAAGCGGCTCGACAGGGGCGCGGGGACGGAGGAAGCTGCCGGGTGTTTAGGCAGCCGGAGACCACAATCATGCGCCTTTCGCTTCCCGCCATTCTCGCGGGCGTCGCGCTCGCCGCCAGCTTCGCCCAGCCGGGCGCGGCCAAGCCGCACGACGCCGACGACCCCCGCCACGGCGCGACGCTCTGTCTCGACGGCCTGGGCGTCGGCCACCCGCCCGTCTGCCGGGACAGCGACGCCAGCCGGTTCGCGCATCCGCCGGACATCTGCCTGTGCCACGGCCCGTATCGCCAGGTCACTGCGCCCTGGTGCGCGCCGGGCGAGCGGCCGCCGGCGGACTCCGCCGCCTTCGACCGGGCGCGGGCGCGGGCGAGCCAGGACGGCTCGCTTTTCGGCGACACCTACCACGGCAAGCGCTTCTGCGTGCCGCTACGCGGCTACTGAACCCGCGCTTCAGGAATAGCGGGCCGGCTCGCCGGCGTTCTGCGGCCGCGGCGCGCCGCCGTCGGCGATGCGCACGGCCGCGCCCTCGGGCAGGTCGAGCCTCTGGCGCGGCAGGGCGTAGGGGTGCTCGGCCTGCAGGAAGGCGATCATCTTCTCGCGCACCTCGCAGCGCAGGTCGAAGGTCTCGCCGGCGTTCTTGGCGCTGACCAGGCAGCGGACCTCCATGGTGCGCTCCTTCAGGTCGGTGACCGCGAGGTTGACCACCTGCTTGTCCCACAGGCGCGAGCCGGCGACGATCTCTTCCAGCTTGCGCCGCATGATCTCCACCGGCGCGGAATAGTCGAGGTAGAGCATCGAGGTGCCGATCAGGGAGGCGGACTCGCGGGTCCAGTTCTGGAACGGCTTCTGGATGAAGTAGCTGAGGGGCAGCACCATCCGCCGCCAGTCCCACACGCGGACCACCACATAGGTGGAGGTGATCTCCTCGATCTCCCCCCACTCGTTCTCGACGATGACAGCGTCGCCGATGCGGATCGGCTGGGTCATGGCGATCTGCACCCCGGCGATCAGGTTGCCGAGGACCGGCTGCAGGGCCAGGCCGAAGATCACCCCCGCCGCGCCCGCCGAGGCCAGCAGGCTGACGCCGTACTGGCGCACGCCCGGAATGGTCATCAGGGCGAGGCTGGCGGTCAGCAGCACGATCAGGGTGGCGCAGGCGCGCTGCAGCAGCCGCACCTGGGTCACGTGCTTGCGGGCCAGGAAGTTGTCCGAGGCGCTGTTGGCGAAGCGGCGTAGATAGATGGCCGAGGCGATGTTCATCGCCACCAGGCCGATCCAGCCGACCAGCAGGATGAAGCAGATCAAGAGGGCGTGCTGGATCAGGGCCGCCTGGCCCGGGTCCAGCGGCGCGAGCGAGGCGCCGATCGACAGGCCGATGACCAGCAGGGCCAGCCGCGCCGGCCCCTTGGTGCGGGCGATCAGCGAGCGCCAGAACTCGTCGCGCCGCGCCAGGGCGTGGGTGATCAGCCGCGACCCGGCCTCGCACACCGCCAGGCCCGCGGCGCCGCCGCCGGCGAGGACGATCAGGCTGGTCAGCCAGGCCGGAAGCCAGTCGAGCTGGAGCTCCAGCCACTGCATGTAAAGGCGAAGGTCGGTCACGGCGCCCCGCGTCTGCTGTGGGTCCTTCAGAACCCAATGCCTGAGGCCGCGAACCGATCCCGCAGCGCAGCATGCGCGCTGGGCGACGGCCGCTAGGGAACCGTCATCCCGCCGTCGACAGCCAGGGTGTGGCCGGTGACGTAGGACGCCTGGTCCGAGCACAGCCAGACGATGGCGCCGCCGATCTCCGACGGCTGGGCGATGCGGCCCATGGGCGTGCCGTCGGCGATGACGTCCAGCGGCACCTTGCCGTCGACCATCCGGTGCAGCAGGCCCGTCTCCACCGGCCCCGGCGCGACGGCGTTCACCCGGATGTTCTGGCGCGCCATCTCCAGAGCCGCCGACTTGGTCAGCCCGACCACGCCATGCTTGGAGGCGGTGTAGATGGCGACGTTGGCGAGGCCCGTGAGGCCGGCCTGGGAGGCGGTGTTGACGATCGCCCCGCCGCCGTGGCGCAGCATGTGCGGGATCTCGTGCTTCAGGCCGAAGAAGCAGCCGCGCAGGTTCACCGCGATGATCCGGTCGAACTCCTCGGCGGTCTGCTCCTGCACCGGGCCGAAGCCGCCTTCGGTGCCGGCGTTGTTGACGGCGGCCCAGATGCGGCCGAACCGCGCCTCGGCCTCAGCGATCACCTTGGCCACCTCCGCCTCGCGTGTGACGTCGACCTGGACGAAGAAACCCTCGCCGAGGGCCGTGACCTCCGCCTCGGTCCTGGCCCCGGCCTCCGGGTCACGGCCGGCGATCACGACGTTGGCGCCGCATTCGGCGAAGGCGAGGGCGGCGGCGCGGCCGATGCCGCTCTCGCCCCCGATCACCAGCGCGGTCCGGCCCGAGAAGTTGATGGTCGCCATGGCGCTTCCTCTGTTTGGTTGGCGTCACCCTGCGCCCCGCGGCCGGCGGGTCAAGGGGCGGCTTCGCGCGCCAGGGCCAGCCATGCCCGGGCCGCGTCGGAGAGGTAGGCCCCGCGCCGCCAGATCATGGCCAGCCGCCAGGCCGTCTGCGGCTCGTCGAGCAGGACCCGGGCGACGCCGGGCTCGCCGCGCTGCTCTGCGATCATGCGCGGCAGGAAGCCGATGCCGAGCCCGGCGGCGGCGAGGGCGACGATGAAGTCGATCTGGCTGCTCCGCGCCACCACCGACGGTTCGAAGCCGCGGCGCCGGCAGGCCTGCAGGATCACCCGGTTCAGGCCGAACCCGGCCTCGTAGAGGATGAAGGGCATGTCCCGCACGCCGAGCAGGTCCGTCGCTTCCCTGGCGGCGAGCGGATGGCGGCTGGAGACGACGACCACCAGGGGTTCGGTCCGCACCTCCTGGAACTCGAACTCCTCCGACATCGGCAGGAGCGAGGCGGCGAGGTCGATGTCCCCGGCCAGGAGGATCTCCTCCAGGCGCTCGCTGCCGTGCTCGACGAGGCGCACCTCGACGCCGGGATAGCGGCTGCGATAGGCCGCGAACAACGGCGCGAACAGGGTGCTGGAGCCCACCGGCGGCAGGCCCAGCCGCAGGACCCCGCGCTTCAGGCCGCGCAGTTCGTCGAGTTCGGCGATCAGGTCGTCCCGCTCGGCCAGGATCCGCACGGCGCGGCGATAGACCACCTCGCCGACGGCGGTCGGCGTGCTGCGGTGGCCGAGCCGGTCGAGCAGCGGCGCGCCGAGCTCGTCCTCGAGCTGCCTGACCGCCTTGCTGACGGTCGACTGGGTCGAGAAGGTCGCCTTCGCCGCCGGCGTGAAGCCGCCCCGGCGAACCACCTCGACGAACGCGCGAAGGGTGCGGAATTCCATGCCCATTCCCTATTCGAATGGAAGACAGTCCATCAATTCATTTTCATCATGGCCGGCCGCGCCCTACCTTTGCGGGCGAGGAGTGAAGCCGTGGCGTCGCAAAGTCTGTCCCTTGGGGTTCGCCGTCTCCTGCACCGCAGCCTGCCCGTGCAGATCGGCCTGATCCTGGGCGTGTGGCTGGCGAGCGAGGCGGTGGTGCGGATCGCGCGCCTGCCGCTGCCGGCCGGGGCGGTGGGGATGGCGGTGGTCCTGGCGCTGCTGTGGACCCGGCGCATCCGCCTCGTCAGCCTTCGGCGCGGGGCGGACTGGTTCCTGGCCGAGATGCTGCTGTTCTTCGTGCCGGCGGTGCTGGCGGTGACCGATCACCATGAATTCTTCGGCGTCCTCGGCCTTAAGGTGCTGGCCGTCATCCTGGTCGGCACGCTGGCGGTGATGGCGGTCACGGCCGCGGTCGTCGACCTCTGCTGCCGCTGGACCTGGCGGCGGGAGCTGGCCCATGCCGCGCTGGATTGAGATCGCCGCGCAGGGCGTCTTCTGGTCCGTCGTCACCGTGGCGCTGTATGTGGCGGCCAAGGCGCTCTATCGGCGCCATCCGCGCTGGTGGCTGACGCCCCTGACGGTGACGCCGGCGCTGCTGATTGCGGCCGCCCTGCTGCTGCGCACCAGCTACGCGGACTACATCCGCGGCACGCGCTGGCTGGTCGAGCTGCTCGGCCCGGCCACCGTGGCCTTCGCCATTCGATCTATCAGCAGCGGGCCTTGATTCGCCGCTACTGGCCGGTGCTGCTCGTCGGCGTCGTGGCCGGCAGCGCGACGGCCATGCTGTCGGCCTGGGGCCTGGCGAGCGTGCTGGGTCTGGACGGGCCGCTGCGGCTCAGCCTTTTGCCGCGGTCGATGACCACGCCCTTCGCCATGGCCGTTTCGGCGGACATCGGCGGGGAGCCGGACCTGACGGCGGTGTTCGTGATCGTCACCGGCGTGGTCGGCGCGGCCATGGGCGAGGTCATGCTGCTGCGGCTGCCGATCCGCTCCACCCTGGCCCGCGGCGCCCTGCTCGGCATGGGCGCGCACGGGGCCGGCACGGCCAAGGCGCATGAGATCGGCGCGGAGGAGGGCTCGATCGCCGGCCTGGTGATGGTGCTGGTCGGCCTGCTGAACGTCCTCGCCGCGCCGGTCCTGGCGCACTGCCTGCGGGCCTAGGCGCCTCAGCCGCCGAGGTTGTCGGTCTTGCGGATGAAGGCGGCGACGTCGTCGTGCAGGGCCTTCAGCGACGCCTCGTGGGCGTACACCATGTGGCCGGACTGGTAATAGTGGTACTCGATGTTGCCCTGCAGGCTGGCCGGCATGGGCAGGTGGTGCATCTCGTACCAGCCCTCGTAGAACGGCGTCGCCAGGTCGAAATAGCCGCCCGCGACCATGACCTTGAGCTGGGGATTGTATTTCAGCGCCTGGGCCATGTCGGGCATCACGTTCATGGCGGCGTCGACCGGGGAGTGGCGGCCGGGCGGCACGTGGGCCATCGACCAGTCGCGGATGTTGATCTCGGGCTTGTAGATGTCGTCCTGGCCGTAGCCGAGCTGCTTCCTGACGTAGTCGTTGAACGCCGAGACATAGGCCGAGCTGATCGAGGCGGACTGCGGATCGTAGGCGGCCTCCTTGTCCAGCGGATCCATGGCCGGGCCGGAGAAGCGGGTGTCGAGGCGGCCGGTGGTCAGGCCGGCGGGGTCCTGCAGCGTCTGCTCGAACTCGCCGCCGGTCACGCGCAGGTCGGCCTTCAGGACATAGGCGACGGGCAGGCCGGTGTACTGGCTGAGCCGCTCGGCGATGGCCTGGCGCTGGGCGTCGGGCAGCTCGGCGCCGGCCTGCAGGGCGAGGGCGTAGTCGGTGGACGCGAAGTGCTCCACCTCGGTCAGGAACGCCTGCAGGTCCGCCGGCCGCTGGCCGCCCAGACGGTTGTGGTACCAGGCGGTGGCGGCATAGGTCGGCAGGGCGGCGATATAGGCCTGGTCGGTGCCCGGGTTGAACTGCGGCTCGTCGACCGAGAGGTTCCAGTTGAAGATCTGCGACAGCAGGATCACCCCGTTGAAGTCGATGTCGTTGTCGGTCTCCAGCTCGTTGACCACCACGGCCGAGCGCGGCGTGCCGTAGCTTTCGCCGAACAGGTACTTGGGCGAGTTCCAGCGGCCGTACTGCGACAGGAAGCCCATGATGAACTGGCTGAAGGCGTAGGCGTCCGGATCGACGCCGTAGAACGACTTCTCCTTGTCCTTGCCCGCGATGCGGCTGAAGCCGGTGCCCGGCGCGTCGACGAACACCAGGTCGCTGGCGTCCAGCAGGCTGTAGGCGTTGTCGACGAGCTGGTAGGGCGCGGCGGGGGTGTGGGTGTCGTCGGCGGTCACCACCCGGCGCGGGCCGAAGGCGCCCATGTGCAGCCAGACGGTCGCCGAGCCGGGGCCGCCGTTGTAGAGGAAGGTGATCGGCCGTCCCTCGGACGGAACGCCCTTCTTGAAATAGGCGACGTAGAACATCGAGGCCTCGGCCTTGGGATTGTCCTTGTCGCCGAGGTCCTTGTCGTCCTTGTCCGCCTTGTCCTGCTGCTCGCGCGCCGCCGCGTCGTCCCAGCCCTTGGGATGCACCACGATGGTGCCGGCCACGGCGCGGTAGTCGATCCTCTGGCCCTCGACCGCCACGGAGCCCTCGCTGGAGACGCTCCTGGGCGAGAACAGCACGCCCTGGTTTGGCGAGGCGGTGCTGGCGCCCGACGGCTTCTGGCTCTCCGCGTCGGGCGCCTTGCGAGGCGTCTCGGCGGCGAGCGCGATCTGCGCCGTAAGCGCCAGGGATGCGGCGAGCAGCAGGGCCTTGGTCATGGGCGACCTTTCAGGGGACAGAGCGATTGGCGATTGCCTAGGCTGCATGCAACCGCTCGACAACTGCCGATTGGCGCGGGCGGGACGATGCGCCGCCGCGCCAGGGGCCGTGCCCAGCGGCTGGGCGCCTCATGGCCTAGTGATGGTGGAACGCGCCGGCGGCGAGCTGGCCGAGGGCGATGACCAGCTCGGCCACGATCAGCACGACGATGATCATCTCCAGCCGCAGGGACCGCTCGGTGTCGATCAGGTCGGTCAGCCTGGCGCCGGTCTCGCTGACCAGGGCCAGCTTGCGGTTCAGCGCCTCGCCGCGTTCGACCAGTTCGTACTCGTCCTCCAGCCGCGAATAGAGCCGGTTGAGGTCGGGCCGGTCCCACAGGATGTCGAGCCGCTCGCTCGCCGCCACCCGGCGCGAGAAGCGGTGCTGCACGCGCAGGGCGCCGCCGATCATCCGCAGCATGGCGCGCCGGCCGCCGGGCGGGCGCCCCGCGTCGGCGAGCTCGCGCGCCCAAGGCTCGATCTCGTCCAGCACGGCGTCGACCTGGCGTTCGGCGTGGGCGAGGGCGGCGCTCTTGGCCAGGGCGTCGGCGATGACCAGCAGGCGGTCGGGCGTCAGCTCGGCGACGCGGATGACGCCCTCGGGATCGACGCGGTCCTCCCCGTCCGGCTCGGGCTCGACGCGCGCCGTCTCCTCCTCGCGCGGGCCGATGGCGCCGGAAACGCGCCCCTGCAGGCCGCGCAGGGCCTCGTCCTCCTCGATGGGCCCAAGGCCGATCAGCACGACCACGCCATAGCGGAACACGGCCGCGAAGCCGGTCTCGCCGATGCGGAACGACAGCGGCGAGGTCGACAGGGCGTCGCGCCGCTCCAGCCCCGTGGTGTCGATCCGCTCGCCCAGCAGCACCGCCCGCGCCGTCGCCGGCCGCGAGGTGATCGGCTGCGTCGGCGAGGGGATCCGGTCGGCCATGGCCGCGGCGGCTATTCCGCCGCCTGGGCGTCCGCCGCGATCAGCCCCAGCTCGGCGTCGGAGGCGGCATGGCCCCACTTGTCGCGCGGCGGCATCGGGCGGGCGGAGAGGGGCACGTCGATGGTGAAGCTGGAGATCGCGCGGCCCTCGGGGATGCGGCCGTTCCCGCCGCCCTGGCTGTAGTCGTAGTAGAGCTTGATCAGGTCGTCGTGGGTGCGGTGCTGGGCGGCCGGATGGGCGACGCACGCCTCACTCACGCCAGGCCAGCACCCGCTTCAGCGTCTGCGGGACCTCGTAGGCCTCGTAGTATTCCAGGAACCACAGCCGCTTGAACATCGGGGTGAACGCCACCTCGGCCCAGCCGAAGTCGTCGAACAGGAACGGCCCTTTGGGCGAGTAGTAGGTCAGGAAGTCGTCCAGGCGCGCGTACTGGGCGTCGACGGCCTGCCTGCACTCCTCGCGCTTGTCGGCGTCGCGGTTCAGGATCATCCGATAGCCCGAGCCGGTGAACTGGCCGTCGGTGGCGCACAGCATGCCCTCGACCGCGTGCTTGAACGGATCCTTCTGGGCGACCGGGCGCTCGGGGAAGCGGTCCTCGAAGTAGCGCATGATCACCATGCTCTCCTTCAGGGTCTCGCCGTTCTCCAGCGTCATGGCGGGCAGGGCGGTGGTGCCGCGGGTCTTCTTCAGCAGCCAGTCGGGCGGGGCTTGGAGATGTCGATCTCCACGTCCTCCATGATCCCGTGCAGGCCCTTCAGCTCGAGCAGGATCTCCACCCGCTCCGAGAAGGGGCAGCCGGGGATGTGGTACATGGTCAGTCGTTCGGACTCGGTCATCGCAGCCATCCTGTCAGGTCGGCGGCAAGATGACCCTCGCGGCGTCCCGGTCAAGCGGGCGGCTGCGGTCCGTCGGCCATCTCATAGGTCCCGATCAGGTCGGCCTTGGCGATGCTGTCGCGCTTCAGGGCGTTCAGCAGCTCGGCCAGCGGCGTGGTCGGCTCCATGGGCAGCGTCTTGTCCAGGGCGAAGAGCTGGAAGTGGTAGTGGTGCACGCCGTGGCCGGGCGGCGGCTTGGGGCCGTAGTAGCCGAACACGCCCGCGTCGTTCCTGCCCTGCACCGCGCCCTTCAGCTCGCCGTCCTTGATCCTCGGCTCGGTCGGCACGCCGCGCGGCAGGCCGACGGCCGTGCCGGGGATGTTCCAGATCAGCCAGTGCACGAACGGCTGCTCGCGCGGCGCGTCGGGGTCCTCCAGCACCAGGACGAAGGACTCCGCCTCGAGCACCCGCGTCCCATTCCAGCGGCGGGGAGATGTTGTCGTGATAGGCGCTGTAGAGGTCGTCGATCGGCCCGCCGGGCTCGATGGCGGGGCTGACGATCTCCAGCAGCCCCTGTTCCCTCGGCGTCACCTTGTCGATGACGATGTCCGCGCCCGCGCTGTGGTGTCCGTCGGCCATGGGGATCTCCTTCCGCCCCAGCAAAACCCCGCCGGCCCGCCGCGGTTCAAGCCCGGCTGCGTTTGCCTCGGCCCGCCCGGGACGATACAGGGCGAGGGTTCCTCGTGCGGCGGGAGGTGCGTTCGTGTCCGACTCCAACGAGTGGAAGACCTACGACGACTTCATCTACGGCGCGGCGACCAACCGCCTGCCGGCCAGCGACGCCCTGTCGGGCCAGACCCTGACGGTGATCTCCCAGCACGCGCCGAAGCTGGAGCTGCGCTTTGTGGCCGCCGACCGCGTGCACTGGCGCTCGGGCGCGGCCAGCGGCGAGGACTGGTGCGAGGTGATCGAGGTCGCCGCCGACACCTATTTCGTCGACATGACCTTCGGGGCCTGGCCGCGCGAGGCCCTGACGGTGATCGCCAACACCGCCACGCGCCGCAGCCTGTCGATCCGTTCCATCGTGCGCGAGCAGGAGGTGGAGAACGAGCCGCGCGTGATGCAGCGGTTCGACCCCGGCGTGCTCGAGGGCATGGCCGCCGAGGGCCTGACGCCCGGCCCCACCCGCGACCTGGTCGGCCTGCGCACCCTGAACGTCTACAGCCCGAACCACACCTACGAGCACATCTACCTGAGCTCGGAGCGCTACGCTTGGCAGTGCCTGGTGGGCGTCCAGCGCGGCCACGGCGACGTGGACCTGGCCACCACCTACCGCTTCGCCGAGGACCAGTACGTCTTCACCTTCCGCGAGTTCAAGATCGCCGTGGCGTCGGTGTTCTTCCTGAACTTCAAGGACCTGCGCTCCACCGGCGAGTTCCTAGGCATCACCGCCGACGGCCGAGTCTCCAACGAGCCGGCCGGCGCCTTCATCACCAAGAACTCGATGACCTTCTATCCGCCCGGCGCCCAGCCGGTCTGAGCGGGATCGTCGGGCAGGGGAGGACCAATGACCGAAACGCTGGAGACCACCGCCGCGCCGCGGACCAACGCCGACCTGCCGCCGCGCTTCATCCGCATCTTCGCCGACGCCGACGGGGACCTCGCACCTGCAGGAGCTCGACATCTCGATCGGGGGCCGGCCCCGCGCCGGTGGTGTCGCTGGTGGCGCGGACCTATGCGCCGTCCAAGGTCGACTGGCACGTGGCGCCGGCCCGCCAGTTCGTGCTGAACCTGACCGGCGAACTGGAGGCCGAGGTCTCCGACGGCCAGCGCCGCCGCATCGGCCCGGGCGAGCTCGTCTATCTGGAGGACGTCGCCGGCAAGGGCCACGTCACCCGGCTGCTGGGCCCCGTCACCTGCATCTTCATGCGCGTGGCCGACGGCTTCGACGCCGTGGCGTGGGCGAAGGGGCAGGGGAGTTAGGCTCCCAAATCGCTGTCATCCCGGACGGCCTGCAAGGCCGATCCGGGACCCATCCTGCGGCGCTGGAGGATGGGTCCCGGCTCTCCCGCCCACCTTCGCGGGCGTGCGGCCGGGATGACATCCTAGGGTGGCCTATGACCGTCGCCGGCGGCCCCCGTTGAGGTCGTCGCTGGCGGCTTCCGCCTCGGCCATGCGCTGGATGGCGATGTAGTCGGTCTTGCCGGAGCCCAGCACCGGCAGCTCGTTGACCCGCACGATCTTGCGCGGCGCCGCCAGCTCCGGCGCGCCGGCGGCCTTGAAGTGGGCGAGCAGGCTCGGGGCGTCGGCCTCCTGGCATTCGGTGACCAGCACCAGCCGCTCGCCCTTCTTGGGGTCCTCCAGCGACACCACCGCGTGGCGCGTGCGCGGCCACACCTCCGAGACCAGCTCCTCGACGGCGGCCAGGGACACCATCTCGCCGCCGATCTTGGCGAACCGCTTGGCGCGGCCGAGGATGCGGACGATCCCCTCGGCGTCGATGGAGACGATGTCGCCGGTGTCGTACCAGCCGTCCGCCGGCGGCTCGACCGCGCCGTCCACCAGATAGCCGGCCATGACGTTGGGGCCCTTCAGATGCAGAAGCCCGCCGTCGGGGATGCCCTCGACCGGCTCCAGCCGGGTCTGCAGGCCCGGGATCAGCCGCCCCACCGTGCCGGGCCGGTTGTCGTCCGGCTGGTTCACCGCCACCACCGGCGAGGCCTCGGTGACGCCATAGCCCTCGACCACGCGCACGCCGAACCGCTCGCGGATCATCTCGTGCGTCTCCACCCGCACCCGCTCGGCGCCGCAGCAGACGAAGGTCAGGGCCGAGAGGTCGCCGGCCTCCGACGAGCGGGCGTACTGGTTCAGGAAGGTGTCGGTGGAGAGCAGCACGCTCGCCCCCGTCTCGCGCACCAGGCCCGGGATCACCTTGTAGTGCAGCGGCGAGGGGTACTGGAACGAGCGCAGGCCCACCACCAGCGGCAGGACCATGCCGGCCGTCATGCCGAAGCTGTGGAAGATCGGCAGGGGGTTGAACCACACCCACGCCGGGTCGAGCGCGATGTGGCTGGCCACCTGCTCGACGTTGGTCAGGATGTTGGCGTGGCTGAGCGCGACGCCCTTGGGCAGGCCGAAGCTGCCGGAGGTGAACAGGATCACCGCGATGTCGTCGGGCTTGCCGGCGGCGCGGAAGCGGCGCGGGACGGCGCCGGCGAGGGCGGCGTAGGCCTTGTCCGCCGGCCCGATCTCACGGCGCACGTCCTCCAGCCAGGTGACGGCGGCGACCTCGGCGATCTCGGCGATCAGGTCCTCCAGCCGCCCCTGGGCGACGAAGCGGCGCGAGGTCAGGACGCGCCGGACCCCCGCCTGGGCGCAGGCGCTGCGCACGTTGCGCGCCCCGGCGCTGAAGTTCAGCATCACCGGCACGCGGCCCGTCGCCTGCAGGGCGAAGAAGGTCGCCACCCCGCCGAGGCTGGTGGGCAGCAGCACGCCCACGTGCTCGCGCGCGCCCGTCATCGCCGTGATCTTGCGGCCGAGGGCGAAGGCGGCCCGGATCACGTCGGTGTAGCTGAGCTGGCGGCGGTCCTGGTCCTCGATGATCGGCGTCTTGCCGCCATGCCGCTCGCGCGCCTCGATCAGGGCGTCGAACAGGGTTCGCCGGCCGGCGGCCGGGTTGAAGGCCGGGGGTGTGGGCATCTGGGCGTCAGTCCTCCGCCCCGACCCTAGCGGGCGGCGGCGGCGCCGGGAAGCGCGCGATCCTCGGCTCGATGAACGCCTTCACCGCCGAGAGCCAGGCGCCGCGCACCTCGTCGACCTCCAGCTCCAGCTCGGGACGGGCGGGGCCGAGCGGCTCCATCCGGCAATGCGGCAGCCGCCGGCAGAGGGCGAAGGCCGCCGCCGCGCCCCCCGTCGGCTGCAGGACCAGCACCGGCGTCTGCACGCGCCCGAGCGGCGCGGCGGCCACGGCGTCGAGCTGGTCGGCGAAGGCGGCGCGCCAGCTCCACGACGGCCCGCCCATGCGCAGGTCCGGGTTGGCGCCCTGCCACGCGGTCCGCACGTGGCCGCGCAGCGCGTCGTGGGTCAGGCCCAGCGCCCGGTCGTCCGGCCCGTCGCGCCGCCAGCCGGCCTCGCCCTCGGCGCGCAGGCCGCCGAGGCCGAACTGGCGCATCCGCCGCGCCGTCGTGGCGTCCGGTCCGCTCAGCGTCGGCGCCGACAGGATCGCGCCGTCGGCGGCCAATCCCGCGACGAGCGCCGCCACCGCCGTCGGTGCGCTGGTGCGGCCCGCCATCAGGAACAGCGGCCGGCGGCGGACCATGCGGGCGGCCAGGGCCATGGCCGCGTCCACGTCCGGCCGCAGGCTCGAGGCGTCGATCACGTCGCGCGGGACGCCGTAATGGCCCGAGCCGGACTGGCCCAGCGGCTCCAGCACCCAGACGACATAGCCCTGGGCGTTCAGCGCCCGCGCGGTCTCGAACCACACCTCCGCCGGCTCGCCATAGGCCGCCAGGATCAGCACGTCGGCGCGCGGCTGGCTCGGCGGGGCGGAGACGCCGTAGCGGGCCGCCGGGGCGTCGCCGACCTTGACCAGGCCCCACGCCCAGCCGGACGGTGGGTTGAAGCGCGTCTGCAGCCCGGGCGGCAGCTGGCTGTCGGCGAGCGGCGCGCGCGGATCGGGACCGCGGCAGGCCGCCAGCGCCGCCAGGCCGGCGAGGGCGAGAGCCGTCGCGGGGCGGCGCGATCTGGGCGAGGGCGGGGAACGGTTGGCGATGGGACGGGTTGCTTCCGCGGCAAAGCTGAGAGGGCCACGATGACATCGCCGCAGGCCGCAACGCCAGGGGAGTTCACCACCGACGTGCCCGCGCGGCTGGACCGGCTGCCGTGGAGCCGGTTCCACTGGCTGGTGGTCACCGCGCTCGGCGTGACCTGGATCCTCGACGGGCTGGAGGTGACCCTGGTCGGCTCGCTGTCGGGCGCCATCGCCGACCCGCGCTCGCTCGGGTTCTCCGCCAGCCAGATCGGCCTCGCCGCCAGCGCCTATCTCGGCGGCGCGGTGATCGGGGCCCTGGTGTTCGGCCGGCTGACCGACAGCCTGGGCCGCAAGCGTCTGTTCACGGCCACGGTCGGGCTCTACCTGGTCGCCACGGTGCTGACCGGCTTCTCGTGGAACTTCGCGTCCTTCCTGGCCTTCCGCGTCCTGACCGGGGCGGGGATCGGCGGCGAGTACTCGGCGGTCAATTCGGCGGTGCAGGAGCTGATCCCGGCCCGCCGGCGCGGCTACACCGACCTCGTGATCAACGGCAGCTACTGGATCGGCGCGGCGGTCGGGGCCATGGGCTCGCTGGTGGTGCTGGACGAGCGGCTGCTGCCGATCGCCTACGGCTGGCGGTTCGCCTTCGCCATCGGCGGGGTCCTGGGCCTCGCGGTGATCTTCATCCGCCGCTACCTGCCCGAAAGCCCGCGCTGGCTGATGACCCACGGCCAGCCGCAGGAGGCCGAGCGGGTGGTCGCCGGCATCGAGGCGCAGATCGAGCAGGAGACTGGCCGGCCGCTGGCGCGGGAGGGCCTGGACGTCATCACCCTGGTCCCGCGCCACCGCACCACCTTCGCGCACGTCGCCCGGACGATGCTGTCGCAGTACCCGAAGCGGACCATCACCGCCTTCACCCTGATGGCCACCCAAGCCTTCTGCTACAACGCGATCTTCTTCACCTACGCCCTGATCCTCACACGGTTTTACCGGATACCGCCGAGCCACGTCGGCTGGTTCATGCTGCCGTTCGCGCTGGGCAACTTCATGGGGCCGCTGCTGCTCGGGCATTTCTTCGACACGGTGGGGCGCAAGCCGATGATCGCGGGGACCTATGGCCTGGCCGGCGTGCTGATGGCGCTGACCGGCTGGCTGTTCGCGCACGGTGTGCTCGGCGCGGCGGCCCAGACGGCGGCGTGGACGGTGATCTTCTTCTTCGCCTCCGCCGGCGCCAGCGCGGCCTATCTGACCGCCGGCGAATCCTTCCCGCTGGAGACGCGGGCCATGAGCATCGCCCTGTTCTACTGCGTTGGCACGGGGATCGGCGGGGTCGCCGCGCCGGCGATCTTCGGCGCCCTGATCGACACCGGGTCCCAGACCCAGATCTTCAAGGGTTACCTGCTCGGCGGCGGGCTGATGGTCGTCGCGGCGATCGTGGAGATGCTGTTCGGAATCAAGGCGGAGCGGATGCCGCTGGAGAGCGTCGCGCGGCCCCTGTCCTCGGTTGCGGCGGACGCGGCTTGATCAATTCCGCCCGAGGGCCGATCTAGGGCCCATGGTCACGGTGATCGATCACACCGCGCGGGCGCTGCGCCACCCGGAGAAGCAGAACCGCCCCGACAGCCCGGCGCTGAAGAAGCCCGACTGGCTGCGCGTGCGCGCGCCCGGCTCCCCGGTCTATCTGGAGACGCGCGAGGTGGTGCGCAGCCACGGCCTCGTCACCGTCTGCGAGGAGGCGGCCTGCCCGAACATCGGCGAGTGCTGGTCGGTGCGCCACGCCACCTTCATGATCATGGGCGAGACCTGCACCCGCGCCTGCGCCTTCTGCAACGTGGCCACCGGCCTGCCGGGGCCGCTCGACCCCACCGAGCCCGAGCGCGTCGGGGACGCCACGGCCAGGATGGGGCTGAAGCACGTGGTGGTGACCTCGGTGGACCGCGACGACCTGCCGGACGGCGGGGCGGCCCATTTCGCCGAGACCGTGCGCGCCATCCGCCGCGCCGCGCCGGACACCACCATCGAGATCCTGACCCCCGACTTCCTGCGCAAGGACGGCGCGGCCGAGGCGGTGATCGACGCGCGGCCCGACGTGTTCAACCACAACCTCGAGACCGTGCCGCGGCTATACCTGTCGGTCCGGCCCGGCGCCCGCTACTTCCACTCCCTGCGCCTGCTGGAGCGGGTGAAGGAGCGCGACCCCTCCCAGTTCACCAAGTCCGGCCTGATGGTTGGCCTCGGCGAATCCAAGGAGGAGGTGATGCAGGTGATGGACGACATGCGCTCGGCCGGCGTCGACTTCATCACCATCGGCCAGTACCTGCAGCCGACGCGCAAGCACCACGCCATCGACCGCTTCTGGAGCCCGGAAGCATTCAAGGCCCTGGAGGTGATCGCCCGCGCCAAGGGGTTCCTGATGGTGTCGGCCAGCCCCCTGACCCGCTCCTCCCACCACGCCGGGGAGGATTTTGCGCGGCTCAAGGCGGCGCGCGCGGCCGGCTGAACCGTGGCCCTGCACAAGACCCGCGTCACCCGCGTGCTGCCGTACGCCCCAGAGGACCTGTTCCGCATGGTCGGCGACGTGGACGCCTATCCAGAGTTCGTGCCGTGGATCTCGGCCATGCGGACCTGGAACAAGGCCGAGCCGGCCGAGGGGATCTCCACCGTGGACGCCGAGGCCAGGGTCGGCTTCGCCATCGTGCGCGAGACCTTCGCCACCCGCGTCAGGCGCGACGCCAAGGCCCTGACCATCGAAGTCGGCCTGCTCTATGGGCCGTTCAAGCACCTCAGGAACCTGTGGAGGTTCCTGCCCGATCCTGCTGGAACCAAGATCGAATTCGACCTGGACTTCGAGTTCAGGTCGAGGTTGCTCGACGCGCTGCTGTCCGCCAACAGCCGCTATGCCGCCGACCGGATCATGGCCTGCTTCGAGGGCCGGGCTAAGGCGCTCTACGGCGCGGCGACCGCCGCGGGGTGAGCCTCCTCGTCGACGAGGTCGCCGATGCGGTCGGCGAGATCCTCCATGTTGCCGAGCAGGGTCTCCAGGGCGAACACCAGGCCGAACACCTGGGCGGCGGCGTCGAAGGTCAGGTCCGACGTCAGTCGCGCCTGGCGCATGGCCTCGACCGCCTGCTCGAACCGCGCGCGGGGCTGGGCGATCTCGGTGAACACCACCTCGCGCCCGGCGGTCAGCGCCTGGCCGCAATGGCGCAGCTCCGACGCCGCGGCGCGCAGCAGGGCCGCCGCGGGCTCCGACAGCAGCTCTGACGCCGCTTCGGGCGCCGGGCGCGCCAGGGCCCGGCCGACCATCACCGTGTCGGTGCGGACGCGGCCGAGGGTGCGCAGCAGCGCCTCGGGCACGCTGGCCTCGCTGAGCCGGCTGGAGCTCTCCCGCGCGGCCTCCTTGACGGCGGTCTCGATGGCGGCGAGCGAGGCGCGGGTGGCCTGGTTGGCGTGCTGCGCCCGGTCGCCGAGCGGCGCGCCCAGGGCGGCCTCGGCATAGAGGTCGAGGAGGCCCGCCAGCTCCTCGGTGGTGCGGGCGATCCGCGCGGTCACCGCCTTGTGCGCCCGGGCCGGGAAGATGAACACGGTCGCGGCGACGCCGATGGCGCTGCCGATGAATATCTCCACCACCCGCCAGACCGCCGCCAGCAGCGGGTCCATCCGCGCCGCGCTGCCGCCGACCAGGACGATGGCGGCGGTGATCGGGGCGACCTTCAGGTTCGGCCTCACCGCCGCGGCGAAGGCGCAGATGGCGATGGCGCCGGCCAGCACCAGGCCTTCCTCGAGCACGGTCTGGGCCTTCAGATAGGCCCCTGCCACGCCGATCGCGCCGCCGACGATGGTGCCGTAGAGGCGATCCATCGAGGCGGTCAGGGTCGCGCCGATCGAGGTCTGCACCACGATCACGGCCGTGAACACGGCCCAGTATCCCTGCGGCAGGTGGAACAGGCTGGAGACCGCGAAGGCGCAGGCCACGGCGGCGGAGACCCGCACGGCGTG
Source organism: Caulobacteraceae bacterium (assembly GCA_037201645.1). GTDB lineage: Bacteria > Pseudomonadota > Alphaproteobacteria > Caulobacterales > Caulobacteraceae > JANWHQ01. The sequence continues at coordinate 137,430 of JBBCHF010000007.1, forward strand.
GCGCAGCTCCGCCTGGCGCCGGCCCGCGGCCTTCAGCGCCCGCCGCGACAGCCCGCGCGCGCTCCACGCCGGCGCGGGCGGGTGCTCAGCCGTCATCGTCCATCAGGTCCAGCAGCATCCGCAGCGCGGTCGTCACCGAGGCCAGGCGCACCGCCTCGCGCCCGATGTCGCCGAACCGTTCGGCCCGGTGGCGGACGCCGGCGGCGGAGGCCGCGCCGAAGTGCACCAGGCCCACCGGCTTGGCCGCCGTGCCGCCGCCGGGGCCGGCGACGCCGGTGACCGAGACCGCCAGGTCGGCGCCGAGCGCCCGCGCCGCGCCTTCGGCCATGGCCCGCGCCACCGGCTCGGACACCGCGCCATGCGCCTCGATCAGGCCCTGCGGCACGCCGAGCAGCCGGCTCTTGGCCCCGTTGGAATAGGTGACGAAGCCGCCCTCCACCACGTCCGAGGAGCCGGCGATGGCGGTCAGGGCGCCGGCGACCAGGCCGCCCGTGCAGCTCTCGGCGGTGGCGATCCGCAGGCCGCGCGAGCGCGCCCGGTCCAGCACCGCGACGGCGAGGCTCTCGATCTCTGGCGGGAACATCGGGCTCCTTGCGGTTGCGGCCTCGCCCTGGGCTTACGCCGAGTTGGCCAAGACTCAAGCATGGGCATACACAAGGAAAAAACGCCCGTCTCGGGGAGGAGAGGGCATGGCCGAAGGCGTCCTGCACGCACATGCCACGGAGGGGTTGCCGGTCCCGCTGTTCGCGGCGGCCGTGTTCGCCAGCGCCGGCCTGGTGTTCCTGGTCGAGCCGCTGATCGGCAAGCTGCTCCTGCCCTCGCTGGGGGGCTCGCCCGCCATCTGGAACACCAGCCTGGCCTTCTTCCAGGCCGCCCTGCTGGCCGGCTACGGCTACGCCCATGCGCTGCAGCGGGCGGGGTCCGTGCGGCGGCAGGCGGCGATTCACCTGGTGGTGCTGGCGCTGGCGGCCCTGGTCCTGCCGCTGCATCTCTCCGGCCTGCTCGGGCCGCCGTGGAGCGGGGCGCCGGCGCTGTGGCTCGTGCTGGTGCTGACGGTGTCGATCGGCCCGCCGTTCGCCGCCCTGTCGGCCAGCGCGCCGCTGCTGCAGGCCTGGTTCGCGCGGCTGGACGGCCTGCGCCCCGCCTCGCGCGACGTCTACCGGCTCTACGCCGCCAGCAACCTTGGCAGCGTCCTGGCTCTGGCGGCCTATCCGATCCTGATCGAGCCCCTGATGGGTCTCGGCGAGCAGGCGCGGCTGTGGAGCTGGGGCTATGCGGCGTTTGCGGTGCTGCTCGCGGCCGTGGCCGCCTCGGCCTGGCGGCGACCGGAGAGTGCGGCCGCCGCGCCGGCCCCGGCGTTCGCGGGCCCTCGCGTCACCTGGAACGACCGGGCGGTGTGGGTCCTCCTGGCCGCCGCGCCGTCGAGCCTGCTGCTCGGCGTGACGACCCACATCACCGCCGACGTGGCGTCGGCGCCGTTCCTGTGGGTGCTGCCGCTGGAGCTCTATCTGATCAGCTTCGTGGTCGCGTTCGGGGACGGGCCGCGACGGCCCTCGCCGATCCTGCTGCTGATCCAACTCGTGTCGATCCCGTTCGCCCTGCTGCTGCTCGGCGACCCCTACACGCCCTGGCCGGAGCAGGTGGCCGTGCACCTGCTCGCTTTCTTCACGGCCGCCCTGATCTGCCACATGACCCTGGCCTCGCGCCGGCCGCCGGAGGGGCGGCTGACGGAGTTCTATCTGTGGCTGTCGGTGGGCGGGGTGGTCGGCGGGGCGTTCAACGCCTTCCTGGCGCCCGTGCTGTTCAACGACGTCTGGGAATACCCCGCTGTCCTGGTCCTGACCTGCCTGGCGCGGCCGGGGACCACGGCGAAGATGGAGCCGGGCCGCAAGATCTGGCTGGCCGCCGGCTTCCTGTGGACCGTTCCCCTGATGATCCCGCAACTCCCCATGCCGGACGCCCTGCGCTTGGCGCTGCTGCTAGTGCCGGCGGTGGTGGCGGTGATGGTGCGCGACCGGCCGGTGGCGGTCACCGCCCTGATGGCCATGCTGGCCATCGCCAGCGAAACCCAGAGCTACGGCCGCTACGCCGAGCGGGACCGCAGCTTCTTCGGCGTGGCGCACATCGCCGACCTGCGCGACCCCGAGCTCGGGCGCACGCGGATCATGGTGCACGGCACCACCCTGCACGGGGCGCAGAGCCTGGAGCCGGGCCGCCGCTGCGCGCCCACCACCTACTATGCGCCAGGCACGGCGATCGGCCAGGTGTTCCAGACGGAAGAGGCGGCCAAGCCGGCCATGCGCATCGCCGCCGTGGGGCTTGGCGTCGGCACGGTGGCGACCTTCGTGCGGCCGGCGGACCGGATGCGCTTCTTCGAGATCGACCCGAAGATGGTGCGCATCGCGCTCGACCCCCGCCGGTTCACCTTCGTCAAGGACTGCGCGCGCGGGCCGGTGGACGTGGTGCTCGGCGACGCACGGCTGTCGCTGGCGCGCGAGCCGAAGGTCGCCTACGACCTGGTGCTGGTGGACGCCTTCTCCTCCGACAGCGTGCCGACCCACCTGCTCACCGTCGAGGCCATCCGGCTCTACCTGAGCCTCCTGAAGCCGGACGGGGTGGTGCTGCTGCACCTGTCCAACCGCACTCTGGCGCTGTCGGAGCCGGCGGAGGCGTCGGCGCGGATGGCGGGCGGGGTGTCGCTGCTCGGGGAGCACTGGGTGGACGTCGGGCGCTCGCCCTATGCCGCCTCGCCGAGCATCGCCTTGCTGGTCGCCAGGCGCCCGGAGAGCCTGGCCCGCTACGCCCGTTACGCCCAATGGGCGAAGCCCCAGCCGCGGGGCCGCGCCTGGACGGACGACTACACCAACGTCTGGGGCGCGATGATCGAGCGGCTGAAGGGCAAGTACTAGAGCGGCGTCTCGACAGCCGCCACGGCCTGGGCGGCCAGGCCCTCGCGCCGACCGGTGAAGCCCATGGCCTCGGTGGTGGTCGCCTTGACGCTGACGCGGCCGACGGGGATTTCCAGGATTTCGGCCAGGCGCGCGCGCAGGGCCTCGCGGTGCGGCCCGATCTTCGGCCGCTCGCAGATCAGGGTGACGTCGACGTTGACCAGCCGCCCGCCCGCGGCCCGCACCAGGGTCATGGCGTGCTGCACGAAGCGGTCGGACGAGACGCCGCGCCATTGCGGGTCGGTGGGCGGGAAGTGCTGGCCGATGTCGCCCTCGCCCACCGCGCCGAGCAGGGCGTCGGTCAGGGCGTGCAGGCCCGCGTCGGCGTCGGAGTGGCCGACCAGCCCCTGGTCGTGCGGGATATAGACGCCGCACAGCCACACCCCGTCGCCGGGGCCGAAGCGGTGGGCGTCGAAGCCCATGCCGACGCGGGTGATGCGGGCCTGGCTGGCCAGGGCCTCGGCCATGGTGAAATCCTCCGGATAGGTCAGCTTCATCAGCATCGGGTCGCCCGGGACCGGCGCGACCCGTCCCCCCGCCGCCTCGATCGGCCCGGCGTCGTCGGTCGGCGGCTGGTCGCCCGTCCAGGCGGCGTAGGCGGAGACCAGTTCGGCGTAGCGGAACGCCTGGGGCGTCTGCACGCGATGGAGGCCGTCGCGCGGGACCGTCTCCAGCCCGCCCTGCGCCGAGCCGCGCTTCAGGGTGTCGGCGACCGCCAGCGTCGGCACGGCGCCGTCCGCCCCGGTCTCCAGCGCCGCCAGCAGGGCGTGGACGTGGGCCGCGGTCACGAACGGGCGGGCGGCGTCGTGGATCAGCACCACTTCGGGCGGCTCGTCCGCCAGGGCCGCCAGCCCGGCCTGCACGGAGTCGGCTCGGGTCGCGCCGCCGGTCACCACCCGGCAGTCCGCCAGGCCCGCCAGCGCCTCCCTTGCGCGGGCCTCCTCGCCGGGCGGGGCGGTGACCACCAGGCGCTCCGTCCCGGCGGCGGCCAGGGCCTCGGCCGACCAGCGCAGCACCGGCCGCCCGCCCAGCAGGCGCCATTGTTTTGGGGGACCTTCGCCGGCGCGGCTCCCCGACCCGGCCGCCGCTATGATGCAGGAAAAGCGCATGCGCCTGTTTCCGCGAGCCGGGCGTGCTTGTCCAGGCTGGACAGTTGGCCAGGACCTGCCTAAAAAGCCGGCAATCATGTTGATTAAATTCTAGGCGTCCTCGATGGAACCTGCGGAAAGCCTCAAGGCGGCGGCGTTCGAGGCGGGAGTCGAACCTGCGCTCGTCATCGGCTCCGACGGCCGGCTGCGCGTGGCCAACGAGGCGGCCGAGACCTTGTTCGGCCAGGGCCTGGGCCTTCTGTCCCGCGGCCGTGTGCAGGATTCCCTGACCTCCAGCGCCGACCTCGGCGCCCTGTTCGAGCGGGCGGGACGGGAGGGCCGGGCGCGCGAGCGGGACATCGAGATGGGGGTGCTCGGCCAGCAGAGCTTCCATGCCGACGCCGTGGCGGTGCCGATCGGCGAGGGCGCCCTGGTGCTGACCCTGCGCCTGATCGGCCCCGGCCAGAGGACGGCCGACGCCCAGAGCCTGAAGTCGATCGGCGGCCTTGGCCGCATGCTGGCGCACGAGATCAAGAACCCCCTGGCGGGCATCCGCGGCGCCGCCCAGCTGCTGAAAGGCGGCGTCAGCGCCGAGGATGCGCCCCTGGCCGAGCTGATCGTCGATGAAACGGAGCGGATCCGCCGCCTGGTGGACAGGGTCGAGGCCCTTGGCTGGGACCAGCCGATCTCGCGCGAGGCGGTCAACATCCACGCGGTGCTGGACCGGGTGCGGGCGCTCGCCGCCAACGGCATCGCCGACGGCCTGACCATGAAGGACGCCTACGACCCCTCCCTGCCGCCGACGGTGGGGGACGAGGACCAGCTGATCCAGGTGTTCCTGAACATCGTCAAGAACGCGGCCGAGGCGGCCCACGCCCGCGGCGACGGGCGCGGCGAGATCATGATCTCCACCGCCTATCGGCACGGCCTGAGGGTGCGCGGGCCCGACGAGCAGGCGTTCAACCGGGCGCCCCTGGAGGTGCGGGTCCAGGACAACGGACCCGGCGTTCCCGCGCGCCTGCGCGATCAACTTTTCCAGCCGTTCGTCAGCTCAAAAGCGAACGGAACGGGCCTCGGATTGGCGCTTGTCGCTAAAATGGTCGCCGCACATGGCGGAATGGTCGATTTCGAGTCAGAGGCGGGTCGGACGGTGTTCCGCGTACTGTTGCCCGTGCATTCACAGGACGGGGCGGGTTAGGCGAAGATTATGACGATCCAGAGCAAAATCCTTATCGCCGATGATGACGCCTCGATACGATTGGTGCTCAGTCAGGCCTTTTCGAGGCTTGGATACCAGGTCCGCGCGACCTCAAACGCAGCAACGTTGCTGAAATGGGTCACGGATGGCGAGGGCGACCTCGTGATCACCGACGTGGTGATGCCGGACGAGAACGTGTTCGACGTCCTGCCGCGCATCCGCAAGCAGCGCCCGCGCCTGCCGGTGATCGTGATGAGCGCGCAGAATACATTGCTGACCGCCGTCAACGCGGCCGAAATCGGCGCCTACGATTACGTGCCGAAACCGTTCGATCTCGACGACATGACCGCCGCGGCCAAGCGCGCCCTGGCGCGTCCGGCCGAGACCGAGCTGGCCAAGGCCCAGGCGCGCGCCGTGCGTGACGAACGCCTGCCGCTGATCGGACGCTCGGCCCCGATGCAGGAGGTCTACCGCACCATCGCCCGGCTGGTGGGCGCGGACCTGACCGTGCTGATCACCGGCGAGTCCGGTACCGGCAAGGAGCTGGTCGCCCGCGCCCTGCACGACCTCGGCCGCCGCCGCGACGGCAAGTTCGTGGCCATCAACCTCGCCGCCACCCCGCGCGAGCGGGTGGAGACCGAGCTGTTCGGCCGCGGCGAGGGCGACACCGGCAAGCTGGTCGACGCCGACGGCGGCACCCTGTTCCTCGACGAGGTCGGGGACATGCCGCTGGACGCCCAGACCCGCCTGCTGCGGATCATCGACGGCTCCGAGGTCACCATCAATCCGAAGACCAGCCGGCCGGTGGACGCGCGCATCATCGCCGCCACCAACCGCGACCTGCGCGGCCTGATCCACCAGGGCCTGTTCCGCGAGGATCTGTTCTTCCGCCTGAACGTCGCGCCCGTCCGCCTGCCGCCGCTGCGCGAGCGCACCGAGGACATCGCCGAGCTGGCCCGCGCCTTCCTGCTGCGCGCCAACCGCGAGGGCCTGCCGGCCAAGACCATCGACCAGGCCGCGCTCGACCGGCTGAAGGCGCATTCCTGGCCCGGCAATGTGCGCGAGCTGGAGAACCTGATGCGCCGGATGTGCGCCCTCTACGCCGAGGACGTGATCACCGCGCGCATCGTGGAGCGCGAGCTGCGCGAGGAAGTGGGCGCGACGCCCGGCGAGGGGCCAGTCACCCTCAGCGCCCTGGTGGAGCGCCATCTGGCGGCCGACTTCGCCTCCCAGCCGGAGGGAATCCCGCCGCGCGGCCTCTACGACCGGGTGCTGGAGGAGGTCGAGGCTCCGCTGATCCGCCTGACCCTGGCGGCCACGCGGGGCAACCAGATTCGAGCCGCGGAGATCCTGGGCCTGAACCGCAACACCCTGAGGAAGAAAATCCACGATCTGGGGCTGCAGGCGGTCAGGTCCAAAAACTGAAGCTTCTGCGCAACTGGCTGTTGAACTCAGACCACAGTCGCCGCTAGTGTCCCCGC
>JBBCHF010000008.1:0-133571 GCA_037201645.1 Caulobacteraceae bacterium
ATGCGTCGAGGACGACGACTTCCCCGACGCCATCCGCCCGCCGGCGGCCGCCTTCCAGGTGCTGGGGCCGGACGGCGCGCCGATCGCTGCCCGCCCCTCGTCGCCGGCGAGACCAAGCCGTGCAACGGCGTCCCTTATGGTTCGGTCGACCGCACGCGCACCGACACCCTGGGCTGGGGCGGCTCGGTGCAGGCGACCAGCACGGGCGACCTCCTGGGCCTCGGCAACCTCTTCGCGGCGGGCGCCAGCCTCGACCGCGGCCGCATCCGCTTCTCGGCCAACAGCACGCTGGGCGTCATCAACCCGGACCTGTCGGTCGGCCCCGACCCGGACATCCCGGGCTCCGGGGAGATCGTCCACACGGCCGGGAACATCGCCTACAGCCCGGTGGAGATCAGGGCCTCGACCACCTATTACGGCCTCTACGCCACCGACACCCTGGACCTGACCGGCGGGCTGTCGGCGACGGTCAGCGGACGGCTCAACATCGCCCGCATCGGCATGACCGACCTGACCGGAACCAGCCCGGACCTGACCGGCCGTCACCGCTACGACCGCTTCAACCCGGCCGCGGGCCTGGCCTATCGCGTCTCGCCGGCCCTGACCGTCTACGGCGGCTATTCGGAGGCGAACCGGGCGCCGACGCCATTGGAGCTGGCGTGCAGCGATCCGGCGCGGCCGTGCCTGCTGGAGAACGCCCTGGTGGCCGATCCGCCGCTGAAGCAGGTGGTCGCCCACACCTGGGAGGCGGGCCTGCGCGGCGCGCCCCTCCTGGCCGGCGGCCGGCTCGACTGGCGGCTGGGACTGTTCCAGACCGACAACGACGACGACATCGTCGCCCTGGCCAGCGCGATCCAGGGCCGCGGCTCCTACGCCAATGTCCCCAAGACCCGACGGCGCGGGCTCGAGGCGAGCCTGGACTACCGGTCGAGCCGCTGGCTGGCCTATGTCGCCTACAGCCACATCGACGCGACCTATCGCTTCGCCGGCGCCCTGCCCTCGCCCAACAGCCCCTTCGCGGACGACGACGGAAATGTGCAGGTCGCGCCGGGCGACCGCATCGGCGGCGTCCCGGCGGACCGCTTCAAGGCCGGCGCGGACGTCGCCCTGACCCCGGCGCTGACGCTCGGCGCCGACGTGATCGCCATCGGGCCACAATATCTGGTCGGCGACGAGGCGAACCAGGATTCCCGCCTGCCCGGCTACTGGATCGCCGACCTGCACGCATCGTATCGGATCGGCCCGCGGCTGGAGCTGTTCGGCCGGATCGACAACCTGTTCGACCGCGACTACGCGACCTATGGGACCTATTTCGAGACCGACGCCCTGGAGAACCTCTCTCCCTCGCCCCTGCCCGACGATCCCGACCCGCGCACCTTCACCCCCTCCCCGCCTCGGTCCTTCCTCCTCGGCCTGCGCGCCCGGTGGTGAGCCGGATGGCGTGAGGCGGGGCCGCCAGGGCCTTGCGATGCGTCAAGGCGCGCCCGGTCCGGGTCGGCGACAAGCGCGGCGCCTTCCCCCGTCGCATGATCGGATTTCCCCATGATCGAGACCTTCGGCTACGCCGCCGCCGCCCATGACGCCCCGCTCGCGCCCTTCCGCTTCGAACGGCTGGAGCCGAAAGCCGGCGAGGTCCAGATCGACATCCTCTATTGCGGCGTCTGCCACAGCGACCTGCACCAGGCGCGCAACGAGTGGCACAACACCCGTTATCCTTGCGTGCCCGGCCACGAGATCGTCGGCCGCGTCTCGCGCCTCGGCCCCGGCGCGGGCAAGTTCAGGGTCGGCGACCTGGTCGGCGTCGGCTGCATGGTCGATTCCTGCGCCACTGCGATCCCTGCAAGCAGGGGCTGGAGCAGTATTGCGAGGGACCCGAGGGCATGCTCGCCACCTACAACGGCCCGGCGGGCCGGTCGGCGCGGCCCACTACGGCGTCTCCAACACCTTCGGCGGCTATTCGACCAGCCTCGTGGCGTCGGAGGACTTCGTGCTGCGGATGCCGACCAACCTCGACATCAAGGCCATAGCGCCCCTGCTCTGCGCCGGCATCACCACCTATTCGCCGATGCGCCACTGGAAGGTCGGCCCCGGCCAGAAGGTGGGCGTGGTGGGCCTGGGCGGCCTCGGCCACATGGCGGTGAAGATCGCCAAGGCCCTGGGCGCGCACGTCACCGTCTTCACCTCCACCGAGGGCAAGGAGGCGGACGTCCGGCGGCTGGGCGCCGACGCGGCCGTGCTGGAGACCGATCCCGGCCAGATGGCGCAGGGCCTGCTCAGCTTCGACTTCATCATCGACACCGTGCCGACCCACCACGACATCAACCCGTACATCAAGCTCCTGAAGCGGGACGCGACCATGGTGCTGGTCGGGGCGCTGGAGCCGATGGACTCGGTGGACAACAGCCAGGTGGCCTTCCACCGGCGCAGCGTCGCCGGCTCCCTGATCGGCGGCATCGCCGAGACCCAGGAGGTGCTCGACTTCTGCGCCGAGCACGGATCGTCTCGGACGTCGAGATGATCCGGCTGGACCAGATCAACGAGGCCTACGAGCGGATGATGGCCGACGACGTGCGCTACCGCTTCGTCATCGACATGGCCTCCGCCAAGGCCGAGCTGCACTGAGGACGGCGGGCCGCCCCGGGGCGGCGCCTTGAGGCAGCGCAAGGCGGGCCGGATTCATCCGGCCTAGCCTGCCGCCTCCAATCCCATGCGCCCGAGGAGAATCGAATGGATCGAGCGTCGGGCGTATCGGGGGCGCTGGCGCGGCCTGGGCGCAGGGCGGGGCTGCTGGCCGGCCTCGCCGTGGTTCTGGCCCTGACCGCCGCCGGTCCAGTCCTGGCGCAGTCGGACGGGCGCTGGCGCAGCGGCGAGCAGGCCTACGCCAAGACCTGCGCCTATTGCCACGAATCCGGCGTCGGGCCGGTGCTGAAGGGCCGCTCCCTGCCGCCGAGCTACATCGCCCAGATGGCGCGGCACGGCTTTCGCCAGATGCCCGCCTTCCCGCCGTCCTTCATCGACGACAAGACCCTGGCCGACCTCGGCGACTTCCTGAAGGCCTCGCCCGCGCCGGCCGCGACCGCGACGAAGAAGCCGTGACAGCCATGCAGATTCCCCGCCGCCCCGTCCTTCTCGGCCTCGCCGCCTCCGCCGCGGCCATGACGACGCCCCGCCTCGCCGGCGCCGCGATCCGCGGCCCCGCCGGCCGGCCGTCGACGACCGTCCTCCTCACCGGCGGGGCCCACGACGACGCCTTCCTCGCCGGCGTCGCCGCCGCGGCCCGCGCCGGCCGCATGCCGGAACCGACGCCCGTCAGGCTCGACGCCCTCGACGCCGGGGGTCTGGCGCGGCTGAAGGCCGCCTTCTCCGCCGGGCCGGCCGTCGTGGTCGGCCTGACCGACGACGCCTCCGCCGCGGTGATCGGCGCGGTGGCGCGGTCGGCCGGCGCCGCGCAGCTCTGGTCCGGACACCACGGCCGCGGCCGCGGCGCGGGCGACGCCTGGGCCGCCCGGCTCGGCTTCGCCCTGGCGGCGAACGGCCGTCCCGACACGTCCAGCGCCCCGGCCGGGACCGGCCGCTACGCCAGCCTCGCCTCCTTCTCGTACAAGCTCTGAGGAACCCCGACATGGCCGAGCCGGATCAACGCGTCCTGCCCCAGGGTGTCGCCAGCGGGCCGTTCGACCTCGCCGTCGCCCAGTTCGTCACGGTGCTGGGAGCGCAGAACGTGCTGACCACCGACGAGCAGCTCGCTCCCTACCGCAAGATCATGATCGCCGCGCCGGACGCCGAGCACGCGCCCTCGGCCGCCCTGATCGCCACCGAGGTCGTCCAGGTGCAGGCGATCGTGAAGATCTGCAACGAATACAGGATCCCGCTCTGGCCGATCTCGACGGGCCACAACTTCGGCTACGGCTCGGCGGCGCCCGAGAGCCGCGGCCAGGTGATCCTCGACCTGAAGGGCATGAACCGGATCATCGAGATCGACCCGGTGATGTGCACCGCCCTGGTCGAGCCCGGCGTCACCTACCAGCAGCTGGTCGACCACATCGCCGAGCACGGCTACGCCCTGTGGGTCGACCCGCCGGCGCCCTCGGCCATCGTCGGGCCGGTCGGCAACACCCTGGACCGCGGCGTCGGCTACACGCCCTACGGCGAGCACTTCATGTTCCAGTGCGGCATGGAGGTCGTGCTGGCCAACGGCGAGGTGCTGCGCACCGGCATGGGCGCGATCCCCAACTCCAACACCTGGCAGGTGTTCAAGTGGGGCTACGGCCCCTACCTCGACGGCCTCTTCACCCAGTCGAACTATGGGATCGTGACCAAGATGGGGTTCTGGCTGATGCCGGCGCCCCCCGCCTACAAGCCATTCGCGATCCGCTACGACCATGACGAGGACATCGCCGACCTGGTGGACTTCTTCCGCCCTCTCAGCATCGGCGGGGTGATCCCCAACGGCGTGGTGATGGTCGGGACCCTCTACGAGGCCAGCGCCACGGTCACCCGCGCCCAGTACTTCGACGGCAAGGGCGCGACGCCGAAGGCGGTGATCCAGAAGATCCGCGACGAGCACGGGATCGGCGCCTGGACCGCCTACGCCGCCCTCTACGGCACGGCCGAGCAGGTCGAGGTGAACTGGAAGATCGTCACCGACGCGGTGAAGGCGTCCGGCAAGGGCGTCGTAATCACCGAGGCCGAGGCGGGCGACGACCGCGCCTTCAAGTACCGCGCCGACCTGATGCGCGGGAACATGAACCTCGTCGAGTTCGGCCTCTACAACTGGCGCGGCGGCGGCGGCTCGATGTGGTTCGCCCCGGTCAGCCAGGCCAAGGGCTCGGAGACCCTGAAGCAGGTCGAGCTGGCGACCGAGATCCTGAACAAGCACGGCCTCGACTACGTCGGCGAGTTCATCGTCGGCGGCCGGGCCCTGCACCACATAATCGACGTGCTGTTCGACCGCACCGACGCCGACGAGATGGCCGCCGCCCACGCCTGTTTCGAGGAGCTGCTCGACCGCTTCGCCGCGGCCGGCTACGGCGTCTATCGGGTCAACACCGCCTTCATGGACAAGGTCGCCGACATCTACGGCCCGACCAAGCGGGCGGTGAACCAGGCGCTGAAGCGCGCCCTCGATCCCAACGGCATCATCGCGCCGGGCAAGTCCGGCATCGTCTGAACAACCCCGGCCCCGGCGTTCCGCCGTCGTCCGCGCGCCGCATCGGGCGTATGGACGGGCCGTCCATGCCCAGGAGGTCTCCCATGTCCACAACCACACAGTCCAGCCAGCCCGCGCGCGCCGCCGTGGTGCGCCAGAAGGGCGGCCCGTTCGTGATCGAGGACATCGGCGTCTCCGAACCGCGGCGCGACGAGGTGCTCGTGCGCATCGTGGCGGCCGGCATGTGCCACACCGACATGGTCGCGCGCGACCAGATGTATCCGGTGCCCCAGCCCATCGTGCTCGGCCACGAGGGCGCGGGCGTGGTGGAGAAGGTCGGCGAGGACGTGACCAAGGTGGCGCCCGGCGACCACGTGGTGCTGACCTTCCTGCCCTGCGGCCATTGCCGCGCCTGCCTGGAAGGCGCGCCGGCGGGCTGCGAGAACCTGAACGCCCTGAACTTCTCCGGCCAGCGGCCCGACGGCTCGCACGCCCTGTGCGACCATGCCGGCGCGGCCCTCTTCGACCGCTTCTTCGGCCAGTCCTCCTTCGCGTCCCTCGCCGTCGCCAACCAGCGCAACGTCGTGAAGGTGCGCAAGGACGCGCCGCTGGAGATCCTCGGCCCGCTCGGCTGCGGGGTGCAGACGGGGGCCGGCGCAGTGCTGAACGCCCTGAAGGTCGGGGCCGGCGACAGCTTCGCGGTGTTCGGCGCGGGCGCGGTGGGCCTGAGCGCCGTGCTCGCCGCCGCGGCGACCGGCGCGACCACCATCATCGCCGTCGACGTCGTGCCCTCGCGGCTGGAGCTGGCCAGGACCCTCGGCGCCACCCACGTCATCGACGGGCGGACCGAGAAGGCCGTCGAGGTCATCCGCGGGATCACCGGCTCGGGGGTGGACGCCTCGCTCGACACCACCGGCCGGCCCGAGATCGTCCGCGCCGCCGTCGAGGCGCTGCGCCAGCGCGGCCGCTGCGGCATCGTCGGCGCGTCGAACCTCGGCACCAACCTCGAGATCGACGCCAACGACCTGATGCAGGGCTGCAAGCAGATCCGCGGCATCATCGAGGGCGACAGCGTGCCGGACGTGTTCATCCCGCACCTGATCGAGCTCTACATGCAGGGGCGCTTTGCGTTCGACAAGCTGGTGAAGGTCTATCCGTTCGACCAGATCAACGAGGCCGCGCACGACAGCGAGCGCGGCGTCACCATCAAGCCGGTGATCCGGATCGGCTGAGCGGGGTTGCCAGGCGGCAGGTCGCGTCGGCGCTCAGCGCCAGGCGCGGCCGGCGGCCTTCACCGCATCCGTCCGCGTGAGCTCGCCCAGCGTCACGCCGTCCGCCGCGCAGGTGGCCAGGACCCCGCCGCCCTGGCGACGGCCGGCGGTGCAGTCGATCTTGCGGGCGAAGGAGGCGGCCATCAGCGCGCCGCGGGCGCGGCGGTCCTGGACGTCGGCGAGACGCACGAGCACCCAGTCCCGCGGCGCCGGCCCCTGGGCGACGCACAGGGTGCGGCCGTCGATCACCTGCAGCACCGTGCCGGAAAACACCGCGCCCGCCTGGGGAGTCTCGGCCGTGCAGGCGGCTACGATCACCCGCCGCGCAGGCGGCGGCGCGGATGTCGCGCCGGCGTCCGCGGCTGGCGCGCCGGGGGAAGCCCAGATCGCCGCCGTCATGATCCAAGCAGCTGTGATCATTGTCTTTCCCGCCCGATGCGTCGTTCGCCAGACAGCATCGCCGGCGACGGCCCCGGCGGCCTTGACCCAGGGCAAATCCGTTAACAATTGGCCGGCGAGGTCGTTGCGTCAGCGACGCCTCTCGGGGCCGGATTCCTCAGGCGATGAGGTCTTCGCGCGCCCAGGCGAGGCGGTCGGTCGCGAACACCCTGCGCGGCCGGAGCGCCGGCGCACGGTCCGCTCGCCGCAGCGCGCGCAGCCCTTCGCCGGCGATGGCGGCGAACCTCAGGCCGTCGAAAGACGGCGCGGCGGGCGTGATGCGGACGAAGCCGGCCGCGGCCAGCCGCTCGACCTGGCCGCTGTCCGCCAGCGCCGACAGCGGCTGCACGCCCTCGGCCAGGCGGCGAAGGAGGTCGGCGTCCTTGCGGGTCAGCTTGGTCATGGCGTGCTCCTGCGCCGTCGTCGCGCTCAACCGGGATGTCCGACGGTCTGGGCGAAGGTGACGAACTGCTGCGCCGGCAGCTTCAGCGCCTGCTCCAGCTTGGGATAGTCGACCGCGCCGCGGAACACCGAGCCCAGTCCCTCCGACGCGCAATAGAGATAAACGTTCTGGCCGATGAAGCCCGTGTCGACAGAGGCGTAGAGGCGGCGGTCCTCGGGCGAGACGTCGGTCATCCGGTCGCCGTGGGCGACGTAGACGAGGTTCAGCGGCGCGGGTCGCCGGGAAGTCCTGCATGCCGGTCAGGGCCCGCAGATCCGCAGAAAGGTGGGGCTGCAGGGCGTGCGCCTTGGGATCGTAGAGCCAGACGCCGTCGGCCATCACGGCGTAGACGTCGATCACCATCACATGCCGCCAGTAAGGGGCCGTGCGGTCGCCGCCCGGCCGGTTCACGCCGAACGCGGCCCACAAGAGGTCCGACAGCGCCTGGCGCGACAGCGGCTCGTTGGAATAGGCGCGGGTGGAGCGCCGCAGCGTCAGCGCCGAGAACAGCGGCATGCCGCCTTCGGTGCGCGGCGGGGGCAGGACGATCGGCGCGGCGGACTGGCCCCGCGCGGCGGGGGCGACCGCCATGGCGGCTGCGGCGGACATGGCGGCGGCGGCTTCGCGGCGGGTCATGATGGAGTCTCCTCGAACGCGGCGCGGGGAAAACCCCGGCGGCCAACGCCGCCACCTAGGCGCGGTCTGCCGCCCCCGCGCCTTGACGCAGAGCAACGCCCGCCGCATCGATGCCGGTGGGCGTCCGCGCCCAGAACCCTTGAACGCGGCCGCCCCGGCCCGATCTCAGGGACCCGGCTTCGTGCGACATCCCCTCAAGTGACTGGCCTAGCGTGCTGACAAGCCAAGAAAACCTGTTGTCCGTGGCCCCCATGATGGACTGGACGGACCGGCATTGCCGGGCGTTCCATCGGGGGTTGACGCGGCGCGCGCGCCTTTACACCGAGATGCTGACGTCGGCGGCGCTGATGGGGTTCGACCCGGTCGAGCATCCGGTGGCGCTGCAGCTCGGCGGCGCCGATCCGCGCGAGCTGGCCGCGGCGGCCCGCATCGGCGAGGACATGGGCTATGACGAGGTCAACCTGAACGTCGGCTGCCCGTCCGACCGGGTGCAGAGCGGCCGCTTCGGCGCCTGCCTGATGCGCGAGCCGGCGCTGGTGGCCGAGTGCATGGCCGCCATCGGCGCGGCGGTGCGCATCCCCGCCACCGTCAAGTGCCGCATCGGCGTCGACGACCAGGATCCCGAGCAGAGCCTGTTCGTGCCTCGTCGACCTCTGCGCCCAGGCGGGGGTGACGACCTTCGTGGTGCACGCGCGCAAGGCGTGGCTGAAGGGGCTGAGCCCGCAAGGAGAACCGCGACATCCCGCCCCTGGACTATCCGCTGGTCTATCGGCTGAAGCGCGAGCGGCCCGGGCTGACGGTGATCATCAACGGCGGGATCGCCTCGCTGGACGAGGCCGAGGCGCATCTGGCGCAGGGGCGCGGACGGCGTGATGCTGGGCCGCGCCGCCTATCACGACCCGGCGATCCTCGGCCAGGCGGACCGGCGGCTGTTCGGCGCGGCGCGCGCTGACGTGACTCCCGAGGCGGCGGTGGAGGCCTTCCTGCCCTATGTGCGCGCGCGGCTGGCGGAGGGCGTGCGGCTGGCCTCGATGACCCGCCACATGCTCGGCCTGTTCCACGGCCGGCCAGGGGCGCGGAGCTGGCGGCGCATCCTCACCCGTCGAGGCGATCCGCCCGGGCGCGGGCGTCGAGGTGATCGAGCGGGCGCTGGAGGCGGTGCGCGCACCCTCCCCCGTCGCGGAGGCGGTTTAGGGCCGCAGGATCAGGGCGCTCTGGGTCGCTTCGAACCGCGACAGGCGGCCGAGGTAGGTCATTGCCGAGCAGGGAGGCCGGCAGGCCTTTCTCGATGACCAGGGCGTCGACGTTGTCCACCCGCGCGCCGGCCACCGAGACGGTGGCGAGCTTGATCTCGGCGGCGCGGGCCTGGCCGCTGGCGGTGGTGACCTGATAGCCATAGTCGAGGGTCTTGGGATCGAAGCCGAGGCGCTGGGCGTCCTCGGCGGTCAGGGCGACGGCCGTGGCGCCCGTGTCCACCAGGAAGCGCACGGCGCGGCCGTTGACCTCGGCCTGGGCCCAGTAGTGGCCGTCGCTGGCCTTGGCGACCGAGGCGGCGTCGCCGGTCGCGGGCGCCGCGTCGGCCGGCATGACGGCGGCCGTGCGCACGGTCTCGGCGCGGCGCAGCTCGGGCTTCTGATGGGCCTGACCGGCCAGCATCAGCGCCTGGGCCGCCCCCGCCGCGGACAATACGCCCACAGCCGCCAGAGCCGCGAACCTCAACATTGCAGACACCCCGCCGAATGGCTTTTTGGAGCCGTTCGCCGGCCCGCGTCAGGTGACCTTAGGCGCAGGGCGGTTTGCAAGCCGTGAATCGCACGAGGCGAATCGGCGCCGGCTTCCAGCGCAGCTTGTGGGCGCGGCTAGGCCCGGGCGCCTTCTGCGCCGCCGCACTGGAATTCGCCGCCGGCAGGCTTAAGTGACGCCAAACCTCGGAGGTCGCCATGGATCACGTCAGGCTTGGGAACACGGGCTTGAAGGTGTCGCGGCTGTGCCTCGGCACCATGACCTTCGGCCTGCAGTGCGACGAGGCGACCTCGTTCGCGATCATGGACAAGGCGTCCGAGGGCGGGATCGACTTCTTCGACACGGCCGACGCCTATCCCCTCGGCGGCAACTTCGAGACGGCCGGGCGGACGGAGGAGATCATCGGCCGCTGGCTGAAGGGCAAGCGCCAGGACTACGTCATCGCCACCAAGTGCTTCGTGCCCATGGGCCCGCGCCCGTTCCAGGGCGGCAACAGCCGCCGCCACATCCTGGACGCCGTCGAGGCCTCCCTGCGCCGGCTGGGGACCGACTTCATCGACCTCTACCAGCTGCACGGCGTCGATCCGTCGACGCCCGTGGACGAGACGCTGGAGGCGCTGAACGCCCTCGTGGTCTCGGGCAAGGTCCGCTACGTCGGCTGCTCCAACCACCTCGCCTATCAGGTGGCGCGGGCCCTGGGGCGCAGCGAGGCGCGGGGGTCTTTCCAAGTTCGTGTCGGTGCAGCCGCGCTACAACCTGCTGTTCCGGGAGATCGAGCGCGAGCTCCTGCCGCTCTGCAGCGAGGACGGCCTCGGCGTGATCCCCTACAACCCGATGGCCGGGGGCATGCTGTCGGGCAAGCACGACCGCACCAAGCCGCCGCCGGAGGGCACCCCGCTTCGACTTCCCGAGCTACGCCGGCGTCATGTACCGCCAGCGCTACTGGAAGGACGAGGTGTTCGACACGGTGGACGCGATCAAGGCCGTCGCCGACGAGGCGGGCCTTCCCATGCCGACCCTGGCCGTCGCCTGGGTGCTGGCCCCAGGCCGCGATCACGCGGCGCCTATCGTCGGCGCCAGCCGCCCCGACCAGCTGGACGCCCACCCTGAAGGCGGCCGAGACGACCCTGCCGGCGGACCTGCTGGCGCGGCTGGACGAACTGACCCCGCCACTTCCGCCAGGGCGACTCCCCGCGCTGACGGGGCCGTCGGCGATCCTTCCCAGTCCAGCGTAGCGAGGCATCCGGTGACCGAGACGCGTCAGCTCAAGCTCGGGGCGTTCATGCGCCCGGCCAGCATCCACACCGGCGCCTGGCGCTATCCCGGCGGCGCGCCGGACCTGAACTTCAACTTCCCCCTCCTGGCGCGCTGCGCCCAGCGGCTGGAGGCGGCCAAGTTCGACGCCTTCTTCATGGCCGACCACCTGGCCGTGCTGAACATGCCGATCGAGGCCCTGAAGCGCAGCCAGACGGTGACCTCGTTCGAGCCATTCACCATGCTGTCGGCCCTGGCCATGCTGACCCAGCGGATCGGCCTGGTCGCCACCCGCCTCGACCCACCTTCGACGCGCCGTTCCACGTGGCGCGGCGGTTCGCCTCGCTGGACCACATCTCGGGCGGGGCGGGCCGGGTGGAACATCGTTACCACCTCCAACCCGGACTCGGCGCTGAACTTCGGCCTCGACGAGCACATGGAGCACGACGAGCGCTATCGCCGGGCGCGGGAGTTCTACGACGTGGTCACCGGCCTCTGGGACTCCTTCGCCGAGGACGCCTTCGTCCGCGACATCGAGAGCGGGATCTACTTCGATCCCGAGCGCATGCACGTGCTGGACCACAAGGGGAAGTACCTCTCCGTGCGCGGGCCGCTGAACATCGCCCGCCCGCCGCAGGGCTGGCCGGTGATCGTCCAGGCCGGCGCGTCCGAGGCCGGCCGCCAGCTCGCGGCCGAGACGGCGGAGATGGTGTTCGCCCCCTCCCCCAACCTCAAGGGCGGCCAGGCGCTCTACGCCGACATCAAGGGGCGGATGGCCAGGCTCGGCCGCGATCCGGAGGGCCTGAAGATGCTGCCCGGCGCCTTCGTGGTGGTCGGCGACACGGTCGAGGAGGCCGCGGCCAAGCGGGCCAAGCTCGACAGCCTGGTCCACTACGACAGCGCCATCGCGTCGCTGTCGATCGGGCTCGGGGGTGGACGCCTCGCGGTTCGATCCGGACGGGCCGCTGCCGCCGATCCCGGAGACCAACGCCAGCCACTCGGGCCGCGAGCGGGTGATCGAGCTGGCCGAGCGCGAGGGCCTGACCGTGCGCCAGCTCGCCCAGCGCCTGGGCGGCTACGCCGGCCTCGCCTTCGTCGGCACGGCCAGACCATCGCCGACGAGATGGAGACGTGGCTGCACGAGCGCGGCAGCGACGGCTTCAACGTCATGTTCCCCTATCTGCCGGGGGGCCTGGACGACTTCTGCGACAAGGTGGTCCCCGAGCTGCAGCGGCGGGGCCTGTTCCGCACCGAGTACGAGGGCCCCACCCTGCGCGACAACCTCGGCTTGGCGCGACCGAAGAACCGTTTCTTCTGACCAGGCGGCTCGGCGGGAGTCGGGGCGGTTGGCTGCGTCCAATGCCCTACACGCCGTCACCCTCGGCCTTGTGCCGAGGGTCCCTCTCGCCGCCGGCATCGAGCCTGGCCTTCGGAGTGCGGGGTTGCGGAGGCAGGGACCCTCGGCACAAGGCCGAGGGTGACGGTGATGAATGGGCGAAGGCCGCGGAAGCGCTTTTTGCCCGCCGCCTCACCAGCCCGAGGGCATGGCGTAGGGGGTGGTGTAGATCACCGCTTCGACCTGGGCGATCTTGCCGTCGCGGATCTTGAACAGCTCGGCCATCAGGAAGCTGAACGGCGCGTCGAACGGCGCGGGCACGGTCATGGTCGAGCCGTCCGTCATCTTCAACCGTTTTGATCTTGCCGGCGTGGTCGAAGGAGACGAAGGCCATGACCAGCCCCTTCTCCTCGTCGACGACCGGGAAGCGGCGGCCGCGCACCTCGGTGATGAACGGCGAGAAGCCGGTGGCGAACTGGTCGCCGCAGCTCATGCTCTGCATCGAGCCCTTGGGCGCGGTGGTGTTGCCGGCCGTGACCATGCCGTCCTCGCGGCGCATGCAGGTCGGCTCAAACGGGGTGACCTTGCCGCTGGCCTGCTCCAACCCCTCGAAATAGGAGTTGGCGATGGCGACCATCTCGTCGCGCGAGCGGCGCTGGGCGACCGGCAGGGTCTCGCTGAAGATCGGCGGCGCGGTCAGGGTGTCGACCGGCTGCGGGCCGGACGCCGGCGCCATGCTGGTGGTGCGGGTGACCAGGGTCTCGACCTCGGAGATCTTCTTGCCGACCACCTTCAGGCGCACGGCGATCAGCACCTTGCGGCCGCTCCTCCACCACGGTGCCGAAGAAGCCGACCTGGCCGGCGGCCGGATCGACGAAGTAGAGCTTGTAGTCGCCGATCCCCTCGATGGTGCCCCACAGGCCGTCGCCGAGGCGCAGGGGTCTGGCCGTTCTCGGTGAACCGCACGCCCCTGGCGCAGCGGCAGCCGCTCCGGATCGTGGGCGACCATGGCGGCCAGGTACTGGTCCACCAGGCCCGACAGGCAGGCGCGCTCGCACCGGCCGGCCTCGACTGAGCCGGTGGTCCAGGCGGAAGCGGCGGGCGTCGCCGCCAGGGCTGGCTGGGACGCGCCCAGCAGGGCGGCGGCCTGCGGCGAGGGCCGCGGCGGCGAAGGGAAGCCTGAAGGTCATGGTCTGGTCCTGGTGCGGCGGGGAGCCGCGGCTTGATGGGTGCGGAGGACGGGCGGCGGGCGCTTTCGCCCCGCCTAGCGGTCCCAGCCGGTGTCGGAGCGGTAGGGCAGCGAAACCATCTCCGCCTCGATCTCGCGGATCTTGCCGTGCTTGAGCTTGAACAGCTCGGCCACCTCGACGTCGAACGGCGCCAGCGCCGCCTTGATCATCGGCACCTTGCCCACGCCCGGCACGTCCACCTCGGTGATGTTGCCCGGGTGGTGGAACATGAAGAAGCCGAACACGAGCCCCTTGGCCGGATCGACGATCACGTAGCGGCGCGGGTTCACCTCGTGGATGTACTTGACGAGGCCGGTGTTGAACTGGGCGCGGCAGGTCATCTCCCCGAGCTTCAGCTCCGGATGGTCCGGGAACATGGAGGCCTTCTCCGTGCCAGGCGGGTTGTTGACCGTCTGGGTGCCGTTCTCGGTGCGCGTGCAGTCGTCGTCGAACGGCACGATGTCGCCGTTGCCCTGGTTCAGCCCGTCGAAATAGTGGTCGACCGCCTTGATCATCGCCTCGCGCGACATGCGCTCGTCCGGCGGCGTCGGCTCGTTCCAGATCGGCTTGACCGTGGTGGCGTCGGTGCGCAGGAACGCGCCCATGGTCTGCTGGCGCACCACCAGGGCCTCGGCCTCGGTGATCTTGCCGGCCACGACCTTCAGCCGCAGGGTGAACAGGGCCGGCGAGCCGTTCTCCTCGATCACCGAATAGAGCCCGGCCTGCCCCTGCGCCACGTCGTCGAAGTGGTGGCGATAGGGGCCGAGGCCCGAGGCGGTGGCCCACAGGCCGTCGCCGAACTTCATCGGGCGGGTGTTCTCGGTGTAGCGGGCGTTGGCCGCCAGCGGCAGGCGCGAGGGATCGCGCGCGACCAGGGCCGCCAGGTACTGGTCGGCGACGCCGTCCAGGCACGCCTCGTCGCAGGCGGGGGCCGCGTGAGCGGGCGCGGCGGCGGAGGCTGCGGCGGCGAGGCAGGCGGCCCCGGCCAGCGCCGACAGGGTCTTGATCATGACGTCTCCTGGAATTCCTCGGGGATCTCGGAAAAAGGACGGCGACGGCCACGAGGGCCGCCGCCGCCATTGGGAGATCATTGGAAGCGCGCCTTCACCGACACGTAGTAGCGCCGGCCCAGCACGTCGTAGGTGCCGGAGTCGGTGTTGCCGGGCAGGCCGCCGAAGGTCGCCAGCGGTTCGACGTTGAACAGGTTATTCACGCCGAGCTGGAGCGACACGGTCTTGTTGATGTCGAAGCCGCCGAAACAGGTCGAACCGGCTGTAGGAGGTCAGCTTGTGGACCCCGCCGGTCGGCGTCGGCACGGTGTCGGTCATCGGGGCCGACATAGTACCAGCGGCCGCCGAACGACTTGTCGTCGAGCGACCAGGTCAGGGTGGTGGTCGCCTTCCAGCGCGGGTGGGCGCCGTTGTCGCCGACCGTGTAGCTGCCGTTCGGGTTGAAGCCGTAGGTGCCCGTGTAGTCGACCCAGCCAGCGCCCGGCGTCGCCTCCGCCTCGAAGTCCATCAGGTAGCTGACCACCGAGTTGATCGCGATGTCGCCGTAGCGGTCGTTCAGGCCGACCGCGCCGAGGCCGAAGCTCCAGTCGAGCTGGAAGGTCGATGCCGCTGGTCTTCAGGCCGCCGAGGTTGAAGTACGGCGTGAGCGTCGAGTCGGGCGTGCCGGTCGCCGGGTTGCGGTTGATCGCGGCGCAGTACTCGTTGCTGGCGCTGAAGGTCGGGTTGTAGTCCGCGCCATAGCAGCGGGCGAACACGAGGTCGGCCGACAGGGTGCTGATCGCGTCGCTCAGCTTGATGTTGTAGTAGTCGACCGAGGCGCTGACCCGGCTGAACAGCGGGGACGAGAACGTCGGGCGGTACACGACCCCGGCGGTGAAGGTGTCGGCCTTTTCCGGCTTCAGGTCCAGGTTGCCGGTCTGGATCGCCTGGGTGCCCAGGAAGGTCAGCTTGTAGCTGTTGATGACCGAGGCCGGGATGCCCTGCGCCTGGCAGAGCGCGGTGATCGCCGCGGCGTTGGAGCCGGTGCGCTGCACGCTGTCGTAGTCGCAGGGGTCGGCGGTGCCGAGCAGGGCCGGGCCGGCGACGGCCGGGTTGAACAGCTCCACCACGTTCGGCGCGCGGATGGCGCGGCGTAGCCGCCGCGCAGCTTCACCCGAGTCCACCACGGTCCAGTCGAAGTCGGCCTTGTAGGTGCTGACCCCGCCGGTCTGGTCATAGTCGGAGTAGCGGTAGCCGAGGTCGAGGTTGAACGCCTTGACCAGCGGCAGGTCCTTCACCCACCGGCACCAGGGCCTCGCCGTAGAACTCCTTCACCCGCGTCGCGCCGCCCGAGGACTGGGCCGGGAAGCTGCCGACCTCGTCGGTGGCCGCCGGGTCGGGCGTGTAGCTGTAGGTGTTCTGGCGGTAGGAGGCGCCCAGCGCCAGCCGCAGCTCGCCGGCCGGCAGGTCGTAGACCCCGCCCTGCAGGT
Organism: Caulobacteraceae bacterium; assembly: GCA_037201645.1. Classification (GTDB taxonomy): domain Bacteria; phylum Pseudomonadota; class Alphaproteobacteria; order Caulobacterales; family Caulobacteraceae; genus JANWHQ01. The sequence continues at coordinate 15,978 of JBBCHF010000008.1, forward strand.
TCAGCTCGGCCACGTCCTGCGACAGCCGGTAGAGGTTGGTCGGGTGGATCTGCAGGTAGTTGGCGCAGCTGGCGCTCAGCGCGCGTCGCTGAAGAAGTTGAAGCCGTCCGGGCACGGGACCGAGCGTCCGGCGCCGTCAGGGGTGCGCCCGCCGTCGTTGACCCGCCGTGGCGTAGGCCGGGTTCAGGATCAGACTGTTGCCGCCGTTCCCCGTTCGGGATGAACTCGGGGACGTTGACGCCGTTGACCGAGCGCGAATTCAGGAGGGCCTGGATGCGCGAGTAGCTGGCGCCGCCCGAGGTCTGGGTCACGTCGATGTCGGTCTGGCCGTGCGACCCGTAGAGGTCCCAGGTCCAGTCGCCGAGCGGCAGCTTGCCTTTGAAGCCCCCGGAGATCTGGTAGACCGTGTTGTCGTAGGTGGTGACCGAGGTCCCCGTCTGGGTCCACAGCTTCTCGCCGGCGAACGGTCGCCGGCGAACGGCGCGGTCGGATCGGGCCGGCTGGCCAGCAGCGCCGACAGGTCCGCCGGAATGAAGATGTTGTCGACCGGGATGCTGGCCGTGGTGCCCTGGGTCTGCAGGCCGGCGCCGTAATTGGTCACCGCCGAGTACTTGGTGAACATCACCTGGCCGTAGACGCTGACCCAGTCGTTCAGCGCGTATTCGGCATGGCTGTAGACGTTGTACTGGTCGGTCGGCGCGCTCAGCATCTGCAGGGTGCCGAGGTTGTAGGCGATCGCGCCGCTGCTCGGCGACAGCACGTACTCGTCGCCCAACGGGCCGGTGTAGTTGTAGCCGCCCTGCTGCGAGAACAGGCTGCCGTTGGAGTTGAAGCTGAAACGGTTGCCCGGCAGCACCGCGCCCGGCGCGACGCCGTACTTGCCGAACACGGTGTTGACCGCCGCCTGGGTGGGCAGGTTGCCGCCGTCGGGAATGTAGTTGCCCTGCGGCAGCTGGTTGGAGCCCCAGGGCGCGGCGCCCACCGCGAAGGCGCGGGTGTAGAAGTCGCGGTCGCGGAAGTAGGCCGAGCCGCGGTTCAGGTAGTTCAGGCCGAGGACGATGTTGCCGCGGTTGTCGGCGAAGTTCGTGCCCCACAAGAGGCTGAGGCTCTTTTCCTGGTCGTCGCCGAGCTCGGTGACGTTATACTGGCCGTCGAGCTCCAGGCCCTGGAAGTTGTGCTTCAGCTTCAGGTTCACCACGCCGGCGATGGCGTCCGAGCCATAGACCGCCGAGGCGCCGCCGGTGATCACTTCGATGTTGTCGATCAGGGCGGACGGGATGGTGTTCAGGTCGACCACGTTCTCGGGCGTGGAGGGCTCCAGCCGGTGGCCGTCCTCCAGCACCAGGGTGCGGTTGGCGCCGAGGCCGCGCAGGTCGACGGTGGCCCGGCCGGTGGGCTGGCCGCTGCCGGCCAGTTCGTTGGCGCTCGGGGTGACCTGCGGCAGCTGCTGCAGCTTGGTGCCGAAGGTGGCGCCGCCGATGGTGTCGAGCTGCTTGGTGTTGACCGTCACGATCGGGCTGTCGGCGACATAGTCGCGCCGCGCGATGCGAGAGCCGGTGACCACCACTTCCTGCACGGAGGTGTCGGCGCTGGTCGACTCCTGCGCCAGCGCGGCATGGGCGCCCAGGCCCAGAAGGCCCGTCGCGAGAACCGCGACGCTGGCCGAGCTCAGCGCCAGCCGCCGCATCGCGGTGCGTTCAGTCAGGATCAAGTTCATTACGCTCCCTCCGCCTCATCGAGGCTTTATCGTTCGTGTGCATGCGGCCCCCGCCGTCGGGCCTGCGTGATCGGATTCGGATTGTCGGGGGCCGCGCGCGTGCGCCGGCGTGGGCGCATGGTCCGTATCCGGACGCCCTCGGAATCTACGCGCGCAGCCGCTTCAGCCCCATGTTTCCCCCGCTCGTCGCGCGCCATGCCTGCGGCCGCGATCGACTCGGCGCGGGCCTGAACGACCCCGCCTGAAGCGGTGTCTAGGCCCAGGTCGATGACCCCGGCCTGAGCGGCGCATGAACAGGTCGTGACCGGACGATGAACCGAGGATTAAAACGCCTCGCGCCCCGGTGGCGCAGGCCAAACTCCGTGATCCTGGGTCGGGTGGGCCCGCCGGACGCGTCTTGCTAGCGGGCCGCGCGTTCCTGGATAATCCGCGCGTTGAACGGCGAGCCTTTGTCATGCGTCTGACCCTCACCTCTGTCCGGGCCAAGCTCGCGGCCCTGGCCGTCGCCGGGCTCGTGCTGATGAGCCTGCTGACGGTGCTGCTGCTGCAGACCACCCAGGCGGCCTACGACGTGGTCGAGCGGGCGGCCGAGAGCCACGAGCGGATGCGGTCGTTCACGCGCCTGCGCTACGCCGGCGACCAGCTGCAGACCCTGACCTATGCCGCGGTGCGCTCCGGCCAGCCCGCCGAATACCGGGCGCAGGACGCCGCGCGCGCGGAGTTCATCGCCGCCCTGCGCCATGTCGAGGCCCTGCCCCAGACCACCGACCGCGAGCGCCAGGTCGCCGCGCGGGTGCGCCAGCAGGGTCAGGTCGTGCTGGCGCTGTTCTCCAAGGGCTCGGACATCGTGCGGCGGGTGGACGCCCGCTGGCGCACCTCCGGCTCGCGCGCGGCCCTGATCGAGGTGCAGGACCTTTCCAAACCCTATTTCGCCTTCACCAAGACCGTGACCGACGAGATCGCCGCCGGCGACGCCCAGATCGGCGACGCCACCCGGCGGACCCTGTCGCTGCAGCGGTCGGTGACCGTCGCGGCCCTGGTCAGCCTGGCGCTCGGCCTGGCCCTGGCCGGCGCGATCTTCCTGGTGCTGCTGACCCGCCTCGGGCCGGGGCTGAAGAAACTGGAGACCGGGGCGCGGGCGTTCAGCCGCGGCGACCTTCGCCATCGTATCGGCCTGGCCGGCCGCGACGAGCTGGCCCAGCTCTCGGCCCTGTTCGACTCCATGGCCCTGCAGCTATCCGAGAAGCAGGCGGCCCTGCAGGACGTCACCGCCGGCCTCGAACAGGCCGTGGCGGCGCGGACAGCGGAGCTGGAGAAGGCCAACGCCGCCCTCTCGGCCGAGGACGAGCGCCGCCGCGCCTTCCTGGCCGACGTGAGCCATGAATTGCGCACCCCCCCTGACCATCATCCGCGGCGAGGTGCAGGTGGCGCTGCGGGCCGGCGACCGGACCCACATCGACCCGGTGGACGTCTATGAGCGCATCCTGCAGCAGACCCGCGGCCTGTCCTGCCTGGTCGACGACCTGTTCCTGATCGCGCGCGCCGAGGCCGGCGGCCTGCGGCTGAACCTGCAGGAGGTCGATCTGAACGCCCTGGTGGCCGGGGTCGCGCACGACTTCTCCACCCTCGCCTGCGAGCAGGGGGCCACGGTCCGCGCCAGGCTCGGCCCGCCGGTGCGCGCGCTGGGCGACCCCGACCGCATCCGCCAGGCGCTGGCGGCCCTGATCGACAACGCCCTGCGCCACACCCGCCCCGGCGTGAACGTGGTGGTCGAGACGGTCGAGGAGAGCGAGACCGTCGCCGTCAAGGTTTCGGACGACGGGCCTGGACTGGACCTCTCCGCCCCCGGCGCCCTGTTCGGCCGCTTCCGGCGCGGCAAGACCCGCGGCGAGGGGTCGGGCCTCGGCCTGACCGTCGTGCGCGCCCTGACCGAGGCGCAAGGGGGCGAGGCCAGCCTCGGCGCGTCCGAGACGGGCGGCGCCTGCGCGACGGTGCGCCTGCCCAAGCGAGCGATCCAAGCCCTGGCGGCCGAGTGATGGCGCTGTTGCTGGTGGAGGACGACGAGCGCGTGCGCCGCTTCGTCGTGCGCGGCCTGGAGGCCGAGGGCTATTCGGTCGCCGTCGCCTGCGACGGGCCGGAGGGGTTCACGCGGGCGCGCTCGGAGATTTTCGACCTCCTGGTGCTCGACATCATGCTGCCGGGGTTCTCGGGGCGCGAGCTGTGCCAGCGCCTGCGCAGCGCGGGGATCGGCACCCCGATCCTGATGCTGACGGCGCTGGACGCCACCGAGGACAAGGTGGAGGGCCTGCGCGGCGGCGCCGACGACTACCTGACCAAGCCGTTCGACTTCGACGAGCTTTTGGCCCGCATAGAGGCCTTGATCCGCCGCGGGCGCGGCGCCCCGGCCGAGCCGCCGCAGGTGCTGCACGCCGGCGACGTGACCCTCGACCGCGAGGCGGTCACCGTGCGGCGCGGCGGCGAGGCGGTGGAGCTGACCATCAAGGAGTTCCAGCTCCTGGAGCTGCTGATGGTCTCGCCCGGCAAGGCCATGAGCCGCACCCGCATCCTGAACAAGGTCTGGGGCTATGATTCCGACCCCCTGACCAACGTCGTGGACGTCTACATCCGCCGCCTGCGCACCAAGCTGAACTGGGACCCGGAGACGGGCCTGATCCGCACCCTGCGCGGGCTATGGCTACAAGCTGGAGACGCCCGACTGACCCCGCGCAGGGAATGCGGCGAGCCGTGGGCGCCACCGTTCCGCGCGTGATCCAATGCTTCGCGATGAACCCTGGTTGTGCCCGGGCGTTTCGGCGATGCAACATCGGCGCGCCTCCAGTAATTATGACATTTGTTTCATGTAGCCGGCGGCGGTGTTCACGCCCTTGCTAGGCGCCGGCGATGATGCTTTCTCCCGGGAGTCCGAGACGGGTCGCCCACACATCCTGATCCTGCGGGTCTCCATGACGACCAGACGCCGACATCTGCCCGCACTCGCGCTGCTGGTCCTGCTCGCCGCTTGCGGCGGCAAGGACAAGAACAAGGCCCCGCAGGCGCCCGAGGCCGGCTACGTCGTCCTGACCACCCAGACCGTGCCGCTGGAGATCGTGCTGGCCGGCCGCACCAACGCCTATGAGACCTCCGACGTGCGCCCGCAGGTGTCGGGCCTGATCAAGGCCCGCCATTTCGTCGAAGGCTCGATCGTCCACCAGGGCCAGACGCTCTACGAGATCGACCCGAGCCTCTATCGCGCCGCCGTCGCCCAGGCCCAGGCCAACCTCGCCAACGCCGTCGCCACCCCGCGCCGACGCCGACGCCAAGGCCGCCCGCTACAAGCCGCTCGCCGCCATCGAGGCGGTCTCCAAGCAGGACTACACCGACGCCGTCGCCGCCGCCCAGCAGGCCGCCGCCAACGTGCAGCAGATGCAGGCCGCGCTGCAGACCGCCCAGATCAACCTGCACTTCAACCCGCGTGCCGGCGCCGATCACCGGCCGCATCGGCCGCTCGCTGGCGACCACCGGCGCCCTGGTCACCAGCGGCCAGACCGACGCCCTGGCCACGATCGCGCGCCTCGATCCGATCTATGTCGACATCGAACAGTCCAGCGCCGACGTGGTGGCGCTGAAGCGCGAGCTGTCCGCCGGCGGCGTCCTGCCCTCCTCGGAGGCGGTGCAGCTGACGCTGGAGGACGGCAGCACCTATCCGCAGATCGGCCGGCTGGAGTTCTCCGAGGTGATCGTCGACCAGACCACCGGCTCGGTCACGCTGCGCGCGCGCTTCCCCAACCCGCAGGGCCTTCTGCTGCCCGGCATGTTCGTGCGCGCCAAGCTGTCCCAGGCGACGGCGCCCAACGCCATCCTGGTGCCCCAGCAGGCGGTCTCGCGCAGCCCGCGCGGCGACGCGACGGTCTATCTGGTCGGTCCAGGAAACAAGGCGGTGCTGCGCTCGGTCAAGGCCGACCGCACCGTCGGCGCGGCGTGGCTGGTCACCAGCGGCCTGTCGGCCGGCGAGAAGGTGATCACCGAGGGGCTCGACCGGGTGAAGTCCGGCCAGCTCGTCAAGCCCGTGCCCGCCGGCTCCCCGCCCCCGCGCCAGCCCGCCGCCCAGGCGGGCGGCGGCGGCAAGTCGGGACAGTAGCGGGGCATGATCTCCCGCATCTTCATCGACCGGCCGGTCTTCGCCTGGGTCATCGCCATCGTCATCATGATGGCCGGGATCGCGGGCATCTTCTCGCTGTCGATCGAGCAGTACCCGGACATCGCCCCGCCGTCGGTGAACATCCGCGCCACCTATCCCGGCGCCTCGGCCGACGTGCTGGAGACCGGCGTCACCCAGGTGATCGAGCAGCAGCTCACCGGCATCGACGGGCTGATCTACTTCTCGGCCAACTCCTCCTCGGCCGGCCAGGTCACCGTCACGGTGACCTTCCAGAAGGGCACCAATCCCGACATCGCCCAGGTGCAGGTGCAGAACAAGGTGCAGCAGGCCCTGCCCCGCCTGCCGCAGGAGGTGCAGCAGCAGGGGCTGGTGGTCACCAAGTCCAACCCGGACTTCCTGATGGTGGTGTCGATCTACGACGCCAGCGACCGCACCACGAGCGCGGACGTGTCCGACTACCTCGTCTCCAACCTGCAGGAGCCCATCGGCCGCATCCCCGGCGTCGGCGACGTCAACGTGTTCGGGGCGCAGTACGCGATGCGGGTCTGGCTCGATCCGTTCCGGCTGAAGAGCTACAACCTGATGCCCGGCGACGTGATCTCGGCCATCGAGGCCCAGAACACCCAGGTCGCCGCCGGCCAGCTCGGCTCCCAGCCCTCGCCCGACAGCCAGATGCTGAACGTGACGGTCACCGCCCGTTCGCGCCTGACCACCGTCGACCAGTTCAAGCAGATCGTGGTGAAGACCCAGACCGACGGATCCAAGGTCCTGCTCCAGGACGTGGCGCGCGTGGAGCTGGGCAGCGAGAACTACACCACCACCAGCCGGCTGAACGGCCACCCCGGCGCCGGCATCGGCATCGAGCTGGCGCCGGGCGCCGACGCGCTGAAGACCTCGGAGCTGGTGCGCGCGGAGATCGCCAACCAGGCCAAGTCCTTCCCGCAGGGCTACCAGTACGCGTTCCCCAACGACAGCACCGCCTTCATCAAGCTGTCGGTGCAGGAGGTGGTGGAGACCCTGTTCGCGGCCATCGTGCTGGTGGTCATCGTGATGTTCGTCTTCCTGCAGAGCTGGCGCGCGACCCTGATCCCGGCCGTGGCCGTGCCGGTGGTGCTGCTGGGAACGTTCGGCGTGCTGGCGGTCGCCGGGTTCAGCATCAACGTCCTGACCCTGTTCGGCATGGTCCTGTCCATCGGCCTGCTCGTCGACGACGCCATCGTCGTGGTCGAGAACGTCGAGCGGGTGATGGCCGAGGATCCCAACATCACCCCGCGCGAGGCCACCATCCGGTCGATGGAGCAGATCCAGACCGCCCTGATCGCCATCGCGCTCGTGCTGTCGGCGGTGTTCCTGCCGATGGCCTTCTTCGGCGGGTCGGTGGGGGTGATCTACCGCCAGTTCTCGATCACCATCGTCACCTCCATGGCGCTGTCGGTGGTGGTGGCGCTGATCCTGTCGCCGGCCCTGGCCGCGACCCTGCTGAAGCGGCCGTCCGAGGAGCACCACCAGAACGGCCTGCTCGACCGGCTGCTCACCCGCTTCGGCGGGCGTTTCAACGACTGGTTCAACCGCACCGCCGATCGCTACCGCGGGGCCGTGCAGGCGGTGATCGCCCGCACCTGGCTCGCCATGGCGGTCTACGCCGGCGTGGTCCTGGTGCTGATCGCGCTGTTCATGCACCTGCCCACGAGCTTCCTGCCGTCCGAGGACCAGGGCATCGCCCAGCTGCAATACACCCTGCCGCCGGGCGCCACCCAGGTGCGGACCATGGCGGCGGTGAGCCAGATCGAGCACTACTTCCTGACCCAGGAGAAGGCGAACCTCACGGCCATCTACACCGTGGTCGGCCAGGGCCAGGCCGGCTCGGCCCAGAACGCCGGCCGCGGCTTCATCGCCTTCACCCCGTGGGACAAGCGCAAGGGCAAGAAGAACACCGCCCAGGCGATCACCCGCCGCGCCACCCAGCGGCTGTCGAACATCCTGCGCGACGTGCAGTTCTTCGCCCTGAACCCGCCGCCGGTGCGCGGCATGGGCCAGTCGTCGGGCTTCACCATGGAGCTCTTGAACACCGGCGCCCTCAGCCGGACCGACTTCCAGGCGCGGCTGAACCAGCTGATGGCCCAGGCCCAGGCCGACCCGGACCTGACCGGCGTGCGCCTGAACTCGCTGAAGGACACCCCGACCCTCAGCGTCACCGTCGACGACCAGAAGGCCGGCGCGCTCGGCCTGTCGCAGGCGGACGTGGACACCACCCTGTCCACCGCCTGGGGCGGCACCTACGTCAACGACTTCGTGGACCGCGGCCGGGTCAAGCGGGTCTACGTCCAGGGCGATGCGCCCTATCGCAGCCGGCCGGAGGACCTCGGCAACTGGTTCGTGCGCACCTCCACCGGGACCATGGCGCCGTTCTCCTCGTTCGCGCAGATCGGCTGGGGCCAGGCCCCGACCACCCTTCTGCGGTTCAACGGCGTCTCGTCCTACGAGATCCAGGGCGACGCCGCCCAGGGCAAGAGCACCGGCGACGCCATGCAGCACATGACCGACATCGCCGCCAAGCTGCCCGGCGTGTCGGTGGCGTGGAGCGGCCTGTCGTATCAGGAGCGCCTCTCCGGCGGCCAGGCGCCGATGCTCTACGCGGTCTCGCTGATGGTGGTGTTCCTGTGCCTGGCGGCCCTCTACGAGAGCTGGTCGGTGCCGTTCGCGGTGATGCTGGTGGTGCCGCTGGGGCTCGTCGGCGCGGCGATCGCGGTGTCGCTGCGGGGTTTGTCCAACGACGTCTACTTCCAGGTCGGCCTTTTGACGACCATGGGGCTGTCGGCCAAGAACGCCATCCTGATCGTGGAGTTCGCGGAGGCCGCAGAACGACAGGGCAAGACGACGCTGGACGCCGCCATCGAGGCGGCGCGGCTGCGGCTGCGGCCGATCCTGATGACCAGCCTGGCCTTCATCTTCGGCGTGCTGCCGCTGGCCATCGCCACCGGCGCCGGCGCGCAGAGCCGCAATCGCCATCGGCACGGCGGTGATCGGCGGCATGATCACCGGCACGGTGCTGGCGATCTTCTTCGTGCCGATGTTCTTCGTCCTGGTGCGGCGGGTGTTCCACAAGCGCCACGCGGAGGCGGATGAGACGCCGCCCGACCGCCCGGCCGAGCAGGAGGCGGGCGCGTGAGGCGGGCGCTCATGGCTGCGCTGGCCGCCACGGCGCTGGCCGGCTGCACGCTGGAGCCGCCCTATGTGCGGCCGACCCCGGCGATCCCCACCGCCTGGCCCGCCGGCGGCGCCTATCCGTCCGCCGCCGCCGAGGCCCTGCCCTCGGTCAGCTATCGCGACGTCTTCAAGGACCCGCACCTGCAGGCGGTGATCGACCTCGCCCTGGCCAGGAACCAGGACCTCGAGGCCGCCATGGCCAACGTCGAGATCGCCCGCGCCCAGTACCGGGTGCAGCGCGCGGCCCAGTTCCCGCAGGTCGACGCCAACGCCAGCGCCAGCGTCGGCCAGGGCCGCGACCAGACCACCGTCGTCGGCGGAACGGGCGGCGGAACCGTAGGCGGCGGCTCGTCGGGATCGAGCGCTTCGAACAGCCGCGTCACCACCCGCGACTACCAGGCCAACATCTCGCTCTCCTCGTTCGAGATCGACCTGTTCGGCCGCCTGCGCAGCCTGACCCACGCCGCCCGCGAGCAGTACCTGGCCAGCGAGGCCGGCGCGCACGCCGCGCGGCTGACCCTCGTGGGCGAGGTCGCCGACGCCTACCTGACCTACGCCGCCGACAGCAGCCTGCTGGCCATCGCCGTGCAGACCATGGCCAGCGCCCAGCGCACCGTCGACCTGACCGAGGCGCGGCTCAGCGGCGGGGTGGCGCCGCGCACCGACCTGACCTCGGCCCAGACCCTGCTGGACCAGGCGCGCTCGGACCGCGCCTCCCTGACCACCCAGGTGGCGCAGGACCGCAACGCCCTGGAGCTGCTGGTCGGCGCCACAGTGCCCGATGCCGACCTGCCCGCCTCCATCGAGTCCGTCGACGGCCTGCTCGGCGAGGTCCCGGCCGGCCTCGACTCGCGCATCCTGCTGCGCCGGCCGGACGTGGCGGAGGCCGAATACAGCCTGCGCGCCGCCAACGCCCAGATCGGCGCGGCGCGGGCCGCCTTCTTCCCGAGCATCAACCTGACGGGCCTGGCCGGCTTCGCCAGCCCGCAGCTGTCGTCCCTGTTCAGCGGCAGCCGCTTCGTCTGGCAGGCTGAGGGCGCGGCGACCCAGACGATCTTCGACGGCGGCGCCAACGCCGGCAATCTGGCGATGGCCAAGGGGCAGCGCCATCTGGCCCTCGCCCAGTACCAGAAGGCGATCCAGTCCGCCTTCCGCGACGTGGCCGACGCCCTGGCGCGGCGCGGGACGATGACCGAGCAGGTCGCCGCCCAGACCGCCTTGCAGGCCGCCGCCAACGACAGCTACACCCTGTCGTTGGCCCGCTACCGCGAGGGCATCGACCCCTACCTGGACACGCTGGACGCCCAGCGGACCCTCTACAGCGCCAACCAGACCCTCGCCTCCACCCGCCTGATCCGCGCGGAGAACCTGGTGGCGCTTTACCAGGCGCTGGGCGGCGATCAGCTCGTCGACGCCCTTCCGCCGCCCAAGTCCTGACCCGCGCGTCGCCGCCCGGACACAAGCGCATTGAACCGCCGGTAGGCGCGGTCTAGACGGGCGCGCGCCCAGCCGAGCGGCGCATCGCGCCGCGGAAGTCCATGACCAGCCCACCGTCCGTCGACGCTTCCCATGCAGAGGCGTCCGACGCGCGCCACGGGAGCTTCATCGGCCTGGCCCTCGGCTCCATCGGGGTGGTGTTCGGCGACATCGGCACCAGCCCCCTCTACGCCTTCCACGACGCCCTGGCCCAGACCGCCCGCGGCGGGGTCCACGCCGACGCGATCGTCGGGGTGGTGTCGCTGGCGCTGTGGGCGCTGATCCTGGTGGTGACGGTCAAGTACGTCATCTTCATCATGCGCGCCGACAACAAGGGCGAGGGCGGCATCCTCTCGCTGATGGCCCTCGCGCAGCGGGCGATGGGCGGGCGCACGGCGTGGGTGTTCTTCCTCGGCGTCTGCGGCGCGGCGCTGTTCTACGGCGACGCGGTGATCACCCCGGCGATCTCGGTGCTCTCGGCCATCGAAGGCCTGCGCAGCGTGCCCCACATCGGCCCGCACGTGACGCTGGCGGCCGTGCTGATCACCAGCCTGGCGATCCTGGTGGTGCTGTTCCTGAGCCAGGCGTGGGGCACGGCCAAGGTCGCGGGGCTGTTCGGCCCGATCTGCCTGGTCTGGCTGGTCTGCATCGCGGCCCTGGGCGTGATGAGCTTCACCCACCGGCCGGAGATCCTGGCCGCGCTGAACCCGTGGTCGGCGATCTCCTTCCTGCTCGGCCACGGCATGACCAGCTTCTTCGTGCTGGGCTCGGTGTTCCTGACCGTGACCGGGGCGGAAGCGCTCTACGCCGACATGGGCCACTTCGGGCGCTGGCCGATCCAGGCAGCGTGGCTGTTCCTGGTGCTGCCGTGCCTGGCGCTGAACTACCTCGGCCAGGGAGCCTTCGCCCTGAACGTGCTGGCCGCGCACGGCCCGCACATGGGCGACCACAATTGGTTCTACGAGATGGCGCCGGTGGCGGTGCGGGCGCCGCTGGTGGTGCTGGCGGCCATGGCCACGGTGATCGCCAGCCAGGCGGTGATCACCGGCTCCTACTCGCTGACCAGCCAGGCCATCCAGCTCGGCCTCCTGCCCCGCATGGAGGTGCGGCCGACGTCCGAAAAGCACTCCGGCCAGATCTACATGCCGCAGGTGAACCTGATGCTGCTGATCGGGGTGATCCTGCTGGTCGGCATCTTCAAGACCTCTGGCGACCTGGCCATGGCCTATGGCATCGCGGTGTCGGGCACCATGGCGGTGACCACCTCCCTGGCCTTCCTGGTGATGTGGAAGCTGTGGCGCTGGCCGCTGATCGCCGCCATCGCCGTGGCCGCGCCGCTGCTGGCGCTGGACCTGGTGTTCCTCGGCGCCAATCTGATGCGGATCTTCGAGGGCGGCTTCGTGCCGGTGCTGCTCGGCGCGGGCATGTTCGTGATCATGTACACCTGGACGCGGGGCACCCAGATCCTGGCCGCCAAGACCAGCCGCGACACCCCGCCGCTGCTCGACTTCGCCGGCATGATCGCCAGGCGGCCGCCCACGCGCATCCAGGGCACGGCGGTGTTCCTGACCTCCGATCCGGACCACACCCCCGGCGCGCTGCTGCACAACCTCAAGCACAACCACGTCCTGCACGAGCGCAACATCATCATGACCGTGCTGACCTCGGACCGGCCGCGGGTCGACCCGGACGAACGGCTGAAGATCGAGCCCCTGAACAAGGACTTCACCAAGGTGACCGCCACCTTCGGCTTCATGGAGACGCCGAACGTGCCCGAGGCGCTGCGCCTCGCCCGGACCAAGGGCCTGACCTACAACCCGATGACGACCTCGTTCTTCCTGGGCCGGCGCACGGTGATCGCCGCCGCCCGCAACGGCGCGATGCCGACCTGGCAGGACAAGCTGTTCATCCTGATGATGAAGAACGCCGCCGCCCCCACCGACTTCTTCCGCATCCCCGCCGGCCGCGTGGTGGAGATGGGGACCCAGATCACGGTCTGAGCGAGGCGACGGCGGTCAGGCCCAGGCGCGGAAGTGCTTGGCCAATCTCAGGCCCTGGCGCTGGTAGTGCGAGCCGTCCTGGCCGTAGAGGCGCGAGGGGCGCTCGGTCAGGGGCTCATAGACCAGGCGCGCGACGGTCTGGCCGTCCTCCAGCAGGAACGGGGTCTCGCGGCTCCTGACCTCCAGCACCGCGCGGCTGCCCTCCCCGCCGGTCTCTGCCACCCCGAAGCCGGGGTCGAAGAAGCCTGCGTAGTGGGCGCGGAACTCCCCCACGGCCGGGTCGATCGGGGTCATCTCGGCCGCCTCCATCACCGGGATGCCGACCGCCTGCTTGGACGCCAGGATGTAGAACTCGCCGGGGTCGAGCAGCAGCTCGCCATGGCGCGGCGCCAGGGCCTCGAAGAAGTCGCGCGGGTCGTGGCCAGCCTCCAAGTCGAGGTCGATGACCCCGGCGTGGCGGCGGGCGCGGAAGCCGGCGAGCTCGCCGGTCAGGTCAACGCCCACGTCGATGCTGCGCAGCCGCTTCGGCTCGCCGGTCTTCAGGCGCAGCTGGTTCAGCCGGGTCCCTGCCCGGGCCAGGACCGAGAAGGTCTGGGGCGCGATCTCGGCGTAGAGCGGGCCGCGATAGGCCTCGGCCACGTCGTCGAAGGCCGAGGAATGGTCGGTCAGGAGGCGCACGAAGATGTCGAGGCGGCCGGTGGAGCTCTTGGGGTTGGCGCGGCCGGCCACCCCACCCGGCAGGGCCAGCCGCTCCTGCACCTCGGCGATATAGACGCACCCGCGCTCCAGCACCGCGCCGCCGCTAAGGTCCAGCGCGTGCATGGCCACGTGCGGGATGCGCTCGGCCACGGTGCGCCCCGGCCCCGGCAGGAACGAGGCGCGCACCCGCCAGCAGCGCGCGCCCAGGCGCAGGTCCAGGCTCGCCGGCTGCACCTGGCCGTCGGCGAACGGCGCGTCGGACGCGATCGCGCCGTCGGCGGCCAGGGCCTCGATGGTCTGGCAGGGCAGGATGCCGGGAACGGAGATCATGGTCGGCGACAGTTGTTCAGGGGCGCGAGTCTGGCAAGCGTCACGCGACTCCCTTCCCCCTGGATGGGGGAAGGGTCGGGGATGGGGGTGGAGGCGCTTCAGGATGGGGTGCAGCCATGACGCCGCTCCTCCTGACGAACGGCGCAGCGGAGCCGGACAGGGCGCCACCCCCTCCCCCGCCCCTCCCCCCTCCAGGGGGAGCGGTCATGAGATTCAGGCGGCGACCTTGGCGCGGCCTTCGGCGATGCGGGCGCGGGCGATCTCGCCGGCGATCACATGCGTGGGGCGGCGCTCGGCGGCCGAGCGGTCAAGCACCTGCTCCAGGGTGGCCATCAGCCGCGACAGCTTCATCTCGACCCAGGCGGGATCATAGGCGCCGCCGCGGTCCAGGGCGCGGATCTCCGCCGCCACATTGATGATCCCGCCGCCGTTGATCACGTAGTCCGGGGCGTAGACCACCCCCTTCTCGAACAGGGCCTGGCCGACGTCGGGCGTGGACAGCGGGTTGTTGGCCCCGCCGGCGATCACCCGGGCTTTCAGCCGCGCCTGGGTCTCCGGCGTGATCGAGCCGCCGAGCGCGCAGGGCGCGAACACCTGGGCGGGGGCGTCGTAGATGGCGCCGGGCGGCGTGACCTCGGCCCCCGTCCGCTCCGCCACCGCCCGCAGGGTCGCCTCGTTGACGTCGGTGAGGACCAGCCGCGCGCCGGCCGCGTGCAGCTTGTCGGCCAGGAAGCCGCCGACGTGGCCGACGCCCTGGATCGCCACGGTGATCCCGTCCAGGCCCGAGCCATAGGCCCGCTTCACGCAGAGCTGGATGCCGCGGAACACGCCGTCGGCGGTGATCGGGCTGGGATCGCCCGAGGCCGCTGGTCCGCCGTCCAGCCCGGCGACATAGCGGGTGTGCCGACGCGCGTGGGCGAGGTCGGCGGGGCTGATCCCCACGTCCTCGGCGGCCCAGTAGCGGCCGCAGACCTGGTCCACCGCCCGGCCGAACGCCTCGAACAGGGCGGGGGTCTTCTGGGTGCGGCTGTCGCCGATGATCACGGCCTTGCCGCCGCCGAGCTCCAGGTCCGCCACCGCGTTCTTGTAGGACATGGCGCGCGACAGCTTCAGCGCGTCCTCCAGCGCCGCCTCGGCCGAGCGGTAGGGCCACATCCGGCAGCCGCCGGCCGACGGCCCGCGCGCGGTGGAGTGCACGGCGATGATGCACTTCAGGCCGGTCGCCTCGTCGTGGAAGGCGTGGACGGCCTCGTGGCCCTCGAAGGACGGCGAATCGAACAGGGTCATCCGGGGCTCTGGAACTGCTGTCGGCCTGAGAGGGACGCTTAGGGCGACTCCGCCGCGCCCACAAGTTTCGCCCGCCCCGGCGGCGGGATCGGCGGGACGCCGGACGGCAGGGGCGCGGCGGGGTCGCGGATGAAGCTCTCCACGTCCTTCCAGACCACGGGACCCTCGAGGTCGGTCAGCAGCAGGTGCCAGCCGTGGGCGTAATAGGCGGTGCGGTCGGTCGGCTTCAGCCGCGCGGCGGCCTCGAACGCCGGCTTGGGCGGGACGACCTTGTCGTTCGCGCCATAGAGGTAGGCCTCGGGCACCTTCGGCTCGCCGGCCTCCTTCCACGCCCGCTCCATCAGATCGACCAGGCCGTAGATCGCGTCGGGCCGCGTGCCGGTCAGCATCAGGGGATCGCGGCTCATCGCGCGCAGCTCGGCGAGATTGTCGCTGGCGAGGTGCGCGCGCGCGACCCACTGGGGCGTCTCGATGACCAGGCCGCGCAGGGTGTGCGACATCACCCAGAGCGCGGCGCGGTAGCTGAGCGGCTCGGTCGACCAGCCCCAGACCCCCGGCGACAGCAGCACCAAGCGGTCCGCGTCCGGCGGCCGGTCGGAGGCGAAGGCGTCGATGCCCACCGAGCCGCCCATGCTGACGCCCGCCACGGCGATGATCGCGTGCGGATAGCGGGCGCGGACCAGGGCGCAGAGGGTGCGCAGGTCCTCGTCCATCAGCGCTCGCCCGCCCCAGACGCCGCGCGGCTCGGAGCGGCCGAAGCCGCGCTGGTCGAAGGCGATGGTGGTGATCCCGTCCGCGGCCCAGGTCGGGGCGGCCAGATGGAAGGTGTTGGCGTAGTCGTTCATGCCGTGCAGGCCGACGACCACCGCCCACGGCTCGCCGGCCGCGTCCCACTCCTGCAGGCCCAGCCGCTTGCCGTCGAAGCTGACGAAGGCGTGCGTCTCCAGCCGCGGCCCCTGGAACGCGGCGCCGGATGGCCGGCCCGCTGGACCAGCGGCGCGCAGGCGACCAGCGCGAGGTCGAGGATGACGGCGAACAGCCTGCGCATATGCAGCATCTGTGGCAGGCGCCGGCCGCGATGGAAAGCCGCCACGCTCGCGATCGGCGGTCAGTCTTGCGCGCGGGCCAGGATGGTCGCGGTCATCGGCGGCGCAGCCGGAAGCCGAGCGCTTCATAGAGCGCGATCGCGCCGGTGTTCGAGGCGTAGACGTGCAGGAACGGCGTCTCGCCCCGCGCCAGGATGCGCGCCGCGACCAGCCGCATCAGCCCGGCCGCATAGCCGCGCCCGCGCCAGTCTGGATGGGTGCAGACGCCCGAGACCTCGGTGAAGCCGGTGGGGCGCATCCGCTCGCCGGCCATGGCCACCAGCCGGCCCTCCTGCTTCACGCCGATGAAGTCGCCGAGCTGGTGGGTGCGGGCGAAGAACGGCCCCGGCTGGGTCAGGGTCGCCAGGGCCAGCATCTGAGGCCCGTCCGCGTCGGCCAGGGCGCGACCTCGAACGCCGGTTCTCCGTGCTCGACCGCGTCGGCGAGCATCTGCCAGCAGAGGGCGTAGCCGCGCAGGACCGTCCCCGGCGGCGGCGGCTTCGCCTCGGTCTCGACCAGCCAGGCGACGGAGTCGGGCGGGACGAGGGCCGAGACCGCGGCCAGGCTCTCTTGCGCGTCGTCGGCTGCGGCGGCGAACAGGGCGAAGTCCGGATCGAACCGCAGCGCCCGCGCGTCGCCTTGCGCCAGATGCGCCTGGCGCGTGGTCAGGGCGCTCCACGCCGGCCGGTCGAGCGGATGGACCCCCAGGCGCGTCAGCCGGTCCACCGCCTCCGGCGCCACGTCGTAGACCGCGAGCAGTATTCGCAGGTTGACGCGGATCACCCCGTCCGGCTCGACCATGTCCGCCCCGCTCCTCGGCCGGGAAGGACTGCAGCACCGTGAGGATCCGTTCGCGCGAGCAGCGGCAGAAGGCGCGCAGCGGCTGGGCTCGAACAGGCGCACGCCGTCCTCGTGGAACAGCCGGAACAGCAGCCGCTCGCCCGAGACGGTGGGGTCGACCAGCTCGTCCTCGCCGATGGTCTCGAACAGCGCCTGCGCCCGCGTCCACGGCTCCTCGGTGGGCCCGCGCGCGTCGTCTGCGGCGATGTTCTGGATCAGGAGGCCCCCCGCGCGCCACGAGCGCGCATCGCCGGTCTGCAGCTGGCCGACGGCCAGGCGCACCCGCGTCGCGTCTGTTCGGACTGGGCGAATAGGTCACCGCGCACAGGGCCAGGGTCTCGCCCCTCGATCGGGGTGATGCCCTGGTAGCGCTCGGTGTCCGGCCCTGGTCGATGGTCATCACGAACACGCCCTTGCCGAGCAGCGTCCCCGCGCCGGGCAGGGCGAAGCCGGGTGGACGCCTCCGCCACCCGGTCGGCGTCTCGAAGCTGCAGTACCCGCGCAGGGCGCCGGTGGTGTCGTAGTCGGCGACCACGAACGAGACCGGCCCGTCGCCCTGGGCCTGGATGATAAGCTTGCCCTCGAACTTTCAGGCTGGAGCCGACCAGGGCCGCCAGGGCGCAGGCTTCGCCCAGCAGGTTGGCACCGGCTCGGGATAGGCGTGGCGGGTCAGGACCTCGTCGATCAGCTCGCCCAGGCGCGCCACGCGCCCGCGCACGGGCACGTTCTCGATCTGGAAGGCGGCGACGAGGTCGTCTTTGGCGAAGGGCTGGATGTCGGGCAAGGCGCGGTCCAATCGGGGCGCGAAGGGCGGCGCCCGCAAACGTGAAAGAGGGTCGGCGAGCGCGCATATAGGGTGCGCCGGCGACGGTTGCGAGCGCGGCCGCCGCGGCGCCTCAGGAACCGGCAGGCCGCCCGGCGGTTGCGTCCGCATGACCCTGGCCGAACCCGCCGCCCTGCCCGTCCCGCTGGACCTGAGGCCGATGGAGGCCAGGCTGGTGGACGACCTGCCCGCCGGCGACGGCTGGCGGTTCGAGCCGAAGTGGGACGGCTTCCGCTGCCTCGCCTTCCGCGCCCGGCGACGCGGTCGCGCTGCACGCCAAGTCCGGCAAGCCGCTCGGCCGCTACTTCCCCGAGGTGGTCGAGGCCCTGCGCGCCCTGTCGGCGGAGCGGTTCGTGCTCGACGGCGAGCTGGCGGTCCCGTCGGCGACACCCTGGCCTTCGACGCCCTGCAGGCGCGCCTGCACCCAGCCGAGAGCCGCGTGCGCAGGCTGTCGCGCGAGACGCCGGCGATCTACATCCTGTTCGACTGCCTGATGGACGCGGACGGGACGTCGCTGGTGGACGCGCCCCTGTCCCGCCGCCGCGAGGCGCTGGAGGCGTTCTCCGCGCTTCCGGTCCTGCGCCCGGCCTTCGCCTGTCGCCGTTCACCGCAGGACCCGGCCGAGGCGCGGCGCTGGCTGGAGCGCACCGGCGCGCCCTCGACGGCGTGGTGGCCAAGCGGGGCGGACGGGCCCTATGCGCCGGGCGAGCGGGCGAGGCTGAAGGTCAAGCGCCTGCGCACCGCCGACTGCGTGGTCGGCGGCTTCCGCTACCAGGCGGGGAGCCGCGAGGTCGGCTCGCTGCTGCTCGGCCTCTACGACAACGAGGGCCGGCTGAAACCATGTCGGCTTCACCGCCACTATCTCGGACGCCGAACGCCCGCTCTGACCGAGCGCCTGGAGGCGCTGCGCGAGCCGCCCGGCTTCACCGGCGACGCCCCCGGCGGACCGAGCCGCTGGTCCACCGAGCGCTCGGGCCAGTGGGAGCCGCTGCGGCCGGAACTGGTGGTCGAGGTCCGCTACGACCAGGTCACCGGCGGCCGCTTCCGCCACGGGACGCGCCTCGTCCGCTGGCGGCCGGACAAGGCGCCGCGCCAGTGCGGCTGCGAGCAGCTGCAGAGCGAGGCGCGCGTCGGCGAGGTCATGGCCGCGATCGGCTGACGGATCAGCCGGACGGCGCGCCGGAGCGGGCGAGCAGCAGGTCGGTCCAGCGCCATGCGCCGGCGCCGAGCGCCAGCCGCCCCGATCCGGCGCCGTCGGCCAGCGACAGCAGCACGAGACCGTGCATCGGCTGGGCACGGCAGGCCTCCGGCGCGAAGGCGACCTCCATGACGATGGCCTGGCGCACGCCGGCCAGCCCCTTGCCGTCCTCGCCCGTGCTGCGGATCCAGTCGCCGTTCCAGACCATGAGCGCGCGCCCGTCGGCCTGGCGCGCGACGGCGTCCTGGACCCGGCGGTCGCGCCGCAGCGCGTCCTGCAGCCGGCGGACCATGTCGCAGCCGCCCTGCCCGCCGCCTCCGCCGCCAGAGCCCGCCGTCGCCGCGCCGGCGAGCTGTGCATCCGTGAGCCCGACGGCCCCGGCCGCGATGCCGACGGGCGCGGGCCTCAAGACCGTCGGCGACGGGCTTGGCACCGAGACTGGAGTCGGAGCCGGCTGGCCGAGGCCTTGCTCGCCGCCGCGGCGCGGGTCGAGCTGGGAGCGGCGGCCTGGCGCGCCGACGCCGGCGTCCTATCGGGCGACGGGGGCCGCGGCGGGACCGGCTGGCCGAGGCTGTGGCGACGGAAGGGAGACCAGGGACACCGTGACCGGCTCGGGCGGGACCGGCGGCGGCGGCGCGCGCCACTGCAGCAGGGCCAGCAGCGCCGCCCCGTGCGCCGCGACCGCGACCACGCCTGCGAACAGGCGCTGGCGCCGCCGCGCCCTGCCGCAGTGCGTCCGCGCGTCGGCGAGGCCGCGCTCCGCTCCGATCATTCGACGCTCCGTCGCCGCGCCAGCCCGTCCGCAAAGGACAGCATGTCCCCACGTCAGCATCGTGGCGCGTCCGCCGCCGGCGATGAAGAAGATCGGGCGCGCCAAATCGCCGCGACGACATTTTCCCGCCACGCGGCCGCCATCACGACGCCACGGGAACTGTTCGAGGTTGCAGGGCAAGTCCAGGGAGGGGGCGCTGACCCAGAAAGGATGCCATCTTGACCAGGATGAGACTTAGGGCGGTGTCGTTTGCAGGCGTGGCGGTCATGGCCGCCCTCGCGACGACGGGGTGCGCGACCAAAGGCTTCGTGCGCGAGCAGGTGAGCACGGTCGACGAGCATGTGGCCCAGGTGGACGGCACGGCGCGCGAAGCGCTCGACCGCGCCAACGCGGCCCACAAGCTGGCGGAGGGCAAGTTCCTCTACCAGGTGGTGCTGTCGGACGACTCGGTGAAGTTCCCCACCGACGTGCACGCCCTGTCGCCGGAGGCGCAGCAGCGGCTGAGCGAGCTCGCCGACCGGCTGAAGACAGAGAACCGCAACGTGTACCTGGAGATCCAGGGCCACACCGACTCAACGGGCACGGAAGACTACAACGACAAGCTCGGCGAGGCGCGGGCCGAGGCGGTGCGCCGCTTCCTGAACGACCAGGGCGTGGCGCTGAACCGCATGGCGACCATCTCCTACGGTCCGGACAAGCCGGTGGCGCCCAACGATTCCCCCGACGGCCGGGCCCAGAACCGGCGCGTGGTGATCGTCGTCCTGGCGTGACCGAGGGCGGCGGCCCGCGACGGTCGCCGCCTTCGCCTCACGGCGCGGTCAGCCACTCCACCGACCAGCGGCCGTGGCCCGTCCCGAGGACGCCGCTCAGCGCCTCGCAGAGGGCCGACAGCCGCTCGTCGAGCCGCCAGGGCGTGTTGCAGATTAGAAGGCCGCCTCCCGGCAGGCTGGCCTCGTCGCGGGCATAGGGCTGCAGCTCGGCGCGCAGGGCCTTGGGCAGGCCGGCGGAGGCGGTGGCGGCCGACAGGGCGTCGGCGACCTGGCGGTCCTTGATTGGATACCAGGCCATGAAGACGCCGTTCGGCCATCGCTTCAGCCCCGCCGCGAGGGAGGCGGCCAGCCGCGCCGGATCGTCCTCGCGCTCGAACGGCGGGTCGATCAGCACCAGCCCCCGCCGCTCGGCGGGCGGCAGGAGCGCGCCGATCGCCTCGTAGCCGTCACGGTGGTGCACGCTGATGCGTCGGTCGCCGCGGTAGCGGGCGCGCAGCGTCTCGACGTCGGCCGGGTGCAGTTCGCAGGCGATCAGCCGGTCCTGCTCGCGCAGGAAGCGGCGGACGATCTCCGGCGAGCCGGGATAGACGTTCAGGCCGTCCGGGTTCATCGCCTCGATCAGCGCCGTATAGGCCGGCGCCGACGCCAGGCTGCGGCCCGCGAGCCGGCCGACGCCGTCCTCGTATTCCCACGTGCGCTGCGCCGGCTCCGAGGTCAGGTCGTAGACGCCGATGCCGGCGTGGGTGTCGAGCACCGCGAACGGCTGCGGCTTCTCCCGCAGCCTCTCGAGCGCCAGGACCAGCGCCGCGTGCTTGAAGACGTCGGCGTGGTTGCCGGCGTGGAAGGCGTGCCGATAGTTCATGCCGCCTTCTAGCAGCCGCGGCGCGGTCCGACAGACCCCGGCCGGGGCGCCGCCTCAGCAGGTGGCGAGGGCGGCCCTGACCATCTCCGGCGAGCGGTCGATCACCGTCAGATAGGCGACCAGGGCCGTGTCCGGCTCCACCACGCCGCGTTCGAGCGCGCGCAGGTGGTCGGCGTCGATGCGGTAGGTGCGCGCGAAGTCGGCCTGGCTGAGGCCGGTGTGCCAGCGCACGCGCTGGATCAGGGCGCTGGAGCGCACGGAATCAAGGCCGTCCGCCCCGCCGCCCCAGTCGTCGATCACGCCGCGCGCGGGCGCCTGGACAGTGGATTGGAACGAGCGGGTTTCGAGGATGGGATCGGTCATGGTGCGATTCCTCCGTCACGGTCGCCTGAGGTTTGGGCTTCCTCTTATGTGGGCAACCTAGCACGGCATCGTGACGCCCATCCGGTCACATTCGGGCGAGATCGGCCGAGAATTTCTGCGGCTGCTGAAAGACGGCCTGAATGGGTCAGGCCTGTCGCTTAAGGAAATCCGCCACCTCGCCGATCGCCTCCACCAGGCCGACGCGCCGCAGCGTCACGCCATCGGGCAGGCCAGAGAACAGCCGCGTCGGCGCCGCGGCGTCGAGCATCACGAACACGCCCTTGTCGTCGGCGCGGCGGATCAGGCGGCCGAACGCCTGGCTGATGCGGGCGCGGGCGATGGAGTCGTCGTAGCCCTTGCCGCCGAACCGCTCGCGCCGCGCCTTGTGCAAGAGGTCCGGCCGCGGCCAGGGGATGCGGTCGAAGACCAGCAGGCGCAGCGAGCGGCCGGCACGTCCACCCCGTCCCGCACTGCGTCGGTGCCGAGCAGGCAGGAGTCCTCCTCGGCCCGGAAGATGTCGACCAGGGCCCCCGCCTCGAGCGGATCGACGTGCTGGGCGTAGAGCGCCAGGCCCTTGTCGGCCAGAGGCCCGGCGATGCGGTCGTAGACGGCGCGCAGGCGCCGGATGGCGGTGAAGAGACCAAGGCCCCCGCCGCCGGCCGCGGTGAACAGCTCACGCATGGCCGCGCCCACCTGGCGCGGGTCCTCGCGGTTCACGTCCGGTGACGACCAGGGCGCGGGCGTTGGCCTCGTAGTCGAACGGCGAGGCCAGGCGCAGGGTCTTGGGCCGCTCGGGCAGGCGCGCGGCGCCGGTGCGCATCTCGGCCAGGGCGAAGGGATCGGCCAGGGTGGAGTCGGCCAGGGTCGCGCTGGTCACCAGCACCCCGTGCGCCGGGCGACAGCACCGCCGCGCGCAGCGGCTCGGTGGGGTCCACCCAGTGGCGCAGGCAGGCGGCGTCCACCACCCGGCCGTAGAGGTAGGTGGCGTTGAACCAGTCCACGAAGTCCGGGTCGTCCTCGGCGTTCTCGGAGATCGCCTGCAGCATGGAGCGCCAGCCCGGCAGCAGCATCCGTGCGCGGCGGTCCAGCCCCCGCAGCGCCCCCCTCGATGCGGGGCGCGCTCTGCGCCGGGCAGCTCGTCGGCGTCTTCGTCGAGGAGGTCGCCGAGATGGCGCGCCAGGGCCAGCAGCGGCGCCTCGACCGCGGCCAGGGCCTGAGCGGCCGCCCCCGCCCCGCTCGCGCACCAGCTCCAGCGCCGGGCGGGCGGCGCACTCCTGGCCGACGTCGGAGGCGACGGCGCGGGCGCGAAGCTGCTCCAGCACCGCGACCAGCAGGGCCTCCACCGGTCCGATCGGGCTGGCCTCGCCCGACGGCGGGCTGATCCGGCCCGACCACCCCTCGCCCGGCAGGGCGGCGGCGGCGCGCACCGCCTCGCCCAGCGCGCGGCGGGCGTCCTCGCGGTCGGCGACGAGGTCGAGCAGGCGCGCCTCGAGCCCCCGCCCCGCGCCGCCCGCGCCCCTCCGGCCCGCGCACCCAGCGCCGCAGCTCCGCCGCCTCCGCCCCCGACAGGGCCGCCGAGAAGGCGTGGGTCGGCCGCGTCGAACAGGTGGTGGCCTTCGTCGAACACGATCCGCTTCAGCACCGTGGTCTCGATGTCGCCCTTCAGCCCCCGCGCCGCCCGCGCGCCGTCGAAAGCCGCCTGGGTCAGCACCAGGGCGTGGTTGGCGATGACGAGGTCGGCCCGGCGCGAGCCGCGCACCGCCTTCTCGATGAAGCACGCCCGATAATGCGGGCAGGCGGCGTGGACGCACTCGCCGCGCCGGTCCACCAGGTTCCCGGGGACTGGCCTGGGCGCCCGCGCCCACCGCGAACAGCGTCGGCAGCCAGCCGGGGAAGTCGCCGCCGGTCATGTCGCCCGTCGCGGGTCGCGCGCACCCAGCGGGCGGCCAGGGCCAGGCCGACCAGGTCGCCATTGCCCATCTGGGCCGCCTGCACCGCCTCCTGCAGGTTCAAGAGGCAGACGTAGTTCTCCCGCCCCTTGCGCACCACCGCCTTGCGGGCGCGCACGGCCGGGTCGGGATAGACGGCATGACTCTCCCGCTCGATCTGGCGCTGCAGGGCGCGGGTGTAAGTGGAGACCCACACCGCCGGCCCGTTCGCCTCGGCCCACAGGCTGGCGGGGCGCGAGGTAGCCGAGGGTCTTGCCGATGCCGGTGCCGGCCTCGGCGAGCATCATCCGCGGTTCGCCCCTCCCGCTCGCGCGGCTGGAAGGCGAAGGCGGCCTCGGCGGCGAACTCGGCCTGGGCGGGGGCGGGCTTCGTCCAGGCCGTGGCGGGCGAGCAGCTCCTTCAGCCGCGCCTGCGCCGCCAGCGGGTCGATCGGGCGCGAGCCCGCCTCCCCGCGCGGCGCCTCGTCCTCCCATTCGGGGGATGCGGCCCCAGGCCGTCCAGGCCCGAGCCGCGATAGCCCTCGCGCACCGCCCGCCGAGCGGAGGGCGGCGATCACCGCCTGGCCCCAGGCCCAGCCGGCCTTGGCCATGGTCTCCGCCGTCGCCAGCGCCTCCTCCCGCGTCGGCCACGGCCGCTCGGCCAGCTCGGCCAGAAGGGCGCGGCAGCCCTGGAGTAGCGCCTCGGCCTGGGCCGCCGCGCCCTTGGGCTCGGGCATGCCCAGCGCCAGCGCCAGCCCGGCCGCCGACGGCGCGCAGAACCGCGCCGGCCGCACGAAGGCGTAGAGCTCCAGCGCGTCGAAGATGTCCCGCGACCGCGCCGGCGCCTGCAGCCCGAGCCGCCGGGCGGTCAGGGCCGCGTGCGCCACCACCACCGGCGCGCCGAGCGCCAGGGCCTCCGCCTCCCGCGCCGACAGCGTCCGCGCCCCCCGCGCCGTCCGCCATCCCCGCCCGAGGCCCCGGCAGGACCACGAGCGCCGGGGCCAGGTCCAGCACAGGGGAGATCGCATTCACCTGCCGGTGGTAGCGCGCTTCGCGGCGAAACGGAACGGGAACATTGTTGCCGGACGGGATCGCTGATAGACTTCCTGCCGAATTGGATCGGAGCCGAAAACGATGGCCTGGAGCCTGTCCGAAGCCATGGAGCGTCTGCCGGAAGTCGTCGAACGGGCGGAATCCGACGGGCCCCAGGCGCTCGAGATCAATGGGCGGGAACGGGCGGTCGTGGTCCTCCGCCGAGCACTATCGTCTGATGTCGGAGCGCAAACCGACGTTCAAGGAGTTCCTGCTGTCCTTTCCGTCGCTGGAAGGCGTGGACATGAGCCGCAACGAAATCCCCGCCCGAGACATCGATCTTTGAGGTTCCTGCTCGACACCAACGCGTTCAGCGAACCCACCCGGCCGCAGCCAGATCCAGGTCTCATGCGATGGCTCGAAGCGGCTTCGGACGACGATCTCTTCCTGAGCGTGCTCACTTTGGGGGAGCTGCGGCGCGGCATTCTGAAGTTGCCCCAAGGCGCGAGGCGCGGCCGGCTCGATGCGGCCTACCGGCAGCTTTTCACGGAATACGCGGACCGCATTCTCGATGTCGACGCTCCGGTGGCCGAGGTCTGGGCGGAGGTCACGCTTCGTGACCTTGCCGCCGGCCGCCCCACCGACGCCGTCGACGAACTCTTGGCCGCGACCGCGCTCCTGCACGGATTGACGGTCGTCACGCGAAATGTCCGCGACTTTGAATCCACAGGCTGTGCCGTTCTCTCCCCCCTGGCTTGGATGACGCCGGCGCCCTGACCGCGCTGCCGCCCGCGGTTCGCCGCCTGGTTCGGGCGGCGGGGGGTGGCGGCCGCGGAGCCATCAGCTGGCCATGCTGGAGAAGGCGCGGCAGGGGCGCGACGCCCTGCTGATCGCGCCGACCGGCGGCGGCAAGACCCTGGCGGGGTTCCTGCCCAGCCTGGTCGAGCTGGCCGACCGGCCGCCGGCCAATGCGCCGTGGGGGCATGGCGTGCACACCCTCTACATCTCGCCGCTGAAGGCCCTGGCGGTGGACGTGGCGCGCAACCTGATGACGCCGATCCAGGAGATGGGCCTGAAGATCAGAGTGGAGTCGCGCACCGGCGACACCGGCGTGGCCAAGCGCCAGCGCCAGAAGATCCGCCCCGCCCGACATCCTCCTGACCACGCCCGAGCAGCTCGCCCTGTTCTGCGCCTGGGAGGGCTCGCGGCTCTATTTCGAGACTCTGCGCTGCGTGATCGTGGACGAGATTCACGCGATCCATTCCTCCAAGCGGGGGGACCTGTTGTCCCTCGGCCTGGCGCGGCTGCAGAGCTTCTCGCCGACCCTGCGCCGCGTGGGCCTGTCGGCCACCGTGAACGACCCGGACATGCTGCGGTGTTGGCTCAGCTCGTCTCCCTTCCCCCCTGGAGGGGGGAGAGGGCCGGGGATGGGGGGTGGCGCCCTCTCCGGACCGGGCGCGGCCACACGGCCTCCGCGGAGCGCGATCGCAGACGCAGAGACGCCGATAGGGCGCCACCCCCTCCCCTGCCCCTCCCCCCTCCAGGGGGAGGGAGTGGATCTGGTCCTCGGCGAGCCCGGGGCGCCGCCGGTGATCGATGTCTTGCTGTCGCATGGGGAGGTGCCGTGGGCAGGCCATACGGCGCAGCACGCCATGGCCGAGGTCTACGAGGCGATCAAGGCGGCGAAGATGGCGCTGGTGTTCGTCAACACCCGCTGGCAGGCCGAGTTCGCGTTCCAGGAGCTGTGGCGGCTGAACGAGGACGGGCTGAAGATCGCCCTGCACCACGGCTCCCTGGCCGCCGAACAGCGGCGCAAGGTCGAGGCGGCGATGGCGCGCGGAGACCTCGACGCCGTGGTCTGCACCTCCACTCTGGACCTCGGCATCGACTGGGGCGACGTGGACCTGGTGATCCAGCTCGCCGCGCCCAAGGGCTCCTCGCGCCTGGTGCAGCGGATCGGCCGCGCCAACCACCGCCTGGATGAGCCGTCCCCGCGCCCTGCTGGTGCCCGCCAGCCGCTTCGAGATGCTGGAGTGCCAGGCCGCGCGCGAGGCGGTGGCCGAGAACGCCCTGGACGGCGACCCCGAGCGGATCGGGGCGCTGGACGTCCTGGCCCAGCATGTCATGGGCGTGGCCTGCGGCGACCCGTTCCTGGCCGATGATCTGTATACGGAGGTTCGTGCCGCCGCGCCCTACGCCGGCCTCTCCCGCGCCGACTTCGACGACGTGATGGCCTTCGTCTCCACCGGCGGCTACGCCCTGAAGACCTACGACCGCTTCCGCCGCATCGTCCAGGGCCCGGACGGCCGCTGGCGCGTGCGCAACGCCCAGACCGCGCTTCGCCACCGCCTGAACGTCGGCGCCATCGTCGGGCCGGCCGTGCTGAACGTGCGCCTGATGGCCGGCCGCCGCCGCGCCGGGCGCAAGATCGGCGAGGTTGAGGAGGGCTACGTCGACATCCTCGTCGCCGGCGACACCTTCATCTTCGGCGGCCAGGTCTGGCGCTACCACGGGGTGGAGGGCCAGGACGTGCTGGTCACCCCCCGCCCCCCAGGCCGAGCCGAAGATGCCGAGCTGGGGCGGCTCCAAGTTCGCGCTCTCCACCTACCTGGCCCGCCGCGTGCGCCGGATGATGTCGGACGAAAGCGCCTGGCGGCGGCTGCCCGACGACGTGCGCGAATGGCTGGAGGTCCAGAAGGACCACTCCGCCATCGTCTCCGAGGACGAGATGCTGGCCGAGACCTTCCCGCTCGGCAAAACGCCATTACCCTCGTCTGCTATCCGTTCGAGGGGCGCCTCGCGCACACCACCCTGGCCATGCTGCTGACCCCGGCGGCTGGAGCGCCTGGGCGTCGGGCCGATCGGCTTCGTGGCCTCCGACTACGCCCTGGCGATCTGGGCGGCGCGGCCGATGGGCGGGCTCGACATCGACGAGCTGTTCTCGCAGGACATGCTCGGCGACGACCTGGAGGCGTGGGTCGAGGAGAGCGTGATGATGAAGCGCGCCTTCAAGAACTGCGCGCTCGTGTCCGGCTTGATCGAGCGGCGGTTCCCGGGCCAGGAGAAGTCGGGACGCCAGGTGACCTTCTCCTCCGATCTGATCTACGACGTGCTCCGCCGCCACCAGCCCGACCACCTGTTGCTCCGCTGCGCCCGCGCCGACATGGCGACGGGCCTGCTCGACGTGGCGCGCCTCGGCCAGATGCTGCAGCGGATCCGCGGCCGCATCCGCCACATGGACCTGCCCAAGGTGACCCCGTTCTCGGTGCCGATCCTGTTGACCATCGGCCGCGAGAGCGTGCCGGGCGGGGCGCAGGAGGAGGTGCTGGAGACGGCCGAGGCGGAGCTGATCGCCCAGGCCATGGCATGAACGCGCCGGTCCCCCGCCTCTACCTACGTCTTCGCCCCGGCCGAGGACGGCGGCGTGCGCGTGCGGATCGCAGCGGCCGATGCGGTGCTGCGGGTCTCCGGCGCCCTGTGGCTGGAGGGCGAGCGGGCGCTGGTGGTGGCCGACGTCCACTTCGAGAAGGGCTCGGCCTATGCGGCGCGCGGCCAGCTCCTGCCGCCCTACGACACGCGCGACAACCTGCGCCGTCTGGCCGCGGAGGCGCAGGCCCTCCGCCCACGGATGATCGTCATGCTCGGCGACGCCTTCCACGACGAGGCGGCGGAGCAGCGCCTGGACCCCGACGACTTCGCCGCCCTCTGCGTCCTCGCGAGCGGCCGCACCATGGTGTGGGTGACCGGCAACCACGACCCCGCCCCGCCGGCGAGGCCTGCCCGGCGACGCGGCGGGACCGAACTCGACCTCGGCGGGCTTGTGCTGCGCCACGAACCGAGCGCCGGCGCGGCCGCGGGCGAGGCGGCCGGGCACCTGCATCCCTGCGCGCGGATCAAGGCCGGCGGCCGGTCGGTGCGGCGGCGTTGCTTCGTGACCGACGGGGAGCGGCTGGTGCTGCCGGCCTTCGGCGCCTACGCCGGCGGCCTCAACATCCGCGACGCGGCCTTCGCCGGCCTGTTCGCCCGCCCGCCCCCCCTGGCCGTCGCCCTGGGCCCCCCGCCGGCCCATCCGATCGGCTGGCGCTCGGTGGCGGGGGACTGAGGACTTGCTGTCCTTGTATTCCAGGCCGTTCAGGAGAACGACCGGAACGTCTCATCCTTTTCATCGTCATGGCCGGGCTTGTCCCCGGCCACCCATGAGCGCGGCGACGCAGAGGAACGCCTCCACCTCGGAGTTCATGGGTTACCGGCATTCCGCGCTTCGCGCTCCAGCCGGTAATGACGGTGGGATTTGGTTCGCCTCAGTCCGACACACCCTACCGCGTCGCGACGACCGCCGGCGCCGCCAGCGCCACCGCGGTCTGGGGCGCGGTCGGGGATTGCGGGCGAAAGGCGGCGGCGGCCGTTTCGGCCTGGGCCTCGGCGGAGGGCGAAAGCTGGCTCTTCAGCCGGGCGGCGGCGCTCTTGGACTCCGCGTCGCCTGAGCGGGAGGCGATCAGGTACCACTTATAGGCCTCGGCCGGGTTCTCCGGCACGCCGAAGCCGCCTTCATAGAGGCGCGCCAGGTTGAACTGGCTGTCCACCAGGCCAAGATCGGCGGCCTTGTGGAACCACTGCGCGGCCGCGGCGGCGTCCTTGGCGCCGCCCGTGCCCTCGAAATAGTAGAGCGCCAGGTTGTGCATGGCCTTGCGGTCGCCGCTCTGGGCCGCGCGCTCGGTCCAGCGGCGGGCCTGGACCACGTCCTTCGGCATGCCGGCCCTCGCCCGCCTCGTAGAGCTTGGCGAGGTAGAACTGGGCGGGGCCGTAGCCGAGGTCGGCGGCGCGGCGCAGGCGGCCATGCCGCCGGCGTCCTTGGCCTCGATGCGGCGGACGGCGTCGGCGTAGAGGCTGGCGGGGTCCGAGGCGGCGGGCGCGGGCTGGACCAGCGCCTGCGGGGCCCAGGGCGACCGCGGCTTGGGGCTGGCCGGCCGCCTGAGCGGGCGCGGCGGCCGGCGCCGGGCCGGGCGTGGACGCGGGGGGCCGGCGGCGCGGCCGACCGGTCCTCCTCGGCGCCGCGGTTGACCCGCTGGGCGTCGAACAGCACCAGGCCGGCCGCCGAGACGCCGAGCAGGGCCGCGGCGGCCGAGACCGTCATGCCCCGGCGCAGCTTGGAGGCCTTCTTGTCCTTCTTGGCCGCGCCGAAACCGCCGAACAGCGACTTGCCGCCGCCGTTCTCGCCCTGCTGCGAGGCGGCGCGCGCGGCCGCCCGGGCCTGGGCGATCAGCTCGCGGGTGGAGGCCTGGGAGCCGCCAGCGACCGGCGCCGGCCCGGCGTCCTGATGGAAATCGTCCTCGGCCGGCTGGGCGAGCTGCTCGCCCGGCGCCTCGTCGTCGAAGTCGTGCAGCATCTCGGCGGGATCGAAGTCGTCGGCGTCGAACGGCGAGCGTTCGGGCCTCCGGCGGCAGGGACTCCACCGGCGGCACATAGCCGGCCGGGCCGCCGCCGCGCCGCGCATAGTTGGAGCCGTAGGTGTCGCGGCCGAACGGCCCCGGGGGCAGGTCCGGCTCGGCGTAGGGCGACACCGGCTCGACCGTCACCGGGCCGGAAGCCGGCGCGGGCTTGCCGACCTGTTCGGACAGCCGCCGCTCGGAGGCGGCGAGGCGCTGGTCGAGCTTGTCGCGGGCCTCCTCGAGAAGGCGCGCGGTGCGCTCCTCGCTCTGGGCGGATGCGTTCGGCCAGGTCCGAGGCGGAGCGCTCGTGGCGCTGGTTGAAGCGTTCGGTGATGCGCGAGACCTGCTCGCCGACGTCGTCGATGGCCTGGGCGGAGCGGCGCTCGGCGTTGGCGATCCGCTCGGCCAGGCGCTCGGTGATCCGCGCGATCTCCGCACCCAGCCGCTCCAGCGACTCGGCCTGGACGTGATCGGCGTGGCGCAGGCGGTGCTCCATCACCTCGGCGATGCGGGTGACCTCGCCGCCCACCTTGCCGATGGTCTCGGCCGAGCGGGCCTCGACGCCCTCCATGCGCTGGCCCAGCCCCTCGGCCACGCGCAGCACCTCGCGGCCGAACCGCTCCATCGCCTGGGTGGAGCGCTGCTCGGAGGCCTGCACCTGCGCCGCAGTGGTTTTCAGCGAGCGCTCCATGGCGGTCAGGCGCTCGTCCACCGCGCCTTCCAGCTTCTGCGCCAGCTCGGCGCGGGAGGCCTCCATGTTGCGGGTCAGGTCGGCGGCGAGCTGTTCCAGGCGGCTCTCGGGCGCCTCGATGCGGCTCTCTGTGGCGCGCAGGCGCTGGTCGAACTCGGCGACCGAGGCCTCCAGCCCGCGCACGACGCCTGTGGTGCGGGCCTCCGCCTCCTCCAGCCGCTGGACGATGCGCGAGACGACCCCGTCGATCATCGCCTGGGACGGGGGGGACGTCGGAAGCCTCCAGATGGCCCCACCCGCTGGGCGAGGCCGCCGAGGTCCTGGCGGATCGCGGTCATGTCCTCGCGGGTGCGGGTCTCCGAATCGTAAAGGTGGGACGCGACCTTGCCGAGCGCTGTCTCCAGCGCCCGCAGGGCCTCCAGCGAGCGCGGCTGGGCGGCGGAGTCCTCGACCTTGGCCAGGCGCTCGGCGGCGCGGGCGTGATCGGACTTCAGCTCGTCGACGGCGCCCTCGAAGCGGGCGGCGACGGCGGTCTGCTCCCGCTCGGCCGCCTCCAGGCGCGACAGAAGGCCCAGCACGGGTCTGGTCGATGCCGCTGATGGCGAGGCTGGAGCGGTGCTCGGCCGACTCCACGCGCAGGCCCCAGAAGCTCGATCGACTGGCGCAGGCGGCTGAGCTCGTCGGCGGCGATGCGCGGCGGCTCGGGCGCGACCGGCGCCGCGGGAGAGGCCGGCGTCTCGGCCGTGTCCTCGATCATGCGGTTCAGCCAGTCGCCCAGAGTCAGGCCCCTGGCGGCGCGCGAGATCCTTGGCCAGTTCGCGCGCCTTTGGATCGATACCCTTAACGCTCCAAGGCGCGCCCGCACTCATCCGAATCGGTCTCCAGAGGGACGAGGAACGCTAGCCACCCATGTATGGGGTGTAAACGAGCCGTTAACACTAGATATAGTCGCCCCGAACATCTCTTGTGGACAGACCACGCGCGCCCTCCGCCGCTTCCATCAGGCGCACGCGATCCGTTAACGATGCGATAACCAGACGGGCCGCGGCGGGCCGTCTGGCGGGAGGACGGCGTGGAATTTCAGCTCACCCTGGCGGCGACGGTCGGCCTCGCGGCGCTGGCGGCGGTGTTCGGCTGGCTCGGCGCGCGGCCGGCGAACCCGACGCGCGGGGCCGCGGCTGGTGCCCTGGCGCCTGTTGATGACGCTCTGCGCGGCCGCGGTGCTGATGGGCCTGGTCCACCTGGTGAACCTGGCGGGATTCCACACGGGCCGCTAGGCGGCCTTGGGCAGGATCGGCGCGGCGGCGGGCTGGGCGGGGCGCGAGCGCTTGGTCAGGCCGGACATCCCGCCGGAGGACAGGAGCCCGACGTCCGCCAGCAGCACCGGGATCGCCCACTTGTTGGGGCCGGCGATGTAGCGCGGTCGCCAGATCGGGTCGTATTTGTCCTTGTACCGGCGCACGCCCTGGAAGTTGTAGATTTCCTCGCCCCGCTCGAACAGGATCCGCCCGACGCGGGTCCAAGAGCGGCGCCAGCGGCCGGTCGAGCAGGCCCGCCAGCGGCGCCATGCCGAAGTCGAACGCCTGGTAGCCCTGCGCCTTGCCCCAGGCGAACAGCTCCACGAACAGGTAGTCCATGATGTTCTTCGGCGCCTGGTCGGAATAGCGCATCAGGTCCATGGAGAATTCCGACCGGTCGTTGGTCGTCCAAAGGGTGGCGAAGGCGACGATCCGGCCCTCCTTGCGCACGACGGCGCAAGGGAACTCGGCGACATAGTGCGGGATGAACCCGCCCATGGAGAAGCTCTTCTCACCGCCCGCGTGCCGAGACAGCCACTGGTCCGACACCTGCTGCAGCTCGGGCAGGATGCGCTGGACGCCCGGCTGGGGGACCACCTCGAACACCGCGCCGTCCTCGGCGGCCTTGCGCCAGTTGCGGCGCAGGACCTCGCGCTTGCGGCCCTGCAGGGAGAAGTCCTTCAGCGGCACCGCCGCGGCCTCGCCGATCTTCTGGATGGAGAAGCCGAGCTCGACCATCTGGGGCAGGAGGTCCGGCCCGAAGCCGTAGATCCCCGGCCGCGCGGCGTGGGCGTCGGCCAGCTCGCGGAACCGCCAGAGCAGGGCCTCGCGCTCCTCGGGCCGGCCGATCGGGCCGCCGTAGGCGATCCAGGACCGGCCGCGCACCCCGAACATCAGGAAGCTGTCGCCGGATTCGGAGAACAGGAACCGCTTGTCGCCGAGCAGGGCGAGCTTGGCGTCGGGCGGCGCGCCCTCGGCGCTCTCGAGGATGGCGCGGGCGCGCTCGAACTCGGGGTCGTGGTCGCCGACCACCTTGGGCGTCGCCGGCATGGCGAACAGGCGCAGAAGGCCGATGGCCAGGAACAGGATGCCGGCGGCCGCGGACGAGCGTATGGC
Organism: Caulobacteraceae bacterium; assembly: GCA_037201645.1. Lineage (GTDB taxonomy): Bacteria > Pseudomonadota > Alphaproteobacteria > Caulobacterales > Caulobacteraceae > JANWHQ01. Next base: position 49,059 of record JBBCHF010000008.1, read on the forward strand.
GCGGCTGGCGTCGGCGTTGGCCATCACCCGCCACCACTGCTGGTCGCCGTAGTCCATGTGCTGGAACGACCAGACGCCGAGCAGGCCGGCGCCGACCAGGGCCGCGAAGGCCGAGATCATCCACCCGGGCGTGATCTCCATGCGCGTCAGCCGGGCCGTGCGCGGAAAGGCCTCGTGGAACGGCAGCAGCAAGAGGGCCAGGCCCGCCAGCACCGCCGTCTCCTCGAAGTTGAAGCCCTTGAACAGGGCCAGCACCGCCGCGACCAGCGACAGGCCGAGGCTCGCCGCCCAGGCCGCGTCCAGCCGCTGGCGCAGGCCGAACGCCACCAGGACGAGGGCGAGGCCGAGGATGCTGGACAGGAAGTGGCTGATCTCGACCAGGGGCAGCGGCGCCCAGGACACCAGCCACTCGAAGCGCACGGGGTCGGACGGCGTCGCGCCCGACACCAGCAGCATCACCCCGGCGGCAAGGGTCAGGATCGCCAACACCGTCGGCGCCGCCTGCATGATCGCGGGCCGCAGCCCGCTCAGTCGATGCATTCCCACTTCGCGTCCTTCCCCCGCCGCATATATAGCAACTCGGCCCCGAAGGCGCGCCCCCCGGCGCCTGCCCGCCCACTTCCCGCCGCGATTGCATCCCCGCTGAAGCCAGGTAGAAATATCCGGCGGTGTCAGGGGAGGCGCGCATGATCAATCACAGGTTCGTGTTGGCTGGGGTCGTTCTGGCCGCCACGCTCACCGCCGGCTCGGCGCTGGCCCAGGCCTATGGGACCGACCGCAGGCAGCCGAAGGGCACGCCCGAACTGCCGCAATGCGCCTCGCCGATCGGCACGGTGGAGATCCAGGAGCCGGACCGCGACTGGTGGACGGCGCTGGGCCTGTCCAACCCGGAGGCGCTGATCAAGCTGTTCGCCGGCCGCTCCAACTGCCTGCGCGTGGTGGCGCGCGGCGCGGCCATGCAGATGCGCCAGGAGGAGCGCGCGCTCGCCGACTCGGGCGAACTGCAGCGGGGCTCCAACCTCGGCAAGGGCCAGGTGCGGGCGGCCGACTACATCATCATCCCCGACATCGTGACCCAGAACGGCGATTCCGGCGGCATGAACCTGGGCGGCCTCGGCCGGGCCTTCGGCGGGCCGTTCGGCGGCGTGATCGGCGGGCTCAGCACCAAGACCTCCGAGGCGCATACCCTGATCACCCTGGTCAACGCCCGCACCACCGAGCAGGAGTACGTGGCCGAGGGCACGGCCAAGAAGACGGACATCGGCTTCGGCGGCGGCGGTTATGGCGGCGGCTTCGGCGCGGTGGGCGGCGGCTATTCCAACACCGACATCGGCCAGGTGATCTCGGCGGCCTATCTGAACGCCTTCGTCGACCTGATCGGCCACATGCAGGGTACCGCGCCCGGAACGGCCCAGGCCGCCGCGCCGATCCAGGCCTACAACGTCACCACCCCGATGATCATGCGCATGGGCCCCTCGCCGGGGACCAAGGCGCTGCGCAACTTCAAGCCCGGCGACCTCGTCTATCCAACCGGCCAGAAGAACGGCGTCTGGTGGGAGGTCGACGACGAGAACGGCAACCGCGGCTGGGTCTCCTCGGCGTTCATCTCGCCGCGCGGCTGACCGCCCGCCGTCCCTGCGGCGACGCCTTCGACCCTCATGGACGGCCGCCGGCCACCGCCGGCGGCCGTTTTCGCATGGGCCGCGCGCCGAGCTTTGCTTAACCCGGCTTGACCAAGTTCGCAGCCGCGACCTCAGACTGCTACCAAAAATTGCGCGACTCCATCGCATCTGCCATGAGAAGACTGAGGAAATTGGTATAGCGAAAAGCAAGACCCATATGTCGTCTTCTCGACACTTGTTGCTTCTTGACCAGGGAACTCCTGGAACTCTTTGTCTAAGGCGGCGTTTGTTCAGCCGATGACCGATCCGATACCTCAAACCGGAAACCGTCTTCTGCGATCCCTAAAGGGTGAAGACCTAAAAGCATTGTCCGCGGGTCTGCAGCCGGTTGATCTCGCCAAGGGCGATCTGCTGTTCGATCGGGGCGACATGATCGACACGGTCTACTTCCCGCACGACAGCATCATCTCCGTCATGTCTGTGATGCGCAGCGGCGAGGCGATCGAGACGGCGACCATCGGGCGCGAGGGCGCCATGGGCCTGCGGGCCGCGATCTGTCCGCGTCCGGCGCTTAGCCGGGTGATCGTCCAGGTCGCCGGGACCGCCTCCAGGATAGACGCCGCGGCCCTGCACGAGGTCTGGGAGGTCAGCCCCACGCTGCGCGACCTGGTCGACCGCCACACCGAGGCCCTGCTCGGCCACGTCGAGCAGTCGGTGGCCTGCAACGCCCTGCACTCGGTGGAGGCGCGGTTCTGCCGCTGGCTGCTGTCCTGCCACGACCGCATCGACACCGACCGGGTGTCGCTGACCCAGGAGTTCCTGGCCGACATGCTGGGCGTGCAGCGCACGACCGTGACGGTCGTGGCGCGCACCCTGCAGGCGTCCGGCTTCATCCGCTACAGCCGCGGGGTGGTCGACATCCTCGACCGGGACGCCCTCGAGGCGATCTCCTGCGAGTGCTACCGCGCCGTGCGCGACACCTACGAGCGGCTGCTTCCCCCGCCGCCGGAGGACTGAGGCGTCCCCGCGACCGGCCGCCCCGTTGGCGCCGCAGCGCAAAACCGCTAGGGGTCCGCCCACGCGGAGGCGGCGTTCGTCTCGCCGCACACTATGGTGAAAGCGTCATGGACGGCCATTCCAGCGAGCTGCGCGGCCGCGACCTGGCCACCCAGATCGTCGCCGAGGTGAAGGTCGCCACCGATGAGCTGCGGGCGGCCGGCTGGTCCGCCAAGCTCATCTCCGTCACGGTCGGCGACACCGCCGCCACCGAGCTCTACGTGCGCAACCAGAAGCGCCGCGCGGCCGAGGCCGACATCGGCTTCGAGGAGCGCAACTTCCCCGAGACGATCACCCACGAGGAGCTGGAAGCCTCGATCAAGGCGATGAACGCCGACCCGCGCGTGACCGGCATCATCATCCAGCGCCCGGCCCCCAAGCACATCAACCTGCGCGCCCTGCAGGCGGCGGTCAGCCCGATGAAGGACGTCGAGGGCATGCACCCGGCCTCCATCGGCAACATCGTCTACAATCAGGTCGAGCTCGCGCCCTGCACCGCCGCTGCGTCGGTGGAGCTGCTCAGGTCCACCGGCCTGAAGCTGGAGGGGCTGGAGGTGGTGATCGTCGGCCACTCCGAGATCGTCGGCAAGCCGATCGCCTTCCTGCTGATGAGCGCCGGCGCCACGGTCACCGTCTGCCACCACATGACCCGCTCGGTGGCCACCCACACGCGGCGCGCCGACGCCCTGTTCGTGGCGGTGGGCCGGCCCAAGCTGATCGACGCCTCGATGGTCAAGCCGGGCGCGGCGGTCATCGACATCGGGATCAACTCGATCACTCTGCCGGACGGGACCAAGAAGATCGTCGGCGACGTCGACTACGACTCGGTCAAGGAGGTCGCGGCCTGGATCACCCCGGTGCCCGGCGGCGTGGGCCCGGTGACCGTGGCCATCCTGCTGCGCAACACGGTGACCGCCCTGCGCCGGCAGAAGGCGGTCTACGAGATGGCCTTCGCCGGCGGCGACATGGCCCGCCTGACCCAGCCCTCCGATCCCGACGCGCCCAACCTGGCGCTGACCTCGCTGGACGGGGCGTAGCTCCAACCACTGTCATCCCGGCCGGACGCCCGCGAAGGCGGGCGGGAGAGCCGGGACCCATCCTCCGACGCAGCAGGATGGGCCCCGGATCGGCCTTGCAGGCCGTCCGGGATGACTGGGGTTTTGAGGCGTCGCCGCCCCTGAAGCGCTACGGCTTCAGCACCACCTTCGTGACCTCGTCCTGCCGGGTCTTGAAGATCTTGTAGCCCTCCGCGGCGTCGTTCAGCGACAGGCGGTGGCTGATCACGAAGGTCGGATCGATGTCGCCTTCCTGGATGCGCTGCAGCAACGGGTGCAGGTAGGTGTGCATGTTGGTCTGGCCCATCTTGAAGGTCAGGCCCTTGCCGAAGGCGGCGCCGAACGGCAGGTGGTCGAGCAGGCCGCCGTAGACGCCCGGGATCGACACCGTCCCGCCCTTGCGGCAGGCCACGATGCATTCGCGCAGCACGTGGGGCCGGTCGAACGACACCTTGGCCGTGGTCTTGGCGAAGTCGATGACGTTGTCGACGGCCCAGCCGTGGCTCTCCATGCCCACCGCGTCGATGCAGCCGTCCGGGCCGCGCCCGCCGGTCATCTCCTGCAGCGCCTCGACGATCTTGACCTCCTCGAAGTTCAACGTCTCCGCTCCCGCCTGGCGCGCCAGGGCCAGCCGGTTCTCGAAGTGGTCGATGGCGATCACCCGCTCGGCGCCGAGCATGAAGGCGCTGCGGATGGCGAACTGGCCCACCGGCCCGCAGCCCCAGACCGCGATGGTGTCGCCCGGCTGGATGCTGCAGTTCTCGGCGGCCATGTAGCCGGTCGGGAAGATGTCGGACAGGAACAGCACCTGCTCGTCGTCCATGCCGTCGGGGATCTTGATCGGCCCGGTGTCGGCGAACGGCACGCGCACGTACTCGGCCTGGCCGCCGGCGTAGCCGCCCATCATGTGCGAATAGCCGAACAGGCCCGAGGGGGTGTAGCCGTAGAGCGCCTCGACGATGTCGGCCTTCTCGGCGGGGTTGGAGTTGTCGCAGGCCGACCACAGGCCCTTGTTGCAGAAGAAGCAGCCGCCGCAGGCGATGGTGAAAGGCACCACAACCCGGTCGCCGACCTTCAGCGCGCCGTTCACGTTCCTGCCGACGTCCACCACCTCGCCCATGAACTCGTGGCCGAGCACGTCGCCCGGCATCATGGTCGGGATCACGCCGTCATAGAGGTGCAGGTCGGAGCCGCAGATGGCGGTGGTGGTGATGCGGATGATCGCGTCACGCGGGTTGACGATCTCGGGATCGGGCACGCTCTCGACGCGCACGTCGTGCTTGCCGTGCCAGCATAGGGCGCGCATGGGCGGATTCCTCTCTTGGATGGATCAGACGCCGCGGGGCGCGGCGAGCGGGGGCTTGGAGGTCGATATCTCGCCGGTCTCCATCAGCTGCTTGAAGCGGCGCATGTCGCGGCGCAGCTGGATGGCCGGGTCGCGCTGGAACAGGGCCGCGACGATGCGGCCGACCTTGCCGCCTGGCGGCTCGAACACGATGGAGGCGTGCACCTCCGTGCCGCGCCCGCCCGGGGCGTCCTTGAACACGACCTCGCCGGTGTTGCGGATGTCGGCGCCGGGCTCCGATTCCCAGGCGATCCGGCGGTCCGGCTCGTCGGCGGTGATGCGGGAGTCCCACTGCACCTCGCCGGTCGGCGACTTGACCGTCCAGTGCGAGCGCAGTTCGTCGCTGACCTCGATCCGCTCCACGTTCAGCAGGAACCGGGCGAGGTTCGGCAGGTCGCGCCAGAAGGCGTAGACCTCAGAGCGGGGCTTGTTGACGGTGATCGCGCGGCCGACCGGCGCGGCGTTGCGCCAGCCGTGCTCGCGGGCCAGGGCGCGTTCGGTGGAGGTCTCGGCCAGGGCCCGCTTGGCGGGGCAGCGGCCGGTGACGGCGCGCGCGACCAGCATGCCGCCCACCGCCTCGGCCACCGCGCCGGGGAATCCCCTGCGCCGCATGCCCCAGGCGCCGAGCAGGGCCCCGCCGAACAGCGAGACGGCCCACTCCACGCCCGTCACGTTGGGCTCTGAATCCCGCCGCGCGCTGAGCGGCGAGGTCGAGGCGTCGATCACGGAATCATAGGGCATGGGAAATCCTCACGAAGCGGTCTTGGTCTGCATGCCGTGGGCGGCGGTCTTCAGGGTGTCGGGCAGGACGCCGCTGAGGCCGGCCATGGCCTTGTTCTTGGCGCCGGTGACGACGCGGTCGGTCCCGCGCTCGAGGGCCTGATAGGCCTCCCTGGCCACCATGGCGGGATCGTCCCTTCTCGCCCTTGCCGGCGACGGTCTGGTCCATGCCGGCGCGGTGGAAGAAGTTGGTGTCGGTCGGCCCCGGCATCAGCACGGTGACGGTGACGCCGGTGTCCTTCAGCTCGTTGTGCAGCGCCTCGCCGAAGAAGCGCAGGAAGGCCTTGGACGCGGCATAGACCGCCTCGCGCGGCCCGGGGAGGACGCCGGCGATCGAGGAGGTGATCAGGATGCGCCCCCGGCCGCGCTCGACCATGTCGCGCGAGACGAGCTTGGTCAGGTGCACCTGGGAGGCGACGTTGAGCTGGATCAGCCGCAGCTCGCGGTCCAGCTCCGTCTCCCGCGCGAAATCGCCCCAGACGCCGACGCCGGCGTTGGCGGCCAGCACGTCCACCGGCCGGCCGAGGCCCTTGATCGCCTGGTAGAGCCGGGTCACGCCCTCGGACTTGGAGAGGTCGGCGTCGACGATCTCGACCTGCACGGCCGGGTCGATCGCCTTGAAGGCCTGGGCGGCTTCGGCCAGGCCGTCGCGGTGCTCGGCGGCGATGACGAGGTCGTAGCCATGCTCGGCGAACTGCTTGCCCAGCTCATAGCCGATGCCGCTGGACGCCCCGGTCACGACGGCGAGCGGGCGAAGGTCTGCGGCCATGGCGCGGTCTCCTAAGCGGGCGTACAGCCCCATGGAAATCCGTCAGGACCGATGGTGTTCCGACCCGTCACAATCGAATTCCGCCGGACCCGGCGCAACCATAAGCCCCCAGAAACGCTCAAGCTTCCGTTCCATCGGAGGGCGCGCGGTGGCGTGGTTGGTCCTGCTCCTCGTGCTGGCGGCGACCCCCGCCCTGGCGCATCCGAGCGCCCTGCCGCCCGAGGCCGGACCGGGCTGGACGCTCGATCCCTCGATCACCCTCCCGATCATCCTGGCCGTCGTCCTGTTCGCCGTCGGCTGGAGCCGGCTGCGCCGCCGCTCGGGTCAGGGCCGGCCGGGATTGGACCGGCGCGGGGCGCTGTTCGCGGCGGGGATGCTGCTGCTGATCGTCGCCCTCGTCTCGCCGCTGCACGAGGCCGGCGAGCGCTCCTTCGCCTTCCACATGCTCGAGCACGAGCTCCTGATGCTGGTGGCGGCGCCGCTGCTGGTTCTGTCGCGGCCGCTGGCGGTGATGCTGTGGGCCTTCCCCTCCCCCGCCCGGCGCGGCCTCGGCGGCGCTGGCCGCAGCGGCTGGGTCCAGCGGCCCTGGCGCGCCCTCACCGAGCCGATCACCACGACCCTGGTGCAGGCGGCGGTGCTGTGGCTGTGGCACGCGCCGTCGCTGTTCGACCTCGCCCTCGGCAGCGAGGTCTGGCACGCGGTCCAGCACCTGTGCTTCCTGCTCACCGCCCTGCTGTTCTGGAGCGCCATGCTGACCGGCGAGCGGCGGCGCAACGCCGGCCTGATCGTCGGCTGCCTGTTCTTCACCTCGATCGTTTCGGGGGCGCTGGGCGCGGTGATGGCCTTCTCGTCGAGCCCCTGGTACGCGCGCTACGCCGCGCTCGGCATGACGCCACAGGGCCTCACCCCCGATGAGGACCAGCAGCTCGCGGGCCTCCTGATGTGGATCCCCGGCGGCCTGGTCCACGCCGTCGCCGCCCTGGCCGTCCTCGCCCGCGCCATGAGCCTGACCGGCGCGGCCGCAGGTCCGTCGGCCAGCCCCGGCCATTCCAGAGAAAGCGGGGACCCGGGCGTCCTCGTCTGACGCGCCCGGCCTCCCGGCGCGTGCGCCTACCCGTCCGACGCCGCCTCGGCGGCCAGCGCAGAGGGCGCGAAGCCCTCTTCGTAGACGTCCGCCAGGAAAGTGCTGACGATGTGCCGCACCAGCTCGGGCCGCACGTGGGCGCGGTCCGCCAGCCACGCCTGGTCGGGCGCGGTGTAGGTGACGATCTCGTAGCTGGGGAAGTAGTGGGCGTTGGCGTGTCCGGCCACGAAGGCCGACGCGGCGGTCCTCAGCACCGCCTTGGACTCCGCATTGGCCACCACGACGTCCATCGGCCGGAAGGTCTTGCCGAGCGGCACCGGCGAGACGGTGACCACCAGCTCGAACTCACCCGTCGCATGCACCCGCTTCAGGAGGGCCATGATCTCCTCCAGGCACTCCAGGGTGTCGGCGTAGTCCAGCACCCGCAGCTCGAAGTCCTGCCGGTGGCGCGCCACATAGGCCGGGCGGATGATGTTGGCGTACAGGCCGCTGGGCAGATGCCGCCACGCCTCGGTCATGCCCAGGGTCAGGATGATGACCCTGGCCTCGGCCGCGCGGCGGACCAGGCGCTTGGCGACAGCGCGGCGCAGCCGGGTGGCGGCCGGCGCGTAGTCCAGCGCCGGCACCGGGCGGTAGTTGAAGTCCCACAGCTCCTCGCCCGCGGCGAACAGCAGAGCGTCCTCGGTCCAGGCCGGCAGGTCGTCGAACGCCTGCTTGAATTCCAGCCACATCGAGCGCGGCGAGAAGCGGTTGAAGAAGCCGGTGCGCACATCGCCGGCCGCCGCGCGGAATTCCGGCACGTCCAATGAGGCGTCGACGCTGACCACATTGGCGCCGCTGTTGCGCAGGTGGTGCTCGATCTCGCGCGCGAAGCACGAGCCCATGGCGAAGATCGGGCTGGCCGCGCCGATCTTCGGTCCGGCGTAACCCGAGGCGATCCGCGCGGGCGCGCCGTGGATGCGCGAGACCGCGGCGCCGGGCGCATCGTCGGCCCAGGAGCCCGCCTTGTTGTCCCGCAGGGTCGCGAACGCATCCTCGGCTTTGATCGATTGCATGGCGTCTGGAAACCTGCGGGCGGGCGGGGAGTCGAACCCCGGATTCAAGCTTGGGCGGCTGGCGTCAGATCGACAATCATAATCACCTGTTTCCAATGCCCTTTCCACCTGCGGTTCCAACCGCGAACGTTCGGTCGATTCGAACGATCTTGGCGGTTTTCCCCCACGCATCTAGGCTGGCGCATGACGCTCGAACAGCTCCGCATCTTCGTCGCCGTCGCCGAACGCCAGCACGTCACCCAGGCCGCGGCCGCCCTGAACCTGACCCAGTCGGCGGTCAGCAGCGCGGTCACCGCCCTGGAGGCCCGGCATGGCGTCGCCCTGTTCGACCGCGTCGGGCGCCGCATCGTGCTCAACCAGGCCGGGGAAGCGTTCTTCGCCGAGGCCCGGGGCGTCCCTGGCGCGGGTGGCGGCCGCCGAAGCGGCCCTGGCCGACCTCAGCGGCCTGGAACGGGGACGGCTGTCGATCCACGCCAGCCAGACCATCGCCAGCTACTGGCTGCCGCCTCGCCTGGCCGCCTTCCACGCCGCCCACCCCGGCATCATGCTGGACGTGGCCATCGGCAACACCGCCCAGGTCGCCGGCGCCGTGGCGGACGGCGCCGCGGAGATCGGCCTGGTGGAAGGCCTCGTGGAGGATCCGGCGCTCGAACGCGCCGTCATCGACCATGAGCGGCTGAGTCTGGTGGTCGGCCGCGATCATCCCTGGGCCATCGCGCCGCCGCAGGGCGAGCCGGACCTGACCGCCACGGAGTGGGTCGTTCGCGAGCCGGGCTCAGGCACCCGTTCGTCGTTCGAGAACGCCCTGGCGGCGCGCGGCCTGAGCCTCGCCGACCTGAAGATCGCCATGGTCCTTCCCGGAAACGAAGCGGTGCGGTCGGCGGTCGAGGCCGGGGCCGGCGCCGGCGTGATGTCCCAGAGCCTGGCGAGCCTGGGCGTCGCCAGAGGCGCCCTGGTCGAGCTGCCGATCGACCTGCCGCCCCGCGACTTCCACCTGCTGCGCCACAGGCAGCGCTACCGCAGCCGCGCCGGCGACGCCTTCCTCGACATCGCCCGGCGCCTTCCGGCCTAGCGCATTTGTTCACTTTGATCGAACGAAACCATCCAAAGGTCGCGTTGGATCGGAACGGTCGGTCGCCGCATCATGGGGGTCGACCCGCCCTTCGGCGCCGTCCGCCCAGAGCTGTGCGCCGTCATGACCGATTTCGCCGACTTCCGCGCCATCGCCTTTGGCTGGCGGCCGCTGTCCGGCCTCTCCAGCCCCCGGGAGGTCGTTCGCCAGTTCACGCCCAACTGGTTCGCCGCCACCATGGGGACCGGCATCCTCGCCCTGGCCCTGGCCCAATTCCCCTCGACGCCGGCGTTGCGAGCCGCCGGCGAGGGTCTGTGGATCTTCAACATCGGGCTCTTCAGCCTGTTCACGGTCCTCTACGCCGCCCGGTGGATCTTCTATTTCGACGGCGCCAGACGGATCTTCGGCCATTCGGTGGGTGTCGATGTTCTTCGGCTGCATCCCCATGGGCCTGGCGACGATCCTTAACGGCGTCCTCGTCTTCGGCGCGCCGCATGGGGGGCAGGCGGCCGTGGAGATCGCGCAGCTCCTGTGGTGGGCCGACGCGGCCCTGGCGCTGGCCTGCGGGATCGCCATCCCCTTCATGATGTTCACGCGCCAGAGCCACGCCATCGACCAGATGACCGCGGTCTGGCTGCTGCCGGTGGTGGCGGCCGAGGTCGCCGCGGTGAGCGGCGGGCTGCTGGCGCCGCACCTGGCCGACGTCCACCAGCAACTGACGATCCTCGTCGTCAGCTACGTGCTGTGGGCCTGCTCGGTCCCGCTGGCCATGAGCATCCTCGTGATCCTCGTGCTGCGGATGGCGATCCACAAACTGCCCCACGCCAGCATGGCGGCGTCCAGCTGGCTGGCGCTCGGCCCGATCGGGACGGGGGCGCTCGGCCTCCTGGTGCTGGGCGGCGCGGCGCCTGCGATCTTCGCCGCGAACGGTCTTGCCGACTACGGCGCGGCCGCCCGCGGCGTCGGGCTCATCGGCGGCGTGCTGCTCTGGGGATACGGCCTGTGGTGGCTGGCCATGGCGGCGTTCATCACCCTGCGCTACCTGCGCCAGGGGCTGCCGTTCAACCTCGGCTGGTGGGGCTACACCTTCCCGATCGGCGTCTACGCGGTCGCGACGCTGCGGCTGTCCACGATCCTTCCGATCCCGGTTTTCGCGGCCATCGGCGGCGGCCTGGTGATCGCGCTCGCCATCCTCTGGGTGATCGTCGCCGCCCGCACCGTGCTCGGCGCCTGGCGCGGCGACCTGTTCGTGTCGCCTTGTCTGCAGGACGCATGAGCCCTGATTGACCTGTCTCAAGGTGGGGATCGGGCTGGCGCCTAAGGGTGTGGCCGTGCCGTCCCGGCTGCGCCAGGCGGCCCGGTTTCAGCGCGCCAGGCGATGCAGACAACCCCGATCACAGATGGCGGCGCCGCTTCGGCCCAGGCGCGGGGCGTGGTCGTCGCCGTGCGCGGGTCCGTGCTCGACATCCGGTTCGAGGAAGGCCAGACGCCGCGGGTCGACGACGCGGTCGAGATCCTCGGCGCCGTGCGCGGCGTCGCCGAGGTGCAGGCCTATCTCGACGAGCGCACCGTCCGCGCGGTGGCGATGCAGGCGACCGACGGCGTCCCGCGCGGCGCCGAGGCGCGCGCCCTCGGCGGCCCGATCACCGTGCCCGTGGGAGACGCCGTGCTCGGCCGTCTGCCTGGACGTGCTCGGCGCCGTGCAGGACGGCGGCCCGCCGGTGTCGGCGGACGCGCCGCGCCGGCCGATCCACCGGGCCCCGCCGCCGCTCGCCCGCCAGAGCGGCGCCCCCACCCTTCTGGAGACCGGCATCAAGGTGATCGATCTGCTCGCGCCCCTGGCCAGGGGCGGCAAGGCTGGCCTGTTCGGCGGGGGCGGGCGTCGGCAAGACCGTGCTGGTCACCGAGCTGATCCGCACCCATGGTGGAGACCTACAGCGGCATCTCGGTGTTCGCCGGCGTCGGCGAGCGCTCCCGCGAAGGCCACGAGATGCTGCTGGAGATGCGCCAGTCGGGCGTGCTGGACCGGACCGTGCTGGTCTACGGCCAGATGAACGAGCCGCCGGGCGCGCGCTGGCGCGTGGGGCTCAGCGCCCTGACCATCGCCGAATACTTCCGCGACGAGCAGAAGCGCGACGTGCTGCTGCTGATGGACAACGTCTTCCGCTTCGTCCAGGCGGGCGGCGAGATCTCCGGCCTCCTGGGCCGGCTGCCCTCGCGCGTAGGCTACAGCCGACCCTGGCCACCGAGGTCGCGGCCCTGCAGGAGCGGATCGTCTCCGTGCCCGGCGCGGCGGTGTCGGCCATCCAGGCCGTCTATGTGCCCGCCGACCGACTTCACCGACCCGGCGGTGACCGCGCTGTTCAACCACTTCGACGGTTCGGTCGTGCTGTCGCGCGACATGGCGGCCCAGGCAATGTACCCCGCCATCGATCCCCTGCGGTCGAGTTCGGTGCTGCTGGAGCCCGGCGTGGTCGGCGCGGACCATTACCAGCTGGCCGAGGAGGTTCGCTCCACCATCGCCCGCTACCGCGACCTGCAGGACATCATCGCCCTGCTGGGCATGGACGAGCTCAGCGCCGACGACCGACGGACCGTCCTGCGCGCCCGCCGGCTGGAGCGGTTCCTGACCCAGCCGTTCCGCGTCACCGAGGCCTTCACCGGCGCGCCGGCCGCTCGGTGCCGTGTGAAGAAGATGCTGGAGGGCTGCCGCGCCATCCTGGCCGGCGACACCGACGCTTGGGCCGAGGGCTCCTCTACATGATCGGCGACATCGACGAGGCCCGCGCCAAGGAGGCCAAGAGCGCGCCGGCCCCCAAGGGAGCGGCGGCGTGAGGCTCCTGATCACCACGCCCGGCGCCGTCGTCGCGGACGAGCCCAATGTCGCCGCCGTCCGCGCCCGAGGACGAAAGCGGCGAGTTCGGCGTCCTGCCGCACCACGCCGACTTCGTGACCGCGCTGGACGTGTCGGTGGTCGGCCTGGCGCCGGGCGGACGGGACTCAGCGGTACTGCGCCGTGCGCGGCGGCCCTGCTCGCCGTCAGCGGCGGCGGCGAGGTGGCTATCGCCACCCGCGAGGCGATCCCAGGCGACGATCTCGCCACGCTGGAGGGCCTCGTGCGCGGCCGGCTCGCGGCCGAGGCCGAGGCGCAGCACCAGGCCAGCTCAGGGGCCGAGCAGCTTCGGCTGCAGGCGATCCGCCAGATCGTGGGCTATCTGCGACCCGCGTCAGGGGAAGGGAACGGCCGGCCGTGACCTCGGAGCCGACGCCTCCGGACAACGACCTGGCCAGGTCCGTAGGCCGGCGCGCCGCCCGCAGCGCGTTCTGGCAGGCGCACGGGGAGCGCTCGCTCGCCCGCAACCTCGCCATGATCGGCGCGCTAGGGTGGCTGGTGGTCGGCCCGACCCTGGCCGGCGTCTTCATCGGCCGCTGGCTCGACCGGCGGCTCCACAGCGGCATCTTCTGGAGCGGGGCGCTGATCATGGCCGGCCTGGCCCTCGGCTGCGTGCTCGCCTGGCGGCGCGTGCCGGAACTCCAGCGGGGAGGATCAGCCATGACCCCGATCGAGACGGCGCGCCTGGCCGCCTTCGCCCTGACCGGCTTCGCCCTCGGCGCGGCGAGCTTCGCCTCGCTGCGGCTGAACACCGACCTCTATCTGCGCGGCGGGCTGTGGCGGCCGATCGCCCTGCACGCGGCGCGGCTGGCGGTCCTCGCCGGCGCCCTCGTCTTCGCCGCGCCTCCAGGGTGCGGGACCGCTGCTGGCCGGCGCGGTCGGCCTCGTGCTGGCCCGCCCGGTCGCCGTCCGCCTCTGGGGGAAGGCGCGATGATCGCCTCGCCCCTGACGGCTGCGGTCCTGTTCCGTCTCGGCCCGGTCCCGATCACCCAGCCGGTGGTCTTCACCTGGGGCCTGATGGCCGTGCTGACGCTCGGCAGCCTCGCCATGACCCGGCGGCTCAGCGTGCGGCCCGGGCGCGCCCAGGTCGTGCTAGAACTGCTGGTCGGCGCCGTCCAGGACCAGATCCGCGAGACCCTGCGCGCCGACCCCAGGCCCTACCTGCCGTTCCTGGGCACCCTGTTCATCTTCATCGCCTCGGCCAACCTGCTGTCGCTGATCCCCGGGATGGAGCCGCCGACCGCGCACATCGAGACGGACGGCGCCCTGGCGCTGATCGTGTTCTTCGCGGTGCACTGGTTCGGGGTGAGGTCGCGCGGCCTGGGCGGCTACCTGGCCGACTTCCGCCAAGCCGACCTGGATCATGCTGCCGCTGAACCTGGTGTCGGAGGTGACCCGCACCTTCTCGCTGATGGTCCGCCTGTTCGGCAACATCATGAGCGGGGTCTTCATCGTCGGCGTCGTGCTGTCGCTGGTCGGCCTGCTCGTGCCGATCCCGTTCATGGCGCTCGACCTGCTCACCGGCCTGATCCAGGCCTACATCTTCACCGTGCTGGCGATGGTCTTCATCGGCGGGGCGGTGGGGGGCGATCCGTCCTGAGGAGCCCATCATGAACTACATCCCCCACATCAGCATCCTGGCCGCCGCCTTCGCCGTGGGCCATGGGCGCGATCGGCCCGTCGCTGGCGGAGGGCCGCGCCGTGGCCGCCGCCATGGACGCCATCGCGCGCCAGCCGGACGCCTCGGGCGTGATCTCGCGCACCCTGTTCGTCGGCCTGGCGATGATCGAGACCACCGCCATCTACGCCCTGGTCGTGGCGCTGCTGGTCCTGTTCGCCAACCCGTTCGTCCACTGAGATGCATCTCGATCCCTGGACGCTCGCGCTGCAGGCGGCCAACTTCCTGGTCCTGGTCTGGCTGCTGCAGCGGTTCCTCTACCGGCCGGTGCTGGCGATCATCGCCACGCGCCAGGACGCGGCGAACAAGCTGACCGCCGACCTGGAGGCCCAGAAGGCCGCCGCGGCGAGCGCGCGCGCCGACCTCGACCAGCAGCGCGCCGGCCTCGCGGAGGAGCGGGAGCGGACGCTGCGCGCCGCGCGCGACGCCGCCGACGCCGAACGCAAGGCGCTGCTCGACGCCGCCCGCGCCCAGGCCGACGCGATCAGGGCCCAGGCCCAGACGGCCTTCGAGCACGAGCGGGCGGACGCGGTGCAGGCGATCGGCCAGGACGCGGCGCGGCTCGCGGTCGCGGTCGTGCGCCGCCTGCTGCGCGAGCCGGAGGCCGCGGCGGTCGAGGCGCCGCTGCTGGGACTGGCCCTGCAGGACCTGCAGGCCATGCCCGAGGACGCCCGCCGCCAGATCGGCCAGCGCCTCGACGGCCAGGACCGGCCGCTGGAGGTGGTCACGGCGGCGCCGCTCGCCCCGCCCGCGGCGGCCCAGTTCTCCAAGGACCTCGCCGCGGCCCTCGGCGCGCCCGCGGAGCCGGCGTTCCGGGTCGATCCTGACCTGCTGGCCGGCCGTGGAGCTGCATTTCCCGTTCACGATCCTGCGCCGCACCTGGGCGGAGGACCTCAAGCGCATCGAAGCGGAGCTGATCCATGACGACGGCGCTCCGAAGCTCGCTTGACGGCTGGCTCGACGCGGCAGAGGCGCGGCTCGCGGCCGCGTCGCTGCAGCCGCGCCCCGAGCAGATCGGCCTGGTCGAGCAGGCCGGCGACGGTATCGCCCTGGTGCGCGGCCTGCCGGACCTGCCGCTCGGCGGCCTGATGCGGTTCGACGGCGGCGCCACCGGCTTCGCCCAGGCGCTGGACGAGGACCGGATCGGCTGCGTCCTGCTCGACGACCTGCCGATCCAGGCGGGCGAGGCGGTGCGCGGCCTCGGCACGGTGGTCACCACCCTGGTCGGCGAGGCGCTGCTCGGCCGGGTGGTGGACCCCCTCGGCCGGCCGCTGGACGACGGCGGCCCGATCTCGGGCGTGCGGCGCGACCCGATCGAGCGGCCCGCGCCCGGCATCATCGAGCGCGACCTCGTCGTCGAGCCGCTGCAGACCGGGATCAAGCTGGTGGACGGCCTGTTCGCGCTGGGGCGCGGCCAGCGCGAGCTGATCATCGGCGACCGGGAGACCGGCAAGACCGCCATCGCCGCCGACGCCATCATCAACCAGCGCCGCTCCGACGTGATCTGCATCTATGTGGCGGTCGGCCAGAAGTCCTCGTCGACGCGCCAGGTGATCGACGCCGTGGCCGCCTTCGGCGATCCCAAGCGCTGCATCTTCGGTGGCGGGGCCGGCCACCGCGCCGGGGCTCCAGTGGGTCGCACCCTATGCCGGCATGGCCATGGCCGAGTTCTTCCGCGACCGCGGCCAGCACGCCCTGATCGTCATCGACGACCTGACCAAGCACGCCCGCCACCCATCGCGAGCTGTCGCTGCTGATGCGCCAGCCGGCGGGGCGGGAAGCCTATCCGGGCGACGTCTTCCACATCCATGCGCGGCTGCTGGAGCGGTCGGCCAAGCTCAGCAAGGAACTCGGCGGCGGCTCGCTGACCGCCCTGCCGATCGCCCAGACCGAGGGCGGCAACCTGTCGGCCTACATCCCCACCAACCTGATCTCGATCACCGACGGCCAGATCGTGCTGAGCTCCAAGCTGTTCGCCGAGGGCCAGAAGCCGGCCGTGGACATCGGCCCTCAGCGTCAGCCGGGTCGGCGGCAAGACCCAGGCGCCGGTGCTGCGCGAGCTGGCCGAGAGCCTCCGGCTCGACTACGCCCAGTTCCTGAAGTGGAGCTGTTCACCCGCTTCTCGACCACCCTCGACCCGCGCACCCAGGCCCAGATCGACCACGGCCGGCGCATCCGGGCGGTGCTGACCCAGCCCCAGCACGTCCCGATGTCCCTGGCGCACGAGGCGGCCGAACTCCTGGCCCTGCGCGAGGGCCTGCTCGACGCCCTGCCGCTGGACCGGATGGAGGCGTTCAAGGCCCAGGCGCCGGCCTGGCTCGACGAGCGCTGCAAGGCGGTCATGGAGCGGATCGAGACCGACCGGACGCTCGAAGAGGCCGACCGCGCCCTGCTGCGCGCCGCCCTGTCGGACCTGGCGGACTCCCTGAAGCCGGCCCCCGCGCCGGCCGCGCCGCCGTCGTGAGCGCCCTCGGCGACACCCAGGCGCGGATCGAGAGCATCCGCAAGCTCAGGACCGTGGTCGGCGCCATGCGCGGGGATCGCGGCGGCGCACGCCGAGCAGGCGCGGTCCCTGCTGCCCGGCTTCCGCGCCTACGCCGAGGTGGTCGCCGGCGGCCTCGGCCGGGCCCTGTCGCTGCTCGACGCCGACCCGGCCGGCGCCGGCGCGGCGGTCAAGGGTCCGGAGGCGCTGGTGCTGTTCACCGCCGAGCACGGCTTCGCCGGCGCGTTCAGCGCCCGCGTGCTGGACGCCGTCGGCGAGCCGGCGGACGCGGCCCTGTTCGTCCTCGGGGCGCGCGGCGCGAGCCTCGCCCAGCAGCGCGGCTGGCGCCTGGCCTGGACCGCGCCGGCCGCCAGCCAGGCCTCCGGCGTCGCCGACGCGGCCCGCCAGGTCGCGGCGGTGCTCTATTCCGGCTTCGTCAGGGACGGCTTCGCCCGGGCCGAGATCGTCTGCGCCGTGGCGGCCAGGGGCGGGGCCGACGTCCGAGATCGTCCGCCGCCGGATCCTGCCGATCGAGCCCTCCGCCTTCCGCGCGCCCCGGCCCGGCCCGCCGCCGCTGGTCAACCTGCCGCCGCGGCGACTGGTGGAGCAGCTCGTCGGCGAGCATGTGTTCGCCGAGCTGGCGCTGGCGGCCCTGGAGAGCTTCGCGGGCGAGAACGCCGCGCGGCTGGCGACCATGGAATCGGCGCGCCTGAACATCGACCAGAAGCTCGAACAGCTGACCAGCCAGGAGCAGCTCCTGCGCCAGGACCAGATCAACCGCCGAAGTCGAGGACGTGACCTCCGGCGCCCTGGCCGCCGAAGCCAGGCGGTGAGTTAGGAGACGGCGGCGGCGCCCTGCAGCGTGCATCTCGCGCCGCGGGTGAACCGCGGACGCACGCCTGCCGAACCCGCCCTCCGCATCTCAGCGCCCGACCAAAAAGCCTCTGGTCCCTGCGTCTTTGGCGTGCTGAGCTTTCCTTTTGAAACCGGGGAGAGAGGCCATGCGCCTGGGACTGTCCGTCGTTCTGTTGGCCTTCGCCTCCTCGATGTCGCTGGCCGCGACCATCCCGCCGGCGCCCGCGTTCCCGGCGGGAGACACCGTCGACACGATCCAGGGCGTGCAGGTCGCCGATCCCTATCGGGCCCTGGAGGACGGCGACAACCCGGCGGTGAAGGCCTGGAGCGACGCCGAGAACGCCCGCACCCGCGCCTATCTCGACGCCTTGCCGGGCCGCGCCGCGGTCGCGGCCAAGCTCACCCGCCTGATCAAGGCGGCTTCGCCCTATTACGGGACGCTCGAGCCGGCGCGGGGACCGCGTCTTCGCCCTCTACTCGGATCCCGCCAAGCAGCAGCCCTGGCTGGTGACGCTGGACGCCTCGGCCGATCCCAAGACGCGCCGGTCGCTGGTCGATCCCAATGCGATGGACCCCGCGGGCCACATCGCGATCGACTGGTACGTCCCCTCCCCGGACGGCGCCAAGGTCGCGGTGTCCCTGTCCAGCTCGATCTGCCGCGCCCCGCCCTGCACGCCCGACAGGGAGTTGGCGACGGCCAGGCCCCAGGTCGTTGTGGTGGCAGTGCGTGGAGAAGATCACCCCGTCCGCGCCCGGCACATTGGCGATCAGGTCGCGGAAGATGTCGGCGTACTCGGACGGATAGGTGTAGCCGACCGTGTCGGGGATGTTGATCGTCGTGGCGCCCGCCTTGATCGCGACCTCGACGGCCCGGCGCAGGAAGTCGCGCTCGGTGCGGGTGGCGTCCTCGGCCGACCATTCCACGTCGTCGGTGTGGTTGCGCGCCAGGGAGACGGAGGCGTGGATCGCCTCCAGCACCGCGTTCGGCCCCATCTGCAGCTTGTGCTTCATGTGCACCGGGCTGGTGGAGATGAAGGTGTGGATGCGGCCGCGGCGCGCGGGGCGGATCGCCTCGGCGCAGCGCTCGATGTCCTTCTGCGTCGCGCGGGCCAGGCCGCAGATGGCGCTCTCGGTGACCAGCTGGCTGATCTGGCGCACCGCCTCGAAGTCGCCGTTGGAGGCGATCGGGAAGCCGGCCTCGATGACGTCGACCCCCATCTCCTCGAGGATCTTGGCGAGCTCCAGCTTCTCCTCCAGCGACATGGAGGCGCCGGGCGACTGCTCGCCGTCGCGCATGGTGGTGTCGAAGATGATGACGCGCTCTCTGGCCCCAATGGGCGCGGCGTCCGATACGGGGGTGGTCATGGCCTTGATCCTTGGCGGCGATGGGAAGGGGATAGCGGACTCCCCTGAACGCCCGCCGCGGTGCGCGCGGCCTAAGGCGCCCAGGGGCGGCTAAGCCCCAGGCCAGGAAGGATCAGCGCGGTGAGGTCGCGACGCATGGGGCTGATTTAGCTGCTGGGCGGCGTCGGCACAACCACGATTAAGCGCGGCGGAGACGCTCCGGCGGCGGCGTTCAGTCGGCGACGGCGGCGGCGCGATCGGTCGACGCCTTCGGCCGGGACGCCTTCTTCCGGGCGGTCTTCTTGTGCGGTGCGCCGGCGTGGCCGGACGGTTTGCGGCGAGCGGCCGGTGCGCCGGTGGACGGCGGGATCGTCGTCGCCGCCGCGACGAGGGCGGTCAATGGCGCAAAAAAGGTGCGAACGGCGATCCTGGCTTCTCGGGCGAGATAGCTTCCATCGACCACGACATGGTCTTCGGTCTTAGACATGCGCACCATCTAATCCCTCCAGCCCACGCTCGCCACAAAGCGGACCCCCTCGGCGACGAACAGCCATGCGAAGCAGACGCCGTCAACGGTCCACATGCCGTACTCCAGGCCCCGCATGCCCATAAGAACGAACTGAGGGACTAGGTTGCGGCCATCGCAGAAGGTGATGAACTGATTCAGCGCAATCGCGGCCGCGCTGATGAGCGCAAACAACAGCGCACCGATGATTACATGCAACCCGAAACGAAACGCCGCCTCGGTCGTCTTCGATAGGTTGATCGCCAAGATGCCCGCCCGTCCCCTGCCGGCGAGATGAGCATGACGGAAATTTTCGCGCAATGGCTGTGTGGAAGCCTGCGGCGTGAGGCGTTCTAACGGTCAGGAAGACCCGCCTCGTCCTCGCGCCGCCGGATCCAGCGGCGGGCGAGCAGGCCCGCGCCGATCCAGACGACCAGGGCCAGGGCCAGAAGGGCGAGGTTGATCCAGAGCTTGCCCCCCCTGGCCGCGACCACCGAGTGGCCGGCCATCACGGTCAGCAGGATCTTCGGCACGATGCCGATCCCCGTCCCCGCCGCGAAGGCCGCAAAGCGCATCGGCGTCACGCCAGCGGCCATGTTCACGGCCACGAAGGGCGCGGAGGGCGCCAGGCGCACGATCAGGCTGGCCAAAAAGCCGTTGCGGCCGATCATGGCGATGAACCGCTGCAGCCCCTGGCCGGGCAGGTGGCTCAGCGTCCGCGCTCCGACCAGGCGGCCGAGGGCGAAGCCCACGCCGGCCGAGACCATGGTGCCGACCCAGCTGTATTCGAACCCCAGCCACGGGCCGAACGCCACCGCCGCCGCGGCGATCAGCACGATCTGCGGCACGCCGGCGAAGGCCAGCACCGCGAAGGCCGCCACGGCGATCAGGAGGGCGAACGGGCTGCGCGCCGCGAACCCCAGCCACTGCTCGACCGCCGCCTCGCCCCTGAAGCCGAACAGGGCCGCCGCGCCGAAGAACAGCAGCCCCACCCCGCCGAACAGCAGGAAGGTGACCGCCACCGTGCGCCAGGCGCGGGCGTCCATGTCGAGGATGAAGCGGATCAGCCGGCGCATCTCGCCGGCAGGCCTCGCCGATCCCTCCGCGAGGGTCAAGCCGGCCGGCTCAGCCCTGGACCTTGGGCGGGACCGCGGCCGCCTCTTTCAGGCCGTCGCAGCGGGCGAGCGCGACCGGCTCGGCGAACGGGCCGCCGCTGATGGTCAGGGAACGCACGCCGCCAGCGCCG
The DNA here is from genome assembly GCA_037201645.1 of Caulobacteraceae bacterium. Lineage (GTDB taxonomy): Bacteria > Pseudomonadota > Alphaproteobacteria > Caulobacterales > Caulobacteraceae > JANWHQ01. The sequence continues at coordinate 69,900 of JBBCHF010000008.1, forward strand.
CTGAGGGTGAAGTCCAGCCGCGTCGGCGACACCGCCTTGCCGACCGAGCAGATGCCGTCCACCTCGTAGCCGGCCGAGCTCGGGCTCGCACGGTCGAAGCTGCAGCTGAGGCCGCCGGGCGCCTCAAGCCGGTCCACCGTGAAGGTCCAGGTCTTGGAGCCGCAGGCGTGGGTCGACGCCGCCCACACGCCGACGAAGGCCGGGGGCTGGCCGGCCGCGGCGGCGCTCAGCGACGGCGAGGGCGCCATCTCGGCGATGGACGCGCCCAGCGACGGTTCGGGCTTGCCCGAGCAGGCCGCCAGCATCGCAGCGCACATGGCCAGGCCAAGCGCCAGGGATCGTCGCATCATCACCACACCATCCGACCCCCATGGCTAAAGCCGGCGTAGACGGCGCGGTTCCCGTTGGCGCCGCAGCACGGCGGGGCTAAATGGGCGCCGCCTTTCGCCAAGGAGCCGTCATGTTCACCGAGTCCGCCGCCCTCAGCCGCGTGAAGCCGTCCGCCACCCTGGCCGCGACGGACAAGGCCCGGGAGCTGCAGCGCCAGGGCCGCGACATCATCTCGCTCAGCGTCGGCGAGCCCGACTTCGACACCCCGGAGAACATCAAGGAAGCCGGCATCCGCGCCATCCGCGAGGGCAAGACCAAGTACACCAACACCGACGGCATCCCGGAGCTGAAGGCCGCCATCGCCGCCAAGTTCAAGCGGGAAAACGGCCTCGACTACAAGCCGAGCCAGATCAACGTCTCGCCGGGCGGCAAGGCGGTGCTCTACAACGCCTTCGTGGCCTCCCTGTCGCCGGGCGACGAGGTGATCATCCCCGCGCCCTACTGGGTGTCCTATCCGGACATGGTGCTGCTGGCCGGCGGCGAGGCCGTGGCCGTGCCGACCACCATCGAGAGCGGCTTCAAGCTGCAGCCGGGCGACCTCGAGGCCGCGATCACCCCGCGCACCAAGTGGCTGCTCCTGAACTCCCCGTCCAACCCCACCGGCGGCGCCTATACCCGCGCCGAGCTGAAGGCCCTGGCGGAGGTGCTGCTGCGCCACCCGCAGGTGTGGGTGCTGACCGACGACATGTACGAGCACCTGGTGTTCGACGACTTCGAGTTCACCACGATCGCTGAGGTCGAGCCGGCGCTGTACGAGCGCACCCTGACCATGAACGGCGTGTCCAAGGCCTACGCCATGACCGGCTGGCGGATCGGCTATTGCGGCGGCCCCGAGCCGCTGATCAAGGCCATGGGCAAGGTGATGACCCAGACCACGTCCAACCCCTGCTCGATCTCGCAGTGGGCGGCGGTGGAGGCGCTGAACGGCCCGCAGGACTTCATCAAGCCGCACCAGAAGCTGTTCCAGGAGCGACGGGACCTGGTGGTCTCGATGCTGAACCAGGCCAAGGGCCTGCAGTGCCCGACGCCGGAGGGCGCCTTCTATGTCTATCCGTCCTGCGCGGGCGTGATCGGCAAGACCGCCCCGTCGGGCCGCACCATCGCCACCGACGAGGACTTCGTGGTCGAGCTCCTGGAAGCGGAAGGCGCCAACGCGGTGCACGGGGCGGCGTTCGGCCTCTCGCCGTTCTTCCGCGTCTCCTACGCCGCGTCCAACGCCACCCTGGAAGACGCCTGCGCCCGCATCCAGCGCTTCTGCGCCAGCGTGAGCTGACGCGGGGGCCGCTAGCTGCGCGTCTCGCGCTCGACGTGCCCGATCCCGCGGATCAGGGCGCCGAACAGGTTGGTGTAGTCGTCCGTCCAGACGCGCACGCCGCCCGACCGGGCGGGCTTCCATCGCGGGTCGGCCCGGAACGGCGCCAGGACGGCCGCGTTGCGCGCGACGATCATCGTGTCCTCGGCCATGTCGATCATCGGGACCGAGCCGGGGGGCGGACGATAGACCTGCTGCAGCGCCGCCCCGCCGGCCATGCCCGCCACCGCCGCCACCGGCTGCATCAGCTCCAGGTTCCGGTTGGACAGGTGCATGATCACCACCCCGTCCGGCTTGATGTGGCTGAGATAGCCGCGCATCGCCTCCACGGTCAGGAGGTGCGTGGGCACGGTGTCGGACGAGAAGGCGTCCACCAAAAGAATGTCGAACTGGCCGGTCGGCTCGTGGCCGAGCGCCAGCCTGGCGTCGCCGAGCACATGGTCGATCGGCCCGCGCGCGCAGCCGTGGATATAGCCGAAGGTGGCCGGGTCGTCGGCCATCCGGATCACCAGCGGATCGATCTCGAAGAAGCGCAGGCTGTCGCCGGGGCGCACGTAGGTCGCCACCGTCCCCGCGCCCATGCCGATGGCGCCGATGCGCACCGCCGGCTTGCGCGCCTGCACCGAGCGGAACACCTGGCCGATCGGCGTGGTGGGCGCGTAGTAGAGCAGCGGCCGGCAACGCTCCGCCAGGCTGGTCAGCTCGGCGCCGTGCAGGGTCGTGCCGTGCACCATGGTGGTCGCCGCGCCGTGGCCGGGAATGTCCATCCGCTCCAGCCTGACGACGCCGAAGAAGCTGCGCTCGACCTTCAGCACCTCCTTGCGGGGCGTCAGGATCGGGCCGCTGACCAGCAGCACGACGCCGAGCGCGGCGAACGCCGGGGCGCGGTCGCGCAGCAGGAAGCCGCAGATCAGCGTGCCGGTGAGCAGCACGCGGACCGCCGCATTGAAGCCCATGAAGTGCCCGATCGCGAGCGCCGCCGCCCCGGCGGCGAGGCCGCCCGCGAGCAGCGCCGCCTCGCGGGTCCTCAGCCGCCCCTCGCCCCACGGCCGGGCCACGCAGACCAGCGCCAGGACGATCGGATACTCCAGCACCGTCTTGAAGATCACCGGCGCCAGGAAGGCGTTGAACGATCCGCCGATCACGCCGCCGACCGAAATCAGCAGATAGAACTCTGTCAGCCTCGCCGCCGGCGGCCGGCGCGCGGCCAGCGCCTGGTGGCAGACCAGGGCGGTCAGGAAGAAGCCGAGAAGGTCGAGCGCCACCTGCGCCAGGAACCACTTGATCGGCACGCCGAAGGTCAGGAGGCAGGCGGCGAAGACGGCGGCCTGGAACAGCAGCGCGGTGCGCGGGCTGATCAGCGGCCTGGCCTGGAACGCGATGATGAAGGTCAAAAGGTACAGCGCCAGCGGCGCGACCCACAGGAAGGGCGCGGAGGCGATGTCGGTGGCGATGTGGGTGGTGACGCCGAGCATCAGGCTCGACGGCGCCGCCGCCAGCGCGATCCACAGCAGCCGGTCCTTCCACGAGACCGGCGGCGCGGCGGCCCTCGCCTCGACGTGGCGGATGGTCGCGGCGGCCCCGCCGGCCGGCCAGACCAGGACGCCGACCACGGCGATCACCGCCACGAACAGGCCATAGCCGAGGCTCCAGCCGAGGGTCTGGGTGCTGAGCCGCAGGGTCGGCTCGACCAGGATCGGATAGGACAGCAGCGCGATCAGGCTGCCGAGGTTGCTGGCCGCGTAGAGCACATAGGGGTTGGCGGCGTCGATGCGGCCGGCGCGCACGCGCGCATACCAGCTCTGCACCAGGGGCGCGGTCGCCGACAGGGCCGCGAAGGGCAGCCCCACCGACAGGGCCAGCACGCCCAGCAGCCACAGCGTCGGATCGGTCGCCCCCGGATCGCCCAGGGCGTGGGTGACCTTCAAGGGCAGGATCAGGGCCGCCGACAGCAGCACCACCCCGTGGATCGCGATCTGGACCCGCACGGTCCGCAGCCGCTGGAGCAGGTGCGCGTAGCCGTAGCCGATTAGCAGGGCGACCTGGAAGAAGGCCAGGCTGGTGTTCCACACCGCCGGCGCCCCGCCGAGCGTCGGCAGGACCATCTTGGCGATCATCGGCTCGACCAGGAACACCAGGCAGGCGCTCAGCAGCACCGCCGAGGCGAACACCCCCGGCGCCAGGGCCGCGGCGCGGCTGAACGTCGGCGGCGCCCTCTCCGCCAGGGGTGCGAGGGTGGTGGTCATGTCGGTCAGGCCGCGAAGGCGCCGCTCGTCCGGCGCGAGCGCAAGGTGGCGCACAACGTTTGAGCAGCGGTTAAGGCGCGCGGCCTTGCGCCGACGCCCCGCGAGGGAGCAACACCTGCGGACCTCGAAGGCCGCGATCACGCCGCGTACGAGCCTCGGTGTTTGTCACGGCGCGACGCCGAACCGCTTCGCCTCGTCTGGAAGCTTCGGCTCCAGCGCTATCGCGGCGTTGATGTCCGCCTGGCCGTCGGCGGTCTTGCCCAGCCGCAGCTTGGCGAGGCCGCGGCCGTAGAGCGACCAGGCCAGCTTCGGCTGGGCCTTGAGCACCGCGTCGTAATCGGCGATCGCATCGTCGAACTGGCCAAGCCGCAGGTGGACGAGGCCCCGGCTGTCGCGGTAGGCGGGAACGCGAGGAGAGGCCTTGATCGCGGCGTCGCAGTCGATGAGGGCCCTGTCCAGCTCCTGGCCCCACAGGGCCCGGCTCCAGCATCGATCATTCAGCCAGGTCGGCCGGCCGGGATCCTTGGGATGGGCGCCGATCCAGGCGTCGTATGTCGCGATCGCGTCCTCGAACGCGCCGCCATAGGTGTAGGTGTTCGCGATCTGCAGACCGAGGGTCGGGTCGATCCGGGCGGCCGCGTCGAAATCGGCCTTTGCGCCGGGCTCGTCCTTTTCCGTCAGACGCAACCGCCCGCGTTCCATCAGGGCCTTGCTGTCGTCAGGCTTCAGCTTCAAAGCCCTGTCGAGGTCCGCCATCGCCGGCTTTGTCTGATGCACGGCGATCTCAGCCACCGCGCGCTGGTAGGGATAGGCCGGATTGGCGGGGTCCAGATCGACGGCGCGGCCGAGGTCCGCGATGGCGTGGCTGAAATCGCGCCGAGCCGCATAGGCGGCGCCCCTGCGGGCGAAGCCGGCGGCGTCCTGCGGAACCTGACCGCCCTCGTCGGCCGCGGCCGAAGCCGTCGGAGCGGCTGAAGCGGGAGGCGCCTGCGCCGCCGGAGGCTCATTCCCAGGCTCCGCGTCTGCGGCCTGCGCCAGATTGAACACCGGCCCGCCGTTGTAGGTGAAGTAGAGCTTGTGCTGGCTCTTCGACACATAGATCCTGTGCGACAGGAAGAAGTCGGCGCCGAGAAGCATGTCCGCGTGGTCCAGCTGGATGGCGCCGAACCGCAGCCGGGTGTTCTTGACCGCCTCGTCACCCACCGAAAAGCTGCTGAACGGGCCGATCCAGCTCTCGACCGAGCGGCCGCCCGAATAGCCGGCCCACGTCACGCCGGGCGCGCCGCTCTTTACGCCGGCCCTGGCCGCCGCGCCGGTCGTGAGGATGGAACGGGGGGCGCCGGTGTCAAACACGATCCGGATGTTCACCCCGTTCACCTTGCCCCGAGCCGATCACGTGCGACTCGCCAAGCGTGGTCGGCTCCAGATCCACCACGGAATAGGGTTGGGATTGATCCCAATAGGCGAGCACCGCACCCCCGCATCCATTCCGCGTAGAACATCCGGACCGCCCCGTTGGCGAAATCGTATTCGGTGTCGGTGATGCCGAGGATGTTCTGTCCCAGCAGCCCGTCGGCGTCCGGACCCGGTGCGCCGGTGGGCACGATCAGAAAGTCCACCTTCTTCAGATGGACGCCGCCCATGTCGAAGTCCGCGGCGTTTCCCGCAGTGACTGATGCGGACCCCGTGACCCCCTCAACCGCCATCAGCGCCGTCGTCACCGGGGTCAGCTTGAACTCGCGACGCTGGACTGCTTCAGCATGCTGAAGAAGGCGCCGCTGTCGATGGCCAGTGAAAGCGTCGACTCCGTTGATCTTCGCCGGGATGATCGCCCTCATCCCCGTCATGGTGACGGGAAACTCGGCGGCCTTCTTCAGCTGGCACGCGGCCACGGCCGGCGGGGGAGCAGATAAAGGCCAAGCAAGGCGGCGAGGGACGAGGAACGGTGTTCTACCCATGGTCGAAAACCTGCACCATAAGCGGGCCGGACGGAAGGGCGCGGGGCGGCCGTGCGATCATGCCGCTTGCCCGGCCGCCGGCTGTAGCCTATTGCGGCGGCGGGTCTGCAGTTCACCCAGGCGTCGCCGCCCCGCGAGGGGAGCTAAACCTGCCAATCCCATCCTCGACGGACGCTCTTATCCCGCGCCCAGTCGGAAGCCGGCGACCACCGACACCTGATCCCCGGGCGCGAGAGGATAGGCCATGTCGAAGACCCCCGTCCCTTTCCACGCGGACGACATCTCCGCGCTCGCCCGCTCGCTGAAGGGCCAGCTCGCCGCGCGCCAGACGCCGCCCCGGCCATGTGGAGCTGCTCAACATGCTGGCCCGCGCGGCCGGCGCGAAGAACTTCCCAGCACCTGCGCGCCCAAGCGACGGCGCCGCCCCCGGCGGAGGCCGTCATCCCGCCTGCCTCACCGCCGTGGACGCCGCGAAGGTGGAGCGGCTCGCCCGCTATTTCGACGCCGGGGGCCGGATGATCCGCTGGCCGTCGAAGATGAGCCACGTGGAGCCGTGCCTGTGGGTGCTGTGGTCGCGCCTGCCGGCCGAGCGGGTGATGGCCGAGCGCGAGGTGGGCGCGCGGCTGAACGAGCATCACCTCTATGGCGACCCCGCCCTGCTGCGCCGGGCGCTGTTCGACTACGGCCTGGTGACCCGCAGCCCCGACGGCCGCGAGTACCGCCGCATCGAGCGCGAGCCCCCCGCCCCTGGCGCGGGCGCTGATGGCGCGGGTTCGGAAGGCCTGAGCCCCCTAACCCCGATCTCCCCGGCGAAGGCCGGGGCCCAGGCGGGAAAGCCAGCTTCGGAAGTCTGTGGAAGCCGTCCCGCTGACCTGGGTCCCGGCCTTCGCCGGGGACGGTCGGAGTTTGGGAGTCTAGGCCGGGCGGCTGACGGCGAAGTCGGCGAGGGCTTCCAGGGAGGCGCGCCAGTCGCCGGCCGGGAAGCCCGCCAGCGGCCGCTTGGCCGTGTCGGCGAAGTCGGCGGCGCGGTCCAAGGCGGCCTCGAGCGAGCCGGTGCCGATGACCAGCTCGCGCGCGCCCGGCGGAAGTCGGCCTCGGTCTGGTCCAGGCGCCCGACCGCGCGCTCCCAGAACGCCGCCTCGCGCGGGCCCGAGCGGATGATGGCGAGCAGCAGCGGCAGGTCACCTTGCCCTCGCGGAAGTCGTCGCCGGCGTTCTTGCCGAGCGTCTCGGCCGCGCCGCCGTAGTCGAGCACGTCGTCGGCGAGCTGGAAGGCCAGGCCGAGGTTCATGCCGTAGGCGCGCAGCGCCGCGGCCCGCTCCCCCGTCCGCGCCGGCCGACACCGCGCCCGCCTCGGCGGCGGCGGCGAACAGCTCGGCGGTCTTGGGCGGCGATGATCTCCAGATAGAGGTCCTGAGTCAGGTCCAGGTCGTGGGCGCGGGTGAGCTGCAGCACCTCGCCCTCGGCGATCACGCTGGAGGCCTTGGCCAGGATGTCGAGCACCTTGAGCGATCCCCGTCTCCACCATCAGCTCGAAGGCGCGGGCGAACAGGAAGTCGCCGACCAGGACGCTGGTGTCCCGCCCCAGATCAGGTGCGCCGCCACCTTGCCGCGGCGGAGCTTGGAGCCGTCGACCACGTCGTCGTGCAGGAGGGTGGCGGTGTGGATGAACTCCACGGCCGTGGCCAGCTTCAGGCAGGCGTCGCCCTCCCCGCCGCACAGGCGCGCGGCCGCGATGGCCACCAGGGGACGCAGGCGCTTGCCGCCGGCCGCGATCAGGTGCTCGGCCAGGGCCGGGATCACCGGCACGTCGCTGCGCATGCGGTCGGTGATCAGGGCGTCGACGCCCGCCATATCCCCCTGCGCCAGGCGCACGAGGCCCTCGACGGACCCCTCCGGCCGGGCAAGGATGGCGTTGGCTGCGTCCAAGTCTTCCGCTCCCGCCGTTCCGGCCATGTCGCCGCGGACCATGGCGGCGGGATAGGTCAGGGACAACCAAAGGACAAGGCGGTAAACGCTGGCATGGACGAAACTCTCCCGGGCGAGGCGAGCCGCGAACGGCCGGATGCGGCGGAGGATCGCCTGCTGGGCGGCCGGGTGCGCCTCATTCAACCGACGGTCGGCTATCGCGCCGGGATGGACGCGGCGCTCCCTGGCGGCCGCCTGCGACGCGCGGCGGGCGAGCGGGTCATCGACGCCGGCTGCGGCCCCGGTGCGGCCCTGCTGACCGCCGCGGCGCGGCGCCCCGACGCGCGGTTTGTCGGCGTCGAGCGCGACGCGGCGAACGCCGCCCTCGCCCGCCGCAACCTCGCGCTGAACGGGATGCAGGACCGGGCGGAGATCGTCGAGGCGAACGTGGACGGCCGGCTTCCGCGCCCTCGGGCTCGAGCCGTTCGACGCGGCGCTCAGCAAACCCGCCGTTCTTCGACGATCCCGCCGCGCTGCGGGCGCCCCACCCCGCCGCCGCCGGAGCCTATATGGCGGAGGGCGGGCTGAAGGCCTGGACGGACTTCCTGCTGAAGGCGGTGCGCGAGGGCGGGACCCTCACCGTGATCCACCGCGCCGACCGCCTGGGCGACCTTCTTGCCCTGCTGCGCCCAAGGCCGGCTCCTTCCGCATCCGCCCGGTCCATCCCTTCGCGGACCAGCCGCCAAGCGCGTTCTGCTGCGCAGCGGTGAAGACCGGCAAGGCGCCGCTGCCAGCTCCTGCCGCCGCTGGTTCTTCACGACCGCTCCGGCGCCAAGCATACGCCCGAGGCCGAAGCCGTCCTGCGCGGCGACGCGGACCTCGCCTGGCGCTGAGGACGGCCTTCCACACACCGTCACCCTCATACACGTCACCCTCGGCCTCGTGCCGAGGGTCCCCTCTCGCCGCTTGCTCGGAGCCTGGGCTTCGGAGTGCGGGTTGCGGAGGCAGGGACCCTCGGCACAAGGCCGAGGGTGACGACGGAAGGGTGGCGGTCGCCGAGCCCCTCAGTCGGAATAGAGCTTCACCGCCTCCAGGCAGAGCTGGATCCCGGTCAGGTCGGCGTGCAGCTCCGGCGTCACGATCACATAGAGCCGCCGGCATTCGGCCCACAGCATCAGGCTCTCGGGCAGGCCATAGTCTCGATTTCGAAGCCCTGCACGTCGCGCCAGAGGCCGTCGGCGTCCCGCTCGGCGCCGACATAGGCGTCCACCCGGGCGCAGAGCTCCGCCTCGTCCTCGGAGGGCACGTTCATATAGGCGAACACCGCCTTGGCCGAGGCCGGCGGCCACCCCCGCCTCGAAGGCGGCGGCGGGTCGCAGTGCGGGCCGCGGAACGGCGACAGGTCCACGATCACCGCGTCGGCGCGGCGCACGCTGGCGATGCGGCTGGCGTAGATCTCCCGCGCCATGGCCTCGGACGGCTCGGTCTCGGTCAGCACCTCGTCCGCCGGGATCATGGGGTGGAAGCCGGCCGCCTCGCACAGCAGCCGGATCTCGGCCAGAACGGCCGCCTGGGGATGACGCACCATGGGGCCGGCGAGGTGGATCGAGCGGATGCGGGGCATGGCCGATGCAAGCCCCATCGATCAATTCGGGTCAATCCGCCTGGCTCGTTTCGTGCACCGCGCGGAGCGGGGCGGCAGCGCGTCCCGGCCGGGTCGTGACCGTGGAGCAGATCACTTACAGCGCGGTCGCCGTGTTCCTGGGGCTGGTCAGCGCCGGCTGCGCCTGGCTGGCGATCCGCCTCGGCCTGCGCCGCTGGGGGCGGCGCAAGGCCCTGCCGCACAGGCGCCCGCTCGACCTCGCCGGCCAGACGCCCTCGCCAGCGGCGGAAGCGCCGAAGCCGGACGGTGGGGAGGAGGCCGGCCCCCCCTCCGCCGCCGGCCTTCCTGGAGGCGGGACTGGTGGCGCCGCACGCGCCGGGACGATCATCGTCGCCGCTCGGCCAGAGGCCGGACGCGGCGTCGAGGTCGAGCTGCCGCTGGTCCTGCGGTCCGCCGGCGGATCGGACGTCAGGGACGCATCGGTGGTCATAACCCTGCCCGAAGGCGTCATTTCCGGCGCCGCCTTGGCGCGCATGCTCGCGGTCCCTTCGCAGCCAGGCGCGCCGCGCATCGCGGATGTGTCGCGGGCCGGCGCGACCGCCGTGGAGGTCCGGCTGGACCAGCTGGCGCCGGGCGCGGTGGTGAGCGTCCCCCTGCCCGTCGCGCTGCCTCCTGGCGGCGGCGCGCATGAGATCGTGGTCACGGCCGGTTTCGCCGGCGCGGCGGGCACGACCCACCGCTACGCCCTGCATCTGGTCGACCTCGGCCGCGCTGCGATGGGGGAGCCGCCGGAGCGGATCGCGGAGCGGTTCCGCACGGCCAATCCGCGTCTGGGTTCGGCGTGGGTCTGCATCGCCGACGACGCCGGCCGGCTGGCGGTGGTCAGGCCCCCGCCCTCGGCTTGACCCCCTCGACGCGCTCCACTACAACGGGCGGACAAGAGCCGCCCCGGACCGAATGTCAGACCGCGTTTCACTGCCGATCTTCGAAATCGACGCGGATGATCGCCGGTACGGGCAGCGGCTGCAGCAGCTGCTCCGTCACCTGCGCAAGAGCCCCCGCAGCCGCGACGACCTGTGGCAGTTCGTCGCCTACGCCATGAACATGGCCCGGCTGTCCAGGGCGCAGCTGTTCCAGGACGTATGGGCGCTGTGGATGTCGGGCCGCAAGCGCGAGGGGTTCTTCGTGGAGTTCGGCGCCGCCGACGGGGTCTATCTCAGCAACACCTATATGCTCGAGAAGACCATGGGCTGGCGCGGCGTCCTGGCCGAGCCGAACCCGCGGTTCCATCAGTCGCTGGCCGACAACCGCGGCTGCGCCGTCTCGCGCAAGTGCGTCTACGGCCGCTCGGGCGAGACCGTTTCGCTGCTGCTGGCCGAGGTCGGAGAGCTGTCGCGGATCGCGGGGGTGCACGCCGACGACGCCACAGCCGACGGCAAGCGCCGCGTCTCCGAGGTGGTCGAGGTCGAGACGATCTCGCTGAACGATCTCCTGATCCAGCACGAGGCGCCCAAGGAGATCGACTTCATGTCGATCGACACCGAGGGCTCCGAGCTCGACATCCTCGAGGCGTTCGACTGGGACCGCTGGGACGTGCGCTCGATCGTGCTGGAACAGAACCACGGGCCGACGCGCGACAGGCTGCGCGCCCTGCTGCCGGCGCACGGCTATCGCCAGATGTGGCCGGCGCTGAGCCTCTGGGGACGGCTGGTACGTCCGCGACTGAAGTTCTTCAGACCCGTCACCCTCGGCCTTGTGCCGAGGGTCCCTGTTTCCGCAACCCTGCACTCCGACGTCCAGGCTCAATGCCGGCGGCGCGAGGGACCCTCGGCACAAGGCCGAGGGTGACGGGGGAGGCGAGAGGGCCGTCTCAGTTGCGGGTGGTGTCGACGAGCTTGTTCTTGGTGATCCAGGGCATCATGCCGCGCAGGCGCGCGCCGACTTCCTCGATCTGGTGCTCGGCGTTGCGGGTGCGGGTGGCCTTGAACGAGGGCTGGCCCACGGCGCACTCGGTCATCCAGTCGCGCACGAAGCGGCCGGACTGGATGTCGTCCAGCACGCGCTTCATCTCCGCCTTGGTCTCGGGCGTCACGATGCGCGGGCCGGTGACGTACTCGCCGTACTCGGCCGTATTGGAGATCGAGTAGTTCATGTTGGCGATGCCGCCTTCGTAGATCAGGTCCACGATCAGCTTCACCTCGTGCAGGCACTCGAAATAGGCCATCTCGGGCGCGTAGCCGGCCTCGACCAGGGTCTCGAAGCCGCCCGGATCAGCTCCACCAGGCCGCCGCAGAGCACGGACTGCTCGCCGAACAGGTCGGTCTCGCATTCCTCGCGGAAGGTGGTCTCGATGATGCCGGCGCGCCGCGCCGATGGCCGAGGCGTAGGCCAGGCCGAACTCGTGCGCGCCGCCGGTGGCGTTCTGGTGGACGGCCAGCAGGCACGGCACGCCGCCGCCGCGCAGGTATTCGCCGCGCACGGTGTGGCCCGGCCCCTTGGGCGCCACCATCAGGACGTCGATCGACGGCTTGGGCTCGATCAGGCGGAAGTGGATGTTCAGGCCGTGCGCGAACAGCAGCGCCGCGCCGTCCTTGATGTTCGGCGCGATCTCGTTCTCGTAGATGCCGCGCTGCAGCTCGTCGGGCGCCAGGATCATGATCCCGTCGGCCCAGGCGGCGGCCTCGGCGACCGTCATCACCTTCAGCCCCTCGGCTTCGGCCTTCTTGGCCGAGGACGAGCCGGGGCGCAGGGCGACCGCGACGTTCTTCACGCCGGAGTCGCGCAGGTTCAGCGCGTGCGCATGGCCATGGGAGCCATAGCCTACGATCGCGACCTTCTTGTCGAGCAGGCGGGCGAGGTCGGCGTCGCGATCGTAATAGACGCGCATGATCTTGTCTCCAAATGGCGCGTGGGGACGCCGGCGCGCAAAGGCCGGCGCGAACGAGCGCGCTATCGAGACTTTTTTCGCCCCCGCGTCAAGCGCTGGCGGGCCGCAAAGCAAAGGCCCCGGAAGCCTGCGCTCCCGGGGCCAATGTCTGGGACGGACGTCCGGTCAGTAGAAGACGCCGTAGTAGACCTGCAGGACCTCGCCGCTGTCGAGATCGACCAGGACCGCGTCGTCGCCGTAGCGGACCCACTCGCAGCCCGGAGGCGGCGCGGGCAGGCCATAGGCCCAGTAGCTGTCCAGCCAGTACTGCTGGGCGAAGAAGGCGTACGGCAGGATCTGGCCGTAGTTCCAGCGGCGGTAGAAGAAGCCCGGCGGGCGGCGATAGGGCTGGGCGCGGAAGCGGCGCTGGGCCTGGACGTTGCGGCCGAAGTCGCCGCGGTTGAACTGGCGCCCGCCATTGCGGTCGAAGTTGCGCCCGCCCTGGCCGTAGTTGCGGTTGCCTTGATCGAAGTTGCGGCCGTTCCGGTCGCCCGCGGTTCTGGTCGAAGCCCGGACCGTTGCGGTCGCCGCGGTTCTGATCGAAGCCGCCGCCGTTGGGGCCGCCGTGGTCGCGGCCCTCGTGGTTCTGGTAGTCGGGACGGCCGCCGCCCGGATTGGGATTCTGGCCGCCGCGGTTGTCCGGGCGGAACTGGTTCTGGCCGCCGGGCGCGCCCTGGCCGCCTTGCGGACCGGCCTGGCCGGGCGAGGAGCCGCGCCGCCAGCCGGGATTGTTCGGCGCCGGGATGCCCGCGCCGGCGCGGGCGTTGGGCTGGCCGCCCACGGGTTGGCCGGGAGCCTGGGCGTGGGGCTGGCCCTGCGGCTGATGCTGGGCCTGAGGCTGGGCGCCGCGATCGTGCTCGTGGTGCTCCTGGTCCTGATCCTGGGCGAAGGCGGCCGGGGCGCTGGCGAGCAGCGCCGCCGCGGCGGCCGAGAGCAGTAGGGTCTTCATGGCGTTCTCCTGGGCCGGCGCACCGCCGGCCTTCGTGGTATGGCCAGCATTAACGCGCAAGCGGCATGAACCGGCCTTGAACAGGCGGCGCGTTCATCATTCAGCTTCCTGCCGCGCCGGCGATGACCTGGATCATGAGGACCGCGTGACAGCAAACACCAGCCCCGCCGACGTGATCGGCTTCTGGATGGAGGCCGGACACCAGCGCTGGTTCTCCAAGGACGAGGCGTTCGACGCCGAGATCCGCGCGCGGTTCGAGGCCGTCCACCACGCCGCCGCCCGGCGCGAGCTGGACCACTGGGCGGCCACGGCCGAGGGCGCGCTGGCGCTGCTGATCCTGCTGGACCAGTTCCCGCGCAACCTCTACCGCGGCTCGGCCCACGCCTTCGCCACCGATCCCCTCGCCCATTCCCTGGCTGAGCGGGCCCTGGACGCCGGCTTCGACCGGGCGGTGGACCCCGTGCTGAGGCCTTTCTTCTACTTGCCGTTCGAGCATTCCGAACGGCCGGAGGACCAGGCGCGGTGCGTGGCGCTGTGCGAGGGCCACCACGAAGCCACCGGCGACGCCGGCACGCTGGACTGGGCGCGGACGCACCAGGACATCATCGCCCGCTTCGGCCGCTTCCCCCACCGCAACGCCTGCCTGGGCCGCGAGAGCACGCCCGAGGAGCTGGCCTTCCTGGCCGAGGGCGGCTTTTCCGGCTGAAGCTGTGGACAGGCGGCCCCCGCGATTCGGACGGCGGGCGATTCGAGCCTAAATTGGGACCATGCCCGCCCTCGCCTTCCAGCTCGACCCGGTCGCGCCGCCGCATCCGGAGCGCCAGTACCTCGACCTGCTGTCGGACCTCTTGGCCCATGGCGTCCGGCGCGAGGACCGCACCGGCGTCGGCACGCTGGGCCTGTTCGGGCGCCAGATGCGGTTCGACCTCGCCCAGGGCTTCCCGCTCCTGACCACCAAGCGGGTGCACCTGAAGTCGGTGATCCTGGAGCTTCTGTGGTTCCTGCGCGGCGACACCAACGTGCGCTGGCTGCAGGAGCGCGGCGTCACGATCTGGGACGAATGGGCCGATGCGGACGGCGAGCTCGGCCCCGTCTACGGCAAGCAGTGGCGCTCCTGGGCCGCGCCGGACGGGCGGGTGATCGACCAGATGACCCAGGTGGTCGAGGCGATCCGGACCAACCCCTCCAGCCGCCGCCACGTCGTCACCGCCTGGAACCCGGCCGAGGTCGAGGACATGGCCCTGCCGCCGTGCCATTGCCTGTTCCAGTTCCACGTGGCCGAGGGGCGGCTGTCCTGCCAGCTCTACCAGCGCTCGGCCGACGTGTTCCTGGGCGTTCCGTTCAACATCGCCAGCTACGCCCTCTTGACCATGATGGTCGCCAAGGCGACGGGCCTCCAGCCCGGCGACTTCGTCCACACCCTCGGCGACGCGCACCTCTACCTGAACCATGTCGAGCAGGCGAAAGCCCAGCTCGCCCGCGAGCCGCGGCCGCTCCCGACCATGCGGATCGCGCCGAAGACCGACCTCTTCGCCTTCAGCTACGAGGACTTCGCCCTGGACGGCTACGACCCGCACCCGGCCATCAAGGCGCCGATCGCGGTATGATCGTCCTCGCCGTCGGTCCCGTCGCCCGGTCGCGCAACGGCGTGATCGGCAAGGACAACCACCTGCCCTGGCGGCTGAAGTCCGACATGGCGCTGTTCAAGCAGGTGACCCTCGGCAAGCCGGTGATCATGGGCCGCAAGACCTGGGATTCCCTGCCGAGGAAGCCCCTGCCCGGCCGGATGAACATCGTGCTGTCGCGCGACGGCTCGTTCGATCCGGGGACGGCCCTGGTCTGCGAGACCTTCCTGGAGGCGGTGCAGATCGCCCGCGAGCAGGCGGCCGAGGACGGCGTCGGCGAGGTCTGCGTGATCGGCGGCGCCTCGGTGATCGCCGCGGCCCTGCCCAAGGCCGGCCGGCTCTACCTGACCGAGGTGGAGGCCGAGGTGGAGGGCGACGTGTTCTGCCCGCCCATCGACGAGTCCGGCTGGCGCGAGGTCCGCCGCGAGCACCACCCCGCCGGCCCCGACGACGAATACCCCTTCACCTTCCGCGTCCTGGAACGAGCGTAGCCTTCTCCCTCCCCTTCATGGGGACGAACGCTATAGTGCCGCCAAATCATAAAGGGAGGCGCGCTATGGATCTGGACCTCGTCACCGACGGCCTGCAGTTTCCGGAAGGGCCGATGGCCATGGCCGACGGGTCGGTCGTGCTCGTGGAGATCCAGCGCAAGACCCTTACGCGCGTCCTGCCGGACGGGACCAAGGCCGTCTTGGCCGAGCTCGGCGGCGGCCCGAACGGCGCCGCGATCGGGCCGGACGGCGCGGCCTATGTCGTCAACAACGGCGGCGCCTTCAAATTCCCCGAGGACTGGCAGGAGGAGGCGCGGATGCTGATCCCCGACTCCTATTCCGGCGGCTACGTCCAGCGGGTGGACCTGAAGACCGGCCAAGCGACCACGCTCTACGACGGCTGCGACGGCAAGCCCCTGAACGGCCCCAACGACATCGTGTTCGATTCCACCGGCGGGTTCTGGTTCACCTGCTTCGGCTTCTCGGACGGGGAGAACCGGCGGCTCGGCGGCGTCTATTACGCCCGGCCGGACGGCTCGAAGATCACCCGCTGGCGCTCCGAGCAGATCTCGCCCAACGGCGTCGGCCTCTCGCCGGACGAGAGGACCCTCTACTACTCCGACTCCATGCTGCAGAAGCTGTGGGCCGTGGACCTGAGCGGCCCCGGTGTCGCGGCCGCCGACGAGGGGCACCTGGCCGGGCGCGTGCTGACCACCCTGCCCGGCTTCCAGTGGTTCGACAGCCTGGCGGTGGAGGCCGGCGGCAAGGTCTGCGTCGGCACCCTGTTCAACGGCGGCGTCACCATCGTCGACCCCGAGACCGGCGGCGTGGACCACGCCCCCTTCCCCGACCCGATCACCACCAACATCTGCTTCGGCGGCCCGGACATGCGCGACGCCTTCGTCACCTGCTCCTCGACGGGGCGCCTCTACCGCACCCGCTGGCCCCGCCCCGGCCTGAAGCTGCCGTTCAACGCCTGACCGGGCGCAGAGGGAGCGGTGGATCCGGCAGGGCGCCTGCCTGCCCTCCGCCGTCACCCTCGGCCTTGTGCCGAGGGTCCCTGCCTCCGCTGCTCCGCGCTCGGACCTCCAGGCTCAATGCCGGCGGCGAGAGGGACCCTCGGCACAAGGCCGAGGGTGACCGCGTGAAAAACCAACGCGACGACGTTCAGCTCAGCGTCGCCAGGGCCTCGCGGGTGAAGTCGTGCAGTTCGGCGGTGCGGCCGTCGCGGACCTTGGCGGCCCACTTGGGGTCGGCCAGCAGGGCGCGGCCGACGGCGACGAGGTCGAAGTCGCCGCGCTCCAGCCGGCGCTCCAGCTCGTCCAGCGAGGCGGGATGGGAGGTCTCGCCGGCGAACGCGGCCATGAACTCGCCGCTCAGGCCCACCGAGCCGACGGTGATCGACGGCAGGCCGGTCAGCTTCTTGGCCCAGCCGGCGAAATTCAGCTCCGAACCCTCGAACTCCGGCTCCCAGAACCGGCGCTGGGAGCAGTGGAAGGCGTCCGCCCCGGCCTCGGCCAGGGGCTCCAGCCAGGCGCGCATCTCGTCGGGCGTCGCGGCCAGCTTCACCGAATAGTCCTGCTGCTTCCACTGCGACAGGCGGATGATGACGGGGAAGTCCGGCCCCACCGCCGCCCGCACGGACTTCAGCACGTCCACCGCGAACCGCGACCGTTCGGGCAGCGTCTTGCCGCCATAGCGGTCGGTCCGATGGTTCAGGCCGTCCCAGAAGAACTGGTCGATCAGATAGCCATGGGCGCCGTGCAGCTCGACCGCGTCGAAGCCGATCCGCCCTGGCGTCGGCCGCCGCGCGCCGAAGGCGTCGATGATGTCGGCGATCTCTTCCAGCGTCAGCGGCTCGCCCACCGGCGGCTCGCCGGGCTTGGCCAGGCCCGAGGGGCTCTCCACCGGCCCGGCCGGTTGGTAGGTCGAGCCGGGATAGCGCACCGAGCCGACGTGCCAGAGCTGAGGCGCCATCAGGCCGCCGGCGGCGTGCACCGCCTCGATCACCTTGGTCCAGCCGGCCAGGGCGTCCTCGCCCCAGAACCGCGGCACGTTGGGGGTCGTTGCCCGAGGCCGGACGCTCGATGAAGGTGCCTTCGGAGATGATCAGGCCGACGTCCGGCGCGCGGCGGGCGTAGTAGCCGGCGACCTCCGGCGTAGGGACTCCGCCGGGCGAGAACGACCGTGTCATGGGCGCCATGACCAGGCGGTTCTTCAAGGCGAGCGACTTCAGCCGGAACGGCCGGAACAGGGCCTCGGACGACATGCGCAGATTCTCCGATCGTCAGGCCCTTGCGGGCTTAGCTATGAACGACCGGGGCGAATGTCACCCCACGGAGTCGACGAATTCGAAATCGCCGGGCTGGCCGGGCTCCAGGGTGCTCGCCGACCGCGCCCCACATGGAGGTGAAATGCGGCGTCCTGGTGTGGGCGTCGACCGCCGCCTGGTCGCGGGTAGAGCTCCATCACCACGTAGTGTCCGGCGGTGCGGCTCCTGGTGAGCTGGTAGAGCACGGCGCCCGGCTCGTCGTTGTGCACGCGTTCGGCCAGGGCCTGGAACGCGGCCTCGAACGCGGCTTCGTGGCCGTCCTTGACCCGCAGCCGGGCCATCAGACCGATCATGGCGGCGTCTCTCCCTTGTCGCTCGCCGCATCTAAGCCGGCGCTCGGCGGGGAGCAACCGCCGTGCGGCGCCCCTCTCCGTCGGGAAAGGGGCGCCGGGGCGAAGGCGTCAGCTCTTCAGGGACGCGCAGGCGCCGGACAGTTCCGCCGACAGCTTGGCCTTGGTCGAGTCGTCGGCGTGGTCGGCCTCGCGCTTGGCCGACTGCTGGATCTCGTCGGCCTTGTCCTGCACGTAGGGCATGCGGCCCGCCGACTGGCTGCGGACCAGCGCCTTGATCGCGCCGGCGTCCGCCGCATCGAGCTTGCCCGAGCTGGCCAGGCCCGCGCAGCGCGCCGCCTGCATGTAGGCCACGTCGCTGAGCCGCGTGGTCTCGGCCGACGCGACGCCCGCGACGCCGAGGGCGGTGATGATCGTCAGTCCAGCCAGGATGCGCATGGGTTTCCTCCTCAAGCAAAATCGATGGCCGGACCATGCTGAGGCGCCCCCGGGCGGACAAGTTAAATCGAAGTCATATACTTCATTACGGCGATTTAATACTATACATTACAATATATACATGAACTCGCCGTAATGTGGGCGAGCCGCTGCTTCCGAAGGCCGGACGCTTGCGAAGCCGGCTTCGGCGGGCTAGAGCGCGCCTCTTTCCCTTCATTACGGTGGTCGCGTGGAGCCGCTTCTGGTCTCGATCCTGGTCGTCGCGGTCTCCGAGATCGGCGACAAGACCCAGCTCCTGGCGATCCTGCTGGCCACGCGGTTCCGCCAGCCCGTGCCGATCATCCTCGGCATCCTCTGCGCCACCGTGGCCAACCACCTGCTGGCCGCGACGGCGGGCTACTTCCTGTCGGACTTCCTGAAGGGCGCATGGTTCAAGTGGGTCATCGCCATCTCCTTCCTGGCCATGGCCGCGTGGGCGCTGATCCCGGACAAGATGGACGGCGAGGAGAAGCAGAACGACAGCCGCACCGGCGCCTTCCTGACCACCCTGGTCACGTTTTTCCTGGTGGAGATCGGCGACAAGACCCAGGTGGCGACCCTGGCCCTGGCGGCGCGGTTCCACACCATCGTGCTGGTCGCCCTCGGCACCACCATCGGCATGATGATCGCCGACATCCCCGCCGTGCTGCTCGGCGAGGCGGCCACTCGGATCGTGCCGCTGAAATACGTGCGCTGGGGCACGGCGGTGATCTTCGGGGCCCTGGGCCTCTGGGCGGCGGCCGAGGCCATGGGGCTGATGCGCTGAGCATGGCCGAGGCCTTCAACAGCAAGGTCCTTTCCGGCGACAAGGCCGCCCGCTACGCCGAGATCGCCGCCGAGATCGCCGCAGTGCTGGAGGGCGAGCCGAATCCGGTGGCGCGGATGGCCACCGTCGCGGCCATGCTGGCGCAGAGCTTCGAGACTTTCTTCTGGACCGGCCTCTACCCTCGTCGATCCGGAGCGGCCGGACGAGCTGGTGGTCGGCCCCTACCAGGGCACGCTGGGCTGCCTCAGGATCGCGATCGGCAAGGGCGTCTGCGGGACCGCGGCGGCCGAACGGCGCACCCTCGTCGTGCCGGACGTGGACGCCTTCCCTGGCCACATCGCCTGCGACAGCCGCTCGCGCAGCGAGATCGTGGTCCCCGTGATCGACGCCGCCGGCCGGCTCGTCGGGGTGCTGGACGTGGATTCCACCGAGCCCGCCGCCTTCGACGAGACCGACGCGGCCTGGCTGGAGCGGATCGTGGCGGCCGCGTTCGGGACGCTCACCCTTCCCTAACCCGATCCGGCGATGGTGCCGCCGACCAAGGATCGGAGTTCCAGTTCCCGATGATCCAGGCCGAGGTCAAGCACCCCTCCGCCCTGTCGCCGGCCGAGATCGCGGCCTGGCGTGGCTTCTGCGCGGCCGATCCGGCCCTGCAAAGCCCCCTGCTCGGCCCCGACTTCGCGCGGCTGGTCGGGGAGGTGCGCTGCGACGCCCGGGTGGCGGTGTACGCGCGAGAGGGGGCGGACCGTCGGCTTCCTGCCGTTCCACCGGCGCGGCGGCGGCTTCGCCCGGCCGATCGGATCAGCCTTCTCCGACTACCACGCCCCTGGTCGCCGCGCCTGGGGAGCGGATCGCCATGACCGAGGCCCTCGCCGCCGCGGGCCTCGGCGCCATGCGGTTCACCAGCCTGGTCGATCCGGCCGGCGCCTTCGCGGCCTCGCAGGCGAGCGCCGCGCCCGGCCACGTCATCGAGCTTCATGGCTCGGCGGAGGCGCATCTCGAGGCGCTGCGGGCGGCTAATCCGAAGCGGTACAAGAACTGGCGCCGGCTCGGACACAAACTGGAGCGGGAGTGGGGCGCGCTGAGCCTCGTCCCCGGCGATCGCGACGAGGCGGCGTTCGAGCAGCTCCTGGCCTGGAAGCGCGAACAGTTCCGCCTCGGCGGCGCGCACGACGTGCTGCGCCCCGTCTGGGCCCGCGGCCTGATGCGCGCGGCGTTCGAGCGGCGGGAGGGGCCGCTGCAGGGCGTGATGACCACCCTGCGCGCCGGCGGGGCGGGTGGTGGCCGGACACTTCGGCGTGCGCCTGGGCGCCGCCGCCCACATCTGGATCTCCGCCACCGATCCGGCCTGCGCGGCCTGCGGCGCGGGGATGGTGCTGATGCTCCAGCCCCGGACGCCATGCAGGCCCTGGGGCTGGAGGTCTACGACCTCGGCGGCGGCTACGCCCACTACAAGGCGCCGTTCGCCACCCGGACGGTCGAGGTCCGCGAGGGCCTGGCCACCGGCGGCGGCGCGGCGGGGCTGGCCGCGCGCTCGCTGAACGGCGCCTGGTCCTGGCCGGCGAGCGGCGGATCGACGCCGTGCTGCGGCTGCGCCGCCGGCTCGACCACATCGCGGCGGCGGAGATCTCGGTCGGCGGGCGTGTGCGCGGGGGTGGTCGAGGCCATCGCCGGCTACGGCCGCCGCGCCGCGGCGCGCGAACCCGCTCCGGCGGAGGACGCATGAGCGCGGCCCCGGCGGTCTCCGTCGTGGTCCCCACCTGCCGCCGGCCCCAGCCGCTGGCGCTCGCGGTGCGGTCGGTGTTCGCCCAGACCGGCGTCGATCCGGCCGCCACGGAGCTGGTGGTGGTGGACAACGACCCCGCCGGCTCGGCGGCGGACGCCGCCGCCGTCCTGGCCGCCGAGGCGCCGTTTCCCCTGCGCTACGTCCACGAGCCGACGCCGGGCGTGGCCAGCGCGCGCAACACGGGAGTTGCGGCCGCGGCCGCCGGCCTGATCGCCTTCCTGGACGATGACGAAGAGGCCTCGCCGGGCTGGCTCGCCGCCCTGCTGCAGGCCCAGGCGCGCTTCGACGCCGACGTGGTGTTCGGCCCCGTGCGCGGGATGGCGCCGTCCGGCGTGCGCCGCCACCGCGCTTATCTGGAGGCCCTGTGGTCGCGCGAGGGGCCGGCCGAGGCGGGGGCTGATCGAGCGCGCCTACGGCTGCGGCGATAGCCTGATCCGCCGCGCCGCCCTGCCCGATCCGAAGACCCCCTTCGATGTCGGGCGCAACGAGATCGGCGGCGAAGACGACCTTCTGTTCCAGACCATGCGCGCGGCCGGCGCCCGGTTCGCCTGGGCGCCCGAGGCGTGGGTCTGGGAGCATCCGGAGCCGACGCGGCTCACCCTGGCCTATTCCCTGCGCCGCGCCTTCGCCTACGGTCAGGGGCCGAGCTTCGCCTGCGCCGCCAAGTCGCCGCCGGACTGGAAGGGCGCGGCCGGCTGGATGGTCGTGGGCGCCGGCCAGGCGGCGGCGTTCGGCACCCTGGCCGCCGTCAAATGGCTGACCGGCGCG
Organism: Caulobacteraceae bacterium; assembly: GCA_037201645.1. Lineage (GTDB taxonomy): Bacteria > Pseudomonadota > Alphaproteobacteria > Caulobacterales > Caulobacteraceae > JANWHQ01. The sequence goes on from JBBCHF010000008.1 coordinate 91,726, forward strand.
CCCGACCGCGCCTACGCCCTGGATCGCGCCATGCGGGGCCTCGGCAAGGTGCTGTGGTTCCCACCGTTCAAGCCGAAGTTCTACGGCCTCGCCAGCGAGGCGTAACGGTCGCCGCGGCCGGCCGGTGCATTATATCGTAGCGGGATCGGCCAGTTTGATCTGGCGCGACGCCGGGCCCGGTGATAGCCCGGCCGCGGCAGGGGCCCCATCGCAGCGCTTTGGAGGCGAACAGTGACCGACGCTATGCTCTTGAACCGAAGGCTCTTCCTCATGGCGTCCGCCGCCGCGGCGGGCGCGGTGGCGATCCCGGGCCTGGCGGCCGCCGCCGACGCGCTCGCCGCCTCGTCCTGGCGCAAGATCAGCGACTCGGAGTGGAAGAAGCGCCTGCCGCCGGCCTCCTACGCCGTGCTGCGCCACGAGGGCACCGAACAGCCGGGCACCAGCCCGCTTCTGAACGAGCACCGCAAGGGGACGTTCGTCTGCCTCGGCTGCGAGCTGCCGCTGTTCAAGTCGGAGTGGAAGTACGACTCCGGCACCGGCTGGCCGAGCTTCTGGACCGCGATCAACGCCAACCTCGGCCGCAAGGCCGACTTCAAGCTGATCGAGGAGCGCACCGAGTACCATTGCGCCCGCTGCCTCGGCCACCAGGGGCACGTGTTCAACGACGGCCCCAAGCCCACCGGCCTGCGCTACTGCAACAACGGCGTAGCGCTGAAGTTCATCCCGGCCTGACCGGGCAGGCGAAGGGACGGACCGCCGGCCCGTCCCCGCCCATCGCCCGAGGGATCAGCCCTTGCTGTCGTCGTCGCCGTCCGAGACGTCCAGCGGCACGAACAGCTGGCGGCCGCTGTGGGCGACCAGCAGCAGCACGCTCTTGCGCCCGGCCTTCTTGGCCTCCGCCACGGCGGCGGCGACGTCGGGCCGGTCCGGCCGCCTTGTGGTCGCCGGCGCGCATGATCACGTCGCCGCGGCTCAGGCCCTTCTGGCTGGCGTCCGAGCCGGCCGAGAGGCCCTCGATGGTCACCCCGCCCTCGGCGTTGGGCGCCAGGTGCATGCCGAGCACGCCCTTGTCCGCCGGCTCGTCCGGCGCGGAGTCGTCGCCCTGGGCGTCGTTCTGCGCCAGCGCCGCCTCGGACGGGCGCACGCCGGAGCGCACCACCACGTCGCGGACCTGGCCGTCGCGGCGGACTGTCAGGTGGATGTCGTCGCCGGCGTGGGCGAGGCCCACCTGCCGGGTGAGGTCGGAGGCCGAGGTGACCGGATGGCCGTCGACCTTCTGCACCAGGTCGCCGGGCTTCAGGCCCGCGTGCTCGGACGGGCCGCCCGGCGTCAGGTCGGCCACCAGGGCGCCGGACTTGGGCGGCAGGCCCAGGCTGTCGGCGATGTCGGGGGTGACGTCCTGCACCGTCGCGCCGATATAGCCGCGCACGACCTTGCCGTTGGCGATCAGCTGCTTGGTGATCCCGTCCGCCACGTCGGCGGGGATGTCGAAGCCGATGCCGACCGAGCCGCCGGTCGGGGAGAAGATGGCCGTGTTCACGCCCACAACCCGGCCGTACATGTCGAAGGTCGGGCCGCCCGAGTTGCCCCGGTTGATCGGCGCGTCGATCTGCATGTAGTCGACGTAGCTCGACTCCCCGACGTTCGGCCGGCCGAGCGCCGAGACGATGCCGGCCGTGGCCGTGCCGCCGAGGTTGTAGGGGTTGCCGACCGCCACCACCCAGTCGCCGACGCGGGGCTTGGCGCGGTCCTCGAAGCTCACGAACGGGAAGTCGGTCCCCTCGACCCTGACCACCGCGATGTCGGTGGCCGGATCGCGGCCGACGATGGTCGCCTTCAGCGAGCGGCCGTCCTGCATGCGCACGGTGATCTTGTCGGCGCCTTCGACCACGTGGTTGTTGGTGACGATGTAGCCGTCGGGCGAGATGAAGAAGCCCGAGCCGGTGGCCTGCATCTTCGGCAGGTCGCGGCCGTCCGGCTGCTGCGGCACCTGGCGGAACTGGAAGCCGAACGGCAGGCCGGGGATCGCGCCGCCGCCCTGCCCGCCCTGGCCGCCGCCGCCGAACGGCGAGGCGAACGCCACCTGGTTCGGGTCGGCCTTGCCCTCGACGTCGATCGAGACCACGGCCGGGGCCACCTTGGCGACGATGTCGGCGAAGGACGCCGGCGCGCCGGCCACGGGCCCTGCGGCGGGCGCATTCACCGGCGCGGGCTCGGCGCTGGCGCGCGCCCAATAGCCTCCGGTCCCGGCGAGGGCCAGGCCAAGGGCGCCAAGCGCGGCGCCCGCGACAAATCTCTTCCTGTTTCTAGCGAGCACGGGCCAATCCATTTCCAAATCGAGCCTCCCCCTTAGATGGCATCACAGCCAAGGTCCAATTGAGCGGCGGTGATCTGGCGGGCGCGCGGCCATCACGCGGCAGGATTGCGGCGGCGGCCTTCTCGTCCGAAGAAGGAACCGGCCGGCTCCCGCGTCGATTGTTGTAGGCGAGCAGCCTTTACAGGAGATCAGCGTGGCCCACGATCCCGAAACGTCGAGCCCGGGCCGCCTGCGGGCGGGTCCTTACCAGCTGATCCTGGTGCCGCTGGCGGCGGCGCTGTTGCTTCTGTTCGCCTTCACCGCCGTCGGCTTCCACTACGTGTTCGGCCCGCCCCCGCCGGCCGCCGCAGCCTCGACCGCCCCCTGACACCTCGCCTACAATTGTCATCCCGACCGTACGCCCCCAAAAGGCGGGCGGGAGAGCCGGCGACTGTGTTGGGTCAAGCGGGTTTATGCCAGGGTTGACCGGTTTTGATCATGCCGTTGGCGGCGACGACGATCCTTCTGGCGATCGCCACCAGGGCGACCTTGGCCGGCTTTCCGGCGCGGCGCATGGCTAGGTATTCGGTTTTGAAGCCCCTGTCGGGCCGGGCGGCGCTGACGGCGGCGAGGTAGAGCGCTGCGCGCACGCAGGGTCTGCCGCCGCCGATATGGGCCTGGCCGTTTCGGGTTCCGCTCTGGTTGGGGTGCGGCGCCAGGCCTGCCAGGCTGGCCACGGCCTTGCGGTCGAGCCCGCCCAGCTCGGGCAGGTCGGCCATCAAGGTCATGCTCACCGCCGGGCCCACCCCGGGGATGGTCTGCAGCAGCTCGGCGCGGGCTTGGCCGTCCGGCTGGGCGCGCAGCTCGGCCTGCAGCCTCTGTTCCACCAGAGCCCGTTCCTCGGACAGCAGGGCGATCATCCGCCGGCAGCTGTCGGCGACGACCTCGTCCAAGGCCTGCTTCAGGCGGACCTTCTCCATGGCGATGGTCTCCACCAGCTGGCGGCGGCGGGTCGACAAGGCCCGGATCTCGAAGGCCTTGGCGCTGGGGACGGGGCGGGCGGCATCCTGCATGAGCAGAGCGAAGCGCGCGATCAGCTTGGCGTCCAGCCTGTCGGTCTTGGCCTTCTTGCCTTCGGCGATCCGCAGGGCCTTGATCCGCTTGGGATCGATCACCCCCACCTCGAAGCCCGCGTCCGCCAGCGCCCGCACCAGACGCGCCCCGTAACCGCCGATCGACTCCAGCACCACCCGGCCCACGCCTTCGCGCTTCAGCCGCCTAACCAGGGCCTCGATCCCCGAAGCGCCGTTGTCCGTCCGAAACACCAGCCCCGACGGCGCAACCCCCACATCCAGATAATCCCGGCCGACATCCACCCCGGCCGCGCAAGCATGCGTCATAGCTCCGCTCCTGTGTTCGAGCTCGGGCGCTTCGCGCCCCGCCCGTGCGACTGTTCGGAAAAGCTGACTGGCGAGCCCGCCCTTGCCGGCATCTCGGCCTTGAAGCCAGGGACCCAACGAGCTGCGCTCGCCAACCATCAAGCCGCAACTCAATGGCTCCCTGCAATACACAGGGACCCAGCCTTCGGGCGCTGCAGGATGGGTCCCGGAGCGGCCTTTCAGGCCGTCCGGGAAGACAGGGGATGGCTGCGGATCAGGTGATGCGCTTGGGGCTGATCGGGTCGCTGCCGGGGAAGGTCTCCTCGATCGCCTCGTCGAGCAGGGCTTCCTGACGGTCCTCCGAGCAGTCCTGCTTGTCGGCGAGCTGGTCGTGCTTCTCGCCCTCCTTCAACGGCTCGGCCGGGCGCGAGGCGGGCACGTGCTCGAAGCGGTCTGCGAGCCGCGGCGACTTGCCTTCGACGGCCATGTCGGCGGTCGAGCCGCTGGAGCCGTGGGCGAAGCTGCGGCGCGTTTCCGGCTGGTGGTGCTTGGGCATGACGGTCTCCGTCCGCTTCATGAACAGGCGGAACGTCCCGCAACGGCCCCGGTTGCCGGCCGGACCCCGCCCGCCGCGGCGCCGGAGCGGCGGCTAGAGCGTGACCGGTTTAGTCTGGAGCGTAGCCTGAGTTGACGAGGTAGTTTGCGCACTCTGCGGGGGTGAAGTGGTCGAGGAGCTGTCCGATGCGGCGCCAGGTTGCTTCGACGGTGCGTTCGGCGGCCTTGCGCAGGAGCGTCTTCAGCTTGGCGAAGACCTGCTCGATGGGGTTGAGGTCGGGGCTGTAGGGCGGCAGGAAGATGAGGTGGGCGCCGGCCTTTCGGATCGCCTGGCGGACGGCCTTGCCCTTGTGGCTGCCAAGGTTGTCCATGACGACGACATCGCCGGGCCGGAGGGTGGGGACGAGCACCTGCTCGACGTAAGCGGTGAACCACTCGCCGTTGATCGGGCCGTCGAGCACGAAGGGGGCGGTGATCGCGTCGCAGCGCAGGGCGGCCAGGAAGGTCAGGGTCTTCCAGCGCCCGTGCGGGACCTTGGCGACGAGCCGCTGGCCGCGGGCGCAGCGGCCGTGGGTGCGGGTCATGTTGGTCTTGGCCCAGGTCTCGTCGATGAAGACCAGGCGCTTCGGATCAAGCTTCGCCTGATGGCGCCGCCAGCGCTCCCGCTTGCGCGCCACGTCCGGCCGGTCCTGCTCGGCGGCGTGCAGGCTTTTTTTTGAACGTCACGCCCTGGCGCAGGTAGAAGCGCCACACCGCATCGTAGCTGACCACCACGCCTCGCTGGGCCAGCTCCGCCCGGATCGCCCGCAGCGTCAGGTCTGGCTGCTCGGCGATCCGCGCCAGCAGCCAATCCCGCTCCCCCCGCCAGGACCATCGGCCGATGACCGCCCATCGGACGCGCCGCCGGACTGCCTTCGCTCCGCAGCCGCTGCGACCAGCGCACCGCCGTGGCCACGCCGACCCCGAACCGCTCCGCAGCTTCCCGACACGTCCCGCCAGCCACCACGAAGCGAGCCACACGATCCCGCAGATCCAATGAGTACGGTCGACCCATGCGCGCTGGCCTCCCGCCCAGCACGCATCTTGAATCATGATCCGCCAACTCGCGGAATCCCGATTCAGCTAAGCGCGGTCACGCTCTAGTCCTTTGGCGATCCGTAGTGGACCACCTCGACCTTCTCGGTGGTCACCAGGCCGATGTCGCGCATCTCGCCCAGCTCGGCGAGCAGCATGCGGATCTTGTCGTCGGCGTCGACGATCTCGATCACCAGCGGCAGCCTTGCCGACAGGTCGAGGATCTTGGCCGTGCGGATCACGTGCGACTGGCCATAGCCCATCGGCCCGCGCAGCACCGTGGCGCCGGCGAGGCCAAGCGCGCGCGCCTTCATCACGATCTCCTCGTAGAGCGGCCTGTGGCCGTTGTGCTTGCCCTCCTCGGTGTAGATTCGCAGGAGGACGGCGGTTTGCGGCGCCTGCATGATCAGCTCCCCTTCACGGCGTTCAGGGCCGCGGCCGAGGCGTAGCCCAGCCACACCGACGCCAGACACAACACCACCGAGCCGCCGACGTTCAGGCCGGCGCGGACCACCTCCCCGTCCTGCACCAGGGTCAGGGTCTGCAGGCTGAACGATGAGAAGGTGGTGTAGCCGCCGCAGATGCCGACCATCACGAACTGGCGCATCTCGCCCGACACCAGCATCCGCCCGTCCGGCCCGGTCAGGGTGGCGAAGAAGCCGATGATGAACGAGCCCAGCACGTTCACGAACAGCGTGCCCCAGGGGAAGGTCTGGCCGACCCAGTTGGCCAGCAGGCTGGAGCAGCCGTAGCGGGCGATGCTGCCCAGCGCCCCCCCGATCGCGACCCAAAGATAGGTGATCACCGTCCACGTCTCCTTCGGGCGGCCTGTGCCGCTAACCTGGTCCGGAAAGCAAAAGAGCCCGCTCGCGGCGGGCTCCGGACGGACTCCCACCGCGTATTCGCACGGTAGGAGTCATCAGCCGAATGGCGGTTAAAGGGGAACTCCATCCCCGCCTCCTTTTTCCGCCGCGGCGGAGGCGAGGTCAATCCTGCCGGCTGGCCGGCGCGATCGCTAGGCCAAGACGTGCTCCAATTCCAACCCATAACGTTCGAGCTGGCGACGGACGAGCGGAGCGAATCGGATCGCGCTCTCGTCCAAGATTTCATTGCGGTCGTACCGTTCGAAGTCCTCCCAACTGCGACTATGGGTGGTCAACTGGCCGCGAGACAGACGCTTCGCCCAATGCGCACGTGATCGCGTCAGGTAGTGATTGAGTTGGCCGCCGGCGTAATCAGGAGGAAACGCGGTCTTTCCGGGTTTCACCCATTGGACAGGCCGTCCAGCGCTATCCACGTAGAGGCCTTCCACGTCGCTGTAGTGGCCGAAGGACGCCCGCTGTGCTGTCTCCGGCCTCACAAAACTCTTGGCGAGATGGCAGGCGGTGAGGGAGCGTGGATCCGCGCGCCGCCGAAAGGCTTCTATGACAAGGCAGGAAGGCAGATCGGCATGGCCGTCCGATCCATACACGGCCCAGTTGACAGCCACCGCCGCCGCGTCGGCGAAGCGCCCCAAAAATGTCTTCACATCGTCACAGCCATGAGGAACGAAGAATTCGTCTGCATCGGTGAAAAAGCACCAATCAATGCCCTCGCCCAGGTTCTCATGGCAATGCTGATAGGAAATCAGCTGCGTTCTGCCGCTTGACGGGTGGTCCCAGGAGATCAAACGCACATCCTGGTGACGTGCGACCTTGCGAACGATCTCGGCTGTCCTATCCGTCGACATGTGATCATATACATACACCACGTCGAATCCGAGCACATGCTGATAGGCTAGCCATTCAGCGATGTCGCGCTCTTCGTCGCGCACGATTAGACAGTTGCTGACCAGCATGGAGCCGCCCCAAATAATTCCCTGCCGCAACAATGCAGAGACAACCTGAGGCGGTCCAGAAGAAAAACCCACTAAGTCGTGCGTTCAGGCGAAATTGGGCGTGATAGGCACAATGTACGCTCTATCGACCCGAAGCCGCCCGCCTGCGCCGCGATCATGCACGCGGAACGTGGCGGCGGACCGCGAAGAGAGCGGGAGGCGGATTTCGCGAGCCGGCAGGCCCTATGCCGCCTCGGCGTGGCCGGCGGACTGGTTGGCGTCGGCGGGCTCCAGCACGATGTGGCCGACCGCGGTGTTCGACGCCGGCACGTGGTAGAAGCGGTTCAGTTCGCGCGCCGCACCGCCCAGGGCGCCGCGCATGACCAGCCACATGATCAGCTCGATGCCCTCCGAGCCCGCCTCCACGATGTAGTCGCGTCGGGTCAGGCGGCGCAGGGTGTCCGGATCGGCGGTGAGGTGGTCCAAGAAGGCGGTGTCGAACGGCTGGTTGATCAGGCCGGCGCGATCGCCGCTGAGCTGATGGCTCATGCCGCCGGTGCCCCAGACCTGGACGTTCAGGTCCTCGGGGAAGCTGGCCACCGCGCGGGCGATCGCCTCGCCGAGGCGCCAGCAGCGGTCGCCGCTGGGCGGCGGGTACTGGATCACGTTGACCGCCAGCGGGATCACCCGCACCGGCCAGCGCTCCCTCTGGCCGAACATCAGCGACAGCGGCACGGTGAGGCCGTGGTCGACGTCCAGCCGGTTGACGATGGTCAGGTCGAACTCGTCCTCGATCAGGCTCTCAGTAATGTGCCAGGCGAGCTCGGGATGGCCGATCACGGGCGGCACGGGCCGCGGCCCCCACCCCTCGTCCGCCGGCTCGAACCGCTCGGCGCAGCCCAGCGCGAAGGTCGGCACCACGTCCATCGAGAAGCTGGTGGCGTGGTCGTTGTAGACCAGGATGACCACGTCGGGCGGATCGGCGTCCAGCCAGCGGCGGACCCAGCCGTAGCCGTCGAAGATCGGCTTCCACAGGGGCTCGCCGGCGCGCCCGTTGTCGAGCGCGGCGCCGATCGCGGGGACGTGGCTGCTGCCGATCCCGGCGGTGATCCTGGCCATCAGTGCTGGGCGCGCCGGTCGGCGGGCAGGCCTTCAGGCGGGCGGCCGCCGGCCAGCATCATGGCGGCGAAGTCCTCCGGCGCCTGGCCGGCGATGGAGGCGACCACCGACTGAACGCTGCGCCCGTCGGTCGCCGCCAGCTTCAGGACGTAGAAGATGTTGCCGCCGAGCGAGAGCATGGCGCGATAGTCGCGGCCCAGCACCGCCTGGCGCTGATCGGCGGTGAGGCTCCAGTCGTCGAGATAGGCGGCCTCGTCGGCCTTGAACCGAGCGCGCTCGTCGGCGCGCATCAGCGACATGCAGAACTGGTTCAGCGCGTAGCCCTTGCGGCACATGGCGCCGGTGAAGACGATGGCGCCGGGAATGTCGTCGTGACGGGCCTGTTGACGGGAAAGCATTTTTCACATACCTGAAATTTCGACATGATGAAACAGCAAACCGCCTCTTCCGTCAAGAGCGCGGCGCGCGCGATCGACACGGTCGAGCACGTCGCCCTGCACGGGCCGGTCAATGCGCGCGGGATCAGCCGCGCCACGGGCATCCCCGAGAGCAGCCTGTCGTACCTGTTGGCGACGCTGGTCGACCGCGGCTGGCTGGTGCAGGAGCCCGACCGCACCTATCGCGCCGGGCCGGCGCTGGCGCGGCTGTCCGGACGCTCGCCCGCCACCCTGCTCCAGCGCGCGCAGGCCAGCATGCGCACCCTGACCGCGGTCACCGGCGAGACCTCGTGCCTGTTCATCCGCCAGGGCGACGAGATCGAGGTGCTGCAGGTCGAGCATTCGAGCCACGAACTGCGCTTCACGCCGCAGCGCGGATCGCGGATGCCGCTGCACAGCTTCGCGGGGGGCAAGGCGCTGCTGGCGCGGCTGCCGGCGGACAGGCTGGCCGCCTATTTCGCGCGGGGGCCGCGGCCGCGCTTCACCGACCTGACCATCGTCGACGAGGCGGCCCTGCGGCGCGACATCGAGCACACGCGCGCATGCGGCTACGCCATCTCGCGCGAGGAGCATTCGATCGGGGTGGTCGGCGTCGCCGCCGCCCTGGACGACGACCACAGCCTCAGCGTGGCCATCCCATCCCCGCGCTTCGACGCCGAGGTCGAGCAGCGCACCATCGCCGCCCTGCAGCAGGCGTCGGCGGCCGTCGGCCTGGCCGTCGCGGCGGCCTGAGCCGCCGCCTCAGTCGTGCAGCGGCGTCCAGCAGCCGTGGACGGCGCCGCGCAGGCGCAGCGGCATGCGGATCACCGCCACCGGCCCGTCGGCGATCCGGCCGGCGCGGAACACGGCGACATCCGAGCTGTTGTCGGCGTGCTTCTCGATCACCGCCACGACATAGCCGTCGAGCTCGCCGGCCCCGGTCGGGATGAACTGGGGCTCCTGGAAGGCGTCGTCGTCGCCGCCGAACCAAGTGTCCGTCTCGCCGGTGTCCATGTCCAGGCGGCCGACCATGTTGAAGCCGGCGCCCACCGGGCCTGACACCCGCGTCGGGCGCATCGGATCGACCATGCCCATCCAGCACTGGCTGTAGCGCTGGCCGACGCGGCGTTCGTCCACGCGCGGCAGGTCGCCGGGCACGGGACGGATCAAGCGCTCGTCGATCTTGTCGTCGTTGCGGTTGAGGTCGAGCGTCCAGCGGAACGGCAGGGTCGCCGCCTTGCGCGGATCGTACTCCATGCCCGACACGTCCTGGATGAAGGGGAAGCTGTTCATCTCCGAGACGCAGAGGTCGAGAGTGATGGTCTCGCCCTCGTTCCAGGCGTTGATCACGTGGAAGAACTGGCCGCCCGGCCGCTTGAACCAGCGCAGGTCGCGCGCGTGGCCCTTGCGGGGGATCACCCCGAGATAGGCGTCCTGGGTGATGTCGCTGACCCAGTGCGGCCCGCCGGCCTTCAGCCGGTCCATCTCCACGATGGTCGGGAAGATCGGGAAGATCACATAGTCCTCGGTGATCGCGAAGTCGTGGACCATCCCGGCGTAGGGCGCCTCGAACCACTCCTCGCTGACCAGTTCGCCGTCCTTGTCGGCGACGCAGAAGGACATGTCGCGGCTGGCGTCGCCGGAGGCCTCGTAGCCGTAAAACAGCAGCTCGCCCGTGCGCGGGTCGATCTTCGGGTGGGCCGAGACGGTCTTGGTGCGCAGCCGGCCGTTCCAGTCGAACCGGCCCCGCGTCTCCAGGGTGATCGGGTCGATCTCGTAGGGGAGGCCGTCCTCCTTGGTCGCGAACAGGCGGCCGGCGTGCCAGATCGGCGAGGTGTTGGCGACGGTGCGGTCGGCGCCCGCCACGCTGGGATCGTCGGTGAACTGGTTGCGATAGACGCCGAACAGCGACTTGCGCGCCTTGCGCTCGGCCAGGAACCGCTCGGTGCGGACATAGCGGCTCTTGTAGTCGACGTGGCCGTCCTCGAAGCGGAACAGCGAGATCATGCCGTCGCCCGAGAGGTAGATGTCGTCGCCGAGCCGCGGCGGGAACTGCGGGTCCGGCGTCATCCGGTACCAGCAGCCGTTCAGCTCGCGCGGCAGCTCGCCGTGGACCTCGAGGTCGAAGATGTCGGCCTCGACGCGCGAGGGGGCGTTGTAGCCGGCGAAGGAAATGGTGTCTGGAAAGGGCTTGGTCACGTCAGGCTCCGTGCGGCGGTCGCAGATCAGTGGCTTTCGGCGTTGCGCCCCGCGCCCCAGTCTTCGTTGGCGCGGGCGATCAGGTAGGCGTGGATGGCGTCGGCGTCTTCCGGCGTCAGGATGTCGGCGAAGCTGGCCATCCCCTTGGCCTTCCTCGCGCCGCCCAGGACAATATCCTTGAACGCGGCGTGGGTCTCGCGGGTCATGTGGCGCAGGTCCTTGACCCCACCGACGGCCTGCTGGCCATGGCAGATGGCGCAGGTGCGGGCATAGAGCTGAGCGCCCTTCTGCACCTGGGCCTCGGTGGCGCGCAGCGGCGGCGGTTCGGGGATCTCCCCCTCCGGCTTCAGCGGCGGCAGGGTCGCGGTCCCGCCGAGCTTGAACACCAGCAGGCGCGCGGCGGCGCGCGGCAGCTCCCTGCCCTCGCCGCGCTCGATCTGGGCCGCGCCTCCGCCCCAGCCGGCGTTGACGGCGATGTATTGCACACCGTCCAGCATGTAGGTGATCGGGCCGGCGACCGGGGCGCTCTGGGTCGGCGTCTCCCACAGCTGCCTGCCCGTGCGGGCGTCGAAGATGATCAGGGTCTGGCGCGTGGCGCCCTCGATCACGAGGTCGGAGGCCGTGACCAGCACCCCGCCGTTGCCGTGCCGCGGCAGGGGCACGCGCCAGGCCAGCTTCTGGTTCACCGGGTCCCAGGCGGTCAGGGCCGCGTTCTCGCGCGGGTCGCCGATCTTCTGCAGCTCGAGCCGCTTCTTCAGCGCCTCGCCGGTGTAGCCGCCCCAGCCGGAGTTGGAGCGGAACGGCTGCGGCTTGAAGTCCGGGTCGCGCGCATAGACCATCCACTGCTCGTAGCTCGGGAAATAGGCGAGCTTGGTGCGCGGGCTGTAGGCCATGGGGAACCAGTTGTGCCCGCCGCCGGCGCCGGGCGTCACCAGCACCGGGTCGAGGTCATAGCGCGCCTCGGGGTTGACGATCGGACGACCGGTCCTGGGATCGATCCCCTTGGCCCAGGTGACTGGCACGAAATTCTTCGCCGAGATCAGCTTCCCGGTCCTGCGGTCGAAGACGTAGAAGAAGCCGTCCTTGGGCGCGTGCATCAGCACTTGGCGCGGCTTGCCGGCGATGGTCAGGTCGGCCTGGATCAGGGTCTGGTTGCAGTCGTAGTCCCACTCCTCGCCCGGCACCTCCTGGTAGTGCCAGACGTACTTGCCGGTATCGACGTTCACCGCGACCACCGAGCAGAGGAACAGGTTGTCGCCCCCGCCGGGGCTCCGGTACTTCTCCACCAGCGGCGTGCCGTTGCCGGTCCCGAAGTAGACCACCCGCAGTTGTGGGTCGTAGGTCACCGAGTTCCCAGGGCGCGCCGCCGGCGCCGATCTTCCACCACTCGCCGGTCCAGGTTTTGGCGGCCATGGCCATGGCCTTGTTCTCGAAGCCTTTCTTCGGATCGCCAGGGACCACGTAGAAGCGCCAGAGCGGCTTGCCGGTGTCGGCGTCATAGGCGCCGAGGAAGCCGCGCACGCCGAGGTCCGCCCCGCCCTCGCCCACCACCACCTTGCCGTCGAACACCCCGCGGCGCGCCGGTGATCGAATAGGGCTGGGACTTGTCGAAGGTCTGGGTTGTCCACACCGGCTTGCCGTCGCGGGCGTCGACGGCGACCAGCCGCCCGTCGAGCGTGGCGACGATGATCCGGCCCTTCCAGGCCGCCAGGCCGCGGCTAACCGGCTCGCAGCAGGCGTAGCGGCCCCCACTCGCGCGGAACCTGCGGGTCGTAGGTCCACAGTTCCCTGCCCGTGCGCGCGTCGTAGGCGGTGACCACGTCCCAGGCCGAGACGTTGTAGAGCACCCCGTCGATGAACAGCGGCGTGCCCTCCACCCCGCGATAGGTGTCGAGGTCCGCGTACCAGGCCAGGCCGAGCTGGCCGACGTTCTGCTGGTCGATCTGGGTCAGCGGGCTGTAGCGCTGGGCCGAATAGGTGCGCCCGTCGCTGAGCCACTGGCCGGGCTCGGCGTCGGCGTGCAGCAGCCGCGCCGCGTCCACCGCCGCCGGGCCGGCGTCCCTCTGCGCCAAGGCCACGCCCGCCAGGCTCGCCGCCGCAAGCGCGACGACAAACGCTCGGCCCCGCCACCGACCGTCCCCGCGAACGCGGGGACGCATGAGGTCGCGCCAGCGGTTCTTCCAGGCGCCGAGCTGGATGGGCCCCCCGCCCTGCGCGGGGGCGATCGGAAGATTGGAGGCTCCGTCCCGCCTGGTCCCATCGCCCGGTCCTACTTCGCCGGATTGTCGAGCGAGACCTGGGTCGGCGACGCCATGGCCCCCGCCTCGGCGGTCAGCGGGACGAACGGCTTGCCCGTCACCGGGTTCGGATAGTGGTACGGCACGATGTAGTAGGAAGGATAGGTCAGGTAGACCACCGTCGGCGGCAGATCCGGCGGCGGCAGGAAGCTGTCCGGCCGGGTGTTGGGCGTGGCGAACTTCGCCCAGCCGTCCCATGAGGTGTACATGGTGAACGGGCCGTGGAGCTTGGAGATCTTCCAGACCCCGTTCTCCTTTCTGTATTCGTTCTCGTAGATCGGGATGCCCCAGCCGCCGTTGCTCATCACGAAAGCGCGCATCCGCTGATGGGCGTGGACGCCGTCCGGATCGATGTCGGCGATCGGCTGGAACTGCATGTGGTTGATGATGACGCCCGGCTTGATCCCGTCCGGGCCGAACGCCTTCTGCATGTATTCCAGGACGCGCGCCTTGCCGACGAACACCCCGCGCCCGCCGATCTCCAGCGTCGCATCGTCGGTGAACAGGTCCGACAGCTTGGTCCACTGCGCCTTGTCGACGAAGAAGCCGTAGGTGCGCTGGACGATCTCCACCGCATTGGCGTCCTCCAGCCGGGTGATGCGCTTGTCCAGGGCGTCCAGGCGCGCGGAGGCGGCGGCCAGGGCAGCGGCGTCATCGGCTGGCGCCTTCGAGACGGCGCCGGCGAGGCCGGGGACGGCCAGGGCGGCCGCGGCGGCGAAGGCGATCAGGGGCTTGGTCATCACGGGCGCCCCAGCACGGGATCGGGCGGTTCGGGGATGTCGATCGGCTCGCCCGTCACCGGATGCCTGTAGTCGAACGGCGGCACATAGGCGCCCGGATAGGCGCGGTAGACCTCCGTCGGCGGCTTGTCGGGCGGGACGGCGCCGCTCGGCCCCTGCATCGGGATCGCCGACTTGCCCCAGCCGAGGTCGTAGTCGGTGACGCCGGTGGACGTAGTAGTGCAGCCGGGCGATCTTCCAGACGCCGCCCTGCTTGACGTAGTCGTTCTCGTAGACGCCGAGGCCCCACTGGCCGGACTGGTTCTGGCCGCCCAGCATGACCACGCTCTGCCAGCGCGCCTTGGCCGCGCGGCCGTCGGGCGCGACGTGGATCACGGGCTGGAGCTGCATGTAGTTGTTCAGCTTTCCAGCCTCGGGGCCTTCCTTGCCGAACAGCAGAAGCGCGCGCTGGATGTGAGCCTTGCCGACGTAGACGCCCATCTGGCCCCATTCGAAGGAGCCGTCGTCGGCGAACAGGTCCGCCACCTCGCGCCACAGCATCTTGTCGACGTAGAAGCCGTAGGCCGCCTGCAGGTTCTCGACCGCGTCCTTGTCCTTCAGGAGCTCCACGCGATGGCGGTAGTCGGCGAGGCGGGCTTCCAGCCTGGCGACGTCGGGACCGTCGGCTGCGGCGGCGTGGCCGCGACTCCCAGGGCGGCGGCCAGCGCGGCGGCGATCAGGACGGCGGCCCTCACGGCCTGTCCTCCCGGACGCGGCCGGTCACCGGGTTGGCGTAGTGGAATGGGGGGACCTGCGGCTCGGGGAACGGGCGGTAGGTCGCAGTCGGCGGCCGGTCGGGCGGGAAGGCCTTGGCGGCGTCCGTGCGCCAGTCGGCCGGCGCGCGCTTCATCCGCGCCCAGCCGCCCTCGTAGGGGGCGACGAAGTTCACATAGAGGTGCAGCGACTTGATCTTCCAGACGCCGCCCTCCTTGACGTAGGCGTTCTCCTCGATCCCATCGCCCCAGAAGGCGTCCTGGCCGAAGTGGCCGAGCATCTCCAGCTCGCGCCAGCGGCCCTTGGCGGTCAAGCCGTCGGCCGCGACGTCGACCTTGGGCTGCAGCTGCAGGTGCTCGTTGAGCTGGCCGTAGGCGAGGCCCTCCTTGCCGCCGCCCTCGCGCTGCAGGTACTCGCGGATGCGGGCTTTGCCGACGTAGACCCCGTCCATGCCGACCTCGATGGTCCCGTCGTCGGCGAACAGGTCGGCCGCCTCGTCCCACAGGCCCCGGTCGACGTAGTAGCCGAAGGCCCGCTGCAGCTTGCGCACCGCCCGCGCGCCCTCGAGCTGGTCGACCTCGGCCGACAGGCCGTCGATCTCGGCGTTGATCGCGGCAGCGCCCGGCGCGGCCTGGGCCGGCGCGCCGCTAAGCCCGGCGGCCAGCGCCATGGCCGCCGCGAGCAGGCCGGCGCGCGGCCGGGTTCGGTGGTCTGGATCACGCCCTTGCATTTCTTCCCGACGTTCTCGCCGGCCCATTCTGACGACGGGCCTGTGCGCAAGCTTCAACCTAGGACAGATGGAATAGAACCGGCTCTCAGTCGCCGCCGTCCAGCGAAATCGCACGCGCCAGGAACGGCCCCGGGTCCCGCCCCTTCAGCTTGGGATCGACCAGGTAGAGGATCTTGCCCTCGATGGCGTAGGCCGTGCGGCCGACCACCGTCACGCCGGTCGGCCCGGCGAGGCCCTCCTTCAGCACCTTGATGCTCGCGCGGTCGCCGTCGATCACCACCTCGTCGACCCTGCCGCTGTTTCCCTCCGCCAGCAGGAACCGCTTGCCCTCGATCAGCCGGAAGCCATCGGGGCCCGCCACGGGCTGGGACAGCGTGAGTTCGGTCAGGCGGTCACGGCGCCGTCCGCGCCGCGGTCGACGCGCATGAGCTGGCCCTTGGAGATGATGTTCAGATAGAGCGCGCCGTCGCCGCCGAAGACGATGCCGTCGATCCCCTTCAGCCGCGGATCATCGGCGAACAGCGTCAGCGCCTTGGCGCCCGGCTTCAGGGTGAAGATGCGGCCGTTGGGCGTGTCGGTGGCCAGGGCCGCGCCGTCCTTGGCGATGGTGATGTCGTTGCAGGCGCCGGCGGGCGCCGGGAACGGATAGGCTCCCTTCAACGCGCCGGTCTTCAGGTCGAACGCCATCAGCGAGGCCGCGCCCGCCGCCGGCGGCGGGCCCATCGGCGGCGGCGAGGAGCAGACCCACAGGGTGCGCGACGGCGCATCGACCAGCACGCCCAGGATGGACAACAGGCCGTTCTGCGGCGTCGGCCGGATCCAGGGCTCCGCCTTCGTCGCGCCGGGCGGGGCGCGGAACACCACGCCCTTGATGCTGCCGATGTAGAGCGCGCCGTCCGGCCCCGCGCTCAGGCTCTCCGGATAGATGCCCGCATCGTCGATCACCACGTCGGCCGCCCGGCGCCGCCGAGGCCTGGGCCGCCGCCAGGCCGCCAGTCCCCAACGCCAGACACAAAGCCCACCGGGCCAGTGAACGCATCGCGCTGCTCCTCCCTGTCGTTTCCTTCGCCGGCGTGACCGCCGGTCGCGGACCGCCCGGCGTCTCGCAGCGCCGCGCCAGGTCGATCCTCTTGCTCGAACAGTAGAACAGGCCTTTGCCAGGAAGATAGAGCCTGTTCGCGGCCAAGCGCGCCTCAGGTCGGCGCAGCGCCGTGCTGACTGTTAGCGATCATGCCAGCATCCGCAGACCCCTTGTCCCGCGAACGCCATCGCCGAGGGTGTCGAACCGACAAGAAACAATCGCATAGGCGGGGGAATGAAGACCAGCTCGGACCGCATCCTGACCACCCATGTCGGCAGCCTGCCGCGCTCCCAGGCCGTCACCGACGTGCTGTTCGCGCGCGACGCCGGCGCGCCCCTCTCCGAGGGCGAGGCGACGATCGCCGAGGCCGTCCGCGACGTGGTCCGCCGCCAGGTCGAGGCCGGCGTCGACGTGGTCAGCGACGGCGAGATGAGCAAGATCAGCTACGCCACCTACATCAAGGACCGGCTCACCGGCTTCGACGGCGACACGCCGCGCGAGCCGGGCCTGGACCTGATCGAGTTCCCCCGCATCCTGAAGAAGCTCGCCGACAGCGGCGCCACTGCCAAATACAAGCGGCCGCGCTGCGTGGGCGAGATCCGCGTCAAGGACATGGGCCCGGCCCACGTCGACATCGCCAACCTCCAGGCCGCCCTCGCGGAGACGCCGCCGGTCGAGGCGTTCCTGAACGCCGCATCGCCGGGCGTGATCGCCCTCTTCCAGCCCAACGACTTCTACCGGACCCAGGACGAGTACCTGGAGGCCGTGGCCGAGGCCATGCGCGCCGAGTACGAGGCCGTGGCGGCCGGCGGCGTGCTGCTGCAGATCGACGCGCCCGACCTCGGGATGGGCCGCCACACCATGTACAAGGACCGCACCGAGCAGGACTACCTCGTGCTGGCCGAGCGGCACGTGGAGGTGCTGAACCACGCCCTGCGCAACATCCCCGCCGACCGCATCCGCATGCACATGTGCTGGGGGAAACTACGAGGGACCCCACCACCACGACATCCCGATGCGCCAGCTCCTGCCCGTCGTCGCCAAGGCCAGGCCCCAGGCCCTGCTGTTCGAGGCGGCCAACCCGCGCCACGCGCACGAGTGGGCGGTGTTCGAGGAGATCGCCGTCCCCGAGGACAAGATCCTGATCCCCGGCGTCATCACCTCGACCACCAACTACATCGACCACCCCGAGCTGATCGCCGAACGGCTCTGCCGGTTCGCCGACATCGTCGGGCGCGAGCGGGTGATCGCCGGCTCCGACTGCGGCTTCTCCACCTTCGCCGGCTTCGGCCCGGTGGACCCGGACGTCGTCTACGTGAAATTCCAGGCCATGGCGGAGGGCGCGCGCCTGGCCAGCGCCAGGCTGTGGGGGCGCTGACGGCGGCGTTCAGCCGGGTGTTTGCGGCCCCGCCAGGCGATCGCCCTTGCAGGACGATGCTGTTACTGGTGGTTGACTGAAGCAAAGAAGGCCGGTCACCGGCCCATGCGACGGAGGAAGCGAGTGGAAGAGCTAGTGGGCGAGGTCGCCTTCATCGCAGGCCGCGTCGGCGGCATGGGGCGCGCCCCAGCCCGAGCCGGGGCTGACGCCCGAGACGCTGATCGAGCGGGCCCGCGGCCTGCGCGAGATGCTGCGCGCCCAGCAGGATGAGGCCGACGAGCGCGGCTGGTACACCGAAGAGATCCACCAGGCGCTGAAGGACGGCGGCTTCTACCGCATCGTCCAGCCCCGGATGTTCGGCGGCTACGAGTTCGACCCCGTCACCCTGGTCAAGGTGGTGATCGAGATCGCGCGCGGGCATCCGTCCAGCGGCTGGTGCTATTGCCTGGGCACCTCCCACGCCATGATCGCCGGCTCGCACTTCGACGCCGAGACGCAGGCCGAGCTGTTCGGCCCCGAGGGCGACTTCCGCGCCCCGCACCGCGCGGCGCCCGCCGGCAAGTTCGAGCGCGTCGAGGGCGGCTATCGGGTGAACGGCACCTGGCCCTATGCGTCCGGGGCGCCGATCTGCACCCACTTCATGGCCGGCTCGCTGATCCATGAGGAGGGCAAGCGGCCGCGCAACATCGACTTTATCGTGCCGCGCGCCGAGATCGAGATCATCCCCGACTGGGGCGGCGACCGCAGCTTCGGCATGCGCGGTTCGGGCTCGCAGTCGGTGAAGCTGGTCGACGTGTTCGTGCCCGACAACACATCGTGCCGTCGGTGCTGCTGGCCCTGCCGGAGGGGTCCGACGGCACGCCGGCGCGGCCCTGCACGACAACCCCATGTACCTGGGCGTGCCGGGCGGGGTCTATCACGCCACCTTCACCGCCATCCTGACCGGCACGGCCTACGCCGCCATCGACGAATACGAGGACATCCTGCGCCGCAAGGCCACCATGGGCGGCCAGCTGAAGATCCATGACCCGACGAGCCAGCAGGCCCTGGGCGACGCCCTCGCCCTCGCCCACGCGGCCGAGGCCATCGCGATCGCCGTGCCCACAGAATACATGGCCCAGTGCCGCCGCTGGAAGGAGACCGGCCGGCCGATCGCGCCCGAGGACACCCTGAAGCTCTGGGCCACCGCGCAGAAGGGCTGCTACCTCGCCTGCGAGGCGGTTGGAGACGCTGTTCCGCACCGCCTCGGCCTCGTCCTCGCACAAGGGCCAGAGGATGCAGCGGTACTTCCGCGACATCCAGATGTACCTGGTGCACCCCTCCTCCCAGCCCATCGTCAACCAGCTCTACGCCCAGAACCACCTGGGGATCACGGCCGGGCTGCCGGGGATGAATCCGTAGGGAATAGGCGGACGGACCGACGGCCCGCCTCCGGCTCTTTTTTCCGTCATGCCCGGCCTTGTGCCGGGCATCCCTGGCGCCGCCGCCCCGCCGTGTCCGGACGACCTCCGGCGATGCGGCCGACAGAGGGACCCTCGGCACGAGGCCGAGGGTGACGAGGTTCTGGCCTCGGCCTCACGACCTCGCGCTAAAAGAAAACGCCCCGCCTGCATCGCTGCAGACGGGGCGCTTGGTTTCCGAATCCGCCCGGAGGCGGCCGTATCAGGCGGTGGCGGTCGCCGCGCGCCAGCCGTGCTGGGTGTCGGCGTAGGAGGTGCGGACCACTTCCACGTAGGGCACCGGGCTGACCGTCGCCCGGATCTCCTTCTGGGCGTGCGGGCGCTCGACGGTCGGCTTCTTGGTGCCGCCGTTCTCTTCGCCCCAGATCAGCACCGCTTCGGTGCCCGGCTTGGCGTACTCGGCGTCGAGGATCGCCAGGGTCAGCATCTTGCGCTCGTTGGAGCTGTAGCCGATCCAGGTCGACACGCCCGCCGGCTTGCCGTTCACCAGCACCTGGTCCATCGGGTGCATGGAGTAGACCGCGGACGGGAACTCCATGAACTTGCCGCGCTCATTGCCCTTGCCGTACTGGCTGCCCTGGACGGCGAGCACGTCGGCGTCGTCGAGCGCCAGGGTGACCTTGATGCGGTGGTTGTCGGACTGCTTCTTCTGGAGCGCCTCGGCGCCGATGAAGTCGTGGTCGAACTTCACGAAGTTGCCGTAGGACAGGTCCCAGGGCGAGAAGTAGTAATCCTCAATGTTGTTCGACACGAAGCTGCCGCGATCGAGCAGGTGGCTTCATAGCCGGTGGCCGGCAGCCATTCGCGATAGGCCTTGGTGCCCTCGCCCGAGTAGACGGCGGGCAGCGGCGACGGGACCCAGCCCGACTCCAGGGTGTTGGACGAATAGGCGCGGCCGCCCACCAGGCGCATGCCGTAGTCGGCGCCGGCGGTGACCAGGGCCTCGTGCACGGCCTTGTAGTCGTCCCAGGGGCCGAACAGCTCCCAGCCCGGCTGGCCGGCCATGCCGTGGCGCAGGGCGCGCACCTGCTTGCCGCCGATCTTCAGGGTGGTCATGTTGAAGAACTTCAGGTCGCCCGGCTTCTCGCCGATCGCCTTCTCGATGATCGACATCGCGTTCGGGCCCTGGACCTGGAAGCGATAGACCTTGCGGCGGCCGTCGCTGCGCAGGGCGGTGCGCTGGTCGAGCTCGGCCTTCACGTCGAAGCCGCCGGTTTCGGCGTGGAACATCACCCAGTTCAGCACCGGGGCGCGGGCCCACCAGGTTGAACTTGTTGTCGGCCAAGTAGAACAGGATCACGTCGCCGATGACGTAGCCGTCCGGCGTGCAGGGCACGAATTGCTTGGCCTTGTCGACGGCGAAGCCCTTGAAGCTGTTCACGCCGAGGTAGGACAGGAGCTTCAGGGCGTCGGGGCCTTCCACGGCCAGGTCGGCCATGTGGTAGGACTGGTTGAACAGCACGGCGGTGTTCTGCCAGGGCCCACTGCTCGTCGCGCCAGTTGGTGTATTCCGGCGGAACGCCCGGATAGACGTTCGGGCCGGCCTGCGAATTGCGCAGCATCTCCACCGGGTTGGCGGCGGTCTTCAGCAGGTCTTCCAGGCTTCTCGGGCTCATCTTCTTCCTCTGTGTGTGACTTGATACTCGACCATCTGGTCAGTGCGGACTGGTCGCACCGCGGCCATTGCTGGCCTGAGACGACGCTCTGAACCTCGGGGCGGGGGCGATGGGCATCTCCCTAGGATCGCGGCCCGTCCGTGGCAAGCGCCGCCTGCGCGCGATCAGCGGGCGCCGGGCATGGCCCTGCCCTGCTCCTCGCGCAGCTTTCCGGCGGCGGGCGTAGTCGGGATCGTCCTCATACATCTGCATCGCGGCGATCACCTCCTCGGTGTTCTTTTCCACGGTCGGGATGAACTCCGGATAGGGCAGGATCCAGAAATCGTTGCGCTCGACGGCCCGCAGCACCACCCGGCCCAGGTCGACCGGGTCGAAGCCGCCCTCGATCACCGACTTCAGGCGCTTGAACACCTCAGGATCGGCGCCGTAGTAGCCGGTCTGGCCGTACTTCTCGGGCCGGGCCAGCACCGACTCGTGGATGTTGGTGTTCACCCCGCCCGGGCAGAGCACCGAGACGCCGATGTTGTACTTGTCGAGCTCGATGCGCAGGCTCTCCGACAGGCCGCGGACAGCGTATTTCGTCGTGCAGTAGATCGCCGTGGTCGGCAGGGCCACGAAGGCCGACATCGAGGCGGTGTTGACGATGTGGCCGCCGCCGTTGGCGATCATGCGCGGCATGAAGGTCTGGACGCCGTTGATCATGCCCTTGAGGTTGACGTCGATCTGCCAGTCCCAGTCGTCGTAGGTGGCCTTCTCGACCGGGCCGAACTGGCTGACGCCGGGCGGTGTTGCAGAGCAGGCTGACCGGCCCGAACACCCGCTCGGCCTCGTCCGCGGCGGCCGCGTAGGCCTCGCGGTCGGTGATATCGAGCTTGATGGCGTGGACCGGGACGTTCCTGGTCTTGAAGTAGGCCATCGCCTCGTCGAGGTGGTCCTGGCGGATGTCGGCGATCACCACCTTCATGCCGGCTTCTTCGGCGACGACCTTGGCCTGGCCGAGCGCGACGCCCGAGCCGCCGCCGGTGATGAAGGCGGTCTTTCCCTGCAAGTCCTGCATCGTCGCTCTTCCCTATCGTCCGCGCCGGCTCAGTTCGGCAGGCCGAGCGCCTGGCGCGCTTCCCCGGGCGTGGCGGGCCTTGAGCCGAGCCGCTCCACCAGCTCCACCGCCTGGACCACCATGTCGGCGTTGCTGCGGGCCTGACGCCCCTTGCCGAGGTAGGTGGAGTCCTCGAAGCCGGTGCGGACGTTGCCGCCGAGGATGATCGACTGGGCCGCCATCGGCCAGGTGTGACGGCTGACGCCGAAGCCCTGCCACACCGCGCCGGGCGGCAGGTTGTTGCGGCAATAGATCATCGCTTCGGGCGTGGCGTGGATGCCGTACTTGGCGCCCATGACGATCGAGTACATGCCCGGACCGTCCAGCGCGCCCTCGGCGATCAGGTCCTCGGCGAAGACGAGGTCGCCGGTGTCGAAGCACTCGATCTCGGGCTTCACGCCGCAGTCGCGGATCATGTGGCCCATGGTCGTCATCATCTTCTTGGTGTTGATCGCCACCGTGCCGAAGATCTGCATGGTGCAGATGTCCAGGGTGCACAGCTCCGGGCGCAGGCGCTCGATGTGCTCCAGCCGAGCGCTCGGCCGTGAACATCATCGCGCCCGGCCCCGGCATGGCGGGGTCCTCGTCGCTCTGGATCCAGTTGCAGCCCGGTCCCGTGGTCAGGTTCAGGATCAGGTCGTTGTTCTTCTGGCGGACGCGGTTGTAGACCTCCTCGTAGTCGTCGAGGTCGGTCGAGGGCGTCCCGTCGGGCTTGCGCACGTGGATGTGGATGACCGAGGCGCCCGCCTCGCCCGCTTCCAGCGCGGCGTTGGCGACCTCCTCGTTGCTCTTGGGGAAGCTCGGGTGGCTGGGGACCGGCGAAGCGCCCGTCACGGCGCAGGTGATGATGACCTTGTCTTGCACTGGAACCCTCGCTGCCGACGCGGGGGCGGTCTAACGAGACTGCCGGCCCGGCGCCAGCCCGCGCTAAATGCTAGTACAAAAACCACCCGATACACCTATTTCGGATTGGTCTAGTCGCGCCCTCCCTCCGCTCCTCCCGCCGCCCGTTCCCATGCCTGCGTTTTCCGATCCGCCGACCCTGTGCCTGCTGCCCGGCCTTCTGTGCGACGCGACGGTGTGGGAGGCGCAGCGGGCGGCGTTCGCTGACGCCATGGACGTCCATGTCGCCGACCTCTGGGGCCTGGACTCGTTCGCCGGCATGGCTCGCAAGGTGCTGGACGAGACGGCCGGGCCGCTCGCCGTCGCCGGCCATTCGATGGGCGCGCGGGTGGCGCTGGAGATGTGGCGGCTGGCGCCCGGGCGCGTCGCGCGCCTGGCCCTGCTCTCCACCGGCTTCCATGGCCCGCGGCCCGAGGAGACGGCCAAGCGGATGGGGCTGGTGGAGCTGGGCTACCGCGAAGGCATGGCCGCCGTCGCCGCCCGATGGCTGCCGCCCATGGTGCATCCCGACCGCATCGGCGACGCCGCCCTGATGGGCCCGCTCGAGGCCATGGTCCGTCGCGCGACGCCGAAGATCTTCGAAGGCCAGCAGCGGGCGGGCCTGCAGCGGCCGGACGCGTCAGACTACCTGCCCAGGATCGCCTGCCCGACCCTGGTGCTCTGCGGCCGGCAGGACGGCTGGAGCCCCGTCCCCCAGCACGAGGAGATGGCCGGGCGCATCCCCGTCGCCCGCCTGGCGCTGGTCGACGCCTGCGGCCACATGGCGACCGTGGAACGGCCGGACGAGGTCACCTTGGCGTTGTCGGATTGGCTCACGGGCTGACCGCCGCGGGCCAGCGCCCACATGTCGCCCGCATTGCAATCATAACGTAACATAGCAATTCTATTGCCATCATAAGGACACATCTGGCTAAGCCCGCCAATCCCCTGAAACTGAGCATCGGCTTGATGCGGGGGAGCCAAAGACGCTTCAGCGGCAGTTCTAAATCACTGTTGTCGAAGTCAACACCGAAATCATCCCCCGTTTCACCTGGGCCTCTCCTGTCGAAGGAGTGCTCACACAGTGAACAACTGGCGCACTGGCTTCGGCCTTAGACGCCTTGGGGGAGGAAAATGTACAGATCTCACGCGGTGCTTCGCGCCGCTTTGTTGCGAACCGCAGCGCCCATCGCCGCTGGCGCCGCGCTGATCTCGGTCGCGTCCCTGGCGCACGCCCAGGACGCGGGCGCGCCCGCCCCGTCGGGCGGCTCCACCATCAGCGAAGTCGTCGTCACGGCGCAGTTCCGCGAGCAGAACCTGCAACAGACGCCGCTCGCCATCACGGCGGTCAACGCCCAGATGCTGGAGAACCGCAGCCAGACCAACGTCTACCAGGTCGCCGCGGAGGCGCCGAACGTGAGCCTGCGGCCCGCCGGCGGCGGCTTCGGCTCGGCCATGGTCGCCTTCATCCGCGGCGTCGGCCAGACCGACTTCAACTTCTCGCAGGAGCCGGGCGTCGCGATCTACGTCGACGACGTCTACTATTCGACCCTGACCGGCTCGCTGCTGGACCTGATGGACCTCGACCGGGTCGAGGTGCTGCGCGGCCCGCAAGGCACCCTGGCCGGCCGCAACGCCATCGGCGGCGCCATCAAGCTCTACTCCAAGAAGCCCGACGGCGAGGGCGGCGGCTATATCGAGGGCACCTACGGCAGCCTGAACCGTATCGACTTCAGGGGCGGCGCCGACTTCGCGATCGTGCCGGACAAGCTGTTCGTCCGCATCTCGGGCGCCACCCGTCACCACGACGGCTACGTCACCCGCCTCGACTACAAGTGCACCCACCCGACCTCGCCGATCCGCTCCTTCATGACCGGCACGGGCTGCGAGCTCGGCAAGGAAGGCGGCCAGTCCTTCGACGCGATCAAGGGCGCGGTGCGCTGGCTGCCCACGGACAATATCGAGGTGAACGTCTCGGCGGGACGCCACCAACGACCAGTCGCCGGTGCAGGCGGGGACGCTGCTGTGGGCCCGGCCGAACGGCCTGTCGCTGGACGGCGTGCCCTACGGCAACATCTTCGTGCCCTACGGCCCCAACTCCGGGGATCCGAACCACCCGAACGACCCGTTCATCAACTACGCCACCTACATCGACCGGGCCCGCCGAACGGCGGCGACCACCTCGACGCGGGCTGGAAGCCGGTGGCGATCGATCCGATCGACTACTACCGGACCTGGGGCGTCGCGGGCACGATCGACTGGAAGCTCGGGGACCACATGTCCCTGAAGTCGATCACCTCGTACCGCAAGTTCTACAACTCGTTCGCCCAGGACACCGCCGGCTCGCCCGTCGGCGTGGAGCTCCTGATGCAGACCCTGCACCACTCGCAGTGGACCCAGGAGTTCCGCCTGAACGGCACGGTGTTCAACTCCGTCAACTACACTCTGGGCGCCTTCTACGCGAGCCAGGACGGCGACGAGGAGGCCCGTGTCGACCTGCCCTACACCGGCACCAACTCGGTCCCCGGCGTCTACAACTTCGACTTCGACTTCAAGCACGGGCCCGACACGTCGCCGTCCACCTCCAAGGCGGTCTACGGCAACATCGATTGGGCGGTGACCGACCGGATCGACCTGATCGGCGGCATCCGCTACTCGAAGGACGAGAAGAGCTACACCTACCACCGGCACAATCCGGACGGCACCGACGTCTGCGCCACGCCGAACTTCGCGCCCGGCGGTTGCACGAACTGGCTGGTGTACGGCCTGAACGGCGAGTCCTCGACCTTCAAGGGCTCGCGCTGGGACTACCGCGGCGACATCGACTTCAAAGTGACCGACGACGTCCTGGTCTATGCCGAGATCTCGACCGGCTACAAAGGCGGCGGCGCCAACGCCCGGCCGTTCTACGGCGGTCCTCCGGGCCCGACCTGCGCGGTGCCGACCTGCCAGGTCACCACCTTCAAACCCCGAGACCCTGACCGCCTACGAGGCCGGCTTCAAGAGCGAGCTGTTCGACCGCCGCGTCCGCCTGAACGGCGCCGCGTTCATCAACAAGTACAACGACATCATCCTGTCGCTGGGCACCTGCCCGCTGAACACGCCGGGGGGCGCGGCCGGTCCCTGCGCCATGCCGCAGAACGTGGGCAGCGCCGACGTGAAGGGCGTCGAACTCGAGGCCGAGGCGCATCCGTGGGGCGGGCTGGAGCTCGACGGCTCGGTCAGCTACCTCGACTTCAAGTATACGGACACCAACTTCGCGGCCACCGGCGTGTCGATCGACGCGGTGCCGCCGTATACGCCGAAGTGGAAGTGGAACCTCGGCGTGCAGTACGCCTTCGACACGCCTCGCGGGTCGATCACGCCGCGGCTGGACCTCGCCTACCAGTCCGACATCTTCACCACCGCGACCAACACGCCGAACGATCCGGATCCGTCCAGGCAAGTGGTGCCGGTCGACGCGTCAGGCTCACCGATCAACCACCCCGACCGGATCTCGGCCTATACTGTGGCGAACGCCCGGATCACCTGGCGGAACAAGGAAGGCGACTGGCAGGCCGCTGTCGAAGTCACCAACTTCACCAACAAGCTGTACTACCTGACCTACTTCGACCAGGCCACGGCGGTCGGCTATGTGAGCGGCCAGCCGGCCATGGGCCGCGAATGGGCGGTCACGGTGAAGAAGACCTTCTGAACACAGTCCCCTTGGGTGCAAACCCTCGGGCGGACCCTGCATGGGTCCGCCCGTTCTTTTGTCCGCCCGCTCCCCGTCGGCGCCGAGGGGGAGGACCTCAGCGGTAGACGTTGTTGGAGGTGTGGTCGCCGGCCAGCCAGCGCTTCAGCGTGTCGTGGGCGTCGGCGCGGCGGTCCCTGTTGATCTGCTCGACCTCGGGCGCGTCGTGGGTGAACTCCACGATCATGCCGTTGGGGTCGTTGACATAGACCGAGCGGCAATAGCCGTGCTCCAGCACATAGGTGTCCGGCTCCTTGTAGCCGGCCGCCTTCAGCCGCTCTTCGATGCCCTTCTGGGTCTCGGCGTCGACGTTCAGGGCGATGTGGTGGAAGGGGCTCGGCGGCATCTTCGGCCCGAACAGGGCCTGGTCCTCCGGACTGGCGAACTGGAAAAAGGCCAGCGCCCCGCCGTCGGCCAGGCCGAAGAAGCAGTGGACGTAGGTGCGCACCGCGCCGAACGCTCGTCCGATTCCGACCACGTCGCCATCAGCGGCAGGCCGATCACGTCCTCGTAGAACCGGCGCGTCGCCTCGATGTCGTTGGTGACATAGGCGGTGTGGTGCAGTCGGCTCGGCAGGCGCGCTTGCGTGCCCATTAGACGAAACTCCCCGATATCTTGGTTTTGTCGATGAATACGTCGTCCGCGGCGGAGCTTCAAGATTAGGGCCGGCCGGGGTCCGGCTATGAGCGCGTCTCGTCGGCCAGGAGGGCGCGCTGGGCGCGTTCCAGCAGGCGCAGCAGCTGTTCCAGCTCGGCCGGCGACAGCGCCTCGCGGATCGGCTGCTCGACGGCGGAGGAGACGCGATGCATCTCCCGCATCCGCCGCTCGCCCTCCGCCGTCAGGGTCAGGGCGTGGCGGCGCCGGTCCTCGGCCGAGCGGACGCGCACGGCCAGCCCCTTGGCCTCCAGCTCGTCCAGGATCGCGTTGACCGCCGACTTGTCCATGGCGAGCTCCTGGCCGAGCTCCGCCTGGGAGCAGCCGGGATTGGCGGCGATCAGGGCCATGGTCGAGAAGGCGCCCGAGCGCAGGCCGAACGGCGCCAGGGCCGCCATCACCCGCGCGGCCAACAGGTTGCGGACCAGCCGCACCCGCGGCCCCGACGCCGCCGGCCAGCAGGCCGCGGTCGAGGGCGCCGCTTTCCGCGACCCGCGCATCCGCCGGCGTGGCGCTCCCAGCGCTCATGGATAGCCCCTCAGGCCAGCGCCAGATCGGCGCAAATTGGTTGTCTGGCACAACCAATATCGGTATAACGCCCGGAGCGACGGCGGGCAATGGCGCGCCTCGACCGTCCGCCAGGGAACGGCCTGACACAAGGCCGGCCATCGGAGGAAACGCACCCATGCAGGTCAATCCGCTCCACCCGATCTTCGCCGCCGAGCTGGTCGGCGCGGACCTAACCCAGCCGCCGACGCCGGCGCTGGTGCGGACCGTCGAGGACGCCATGGCCAGGTACGGCGTCCTGGTCGTGCGCGACGCCGGGGGTGACCGACGAGGAGCACATCCGCTTCTCCCGCGCCTTCGGGCCGCTGGAGCTGCCGCCCGGCATGGGCCGGCCGCGGCCGGTCAAGCGCCGCATGGCGCCGGAGATGTTCGACGCCTCCAACCTCGACGAGAACGGCGAGATCATCCCCTACGACTCCGAGCGCCGCGCCCTGTCCAAGGGGGCGGAGCGGTTCCACACCGACTCTTCGTTCAACAGCCTGCCGACCAAGTGGTCGCTGCTGCGCGGCTGCATCGTGCCGCCGGAGGGCGGCGACCACCCACTTCATCGACGCCC
The DNA here is from genome assembly GCA_037201645.1 of Caulobacteraceae bacterium. Lineage (GTDB taxonomy): Bacteria > Pseudomonadota > Alphaproteobacteria > Caulobacterales > Caulobacteraceae > JANWHQ01. The sequence goes on from JBBCHF010000008.1 coordinate 120,123, forward strand.
GGGCCGTCTACGACGACCTGCCGCAGGAGACCAAGGCGCGGATCGAGCACCTCGTCGGCGTCCACGACTTCTGGCGCGGCCGCGAGCTGGCCGGGCTGACGGGCTGTGACCGACTCCATGCGCGCCACCATGCCTCCGGTGAGCCACCCGCTGGTGCGCACCATGCCCTATGGCCGCAAGTCGCTCTATGTCGGCGCCACTGCACGGGCATCGTCGGCATGCCCGAGGACGAGGGGCTGCCCTGGTGCAGGAACTCCTATGCCTTCGCCACCCAGGAGCGGTACATCTATGTCCACAAGTGGAGGCAGGGCGACATCGTGATCTGGGACAACCGCTGCACCATGCACCGCGCCACGCCGCTGGAGACCGACGAGTTCAAGCGCGACGTGCGCCGGACCACGATCAACGAATACGGCCCCGAGACCTCCGCCGACGCCGCGCGGGCGGCCTGACATGCAGGACCTGGAGGGCAAGGTCGCCTTCGTCACCGGCGGGGCGTCGGGCATCGGCCTCGGCATCGCGCGGGCGCTGGTCGACGCCGGCATGAAGGTGATGATCGCCGACCTCAGGCCCGACCACCATCGCCGCGGCCACGGCCCTGTTCGAGAGCCTGCAGAAGGGCCGCGAGGTCGCCGCCGTCGAGCTGGACGTCACCGACCGGGCCGGCTTCGCCCGTGCGGCCGACGCGGCGTGGGAGCGGTTCGGCGGCGTGCACGTGCTGGTCAACAACGCCGGGGTCGGCGTCCAGGGCTCGATCGTGGACGCCACCTTCGCCGACTGGGACTGGGGTCTGGACGTCAACCTCGGCGGCGCGGTGAACGGCCTTTGCACCTTCCTGCCGCGCATGATCGCCCAGGGCCAGGGCGGGCATGTGGTCAACACCTCCTCGCTGTCCGGGATCACCCCGGCGCCGCGCAGCTCCTCGATCTACGCCACGGCCAAGGCGGGCCTGGTGGCCATGAGCGAGACCATCCGCTCGGAGCTGGCCGACCACGACATCGGCGTCTCGGTGCTGATCGCCGGGCCCTATAAGACCAACATCCGCGAGGCGGGCCGCAACCGCCAGGCGCGCTATCGCGGCGACAGCGGCTTCGGCGCTCAGGAGGCGGCGCTGGAGGCCCCGCGAGGACATCCCGACTGGGCCGATCCCCTCGACGCCGGCGAGCGGGTGGTGAAGGCGATCCGCGAGGACCCAGCTCTACGTCGTCACCCACGGGGAGTTCCGGGGCTGGGCGAGCAGCGGTTCGAGGACATCCTGGCCGCCTATCCGCCCGTCGATCCCGAACTGCTCCGCCGCACCGGCCGCCGCCGCCCGCCGCGGCCGGGGGTCTACGTCCAGGACGACGACTGATCGAGCCTTCCTCCCCTTCCCCCCTCGATGGGGGAAGGGTCGGGGATGGGGGTGGGTGCAGGGCGGCGAAGGGCTCGTGCTGATGGCTGGGAGCCCAGCAGCGCCCATCGCCCCATCTCAACGGCCACACCCCCACCCCCGCCCCTCCCCCATCGAGGGGGAGGGGGAAGCGATAGCCGCCCGCTTCCCGTTTTGACGGGTCAGCCTGATCACCGATTGCGCCACGAGCCCCAGGGGTGAACAGTCGGGCAAACAAGAGGAAACGCCCCGATGAGCATCGACGAGGGCCCGCTGGACGTGTCGCCGCTGTTCCAGCCGTTCGATCTGGGGCCGCTGAAGCTGCCCAACCGCTTCGTCCTGCCGGGCATGCAGCGGCAGTGGTGCGAGGACGGCGTCCCCCTGCCGCGGCTGGGCCAATACTACCGCGCCTGCGTCGAGGGCGGCGTCGGACTGGTGATCACCGAGTCCTGCGCGGTGGACCACGCCTCGGCCACCCAGGTCCCGTTCTACACGCGCATGACCGAGGCGACGGCCAACGCCTGGGCGGGCTGCGTCGGCGAGGTCAAGGCCGCGGGCGGCAAGATGCTGATGCAGCTCTGGCACGAGGGCGCCATCCGCAGCGAGGGCGGCGACGGACCGTATGCCGCCTATCCCACCCTCAGCCCCTCCGGCCTCGCGCACGCGAAGAAGCCCAACGGCCGGGCCGCGACCGTGGAGGAGCTCGGCGACATCAAGGACGCCTTCGTCCGCAGCGCGCTGCTGGCGCAGCAGATCGGCGTCGACGGCGTGGAGGTGCACGCCGCGCACGGCTACATGCTCGACCAGTTCCTGTGGGCCGAGACCAACCGGCGCGACGACGGCTATGGCGGCGGCGACATCCGCCATCGCGTGCGCTTCCCGGCCGAGATCGTGGCGGCGATCCGCGCGGCGACGGGGCCGGACTTCGTGATCGGCCTGCGCTTCTCGCAGTGGAAGGAGGTCAACTACGACGCCCGCGTGGCCGAGACGCCGCAGGACCTGGCGGTGATGCTGCAGGGTGCTGCGCAGGGCCGGCGTCGACGTCTTCCACGCCTCGGCGCGGCGGTTCTGGATCCCGAATGGCCGGGGTCGGACCTCGGCCTCGCCGGCTGGACCCGGTCCCTGACCGACGCGCCGGTGATCGCCGTCGGCAGCGTGGGCCTGGACGTGGACGTGATGGAGAACTTCTTCGGCAAGGAGGCGACGCCGACCGGCGAGACCGGCCTGCGCGAGCTCCTGCGGCGGTTCGACAACCGCGAGTTCGACCTGATCTCTGTCGGGCGCGGCCACATCGGCGACCAGGACTGGGTCAACAAGGTCCGCGACGGCCGCCTCGGCGACATCCGCCACTTCACCCGCAAGGACGTGCTGGGCGACCTCGAGATCGAAGGCAGCATCCAGGCAGAGGCGCACGCGAGCTGAGGGCCCGCCCTCGTCCCCGCTCAGTTCGCGGCGGCCGGCGCCTTGGACGTGAAGGCGCTGGGGCCGGAGGCGACGAAAAGGTCCGTGAACGGATCGTCGGCCAGCTCGGCGGCGCCTTCGCGGATGGTGGTGCGGCGCATGTCGCGGCGGTATTTGGTGTCCTCGTACTCCCCGCCCCGGTGCATGCTGCACAGGTTTGTCCCAGATCGACATGTCGCCGGGCTTGTAGAAGACGTTGAACACGTACTTCGGCTGGGTGGCGAATGCGATCAGCTCGGCCAGCAGCGCCCGCCCCTCGTCCCGCGGCATGCCGACGATGTCGCGTGCGTGGGCGGCGATGTAGAGGCTCCTGCGGCCCGAGCCCTGGTGCACGTGCACCAGCGGATGCACCGCATGCGGACGTTCGTCGATCTCTTCTTCCGTAAACGGATAACCCGCGAGCTTGCGCGACCACCAGATCGAATGGCGCGCCTGCAGGCCCTCCAGCCGGTCCTTCATCGACTGAGGCAGGTCGTCATAGGCCCCGCGGACGTCGGCGAACCAGGTCGCGCCCCCCTCGGGCGGCGCCTCGTGGCACAGCAGCAGGGAGTGGGACGAGCGGATGTCCATGAACGAGGAATCCGTGTGCCACAGCCGGTCGCCCTTCTTGTGCAGGCGGACCATCTCGTTGTCGATGATCTGGCCGTTCCGCATCGAGGTTGGAGGCGTCGAACAGCTCGCGGTGGGCGTGGCGCGTCTTGCGGCCGGCCATGCTGGGCGCAAGCTCGATGTGGCCGAAGTTGCGGCTGAAGGCGATGTGCGTCTCGTCGGTGAGGCCGGTGTTGCGGTAGACGGTGACGCCGTAGGTGTTCTGGGCGTCGATCACCGCCTGCCGGTCCTCGGGGCTCAACGGCTGGGTGATGTCGATCCCCGAGATCTCCGCCCCGAACGTGGGGAGGATGGGGGTGATGGTGATGCTCATGCGGCGTTCCTCTGCCTTGCGCCCTACTCCGCCGCCATGCGGCTGGCCGGGCTCTCGGTCGCCAGCCCATAGAGCTTGGCGGCGTTGTCGTGGGTCAGCTTCCTGATCGTCTCTGGCGGCAAGTGGCCCATGGTCTCCTGCACCGTGCGGCGCGAGTTGGGCCAGATGCTGTCCGGGTGGGGATAGTCGGTCGCCCACAGGAGGTTGTCGCCGTAGAATTCGAGCAGCCGCATGGCCACCGGGCTCTGCTGGAAGGTCGAATAGATCTGCCGCTTGAACAGCTCCGACGGCTTGGTCTTCAGCGGGGATGCCGCCCTTGTCCGCCCAGTAGGCCTCCGATTCCCACAGGCGCCAGTGGCGGTAGTCGAGTTCCTCGACCACCCAGGGCAGCCAGCCGGCGCCGGACTCGGCGATGACGATCTTCAGCCCCGGATGCCGCTCCAGGATGCCGAAGGCGAACAGGTCCACGAACGGGTCGAGGAACTGCTCCACGAACGACTTGGCGTGCAGGAAGGTCGCGCCCGGGCTGCCCTTGTGCGGGTCGAAGGCGGCGCCGGCCGAGGCGAACACGGTGACGTGGAACGACAGGATCATCCCGGAGTCTTCCAGGACCTGGAACAGCGGCTCCCAGCGGGGGTCGCGCAGCGGCGGGTCCGCCACGGCGATCTGCAGGTTGGCCTGCTTGAACGTGCCCTTGGCGACCAGGCGCTTCAGCTCCTCGACCGCGCTCTCCGGATAGGGCGGCAGCATCGGCACGCCGAGCAGGCGGTCGGGGGCGACGCGGCAATAGTCCGCCAGCCAGTCGTTGTAGACGCGGTAGCAGGCGTCCCGGAAGGCGGCGTCCGGATGGTTGATCGAGGTGACGGGGCCGAAGATCACGTGGGTGTAGACGCCGTCGCGGTCCATGTCGGCCAGGCGCAGGGCGGCCACCGCCGGGCGCCGCTCGGTCTGGTCCACCACGCCGCCGCGGTCCAGGGCGGTGAAGATCGGCTTGGGGCCGCTGAAGCCGCCGGCCTTGCCGGACCAGCCGCCCCAGTTCTGGCCGTCGCAGACCCAGACCGCGCGGCCGTCCTTCTCCTCGACGTGCGGAGCGCGATCCTGGAACTCGGCCGGCAGGCCGCTGGTCCACAGGTCGGCGGGGAGCTGGTTCAGGTCGAGGTGGTCGTCGCAGGAGATCAGCTTGTAGTCCATCGTCCGCTTCCTCTTCCTGGGCCGTCCCTTACTGTGTTCGGGACGCGGATCGCCGCTGGCCGGTCTGTGGTTTTCAACCTAGCATGCTAGGGCAAAACCGAAAGAGCATTGGCCGCGCCCCGACGATCCGGGGCGCGCGGCAGGCCGGGAGAGACGCGATGGAAGGCCAGGCGACGTTCGACCTCTCGACCGCGATCGAGCGGCAGAAGCCGCGCGGATTCCTGGTCATGCTGGTGTTCGTCTCCTGGCTGGTGACCTTCTTCGACGGTTTCGACATGAACGTGATCTCGTTCACGTCCAAGCAGCTGGAGGCGGCGTTCCACCTGACCTCGCCGATGCTGGGGAACGTCTTCTCCATCGGCATCTTCGGCACCCTGCTGCCGGCTTCCTGTTCGGCTACATCGGCGACCGGATCGGGCGGCGGCCCGCGATCATCCTGGCCACCGGCGCCTTCTCGGCCCTGACCATCGCCCTGGCCTTCGCCTGGAGCTACCCGTCGCTTTTGGCCCTGCGGTTCCTGAACGGCCTGGCGCTCGGCGGGGCCATGCCGCTGATCTGGGCGCTGAACATGGAGTTCGCGCCGAAGCGGATGCGGGCGACGATCATCACCCTGATCATGCTGGGCTACGGCGTCGGGGTGACGGTCTCCGGGCCCATCGCGCGGCTGGTGATCCCCCATTACGGCTGGTCCGGCGTGTTCGTGGTCGGCGGGGCCCTGTCGTTGGTGGCGACCGCCCTGCTGGCGGCGATCCTGCCGGAGTCGCTGCGCTTCCTGGCCGGCCGCGAGGGCCGGGAGGTCGACATCCGCCGCGTGCTCGGCCGCATGAAAGTGGAGATCCCGCCGACGGCCGAGCCGGACACCCCGGCGCGCTTCATCCTGACCGACGAGGCGGCCGCCGCCGGCAAGCGGTTCCAGCTGAAGATGCTGTTCCTCGGCCGGCTGCGCTGGCTGACGCCGCTGTTGTGGCTGTCCTATTTCGCCAGCTCGATCTCGACCTTCTTCCTGGTCTCCTGGGGCCCGCTGATCCTGCAGAACCTCGGCTTCTCGGGCCGACCACGCCGCCTGGGTCTCGTCGATCAACTCGCTGTGCGGCGCCCTGGGCGGGGTGGCCCTGATGCGGTTCACCGACCGGCACGGGCCGATCGTCGTCGCCCTGTTGCCCCTGACCGCCGTCCCGCTCCTGCTCGCGGCGGGCCTTGCGCCGCTGACCCTGGCGCAGTTCATGGTCCTGCTGGTCCCGATCTCTATCTTCCTGGGCGGGAGCCACTACGGCATCACCAGCATCATCAGCATGTTCTATCCCAGCGCCATCCGCGCCAGCGGCGCCGGCTGGTGCTCGGGCGTGGCCAAGATCGGGTCGGTGCTGGGCCCCCTGATCGGCGGCTATGTGCTGGCCACCAACCTGCCGGTGAAGATGACCTACGCCCTGCTCGCCGCCTGCCCCCTGGTCTATGGCGTGGCGGTGCTCACGATAGGCGTGATCGTACGGCGCGGCGGCGGCTCCGCCACGATGGCCGAGCCCATGCTGGCGGGCGCGCCCGCCGAATGATGCGCCGGCGGGCCGGTCAGTCCTCGTCCGCCTCCGACAGGAGGTCGTCGAACAGCGACATGCAGACCACCAGTTTCTCCTTGTCCACGCCTTCCAGGAAGCTCGCCCGCGCCCGCTCTGTGATGGCGTTCAGCTCCGTCAGCACCCGCCGCCCCGCGGGCGTCAGGCGCACCGTCTTGGCGCGCCCCTGCCCCGGCAGCGCCACCCGCTCGACCAGGCCCTCGCCCTCCAGCCGGTTCAGCAGGCGGATGAGGGTGGGCAGCTCCACCCCGATGCGCTCGGCCAGCTCGCGATGGTTGCTGACCCCGCCAGGAGGTGGATCCAGATCAGGGCGCTCCAGCGGGCATGGCTGTGACCCGTCCGGCGCAGTTCGTCGTTGATGTGGTTGCGCCACCGCCGGGCCAGGAAGATCACCCGACGGGTGAACCGCAGCTTGAGGTCTTCGAGGGAGCCGGGCGGATGCCGGCCCTGCAGCTCCATGAACTGCGTCCCGGCCACCGGGATCGCCGACAGGGCGTCCAGGGCGGACGCGGCGCGGTCGTCGTCGACGCCCGCCGCCCCTGGCCGGCTTCCATCCTGTTCGTCGGCCATGCGCGCCCCGAGGCGGGTCTGAAGCTCGCCCGCCGCCGCGGCCAGCATATTGATATTTGCGACGGGGCGAAGGCCCCGCCCTCGATCAGGTCCGCCCCGGCGGCCAGCCGGAGACGCCGCCATGTCCGATGAAGCCGCCACGCCGCGCGTCCGGAGCGTGCGGCAGACCGAGGACCGCTTCCTGGCCTCCGACGTGTTCGAGGCGCGCTCGCGGGTCCTGCCCCCGCGCAACGGCGCCGGCGTGCATCGCGAGCCGGGGCGGGAGATCCCGGTCTACCACCGCTGCGACGTGCTGGTGGTCGGCGGCGGGCCGTCCGGCTGCGCGGCCGCGCTGTCGGCCGCGCGGGCGGGGGCGGACGTGGCGGTGCTGGAGCGTTACAACCACCTTGGCGGGCTCTCCACCGGCGGCCTGGTCATCTGGATCGACCGGATGACCGACTGGCAGGGCCGCCGGGTGATCGGCGGCTTCGCGGAGGAGGTGCTGGACCGCCTGCCGCCCGAGGGCGTGGCCGGGCCCGACCCCGCCGACTGGGGCTCGCGCGAGCCGGGCAGAGGGCTGCCTACTGGGGCCAGCGCACTCCGCCTTTCACGGGGTGGTCACCTGGTCGCCAACATCGATCCGGAGCGGCTGAAGGTGCTGTCGCAGGAGATGCTGATCGAGGCCGGCGTGCGGCTGGTGTTCCACTCCTGGGCCGCCGCCCCGATCGTGGAGGACGGCCGCGTGACGGGCGCGGTGTTCGAGAGCAAGGCCGGCCGCCGGGCGCTGATGGCCAGGGTCGTGGTGGACGCCACCGGCGACGGCGACATGTTCGCCCGCGCCGGCGCCGCCTTCGACGTCGACATCGAGGAGGGGCGACGTCCACCACGCGGCCAACACCGCCTTCATGCTGTGCGGCGTGGACATGGCGCGCTGGCTCGATTTCCGCCGCTCGCAGCCGGAAGAGTTCGCCGGGCTGATGGCGCTCGGGCGCGAGACGCTCGGCTTCTTCCAGCCGCCCTACGTCTCCTGGCGCAACGATGTCGCCCTGTTCCTGGGGCCGCGCCAGTCGGGGCTGTCGGCCCTGGACGTGGACGACATGACCGAGCTGGAGATCCGCTCGCACCGCTTCATGGTCGGCCACTGCGACTTCTTCCGCAGACACGCGCCCGGCTTCGAGGCCGCCTGGATGATGCAGAGCGCGCCCCAGCTCGGCGTGCGCACACCCGCCGCCTGGCCGGCGTCGGCCGCATCGAGCGCGGCCAGTGGGGCGCGGGCGTCCCCGTCCCCGACGAGGTCGGCGTCAGCCCCTCGGTGTCGCCGAAGTTCCCGGTGGTCTCCGTGCCCTACGGCGCCCTGGTGCCGCGCAGCCTCGACGGCCTGCTCGCCTGCGGCCGCCACGTCTCCTGCGACGCCAACTCCCACGGCTTCATGCGCGAAATCCCGCAGTGCTGGCTCACCGGCCAGGCCGCCGGCGTCGCCGCGGCCCTCGCCGCCGACGCCGGCGTGCAGCCGCGCGCCGTCGACGTCCCCGACCTGCAGAAGGCCCTGCGCGCCCAGGGCGTGATCCTGCAGGACGCCTCAAAGGCCGAGCCCGCCCGATCGCAGACTGCGGAGGCCTAGCAGCGCCTCTCCTCCCCCTTAGGGAACACTAAGGGGGAGGGGGGACCGCCCGCCGAAGCCGGCGCACGCCGGCTGAAGAGCGGGGGGTGGAGGGGGCGTGCAACCGCAGAGCGCCCTGCACCGGCTGCCCCCTCCACCGCGTTTCACGCGGTCCCCCTCCCCCCGTCCTCTCCGGGACAGGGGAGGACGGGGCCTACGCCGCGGCCTTGCGGCCCCAGAGTTCTTCGGTGGCGATGCGGGCGCCTTCGACGAGGGATTCGAACTTGGCCCACATCACCTCCGGGTGGACGCGCTGGACCAGGTCGATCTGGGCGAAGCCGCAGTCGGTCGAGGCGATCACGTTCTCGCGGCCCACCAGCCTGGCGAAGCGGATGATGCGGTCGGCGACCAGGCGCGGGTGCTCCACGGTGATGATGTGGTGGGTGATCACCCCGGGCAGCAGCAGCTTGCCCGGCGGCAGCTTCACCTTCTCCCACACCCGCCATTCGTGCTCGTGCCGAGGGTTGGCGGCCTCGATGGAATAGGCGCCGGCCTTCACCTGCAGGATGAAGCCGACGATCTCCTCCAGCGGCGCGTCGGAGATGTGCGGCAGGTGCCAGGAGCCGAAGCACAGGTGGTAGCGGACCCGGTCCTCCGGGATGCCCTCCAGGGCGTGGTTCAGGGCGTCGATGCGCAGCTGGGCCCATTCGCGGTAGCGCTCCGGGCTCTTGGAGACCAGGGCGTCGTACATGTTGGCCAGCACGGCGTCGTCGACCTGCACCAAAAGGCCCGCGTCGAGGATCGCCTTGTATTCCTCGCGCAGGGCGTCGGCGATGGCGAAGACGTATTCCCGTTCGGTCGGATAGTACTCGTTGACCCCGTCATAGGCGGTGGAGGCCGGCGCCACGACCGTCATGAACGCCTCCTCGACCTTCACGGCCGGCAGGGCCTCCTTGAACGCCTCGATGGCGAGGGCGATGCTGTCGTGGTCCTGGTAGCGGATCGGGCCGACGCAAGCCTCCGTGGCGGTGCCCTCGACGGCCCGGGGGAAGGCCTCGGCCAGGAATTCGCGGAAGCGGAAGCGGTCGCTGCCCCAGCCACTCGACCTCGCGCCGCTGCTCGGGCCGAACCTCGAAGCCGGACAGGCGCTTGATGATGTAGCCGGCCCAGCTCTCCTTGCCGAACTCGCCGTCGCTGATGATGTCCAGGCCCACGCGGCCTGCTTCCTGACGATCTCGGCCACCGACTCCTTCAGGAGCTGGGCGTAATTTCTCGGGCTGGTCGGTCGGGCCGGTGCGGTAGTTGGCCATGTCGAGCATGGCCTTGGGGCGCGGCAGGCTGCCGACGTGGGTGGTCAGGATCCGGCTCTCGCTGCGCTTCATGGGGTTCCTTTCCTGTCGCCGTATTCGCCGCAGCCGCCCGGCCTCTCCCACTGCAGTTCTAGCGATCGGGTTTGCGCGTCAACCAGCGGTCTGCTTATGCTAGTATTAGCCTGCTAGGATGGTCCTGATAGCAGCGGGGGCGCCTGTGACGATGACCAGCACTGCTCAACGAGCCCAGCTGTCGGAATTCCTCAAGAGCTGCCGCGCGCGTCTGTCCCCCACCTCGGTGGGCCTGCCCCAGCCGGGCCGCCGCCGCACGCCGGGCCTGCGCCGCGAGGACGTGGCCGCCCTGGCCGGGCTTTCGGCCACCTGGTACACCTGGCTGGAGCAGGGCCGGGACGTGCGCGCGTCGGACCGCGTGCTGGAGAGCCTCGGCCGCACCCTGCGCCTGTCGGCCGAGGAACGCGACTACCTGTTCTCCCTGGCCCAGAACCGGCCCGCGCCCCTGCAGTCCTTCCGCAACGAGACGGTGCCCGAGACGGTCAAGCGCACGCTCGACGCCCTGAACGTGCCGGCCGAGGTGATCTCGCCGCGCTGGGACGTGATCTACTGGAACCCGATGGTGAAGCGCTGCTTCCGCGACTACGGCGCCCTGCCCCCCGAGCGGCGCAACCTCGTGCGCATCCTGATGACCAGCCCCGAGTACCAGGAGGACCCGATCGAGTACGAGGCCATGGCCCGGCGGATCGCCGCCAAGCTCAGGGTCGACTACAGCCAGGCCCCGGGCGATCCCGCCTTCGACGCCCTGATCGAGGAGATGTGCGAGGTCTCGCCGGTATTCCGCGGCCTGTGGCGCAGCCCGGAGATCCGCAGCCGCTCGGAGGGCGTGCACCTGCTCAAGCATCCCCAGCTCGGCGGCATCACCTTCGAGCACACCTCCTACGTGGTCGAGGGCGCGCCGACCCTGCGCGTGGTCATCTTCGCCCCCCACGACGCCGAGAGCGCCCGCAAGGTGGCCCAGCTCGCCCGTCAGGACGAGCCCGAGCTGGCCCCCGCGTGATCCGGCGCGGCGCCTATTTGTAGCCCGGCAGGGCCGCCGGCGAGCCGTTCAGCTCGGTGAGCTTGTTGAACTGGCCGCCATGGGAGCCGTCCTTCAGCGGGAAGATCATCAGCTTGACCTTGTCGCCCGGCTTCAGGCTCGCGTGGTCCCAGCCCTCGCGGCGCATGAAGTTCACGCTGGTGCACTCGACGCCCCACTCCTCGTCGGCGCCGCCCGGCCCGGGGACCGTGAGCTGGATCCAGACGTGGGGGTTGGTCCACTGGAACTCCCGCACCGTGCCGGCGATGGTCACCGGCCTGTCGCGGTCGAACATCGCGAAGGAGTGGTGGGCCTGGGCCGCCGGCGGCGCGGCCGCGGCGCCCATGGCCAAGGCGAGGCCGATCATGCCGTCTCTGACGCGTCTCACTGTGTCGGTCCTCCGCTGGCGCCGGCGGCCTTCGGCACGCCGAAACCCGTCACGCCATTCGCCTGGGTCTTGTTGCGGTTGTTCTCCTCGCAGACGTATTCGCCGATGGTCCAGTCCGCGTGCCGGGCATAGACGCGGGCGGCCGTGAACGGCCCGCGCATAGGCCTTCGGGTCGTCCAGGGTGATCTGGTCCTCCAGCGCATCGGGCCCGGTCCGCCGCAGGCGCTCGGTGATGGTCAGGGCGTCGCTGTGCGGCACGCCGCTGAAGTCGAGCTGGGTGTCGGCGCGGATGTTGGTGGTCTTCACCACCAGAGTGTCGCCCTCCCAATGGCCGACCGAGGTCCCGTAGTAGGTCGGGTCCGCATCCTTGGGCTCGCCGCCGTCCAGGTAGATCCGCCGCACCTGGCCCGCGTATTCGTAGAGCAGGGTCACGCGCCCGGGCGTCTGCATCAGCTCGAACGGATAGGGCACGACCTGGATGTGCGGCATCCCCGGCGGCAGGCAGTCGGCGGTGACGTCGTCGATCGGCGCCCCCGCGTCGAACGCCTTCATCCGCCTGGCGTAGATGGCGTCGTAAGGCGGCTTGAACGCCGGCAGGGCCTTGTCCGGTGAGAAGCTGAACCACCCCGTCACCAGCCACACCCCGCTCAGGTCCGGCTGGCCGGGATCGGCATAGAGCGCCGTCAGCCTGGGCGGCGCGGCCGCCGCCGGCGCCGCGACGGGCGCGGCCGCCAGGCACAGCAGCGCGGCGGCGAGCAGGCGCGGCGGCGCCATGACGCGCTGCATGGTCTTCATCCCGGACCCTCCCTAGGCGCTGCTCTGCGGCGGCGGCCTCATCGATCACCGCCCATTCATCGCTCGCGTCAGGCGACGTGGCAATCGGCGTCTGGCGGGCCGCATCGGCCATTGCCGCCGACGCCTGGCGCCCTTACCGCAGGACAAAGAGCGTGGATCGGGAGGATTCCGGGTGGCGGTTCGACAGGGTATCGGCAGGCGCGGGCGGCCGGCCGTCGGGTTCGCCTATCTGGCGCTGGCGGCGGGCGCCCTTCCCCACGCCGCCTTTGGCCCAGGGCGCGGGCGCCGTGACGCTGCGTGGGGTGGAGGTGGTGGCGCCGACGCCGCTGCCGGGGGCCGGGGTCGATCCGGACAAGCTGCCCGGCGTGGTGGAGAGCCTGACCGCGCAGGATTTCGAGCGCACCGATTCCCTGTCCGCGGCCGACGCGCTGGAGCAGCGGGTCGCGGGCGTCAGCCTCTCGGACACCCAGGGCAATGGCTTCACCAAGGACCTTAACTTCCGCGGCTTCGAGGCGTCGCCGCTTCAGGGAACGCCGGAAGGGCTCGCGGTCTACATGAACGGCGTGCGGCTGAACGAGGCGTTCGGCGACACGGTGAACTGGGACCTCGTGCCCGAGGTCGCCATCGCCCGGGCGGACCTGTTCACCAGCAACCCCGCCTTCGGCCTGAAGGCCTGAATGCGCTGGGCGGGGCGGTCAGCCTGCGCATGAAGACCGGCCGCGACGCGCCGGGCGGGGAGGCGCAGATCGAGGGCGGCTCCTTCGGCCGCGTCGACGGCTCGGCGCAGTACGGCGCCGCCAGGGGGCCGTGGTCGGTCTACGTCGCCGCGGACGGCGGGCGCGACGACGGCTGGCGGCTGCAGTCGCCGTCCAAGGTCGCGCGCGGCTATGCGGACCTCGGCTGGACCCAGGGCAAGGCCGACGTCCACCTCGTGCTGGCCGGCGCGGTCAACGAGTTCGGCGTGGTCGGCCCGACGCCCGCCGACCTGCTGAGCCAGGACCGCCGCGCCGTCTACACCTACCCTCAGACCACCGCGAACCACGAGGGCCTCGCCGCCCTCACCGGCCGGTATCAGGCCTCCGACGCCTGGTCGGTGCAGGCTGACGCCTATCTGCGCAAGTTCAACCAGCACCACGTCGACGGCAACGACGGCGACTTCGAGGGCTGCAGCCGCAATCCGTCGAACCCCCTCTATGGCACGCT